>JAXWVI010000092.1:0-10418 GCA_037245165.1 bacterium
ATGGCTCACTGCGCCGTGCAGTGGCCCAACATCCGCTTCATCGGCTTTGAGGCCAACGAGTGGCTGCACAACGAGGACCGGCTCATCGCCTTCATCGGCGGCGCCCAGATCGATCCCTACGGCAACGTGAACTCCACCTGTATCTACGGCAAGGGCGACTATGTCAAGCCCCAGACCCGGTTCACCGGCTCCGGCGGCGCCAACGGCATTGCCACCTACTGCAACACCATCATCATGATGCAGCACCAGAAGCGCCGCTTCATGGAGAAGATCGACTACATCACCTCCTGCGGCTGGATGGACGGCCCCGGCGGCCGTGAGAAGGTTGGCCTGCCCGGCAACCGCGGTCCCCAGATGGTGGTGACCGACCTGGGCATTATGAAGTTCGACGAGCAGACCAAGCGGATGTATCTGGCTTATTACTATCCGTTCTCCACCCCCGAGATGGTTCAGGAGAACACCGGCTTTGAGATTGATGTCTCCCGCGCCCAGCTCTTTGAGGGCCCCACTCCCGACATCATCAAGGTCATCCGCGAGGAGATTGACCCGGGCCAGGCCTTCATCAAGGTCCCTAAGGACTAAATTCGGGATATACAAAATTCAACATATAGGAGGAACCGACATTGGGTAACTATTCCATGCCCCGCTATTTCCAGAATATGCCCGTGGTGGGCAAGCCCGTCCGCGCCAACGCCGAGAACGTGGCTGAGCTGCGTGCCATTGAGGACGACATCCACGCCCACATTGTAGACGCCCTGTCCGCCGGCAAGAAGGACGAGGATATGAACGCCAAGGGCCAGCTCACCGCCATGCAGCGGATCGCTCTGCTGGTGGACCCCGGCACCTGGTGCCCCCTGAACAGCCTCTACAATCCTGAGCACAACAAGAACGGCTCTACCTCCATTGTCAAGGGCCTGGGCCGGGTCAACGGCAAGTGGTGCGTGGTCATCGCCTCTGACAACAAGAAGCATGCCGGCACCTGGGTGCCCGGCCAGGCTGACAACCTGCTCCGGGGCAGCGATACCGCCAAGCGGCTGCGCATTCCCCTGATCTACCTGCTGGAGTGCGCCGGCGTAGAGCTGGACGAGCAGGAGAAGGTGTACCCCAACCGTCGCGGCGGCGGCACTCCCTTCTACCGCAACTCTGAGCTCAACCAGATGGGCATCCCTGTCATCGTGGGCATCCACGGCACCAACCCCGCCGGCGGCGGCTATCACTCCATCAGCCCCACCATTCTCATCGCCCACCAGAAGGCCAACATGGCCGTGGGCGGCGCTGGCATCGTGGGCGGCATGAACCCCAAGCCCCATGTGGACATGGAGGCCGCTCTGGCCCAGATTGAGGCCACCAAGGGCCTGCGGGCCGATCCTCCCGGATCTGTCTCCATCCACTACGGCCAGACCGGCTTCTTCCGCGAGGTGTATGAGACGCAGGAGGGGGTCATCGAGGGCATCAAGAAGTATGTGGACATGCTGCCCACCTACGACCTGGAGTTCTTCCGCGTGGACACCCCCCAGTCTCCCGCCGTCTCCGACGTGGAGCTGTACGACCTGGTGCTCAACAACAAGAACCGCCCCTACGATATGTACTCCGTCATTGCCCGCCTCTTCGACGGCAGCCAGTTCATGGAGTATAAGAAGGACTACGGCCCCGAGATGATCACCGGCATTGCCAAGGTGGACGGCCTTCTGGTGGGCGTGGTGGCCAACCAGCAGGGTGTGTTCCCCAACTACCCCGAGTACAAGATGGCCAAGTACGGCCAGTCCATGGGCGCCGGCGGCAAGCTCTATCGCCAGGGCCTCATTAAGATGAACGAGTTCGTCACCCTGTGTGCCCGTGACCGTCTGCCCATGATCTGGATTCAGGACACCACCGGCATCGACGTGGGCGACGACGCCGAGGTCGCCGAGCTGCTGGGCCTGGGCCAGAGCCTCATCTATTCTATCCAGACCAGCAAGCTGCCCATGATGGAGATTACGCTGCGCCGCGGTACTGCCGCCGCCCACTATGTCCTGGGCGGCCCGCAGGGCAACGACAACAACGCCTTCTCGCTGGGCACCGCTGCCACCGAGATCAACGTCATGAACGGCAAGACCGCCGCCAACGCCATGTACACCGGCCGTCTGGCCAAGGATCAGAAGGCGGGCAAGGATCTCCAGCCCACCATCGATAAGATGAACGCCCTGATCGACGACTACGATGTGAAGTCCAAGCCTCTGTTCTGCGCCCAGGCCGGCCTGGTGGATGAGATCGTGGACATGCCCATGATGCGCAACTACATCGTGGCCTTCACCGACTCCTGCTACCAGAACCCCGAGAGCATCTGCCCCTTCCACCAGATGCTGCTGCCCCGCACCATCAAGGACTACGATACCTGGAAGAAGTAAGAGCCGATCGCTCCGGCGGAGGAGCACCCTCCGCCGGAGAAAAAATACCGGCAAAACGACGAAAGCGGTCCAGCCCCTGATGCGTAAGGAAAGGGCGGGGGAACATGTCCCGCGGGTGGGGCGGATAGTGGCATAAAAAGTTTCAGGGTCGGCACTTCTCCTATTGACAAAATACGGGAATGTTTGCTATATAGTAATGTATTTTGGAAAGGAGAAGACCCCATATGGTAGAAAAAATCTTATCCTATTTTGGCACCTACACACCCGCGGCCGACGGCGCGGCCGCATCGTTCAAGGTGGAGTACCTGACTTCCCTTGGCATTGCCGCGCTGGTCATCTTCCTGGGCCATGCCCTGGTCAGTCACAGCAAGCTTCTGCGGAAGTTTGCCATCCCCGCTCCGGTGGTGTCCGGCTTGCTGGTCTCCATCGTGATCGCCCTGATTAAGGGAAGCGGTATTTTGGCCATCCAGTTTGATGTGTCAACCATCCAGGACCTGTGCCAGAATCTGTTCTTCCTGTGCGTAGGCTTTGGCTTCAGCACAAAGATGCTGAAGAAGGCCGGCGGGAAGCTGGCTGTTAAGGTGGCGATTGCCGCCTGCCTGCTCATTACCCTGCAGGATATTGTGGGCGTATTGGTGGGCAACCTGGTGGGTATGCACCCCCTGCTTTCTTTGCAGTGCTCCTCCGCGGCTATGTCCGGCGGCGTGGGCACCGCGGCCTCCTTTGGCGACACCTTTGAATCCTGGGGCGTGGAAGGCGCCAGAGCTGTGGGCGTGACTGCCGGCACCATGGGCAACATTCTGGGCTCCCTCATCGGCGGCCCGGTGGCTGCCTTCCTGATCTCCCGGCACGGCCTGAAGGCCGACCCCAACGACCGGCCTGAGGCGGAGGCCACCGGCAGCGCTCCCACCCTGAACAACAGCCGCATGGTCTCCATGTTCGCTATGCTGCTCCTGCTGGCTGCCCTGGGTATGCCCATTTACTGCCTGCTGGACAACATTCCCCAGATTGAGATGCCCAAGTTCATTGGCTGCCTCTTTGCCGGTGCCATTGGCCGCAACGTGATGGAAGCTGCGAATATCCGGTTCTATACCCCTGAGGTAGACGCCATTGAGCATATGTTCCTGGAGCTGTATCTGGCTTTGGTGCTGATGACCATCGACATTACCGCGCTGCTTTCCGTGGTGGGCCAGATGGGCGTCATCCTGCTGGCGCAGGCGGTTTTGATGGCCGTGTTTGCCATCTTCATCTCCTACAATCTGTTCGGCCGGGACTACGGCGCGGCGGTTATGGCCGCGGGTAACTGCGGCTGGGGCTGCGGCTCCGGGCCTAACGCGGTGGCCAATGAGAAGGCCGTCATGGATGTCTATGGCTATCACCATGTTGCCTGGGTGTTCTATCCCGCGTTTGCCGTTATTATCGACGATATTTACAACCCCGTTTTCCTGTCCTTTTTCGGCGGCCTGTTCCGGTAAGGACAGGCCCCCCAGACGGGACACAATCCGGGGCGGCTGGCCCGCCCTGAAACCTTCAATAGATGGAGAGACATGAAAGTATGAGTATTTACACCTTAGGAATTGACATCGGTTCTACTGCCTCCAAGTGCGTCATGCTCGCCGACGGTAAGGAGATCGTGGCCAAATCTCTTGTGGCGGTGGGCGCCGGAACCAGCGGTCCTCAGCGGGCCATCGCCCAGGTGCTGGAGGAGTCGGGAAAGACCCGGGAGGACATGTCCTTCATCCTGGCCACCGGCTACGGCCGCAATTCCATGCTGGAACTGGCCGATCAGCAGATGAGCGAGCTGAGCTGCCATGCCAAGGGGGCCAGTTTCCTGTTTCCTGACGTGCACACGGTCATCGATATCGGCGGTCAGGATGTCAAGGTTCTCCAGATCGAGAACGGCGTGATGACCAATTTTGTCATGAACGATAAGTGTGCCGCCGGTACCGGCCGGTTCCTGGATGTAATGGCCAGAGTACTGGAGGTCAAGGTGGAGGACCTGGGCACCCTGGGGGCCCAGTCCACCAAGAATGTTTCCATCAGCTCCACCTGCACGGTCTTTGCCGAAAGCGAGGTCATCAGCCAGCTGTCCATGGATACGGACAAGCGGGATATCATCAACGGCATCCACCACTCGGTGGCTTCCCGTGTGGCGGGCCTCGCCCACCGGGTGGGCGTGCGGGACAAGGTGGTCATGACCGGCGGCGTGGCTCAGAACACCGGCGTGGTCAAGGCGCTGGAGGAGGAGTTGGGCCACATCATCTACACCTCGCCCCTCACCCAGTATAACGGCGCTCTGGGCGCCGCCCTGTTCGCCTATCAGAAGTATCTGAAGGAGCAGAAGGGATGAAGCAAATCCTGTTTGGAATTGCCCTGATCCTGTTTTCCCTGGTCATGCTGCTCTCAGAGATATGGCTTCCCGGTGTGAGTGACCTGATGAGCAGGGGAGAGGCTGCTGTCCTGGTAGCGGTAATCGGTTTGGTGATTGCCGGGATCGGCGCGTTCAAAAAGGATAAGTAAGTCAGTGTAGGCCGCTGGGGTAGCGGCCTACCATAAAATTGATTTTCCGGTAAGGAGGAAATTACAATGGCTAAAGAAGTAAGCCCTGGCGTTCTGGCATTGCGTAAAGTCGTGGAGGACGTCTACGCTGACGCCCGCAAGGCCCATGCTGAGGGCAAACTGGTGGGCTGGTCCAGCTCCAAGTTCCCCTGCGAACTGGCTGAGGCCTTTGATCTGAATGTCATGTACCCCGAGAACCAGGCCGCCGGCATCGCCGCCAACCGGGACGGCGAGATTATGTGTAAGGCTGCCGAGGATCTGGGCTTTGACAACGACATCTGCGGCTACGCCCGGATCAGCCTGGCCTACGCCGCCGGCAAGCGCGCCAGCCGTAAGGTGGACTTTGAGACCGGCGAATATGTCATCAACCCCGAGAGCGGTAAGCCCCTGAAGGACGAGAACGGCAAGGTGGTCATCGACCCCGAGACCGGCAAGCCCAAGAAGGACCCCAAGACCATGCAGCCCTACACCGTGCTGGATGACATCTATGAGATTGAGGCTCTGCCTGAGGGTCGGGAGAAGGAGCTGCGCAAGGCCGCCATCAAGCCCTACCGTCAGATGCAGATGCCCCAGCCCGACTTTGTGCTGTGCTGCAACAACATCTGCAACTGCATGACCAAGTGGTATGAGAATATCGCCCGTATGCGCAACATCCCCCTGATCATGATCGACATCCCCTACAACAACACCGTAGAGGTCCATGACACCAATGTGGCCTATGTCCGGGCTCAGTTCGATCAGGCCATCCATCAGTTGGAGGAGCTGACCGGCAAGAAGTTCGACGAGAAGAAGTTCGAGCAGGCCTGCGCCAACGCCAACCGCACCGCTCAGGCCTGGCTGCGGGTGTGTGACTATCTGCAGTATAAGCCCGCCCCTTACAGCGGCTTTGACCTGTTCAACCACATGGCCGACGTGGTGACCGCCCGCGGCAAGGTGGCCGCTGCTGAGGCCTTTGAGCAGCTGGAGAAGGACCTGGCCGAGGCCGTCAAGGTGGGCAAGAGCACCACGCCCTTCCCCGAGAAGTACCGTGTCATGTTTGAGGGCATCCCCTGCTGGCCCAAGCTGCCCAACCTGTTCAAGCCTCTGAAGGAGCACGGCGTCAACGTTACCGCCGTGGTGTACGCCCCCGCCTTCGGCTTTGTGTACAACAACATGGATGAGATGGTCCGCGCCTACTACAAGGCCCCCAACTCCGTGTGTATCGAGCAGGGCGTTTCCTGGCGTGAGGGAATCTGCCGGGATAACAAGGTGGACGGCGTGCTGGTCCACTACAACCGTTCCTGCAAGCCTTGGTCCGGCTATATGGCCGAGATGCAGCGCCGCTTCACTGATGATCTGGGTGTGCCCTGCGCCGGCTTTGACGGCGACCAGGCCGATCCCCGTAACTTTAACGAGGCCCAGTACGATACCCGTGTCCAGGGCCTGGTTGAGGCCATGGAAGCCAACAAGGCTGCTAAGGAGGGCTAAGAGATGAGTATTGAAGTATTGCTGAAGGACTTTGCGGAGGCTTCCGCACACCCTTATCGTCTGATCAAGGAGTATAAGGCCCAGGGCAAGAAGGTGATCGGCGTTCTGCCCTACTATGCCCCCGAGGAGCTGGTCTATGCCGCCGGCATGGTGCCCATGGGCATCTGGGGCAGCAACAGCAAGACCATCTCCATGGCCAAGGAGTACTGCGCCACCTTCTACTGCACCATCGCCCAGCTGGCTCTGGAGATGCTGCTGGACGGCACGCTGGATGACCTGGACGGCCTGATTACCCCCACCATCTGTGACACCCTGCGCCCCATGAGTCAGAACTTCCGCGTGGCCATGGAGGGCAAGCTGCCCTGCATCTTCCTGGCCCATCCCCAGCAGCGCAAGCCCGCCTTCGGCCTGCAATTCACCATGGACCAGTATCAGCACATCAAGACCGAGCTGGAGAAGATCTCCGGCAGCGCCATCACCGATGACGCGCTGCGCAATGCGATCAAGGTCTATAACCGCAGCCGCGCTGCCCGCCGTGAGTTTGTGAAGCTGGCCGGCCAGCACCCCGATGTGATTTCCGCCGTCAACCGCTCCGCCGTACTGCGCTCTGCCTGGTTCATGCTCAAGGATGTACACACCGCCAAGCTGGAGGAGCTGAATGAGGAGCTGAAGAAGCTGCCTGTGTGCAACTGGAAGGGCAAGAAGGTTGTCACCTCCGGTATCATCTGCGACAATCCTAAGCTGCTGCAAATCTTTGACGACAACCAGATCGCCATTGTGGCCGACGACGTGGCCCACGAGAGCCGTCCCATCCGGGTGGATGCCGCTGAGACCGGCGATCCCATGATGGCCCTGGCTCAGCAGTTTGCCGATCAGGACTACGATATCCTCCTGTATGATGAGCACTCCAGCCAGAACCGCCGCGCCGACTTCGTGGTCAAGAAGATCAAGGACTCCGGCGCTCAGGGCCTGGTGCTGTTTATGCAGCAGTTCTGCGACCCCGAGGAGATGGAGTACCCCTACCTGAAGAAAGCCCTGGACGAGGCCGGCATCCCCCACATCAAGCTGGGCGTGGATCAGCAGATGCGGGACTTCGGCCAGGCCAGCACCGCGATTCAGGCCTTTGCCGATGTGCTGTAAAGAAAGTGTTTGGGTATGCTGGGCTTTTGCCTGCAAACCTTGACACCGTCAGCATGGGAATGATATAATACTTGCAATTTCGGCAACCTATTTGGCCCTTAATGGGCCAAATAGGCGCCGTGAGCCGGAAAAAGGACCAGATCAAACGCGGACTTTTTGTTAAGGCTGAAACTAATTTGTAAAGGGGAAAAAGAAGTTATGAATTACAATGTGACCGTCAACGGCAAGGTCTACAACGTCACCGTAGAGAAGACCGGCGCCGCTGCCCCCGCCTATGCTGCCCCTGTGGCCGCTCCCGCTCCTGTGGCTGCCGCTCCTGTGGCTGCCCCCGCGCCCGCGCCCGCCGCTGCCCCTGCGCCCGCTCCTGCCGCCCCCGCCGCTCCTGCTGCCGCTCCCGCTGCTGTGGCCGCCGGTGAGACTGCTGTGAAGAGCCCCATGCCCGGCAACATCTTTAAAGTGGAGTGCTCCGTGGGTCAGGCTGTCAAGGCCGGCGACGTGCTGGTGGTGCTGGAAGCCATGAAGATGGAGATTGAGGTCTCCGCTCCTGTGGACGGCACTGTCAAGGCTGTTTCCGCTGTTGTTGGTACCGCTGTGAACACCGACGATCTGCTGGTTACCCTGGGTTAATAGGAGGAATGATCAATGCCTAGTGCTGCGAAAGCGATTCTTGATCCGTTTACCCCATTGACCGTTTCCGAGGCCCTGCTGGTAGCTGTCTGCGGCATGGTGGTGGTGTTCATGATGCTGGCCATTCTGGCCCTGGTGATCATCGTCATCTCCAAGATCGTAGGTTCCATTGAGGGGAAGGCCGCCGCTGCCGCTTCTGCCGCCGCGCCTAAGGCCGCCCCGAAGCCTGCGCCCGCCGCCGCTCCTGCCGCTCCTGCGGTAGACGAGGGTGAGTTGGTGGCTGTCATGATGGCCGCTGTGGCGGAAGAGTCCGGTATGAATCCCAACTCCTTCCGGATCACCAACATCAGCGCTGCCCCCGCCGCTCCTGCTGCTGCCCCTGTGGCTGCCGCTCCTGTGGCTGCGCCCGCTCCTGCCGCTGCCCCTGCGCCCGCTCCTGCCGCCCCCGCCGCTCCTGCTGCCGCTCCCACTGCTGTGGCCGCCGGTGAGACTGCTGTGAAGAGCCCCATGCCCGGCAACATCTTTAAAGTGGAGTGCTCCGTGGGTCAGGCTGTCAAGGCCGGCGACGTGCTGGTGGTGCTGGAGGCCATGAAGATGGAGATCGAGGTCTCCGCTCCTGTGGACGGCACCGTCAAGGCCGTGTCCGCTGTGGTGGGCGCCACTGTAAATACCGATGACCTGCTGGTCACACTCGGTTGAGAGGAGGGGTGAAGTATGAGTTTCTTTACTGAAGTTTTAGGTGCAATTTTCGGAGGCTCCGGCTTTGCCTACCTGCCTACCGACTGGCGTCAGGTCGTTATGATCGTTGTTGCCTGCCTGCTGCTGTATTTGGGCATTGGCAAAGGGTTTGAGCCCCTGCTGCTGGTCCCCATTGCGTTTGGTATGCTGCTGGCCAACCTGCCGCTCACCGGCCTGTTTAACGAGCCCGTCTATGATGCGGCCACTCACAGCGGCTCTGTGGGCTTTATGTGGGTCCTCTATCAGGGCGTCCAGTACGCCATTTACCCGTCGATCATCTTTATGGGCATCGGCGCCATGACTGACTTTGGCCCCCTGCTGGCCAACCCCATGTCCCTGCTGCTGGGCGCTGCCGCTCAGCTGGGCATTTTCACCGCCTTCCTGGTGGCTCTGCTTCTGGGCTTCCAGCCCTGCGAGGCCGCTGCTATCGGCGTCATCGGCGGCGCTGACGGCCCGACCGCCATTTTGACGGCTTCCAAGCTGGCCAGCAAGCTGTTGCCTGCCATTGCCATCGCGGCCTATTCCTATATGGCTCTGATTCCGCTGATTCAGCCTCCCATTATGAAGGCTCTGACCACCAAGGAAGCCAGAAAGGTTAAGATGACTCAGCTGCGGGCGGTTTCCAAGACGGAGAAGATTATCTTCCCCATCGCTGTGACCATCTTTGTCATTCTGCTGATTCCCGACACCGCTCCTCTGATTGGTATGCTCATGCTGGGCAACCTGTTCCGTGAGTGCGGCGTTACCGATCGTCTCAGCGATACTGCACAGAACGCTCTGATGAACATTGTCACCATTCCTCTGGGCTTGTCCGTGGGCTTTAAGGCTACTTATGATCAGTTCCTGACTCCCGACACCCTGAAGATTATCGCTCTGGGTCTGTTCGCGTTCTGCCTGTCCACTGCCGGCGGTATCATCTTCGGCAACGTGATGTATGTGCTCACCAAGGGCAAGGTGAACCCCCTCATCGGCTCCGCCGGTGTGTCTGCTGTCCCCATGGCCGCCCGTGTGTCTCAGGTGGTGGGCCAGAAGGAGAACCCCGCCAACTTCCTGCTCATGCACGCTATGGGTCCCAACGTGGCCGGTGTTATCGGCTCCGCTGTGGCTGCAGGCTTCATGATCAAGGTTTTCGGCGGCTGATTGATTTTATCTTTTTTGAAGGCTCCTTGGTTTTTTACCGGGGAGCCTTTTCTTATGCACGCTCAAAATGTTTGAAAGGTGAAAAAAGCCTTGAAAATACTTGGAAATTGCAAGAAAATATATGAAAAAGAAAGATCAGAAAAAATTTTAAAAAAATGGAAAATACCCCTTGCATTTTCAAAAAAACTATGTTACAATAACTGAGCTGTCAAGGAGAACACCTCCTTTACGGTATGCGGCTGTAGCTCAGTTGGATAGAGTGACTGGCTACGAACCAGTAGGTCGGGGGTTCGAATCCCTTCAGCCGTACCAAATCGAAAAAATCCGAACCTGTTTGCCGTTGGCAACGGGTTCGGGTTT
>JAXWVI010000093.1:0-31306 GCA_037245165.1 bacterium
CGAAGGGGCGGAACAGCTCGATGGCCATCTCCTTGGGCAGGCCGCACTGATAGATTTTCAGGCTGGGGCCCACCACGATAACGGAACGGCCGGAGTAGTCCACACGCTTACCCAGCAGGTTCTGACGGAAGCGGCCCTGCTTACCTTTCAGCATGTCGGACAGGGACTTGAGAGCCCGGTTGTTGGCGCCGGTGACGGCCCGGCCCCGACGGCCGTTGTCGATGAGGGCGTCCACCGCCTCCTGAAGCATACGCTTCTCATTGCGGACAATGATGTCGGGGGCCTTCAGCTGAATGAGGCGCTTCAGGCGGTTATTCCGGTTGATCACCCGGCGGTAGAGGTCATTGAGGTCAGAGGAGGCGTACCGTCCGCCGTCCAGGGGAACCATGGGGCGAATCTCAGGGGGAATGACGGGCAGCACGTCGATGATCATCCACTCGGGCTTGTTGCCGGACAGACGGAAGGCATCCACCACCTCCAGACGCTTGACAATCCGGGCCTTCTTCTGGCCGGAGGCGTCCTTCAGCTCGGCGCGCAGCTGGGTGGAGAGCTCCTCCAGGTCGATCTGCTGGAGCAGCTTCTTGACCGCCTCGGCGCCCATGCCTGCGTCAAAGTCGTCCTCGTACTTCTCCCGCATGTCCCGGTACTCCTTCTCGGAGAGAATCTGGTTCTTGGACAGGGGGGTAAAGCCGGGATCAATGACAATATAGGCGGCGAAGTACAGCACCTTCTCCAGAATCCGGGGGCTGATGTCCAGCAGCAGACCCATCCGGGAGGGAATTCCCTTGAAATACCAGATGTGGGAGACAGGGGCGGCCAGCTCAATGTGGCCCATCCGTTCCCGGCGGACCTTGGCCTTGGTGATCTCCACGCCGCAGCGGTCGCACACCTTGCCCTTGTAGCGGATCTTCTTGTACTTGCCGCAGTTGCACTCCCAGTCCTTGGTGGGGCCAAAAATCCGCTCACAGAACAATCCGTCCTTCTCAGGCTTCAGGGTGCGGTAGTTGATGGTCTCAGGGCGCTTTACCTCGCCGTAGGACCACTCACGGATCTGCTCAGGGGAGGCGATGCCAATCCGGATGGCGTCAAACTCAGCGTAACTCATTGTGAAATCTCCTCCCTTTCATCAGTTATAGTCATCTTCCGAGGCAAGCATGGTCTCATCGGAGTCCTCATCGGATGCCTCAATGGTCAAATCGTCATCATCGCTCTCACCTTTGAAGGTGAAGCCGCCGGCGGAGGCAAAATCGGCGTCGCTCTGATAGCCGAAGTCGTCGTCCCGGTCGTAGTAGTCATCCCGGACGGGCTGATAGCCGTCATCGTCGTCGTCCTTCAGCTCGATCTCATTGCCCTGGTCGTCCAGCGCCCGGATATCCAGACACAGGGACTGAAGCTCCTTGATCAGAACCTTAAAGGACTCGGGCACGCCGGGCTTGGGCACATTCAGTCCCTTGACAATGGCCTCGTAGGTCTTCACACGTCCGGTCACGTCGTCGGACTTGACGGTCAGAATCTCCTGGAGGGTGTAGGCGGCGCCGTAGGCCTCCAGAGCCCACACCTCCATCTCGCCGAATCGCTGGCCGCCGAACTGGGCCTTGCCGCCCAACGGCTGCTGGGTGACCAGGGAGTAGGGGCCGGTGGCACGGGCGTGGATCTTATCGTCTACCAGGTGGTGCAGCTTCAGGAAGTACACATAGCCCACGGTGACGGGGTTGTCAAACCGCCGGCCGGTGCGGCCGTCATAGAGCCAGTTCTTGCCGTCCACCAGGCGGAGCAGCCCCTGGCTCTGCCAGACAGCCACCTGCTTGTCGTCGGCCATCTCCTCGGGGGTCAGGGCGCGCATGCCGTCCTCCTGGCTCTCGTCGGCCAGGTAGAGCTGTTTGCCGATCAGCGGCTCATCCTTGCCCACCTCACGGGCAAGGCCAGCCATCTTCATGCACTCCAGGATATCTTCCTCCGTGGCGCCGTTGAAGATGGGGGTGGCTACCTTCCAGCCCAGGGTCTTGGCTGCATAGCCCAGATGGACCTCCAGCACCTGACCGATGTTCATACGGGAAGGCACGCCCAGGGGGTTCAACACGATATCCAGGGGGGTGCCGTCGGGCAGGAAGGGCATATCCTCCTGGGGCAGGATGCGGGAGACAACACCCTTGTTGCCGTGGCGGCCGGCCATCTTGTCGCCCACGGAAATCTTACGCTTCTGGGCGATATAGACCCGGACTACCTGGTTGACGCCCGGACCAAGCTCGTCGCCGTCTTCCCGGGTAAAGACCTTTACGTCCACCACAATGCCGGCCTCGCCGTGGGGTACCTTCAAGGAGGTGTCACGGACCTCCCGGGCCTTCTCGCCGAAGATGGCCCGCAGCAGCTTCTCCTCCGCGGTAGCCTCAGCCTCGCCCTTGGGGGTGACCTTACCCACCAGGTAGTCACCGGCACGGATTTCGGCGCCCACACGGATGATGCCGTGCTCGTCCAGGTCCTTCAGGGCGTCCTCGCCCACGTTGGGGATGTCCCGGGTGATGGTCTCGGGGCCCAGCTTGGTGTCCCGGGCCTCAGTCTCATACTCCTCGATGTGGATAGAGGTAAACACGTCGTCCCGGACGATGCGCTCGTTGAGCAGGATGGCGTCCTCGTAGTTGTAGCCTTCCCAGGTCATAAAGCCCATGAGAATGTTCCGGCCCAGGGCGATCTCACCGTGGTCGGTGGAGGGGCCGTCGGCCAGCACGTCCTGGAACTCCACCCGCTGTCCGGCATCCACAATGGGCCGCTGGTTAATGCAGGTGGTGTGGTTGGAGCGCAGGTACTTGGTCAGGCGGTACTCCTTGGTCTCACCGTTGTCATAGGCCACGGTGATATACCGGGCGGACACCTTGGTAACGGTGCCGGGACCCTCGGCCAGGATGGCCACCTCAGAGTCAATGCAGTTCTTGTGCTCCTGGCCGGTGGCCACAATGGGGGCCTCGGGACGCAGCAGAGGCACGGCCTGACGCTGCATGTTGGCGCCCATCAGGGCACGGTTGGCGTCGTCGTTCTGCAGGAAGGGGATCATGGCGGTAGCCACGGACACCATCATCTTGGGGGACACGTCCACATAGTCCACCTGGTGGCGGTCCACGGAGATGGTCTCGTTGCGGTGACGGCAGGTAATACGCTCGTTGACAAAGCAGCCGTTTTCGTCCAGAGGCTCGGTGGCCTGGCCGATGGTGTACTCGTCCTCCACGTCGGCAGTCATATACTCAATCTCATCGGTGACCTTGCCGGTGGCCTTATCCACCTTCCGGTAGGGGGCCTCAATAAAGCCGAAGCGGTTGATGCGGGCGTAGGAGGCCAGATAGGAGATCAGGCCGATGTTGGGACCTTCGGGGGTCTCAATGGGGCACAGACGGCCATAGTGGGAATAGTGTACGTCACGGACATCGAAGGAGGCCCGGTCACGGCTCAGACCGCCGGGGCCCAAAGCGGACAGACGGCGCTTGTGGGTCAGCTCGGCCAGAGGGTTGGTCTGGTCCATAAACTGGCTCAGGGGGCTGGAGCCGAAGAACTCCTTGATGGCGGCGGTGACGGGACGGATATTGATGAGGCTCTGGGGGGTGACCACGTCCAGGTCCTGGGTGGTCATGCGCTCCCGGATGACACGTTCCATTCGGCTGAAGCCGATGCGGAACTGGTTCTGGATCAGCTCGCCCACACAGCGAAGGCGGCGGTTGCCCAGGTGGTCGATATCGTCGGGGGTACCCACGCCGTGAGCCAGGCAGTTGAGGTAGTTGATGGAGGCCATGATGTCCTCCACAGTGATATGCTTGGGAATGAGGTCATCCAGGTGCTCCCGGATGGCGTCCTTCAGCTCCTCGCCGGAGAACTGGTCCAGCAGGGAGCACAGGGCCGGGAAGAACACCATCTCGTCCACGCCCACCTCGGCGGGATCGAAGTCTACAAAGTCCTCCAGATGGACCATGTTGTTGGAGAACACCTTGACCATCTTGCCGTCCATATCCAGAATGGCCTCGTTGACGCCCCGGTTATCCAGCTCCTTGGCCCGCTCGCGGGTCAGGATCTCGCCGGCCTCGGCAATGATCTCGCCGGTGCGGGGGTCAGCCACAGGCTGAGCCAGCTTGTGGCCGGACAGCCGGTTCCACAGGGCCATCTTCTTGTTGAACTTATACCGTCCCACCATGCTGAGGTCGTACCGGCGGGGGTCGAAGAAGGTGGCCTCCAGCAGCGTCTTGGAGGAGTCCACCGTGGGGGGCTCGCCGGGGCGCAGCTTCCGGTAGATCTCCAGCAGGGCCTCCTCGTAGCTCTTGCAGGCGTCCTTTTCCAGGGTGGCCAGAATCCGCTCATCCTCGCCGAACAGCTCGATGATCTCCGCATCGGTGCGGGGACCCAGAGCCCGGATCAGGCAGGTAATGGGCAGCTTGCGGTTTTTATCGATGCGGACATAAAAGATATCGGAAAGGTCGGTCTCATACTCCAGCCAGGCGCCCCGGTAGGGGATGACGGTGGTCGCGAAGGTCAGGTTGTCCGCCTTGTCCGCGGTACGGGCGTAATACATACCGGGGGAGCGGACGATCTGGGAGACGATGACACGCTCGGCGCCATTGATGACAAAGGTGCCGGCCTGGGTCATAATGGGGAAGTCCCCCATAAAAATCTCCTGCTCGTTGATCTGGTTGTTCTGGGTGTTGCGCAGCTGCACCTTCACCTTAATGGGGGCGGCGTAGGTGGCGTCACGGGCCTTGCACTCCTCCACGTCGTACTTGGGCTTCTCATCCATAGAGAAATCCTCGAAGGTCAGTTCCAGGTTGCCGGCGTAGTCTACAATGGCGCCTACATCCTTAAAGACCTCTCGCAGGCCGGTGTCCAAAAACCACTGATAGGAAGTTTTCTGGACCTCCAGCAGGTTGGGCATCTCCAGAATTTCCTGGTACCGGGCAAAACTCTTTCGCGGGGTCTTGCCATACATTACATCCTTAACGACCATGCTAAAAAATCCACTCGCTTTCTTCTGAATTCACGGTTGGTTCTTACTTTTCCTCGCCGGATGTCAGGAAAAATGGGGGTTTTGCCGTCATTTTGCATAATTTCGGCCTCCCTCACCTTTCCGCACACCCGGCCATGTGGGCGTTTTATCCCCATCCTGTCTTGCCTTTTCTCACCGGACATGATAGACTAATGTCACTAATGATGGGGGAGTGTTCACACCCTCTGCGGATACGAAAGCATTTTATTTTAACATTTTTGGGATGGGTTGTCAAGGCCCATCCCATTTTTTCATCTGCTTCTTCCTAAATTTTCCCTTAAAATTATATTACATTTTCTTTACAAAATGATTTGACATCTCCGGACAGATATGTTACAATTCGGTTACAAGTTTTGTAATCACTTCGTTAGGAGGACTTACATGTCAGCAGAAAACCTTCCTCTCTCCTATAAAGGTCATCCCCTGCGCCGCAAGGGGAATCTGATTTATTACGGGACCATGGCTGAAAAGTATATCATCATGCTTCAGGTTTTATCCACCAAGCAGCAGGGTGATTTACCCATCGCAGATAAGGTTTCCGTACAGCTTCAGCTCACCGATCCCGATCTGAAGAGCCGGGACCGGGTTGTGAAGAAAAGCGAAAAGGACAGCCTGTACGCCGCCATGGATGTGGCCTCCGTCTGGCTGGAACGGGCCCTGAGCGGAAAGTAATCCGCTCGTTCACCATCCACCCATATACACAGAGATAAAGGAGGACACCCCATCATGCATTTTCCTCGTTCCGCCGCCCGTATGGCCGTTAGCATGCTTCTGATCGGCGCTATGATCACGCCCGCCTTTGCCGTTTCCGGCACCGTCAGCGCAGAGGGTTCTTCCCTCCGCGTCCGCTCCCAGGCCGACACCACCGGCGAAGTTTTGGCCAAGCTCCCCCACGGCACCACCGTTGAAGTGCTCAGCAGCGTAGAAAACGGCTGGTATCAGATCAGTGTCGATAACACCACCGGCTACGTCTCCGGCGATTATCTGATCGTAGACGCTGCCGAGGCCGCCTCTCTTCCCGTGGAGTCCGAGCCCGTCTATATTCAGGTTACCACCTCCGTGCTGAACGTTCGCTCCGGCCCCGGCACCGACTATGACAAAGTGGGCACTCTCCGCTCCGGCCAGGTTCTTCAAGCTACCGCCGAGGATGGATGGTACAAGGTGGATTCCGGTTACATCAGCGCCGATTATGTGAAAGAAGTAGACGCCTCCACGGCCTCTCAGTCCGGCAAGGGACAGGAAATTGCTGATTTTGCTCTTCAGTTTGTTGGTTATCCCTATGTATACGGCGGCAGCTCTCCCAAGGGTTTTGACTGCTCCGGCCTGACCAGCTATGTGTATTCCCAGTTTGGATACAGCATCAATCGCACCGCCTCCAATCAGCTGAGCAACGGCTACGCCGTGGAAAAGAGCAACCTCCAGCCCGGCGACCTGGTGTTCTTCCGCCAGAACGGTTCCACCAAGCCCGCCTCCCATGTGGGAATTTACATCGGCAACAATCAGTATGTGCATGCTTCCACCCCCGGTGTGGGCGTGATCATCAGCGACCTGAATGATCCCTACATCTCCGCCGGTTATGTGGGCGCCCGCCGCATTGTGTAACATAAAGAAACAAATCCCCGGAGCTGCCGCTCCGGGGATTTTTATTTGGCGTTCTTCAGGGACCATTTTGACGAAATCCAATTCACTGGATGCAGAAGAGAAATACGGGCGAGGCTTTTTGCCTCACCCGTATAACATTTATTGTTTGACCTCCGGATGTACGCCTTCCGTGGCCAGGTACGCCGCATTGCCGCTGCTCTTGACCCTGGCATAAGCTCTCTTTCTCACAAACAGGAAGAATCCCAGGTGTACCATTCCGGTGATTGCCCAAGTGATCGGGTAGGAAATGTACAAACTGGCGGGAGTGGTATAGACTTGGAACACCGTTGCCACCCACACCAGACGCAGACCGCAGGCGCCCACCAGGGAGGCAATCATGGGGATTACTGAGTACCCCAGACCGCGGAGCACGCCCACCAGCGTATCCATAATACCGCAGATAAAATAGAACCGGGCGATATATCCCATGCGGACCACTGCCTGAGCGATTACATCGTCCTCCCCTGCCTGCACATAGAATCCGGCCAGCGTATCGCCGAAATAATAGGCCATATTCCCCAGCACAAGTCCCGTGATCGTCACGAAGGCCAGGCACAGCTTTGCCACCCGGTCTACCCGGTCGCACTTGCCCGCGCCGTAATTTTGTCCCACAAAGGTGATGGCCGCCTGATAGAACGCGTTCATGGCGGCATAAACAAAGCTTTCAATATTGGCCCCCGCCGAAGACCCAGCCACCAGCACAGGATCGTTAAAGGAGTTCAGAGAGGACTGGATCACCACGTTAGACAGGGCAAAGACTACGCCCTGAAAGCCCGCGGGCAGACCAACCTGAAAGATCCGCATGACCACAAGCCGCTTCAGTTCCAATTCTTTCAGGTCCAGATGCAGCGGCCCCTGCTCTTTCATCAGGCAGCGCAGCACCAGAACCGCGGATATGTACTGGGAAATAATCGTAGCCAAGGCCACGCCGGCCACATCCATATGGAATATGATGACCAGAACCAGATTCAAAATCACATTGACGATTCCGGCAAAAAGCAGGTAATAGAGAGGCCGCTGCGTATCTCCCTGGGCCCTCAGAACAGCCGATCCGAAGTTATAGAGCATGTTGGCCGGCATGCCGAAAAAGTATATTCTCAGATAAATCGTGGCCAAATCAATGACGTCAGTGGGAGAGGACATCCATTCCAGCAGCTGACGGACCATAACGACGCCAAAAATCATCATAACCACGCCGCTGATCAGCGCCAGGGTGATGGTGGTATGGACATCCTTTCTCACGCTGTCATTCCGGCCGGCGCCCAAATCCCGGGCAACCACCACATTGGCGCCTACCGATAATCCTACAAAGAGATTGATTAACAGGTTGATCAGGGCAGTGTTGGAACCTACCGCCGCCAACGCTTCCTTTCCCGCAAATTTTCCTACCACCACCACGTCTGCTGCGTTGAACAGCAGCTGCAGTAAGCTGGAGGCAATCAACGGGACCGCAAACAGTAAAATTTTGCTGGCCAGCGGACCGTTGCACATATCTATATTATGTTGTTTCTTCACCATTCCCTCTCCCTTCCTAGCAGGACCAAAGCCTTTCAGAATCAACCAATCCCCTTAAATATAAAGCCAAGAATGACCACCAGGACTGTCAGCGGCACATAAATATATTTCCCTACCGGGCCAAAAAACCGGTTCAGCGGCTTATCCCGGCCGCACTCCAGCTCCCGACGCAGCTTCTGCCAGCCCAAAACATAATAAATGGAGATTGCGCCCATCACCGCTCCGATGGGCACCACCACAATGGTGATAAAGTCCATCCAGGCGCCCACGCGGGCCTCGGACTCCATGAAGATTCCCACCGCCAGGGTCAGCACGGAGCAGATCAGCACGGCGGTTTTCCGTCCCAGCTTAAAGTGGCTCTGCCAGCTCTCAGACACCGCCTCAAACATATTGATCAGGGAGGTCAGGCCGGCAAACATCACCGACACGAAGAAGAATACTGCAAACAGCCGCCCCATGGGCATCTGCTGAAACACTGTGGGCAGAGTGACAAACATCAGCGACGGCCCCTGGGCCACATCCAGACCATAGGCAAATACCGCCGGCATAATTGCGAAAGCGGACAGGACAGCAGCCATGGTGTCAAAAATCGCGGTACGGATGGATGCCTTTGGAATATCTGCCTTTTTATCCAGGTACGCCCCGTAAACGATCATTCCGGACCCTGTGATGGACAGGGAGAAAAACGCCTGCCCCATAGCCATAACCCAGGTAAACGGCTCCAGCAGCTTGGACCAGTCGGGAATCAGCAGAAACCGATATCCCTCTCCAGCGCCCGAAAGCGTTGCCACCCACACAGCCAGGATCAGAAACAGCACATAGAACAGGGGCATAAGGACTTTGCTTACCTTTTCAATCCCGGCAGTCACGCCAAACATCAGCACCAGGCAGACCATCACCACGATCAGCGTATGCCAAAGGGGATTGCCAAAATCCACCGCGGCCGCCTGGAAAAATTCAGCCGGGTCGGACTGAAGCAATACTCCCGACACCGACCCCGCCAGGCTGTGAAGTACCCAGCCCATAATGACCGCGTAGCCAATCGCGATGCCCAAGGAACCCATCAACGGCACCCAGCTGATGATTCCGCCCAGTTTTTTCAGTCTGGGATTGCGCTCCTGGAAGCAGCGCTCATAGGCGCCAATGGTGCCTGTTCCCGCCAGCCGTCCAATCCCAAACTCAGCGGACAGACCTACCCAGCCAAAGAGAAACACAAACAGCAGATAAGGGATCAGGAAGGCGGCCCCTCCATACTCTCCCAGACGATAGGGAAACATCCAGATATTTCCCAATCCCACCGCAGAACCCACGCACGCTATGATAAAACCAACTGAGGAACTGAAGCCCCCGTTTCGGTGAACAGGCGTTGTTTTGTTGTTTTCCGACATATAACGCTACCTCTCCATTTATCTTCTGATCTGCATCCGTATTCATAGTGATTCAGTTTATTTTATCATACTTCAACTTGTCTGTCCAGTTGAAGTAGTTCTTCGGCGGCATACCGCTTCTCCAAAAGATAAAATATTGCCCCTGATACACTCTATTTTTCCCATGTTACAGCATACCATTAATTTTTCTGATGTTCCCGCAGCGTTTTCCAAAAAATAACCCTCACCTGGACTACGGACATCTGGTCAACAGCATCACCGTCTCGATGTGGGCACACCTGGAGAAGAGGTCCACCCCCTGGGCCCGGACAGCCTGATACCCCAGTTCTCCCAAACGCTTCACATCCCGGGCCAGGGTGGCCGGGTCACAGGACACATAGACGATCCGATCCGGACCCATTCCCGCCAAAATGGCGGGAACCTCCGGCCCAAGCCCCTTTCGGGGCGGGTCCACACAGATCACTTGGGGGCGGACCCCCTCCTTCGCCAGTTTCTCGGCTACCGCTCCCGCATCGCCGCAGAAAAATTCCGTGTTGGCAAGACCATTGCGCGCAGCGTTGGCTTTGGCATCCGCAATGGCCTGAGGGACAATTTCCGCTCCGATGACCTTCTTCGCCTCCCTGGCAAGGGCCAGGGAGATGGTGCCAATGCCGCAGTAGAGGTCCAGCACCGTCTCTGTCCCTGTCAGTGCGGCAAACTCCAGGGCCACGGCATACAGCCGCTGGGTCTGGGCCCGGTTAATTTGGAAAAAAGAGGGCACCGACAGTCGGAAGGTAAGGCCGCACAGCTCCTCCTCCAGCCAGTCCCGCCCCCAGAGCACACGGTACTCCGGTCCCAGAATCACATTGGTGTTCCGGGTGTTCACATTGAGCACCACGCCCACAAGCCCTGGCTCCGCCCGGCGCAGGCACTCCACCAGCTCGCCCTCTCGGGTCAGTCTTTTCCCGTTGGCCACGACGCAGACCAGCGCCTCTCCCCTGCTGTTGGTCCGGACATAGAGGTGGCGCACCAAACCGGAGCATGTCTCCTCCTCATAGGCGGGAACGGCATATTCCTCCATCCAGTCTTTCAAGGCCCCACGCAGTCTGGTCACGCTCACAGGCTGAAGGAAACAGTCCGGCGCGTCCAGCACATCGTGGCTTCGGGAGCGGTAGTAACCGATCGCCAGGCCGTTTTTCTCCTCAGCCACGGGAAGCTGTACCTTATTGCGATAACGAAGCGTATTCTCTGCTCCCAATACTCCGGAAAGTTGCAGATCTACCCCTCCGATCCGGGTCAGAGCATCCTGGATCCGCTGTCCCTTGGCACGCAGTTCTTCCGTGTAGGTCATGTGGCGGAACTGACAGCCGCCGCACCTTCCATACAGGGGACAGTCCGATTCCAGCCGCTCCGGAGAAGGACGCAGCAGCTTTACTCCCCTGCCCCATGCCACATTCTGATTTACCTTCAGAAGCTGCACCTGCCACTGCTCTCCCTGAACGGTACCCGGCACAAAGACCACCCGGCCCTCCAGTCTGGACACCCCCATCCCCTCGGCCGTATAGCCGGTGATCTCCAGGGTATGCACGCTGTTTTTCCGAACCTCCATGAACATTTCCTCACTGTCTCCGTTTTTCTTCATCATACCATGTCCCGCTCCCGGCGTAAAGAAGAAAAGCCCGGCCTCTCCGGAGGCCGGACTTGAAAAGGCTTTTATTTCTTTACCCCGACCCCGTGGGTGGAACTGACCACCATGCCGGTGAGGGCAAACAGACCAATGGCGTTGGGAATCACCATGAGGTTATTGAACATATCGGTCATTTCCCAAACCAAATCGTTGGACATCAGAGTACCCAGGAAAATAAACACCAGAGCGATGGCGGAGTAGATGGGGACGGACTTCTTGCCGAACAGATAGACCACGTTGATCTTGCCGAACAGGTTCCAGCTGAGGATAGTGGAGAAGGCGAAGAAGAACAGGCAGACCGCCACAAACATAGCGCCGGCATCTGCCCCCATCACGCTGCCGAAGGCAGTCTGGGCCAGGTTTGCTTTATTTAAGGTAGTGCTGGCCGCGGCGGCGCCGCACTGAGCCAGAGGTCCGTCGGGGGTATACAGGGTAGAAATGATCACCAGTGCGTTCAGGGTAAGCACGATAAAGGTATCCATAAACACACCAATCATGGCCACCACACCCTGGTCGTGGGGATCACTCACATTGGCCTGGGCATGGGCGTGGGGGGTGGAGCCCATACCAGCCTCATTGGAGAACAGGCCGCGCTTGGCGCCCTGGCTGATGGCCTCCTTCAAGGCGTAGCCGAAGCTGCCGCCGATGATGGCCTGGGGCTGGAAGGCATACTTGAAGATCATGGCGAAGGTAGCGGGGATGTAGGCAGCACGCATCACCAGCACCGCCAGTCCGCCCACCAGGAAGATAACCGCCATCACAGGGACCAGCTTCTCAGTCACTGCGGCCAGGCGATGCACACCGCCCACAAAGATCAGGCCGCAGACCACTACCAGCACCACGCCCACAATCCAGGAGGGCACGCCGAAAGCGGTCTGGAAGGTGGAACCGATGGAGTTGGACTGGACCATACAGCCCATAAAGCCCAGAGCCAGGATAATGGCCACAGCAAAAAAGCCGGCCAGGAACTTGCCGAACCCGCCCTTAAAAGCGGTGGTAATGTAATACACAGGGCCGCCGTGGTAGGAACCGTCAGGGTCCTTGCGGCGGGTCTTGATAGCCAGGGTGGCCTCAGCATAGATGGTAGCCATACCGAAGAAGGCAATGATCCACATCCAGAAAATGGCCCCCGGGCCGCCGGCCAGGATGGCTCCGGATGCGCCCACAATGTTGCCCGTGCCCACTTGGGCGGCGATGGCGGTAGCCAGCGCCTGGAAGGAACTCATTCCATGCTCCTGCCGTCCGCCCCGAAGGGACAGATTGCCAAATACCTTTTTCATGCCCTCCCCAAAACAGCGGACCTGTACAAACCGGGTGTTGATCGAGTACCACAATCCCACACCGATAAGTAGGAACACCAGGATGTAGTTGGATAAGTAGATATTGATGTTGGCCACGATGGGATAAAGTACATCTTCCACAGACGCAATGACTTCTGACATATTGCTGCTCTCCCTCCTAATAAATAAAAAAACGGAACGACCGACAGAATCGACCGCTCCGGAGAATACACGCGCAGCGCGCATCCGCGCGCGTAAAGCAGACACCCTCAACAGGTATCTGTTTCCTCTGTCCTTTTGCCTGAGAGATTGGCGGAGCGTCACCGCTTCCGCTTTGCACCTTCGGCACTCGGCTGATCGAGCTTCTCCAGAGTTACATCCGCGCACAGTCCTCATCCCCTTGGGGAAACCTGAGAGTGTTACTCCTTCGGCAGGCCGCCTGGGCCATTTTCCTGGGCGCTTCGTCTGTTCTATTCAGTTGCGTGATACACCATACCACAGCCCGACAGCTTTGTCAACCCCTGGCGTACAATTATACGTCAGTTACGGATTCTCTGTTCCGTTTTTATCCTTTTTTGGTAAGTACCACAGTAAAAGTTTACAATTTGGTCTTTTTTCTTGCGTCCGAGTATGATATACTCTAGCGAGATTATTAAAATGTATTACTGTGCGCAAATTTTGACGCAAATCTGCAACCAAGAGGTGTTTTCCTTATGAGCCTGTTCACCAAGATCTTCGGCACCTCCTCCCAGCGGGAGCTGAAGTCCATCTACCCCATCGCCGATAAGGTGGATGCCCTGGAGGAGGAATACAAGGCCCTGACCGACCAGCAGCTCCAGGCCAAGACGCCGGAACTGAAGGCCCGCCTTGCCAACGGGGAAACCTTGGACGATATTCTCCCTGAGGCCTTTGCCGCCTGCCGTGAAGCCGCCTGGCGTGTACTGGGCATGCGCCCCTACCGGGTCCAGGTGGTAGGCGGTATTGTTCTGCACCAGGGCCGTATCGCCGAAATGAAGACCGGCGAAGGCAAGACCCTGGTGGCTACCCTCCCCGCCTATCTGAATGCTCTGGCCGGCAAAGGCGTTCACATCGTCACCGTCAACGACTATCTGGCCAAACGCGACAGCGAGTGGATGGGCAAGGTTTATCGCTTCATGGGCCTCACCGTGGGTCTGGTCATTCACGGGGTCGTGGGCCAGTCCAAGAAGGACGCCTATGCCGCTGACATCACCTACGGCACCAACAATGAGTTTGGCTTTGACTATCTGCGGGACAACATGGCCATCTACTCCCAGGAGCTGGTCCAGCGCGGTCACGCCTTTGCCATCGTGGACGAGGTGGACTCCATCCTCATCGATGAAGCCCGTACCCCTCTGATTATTTCCGGACAGGGCGAAAAGTCCACCCAGCTCTATACCGTGGTGGACCAGTTCGTCTCCAAGCTGAAGTGTCAGCGCATCGCCAAGGTGGACGACAAAGAGGAAGAGGATACCAGCATCGACGCGGACTATATTGTAGATGAGAAAGCCCGTACCGCTACCCTTACTGCCCGTGGCATTCAGAAGGCCGAGCAGTTCTTCCAGGTGGAGAACCTGGCCGATATGGAGAACACCACCCTCTCCCACCACATCAACCAGGCCATCAAGGCCCACGGCGTCATGAAACGGGACATCGACTATGTGGTCAAGGACGGACAGGTCATCATCGTGGACGAGTTTACCGGCCGTCTCATGTTCGGCCGCCGCTACAATGAGGGCCTCCATCAGGCCATTGAGGCCAAGGAGCATGTAGACGTGGCCAACGAGTCCAAGACCCTGGCCACCATCACCTTCCAGAACTACTTCCGCCTTTACGACAAACTCTCCGGCATGACGGGTACCGCCATGACCGAGCAGGAGGAGTTCGGCACCATTTACGAGCTGGATATTGTGGAAATTCCCACCAACAAGCCCCTGGCCCGAATTGACGACCCCGATGTGGTTTACAAAAATACCCGCGGCAAGCTACGGGCCATTGTCAAGCAGATCGAAGAATGCCACGCCAAGGGCCAGCCCGTACTAGTGGGCACTGTGTCCATTGAAAAATCCGAGGAGCTTTCTGACATTCTCAAGACCAAGGGCATTAAGCACAACGTACTGAACGCCAAGAATCATGAGAAGGAAGCGGAAATCGTAGCCCAGGCGGGTAAGTTTGGCGCTGTCACCGTGGCCACCAATATGGCAGGCCGTGGTACCGACATTATGCTGGGCGGCAACGCAGAGTTTTTGGCCAAGGCCGACCTGCGCAGAGCCGGCATGACCGACAAGCTGATCGCTGAGGCCACCGGCTTTGCAGAGACCGATAACCAGGAAATTCTGGACGCCCGAAAGCAGTTTTCTGAGGCCGAGGCCAAGTACAAGGACGAGATCCGCGCTGAAGCTGACAAGGTCCGGGAGGCAGGCGGCCTGTTCATTCTGGGCACCGAGCGCCACGAATCCCGGCGGATTGACAATCAGCTCCGGGGCCGTGCCGGCCGTCAGGGCGATCCCGGCGAGACCCGGTTCTTCCTCTCTCTGGAGGATGATATCATGCGCCTGTTCGGCTCGGAGCGGGTGATGAACATGATGGAGAAGCTGGGTGTGGACGAGGACACCCCCATCGACGCCAAGATGCTCTCCGGCGCCATCGAAAATGCCCAGAAGCAGGTGGAGTCCCGGAACTTCCAGACTCGTAAAAACGTGCTCCAGTACGATGACGTCATGAATACCCAGCGTGAGATCATCTACAAGCAGCGCCGCCAGGTTCTGGATGGAGAGGACCTCCAGGCCTCTATCCAGAATATGCTCCGCACCATGATCGAAAATGCCATTCAGGGCCACATCGGCGAACAGCATCACATGACTGCCGAGGGCTTCCAGGAGGCCATCTCCCACTTCCGCACCATGTTCCTGCCCGCCGGGGAGCTGATGCTCACCGATGAGGAGCTGTCCAAATATGACGCGGAAGGACTTGTTCAGTTGGTGCTGGACAAGGCTCAGGCCGTCTATCAGGCCAAGGAGGCGGAATTTGGCTCCCCCATCATGCGGGAGCTGGAGCGTGTCATTATGCTCCGGGTGGTGGACGAGTACTGGATGGACCACATCGACGCCATGACCGAGCTGCGCCAGGGCATCGGCCTGCGGGCTTACGCCCAGACCGATCCCGTGGTGGCCTATAAGAAGGAAGGCTACGAGATGTTCGAGCAGATGGTGGCCGCCATTCAGGAGGAGACGCTGCGCCGGCTGTTCCTGGTCCGTCTGCGCAAGAACGAAGAGGTCAAGCGGGAGCGGGTGGCCAAGGTCACCGGCGAGTCCGGATCTGACGACGGCACTGTGAAAAAGCAGCCCGCCCGCAAGGTCATCAAGATCGGCCGCAACGATCCCTGTCCCTGCGGCAGCGGCCTGAAGTGGAAGAAGTGCACCTGCAAGGAGTATCACCCCGAGCAGCAGTAAAATTGCACCATTATAAAAATCCCTGTCCCGAAAGGGGACAGGGATTTTTCTTACTGTTCCATGGCCACTTGGGCGTGGCGAACGAAAATCCGGCGGATCTCCTCCAGCTCCCCCAGGCCCTGGAGCCGACATTGTACCTCATAGCCCGCCTGGGTAAAAATCTGTTTCCAGGAGCTCTCCTCCTCCCCCGCCATGTCGTGGTTGGCGTGATCCCCGGCCACAATCATCAGGGGGCGGAGGAGCACCCGGCGGTAATTTCCCGCCCTGACCCGCTCCAGTACCTGGGTCACAGTGGGAGCGGCCTCCACCGTTCCCACAAACCAGTGTCCGCCCCCCTCCTGCCTCAGGACCCGCTCCAGGCGGGGGTAGACCTCATTGCACCGAGCGGTGGTACCGTGTCCCATGAGGACCAGGGCGGTCTGTCCGTCTTGAGCGGGGGCTTCAGCCCTGATGAGCGCCCGGGCCACGTCGGTAAAGTCCTCCGCCCCGGTGAGCAGAGGCTTTCCCACCCCCAGGCGGACAAACTCCCCTGCCCGGCGCTCCACCTCCCCCAGCAGCCGCTGGTACTCCAGCCCGCTGAGCAGATGGGTAGGCTGAACCACCAGCTCCCGCACCCCGTTGTCCACGGCCCGACGGAGCGCCCGGTCCACATTGTCTATGGCCAAGCCCTCCCGCTGTTCGGTCAGGCCGATAACCACCTGGCTGGTAAAGGCCCGGCGCAGGGCGTAGGCGGGAAAGGCCTCCTCCAGGGCATCCTCAATAGCCCCGATGGTCTTTTTCCGGCTCTCCGGGTAGCTGGTGCCGAAGCTGACCGCCAGCAGCTCCCGCTCCCCGATGCCGTCCTGGTTGCGGGCCGTGTCTCGGGGCCGCGTTTCCCTCTCCGGGTGTGTCATGGGTGTTCCTCCTGTCCGCCCATGGAGGGCGTCTTCTCTGTCACGTTGAAAAAAGCGCCGCCTGTACAGGCGGTGCCCAAGCCGGCGTTCCAGCTGTGTCGTTAGATGATACAACATTTTTCCCGGCACTGTCAAGTTTCCCTATGTACCCGCCGTCCCGGGACGGCGGGCAGAACGATTACAGGGTGAGCTCCGCCTCACAGCAGCGGTAGTCGGTGTCCACATAGTGGGCAATGAACCGGGCTCTGAACTGGCGGGGATTGCACATGGCGGTCTGAGAGCCTTCGGACACGTCCAAGTCCTCTGGGACCACAAATTTGATGCA
The DNA here is from genome assembly GCA_037245165.1 of bacterium. Lineage (GTDB taxonomy): Bacteria > Bacillota > Clostridia > Oscillospirales > Oscillospiraceae > Lawsonibacter. Next base: position 17,196 of record JAXWVI010000093.1, read on the forward strand.
CTTGACCTGTACGTCCCGGCACTCTGGGGCGGAGTGGGCGGGAATGGTCATGGCTTTCATCCCCCGCTGATACTCCATCCCCTCCTCGTCCACCTCGGTGAGAATGGCGGCCAGGGCCACACGCTTGTTGGGGCAGACATTTTTAATGGTGAGGTCCATCTGGATGATCCGGCCCTGGGACTCCAGCCAGGTGTCCCCCAGATCCACCAGCACCGCATCGGCGCAGCCCTTGACGGTCAGCTCCACCGGCTCCGGACAGGGCTCGGGATGGACCACGATGTCGCACTCTACCAACACCTTGGGCGCGGGGAAGGTCACCTTGTTCCCCTCCGCGTCGGAGTAGGTGATGGAGGCGTTGACCAGTTTCTCTCCCTGGGTCTGGGCCACATGGCGGATGAAGAATTCCAGCACCGCGCTCTCGCTGGCGCTCACCCCCAACTCTGGGATGGTCCAGCGCAGGGCGGTGTCGCTCACCTTGGCGGCCGTCCCCTTGGTGGGGGAGGCAATGCTGGTGATCTCAAAATCCGGGTTGACTACCTCGTCAATGCGGATATCAGTGGCTCCGGGCTTGGAGATGTTGGCGGCCAGCTCGGCAAACAGCTCCTCCAGATCCGCCGCATCGGGCGTCACCGCCACATGGGTAGCGTCCGGGTCGGTGGCCCAGGTGTTCAGAGCGTTCACATCCAGTCCGCCCTGGCCCACAAGCCCAATACAGTAGATGATGATCCCCTTTCCCTTGGCCTCTTCGGCCACAGGGGCGGGGGGCAGGCCCACCGTGGTGTTCCCGTCGGTAAACATGACGATGACTTTGGCGCTGGCCGCGGAGGGGTCCAGCAGCAGCACAATGTCCGTGGGGTTTGATATGATATCCGGCGCGGCTGTCAAAGCCAGGGTCACCCGCAGGGACCCGGTGCAGTCGATCCGGTCGGTACTGATTACCTTGTTTGAACCTGTAACACCCATTCGTGTTACCTCCTTCCAGGGGGCGCACGCCCCCGCGTCATCCTATGACGACGCGGGCTGTCCCGCCACCCGGACACTCAAAGTTCCAACAGGTAATCACACCGCCTCTCCAGCTCGGCCTGGGCAAAGTAGGCCTCCTCCAAGGGAATCCACTTCTCCAGAAAGACGTTCAGTCCCTCCTCCCCGTTCCGCTCCCGGATGCGCCGGCGCTGGAGCTGGGGCGTCACCGTAAGGAAGGCCCGAAGGTCGTAGTACGCCCACAGCGCCTGGTGGCAGGAGTAAGAGCCCTCGATCAGGGTCACCGGGCCAGGTTCCACCCGGATGGGCTCCCCAAAGGCCAGGGTGTGGCAGTCAAAGGGGCGGTAGCAGAAGGATTTCCCCGCCTTCAAAGGGAGCAGCACCTGCTCCAGAAACCGTTCATGATCCACATTCTCCCCGGGCACGCTCAGCCGCTGGAGGGTACGCTGCTCCGGGCGGAGGAAAAAATGATCCATGTGGATCACACTCCAGCCGTACCGTCCCCCAAGGGTCTGGGCCAGGGTGGTCTTGCCGGCGGCGCACCGGCCGTCGATGGCGGCCAGCGTCCGCTCTCCCCGGGCCGCCCGCTCCCGCAGCCGCGCCACCATCTCGTCCAGGCCGCCCCTGTTCTCTCTGGCCGAAGAACACTCAGACTCCGTCATGAAACCCGCTCCTCTCTGTCAGGCCCGTACCTTTTGCAGGGAGTAGCGGGCGGGGATGAGTCCGGCCTTCATAATGGCCAGCACCAGGATGGGCAGCACCACCAGCTGCAGCAGCGCTCCGGGCAGAGTGCCCACAAAATAGCTGCCTGCCCACATGGCCAGGGAGTAGCCCTCCGTTCCCCCCAGGTACTCCAGGGCCTGGGCCACGCCTCCGGCCACCCGGCCCAGAAGCATGGCGGGAATCAGAGACAGATAGAGGTCAGCGTACAAGCTGCCGGTACGACAGATCTTCATGAAAAGGCCGGCGCACAGCCCGTATACGCACAGCTCGGGCACCATGTGCAGCAGCATGGCCGCTCCGGGCATTCCAGTGGTCACGCTGGACAGGATGGGGCCAACCACCCCGCACACCGCTCCCAGCCACGGGCCGCAGATGAGGCCGCACAGCAGTACGGGCAGATGCATGGGTGACAACGCCGTGCCCAGTCCCAGGCCGTGGAAGGCGGTGGGGAGGACGCAGCACAGGGCAATGCACAGCGCGCAGATACAGATTTTTTTCACAGCAGACATATTCTTTCTCCTTTCAGGCATAAAAAAGGTATGCTCTTTTCCTTGGGAAAAGGGCATACCTTCCTGGTACGCATACAAAATCAGCGGATGAGACAATATAGGCGCTTCAGCGCCCCTACGGCCGGCTTCCTGCCGACGGTGACTCTATTGTACCCAAGCCGCCGCCCCCTTGTCAAGAAAAAGCCCTGTTTTTTTGTGCCGAACTTGGTCTTTTAAATCCGGGCATCCCGCTCCTCCTTTATGGGCACAGTTTCATAATTTAGTCTGATATGTTATTATTTTCCTCTGATTCTGTGAATCCTGACTATTTTTTCTCTGTTAAGTTCCCGCTTTTCTTCCAGTTTCGCTTGTTAAGAAGCTGTTAATTTCGTTGTTTTTGGTCAAAAAAGTCAGTATGATTATAAAGCTAAACTAGAGTCACTATGTCTCAAGATCCCTGAAAGGCAGGAATTATTCCCATGAGTCTGCGCGTCGGAATCGACATCGGCTCCACCACCGTGAAGGTCGTGGTGCTCAACGAACAAAACAAGCTGCTGTTCCGCTCCTACGAGCGGCATTTTTCCAAGACCCGGGAGCGGGCGCTGGAAACCCTCCACTCCATCCGGGATATGCTCTCCGGTCAGAATATCAAGGTCACCGTCACTGGCTCGGCCGGTCTGGGCGTGGCCAACGCCGCGGGGCTGGACTTTGTCCAGGAGGTATACGCCACCGCCGCGGCCGTCAATACATACATCCCCGACACCGACGCCGTCATTGAGCTTGGTGGCGAGGACGCCAAGATTATTTTCTTCGGCGGGGCTCTGGAGGAGCGGATGAACGGCTCCTGCGCCGGCGGCACGGGCGCCTTCATCGATCAGATGGCCACCTTGATGAATGTGACCGTCAACGAACTGGATGAACTCTCCCTGAAGCATGAGAAGATCTACCCCATCGCCTCCCGGTGCGGGGTGTTTGCCAAGAGCGACATCCAGCCTATTCTCAACCAGGGCGGTCGGAAAGAGGACGTGGCCGCCTCCATCTTCCAGGCGGTGGTGGACCAGACGGTGGCCGGCCTCACCCAGGGCCGGGAGCTGAAGGGCAAGATCGTCTTTCTGGGCGGCCCCCTCCACTTCCTCATGGGCCTGCGCCAGCGGTTTGTGGAGACGCTGAAGCTGGATGCCGACCACGCCGTTTTCCCCGAGGATGGAGACTGCTTTGCCGCCATGGGCGCGGCCCTGTGCGCCACCGACTATGCCCCCATCCCCTTTGAGACAGTCCTGAAAAAGCTGGAGGACAGCGCCGAGACCACCACTCTGGTGGACACCATGCCCCCCCTCTTTGACAGCCAGGAGGAGTATGACGCCTTTGTGGCGCGCCACAACGCCAACCGCCCCCCCGAGGCGGACATCAACACCTACTCCGGACCCGCCTGGCTGGGTCTGGACTCCGGCTCTACCACCATCAAGCTGGCCCTCATTACAGAGGACGGCGGGCTGCTCTATACTTACTATCACTCCAACCTGGGCAACCCTGTGTCCATTGTTTTGGAGCAGCTGAAGAAAATCTATGAGCTGTGCGGCGACCGGATCGAAATCAAGGGAGCCGCTGTCACTGGCTACGGGGAGGACCTCATCAAAAACGCCTTCTCCTGCGACTTAGGGTTGGTGGAGACCATGGCCCACTATAAAGCCGCCGCCCACTTTGAGCCCGACGTGGACTTTATCATCGACATCGGCGGCCAGGACATGAAGTGCTTTAAAATCCGTAACGGGGCAGTGGACTCCATCATGCTCAACGAGGCCTGCTCCTCCGGCTGCGGTTCGTTTATTGAGACCTTTGCCAAGGCCCTGGGTTATGACATCGCCGCCTTCTCCAAACTGGGCCTGTTTGCCAGGCACCCGGTGAACCTGGGTTCCCGCTGCACCGTATTCATGAACTCCAGCGTCAAGCAGGCCCAGAAGGACGGAGCCAGCGTGGAGGACATCTCCGCCGGCCTTTCCACCTCCATCGTGAAAAACGCCATTTACAAGGTAATCCGGGCCGCCAGCGCCGACGACCTTGGGCAGCACATCGTGGTCCAGGGCGGTACCTTCCTCAACGACGCGGTGCTCCGGGCCTTTGAGAAGGAGCTGGGCCGGAATGTGACAAGGCCGGTGATCTCGGGCATTATGGGCGCCTTCGGCGCCGCCCTGGCCGCCCGGGACCTGCACCTGGACAAGAGCGCCCTGCTCTCGGCCAAGGCTCTGGAGAAGTTTACCCACACCGCCCGCCCCGCCACCTGCGGCCTGTGTACCAACCACTGTTCCCTCACCGTCAACTCCTTTGACGGCGGGCGGCGCTTTATCTCGGGCAACCGCTGCTCCCGCCCCCTGGGGGAGGAGCCCAGCCGCCTGCCCGACCTTATGCGCTATAAATACGCCCACCTGCGCTCCCTCCAGGGGAAAGGCAATGGCACCGGCGCCCGGGGCAGGATCGGCATCCCCTTCGGGCTCAATATGTACGAGAATCTCCCCTTCTGGTTTGAGCTGTTTACCAAGCTCAACTTTGAGATTGTCCTCTCCCCCGAGTCCTCCCGCAAGCTCTACCTAAAGGGACAGCGCACCATCCCCTCAGACACGGTGTGCTACCCCGCCAAGCTCCTCCACGGCCATGTGGAGGCCCTCATCGAGGAGGGGGTGGACGCCATCTTCTACCCCTGTATGCCCTACAACTTCAACGAGGGAGTCAGCGACAACAACTATAACTGCCCCGTGGTGGCCTACTACCCCGAGCTGCTGGCCGCCAATGTACCGGAGCTGAAGAATACCCGGTTCCTCAACCCCTATTTTGGTCTGCACCGCCCCAAGGACTTTGAGCGCAAGGCGGGAGAGTGGTTCTTTAACGAGTTCCAGGTCCCCAAGCGGGAGACTTCCGCCGCTGTCAAGGCCGCCTACGCCGCCTATGACGCCTATAAGGACGATCTGCGGGAGACGGGCAAGCGCTACATCGACCAGGCCCGCCGGGAGGGGCGGCCCATTCTGGTGGTGGCCGGCCGGCCCTACCACATGGACCCGGAGATCAACCACGGCATCAACGACCTGATTACCTCCTATGGCTTTGTCCTGCTGACCGAGGACGGGGTGGCTTACCTGGAAGATAAGGCTCCCCGCCACGTCCTCAACCAGTGGACCTACCACGCCCGGATGTACAACGCAGCCCGGTACGTCTGTACGCAGAAGGATATGGAGCTGATTCAGCTGGTGAGCTTCGGCTGCGGCATCGACGCCATTACAGGCGACGAGATGCGCTCCATCCTGGAGGAGGGCGGCAAACTCTATACCCAGCTGAAAATTGATGACATCAGTAACCTGGGGGCAGTCAGAATCCGAATCCGCTCCCTGATGGCCGCCATTGAAGCGAGAAAGGAACATTGATTATGGCGAAATTGGTATATGATGAATCCGGTCGTCTTCTGTTTACCAAGGAGATGAAGGAGGAGTACACCCTCCTGATGCCTCAGATGCTCCCCGTCCACTTCGGTATGCTGAAAAAGCTGCTGGAGTGCGAGGGGTACAAGGTGGATATGCTCACCACCAACCACCGGGGGATTGTGGACGAGGGATTGAAATACGTCCATAACGACACCTGCTACCCCGCCCTGCTGGTCATCGGTCAGCTCATCGACGCAGTAAAGCACGGGGGCTATGACCCCCACAAGGTGGGACTGCTCATCACCCAGACCGGCGGCGGCTGCCGGGCCAGCAACTACATCCATCTGCTTCGGAAGGCCCTGGCCAAGGCCGACATGGCCTACATCCCCGTGGTGTCCGTCAACCTGTCCGGCCTGGAGAAGAACCCCGGCTTTAAGCTGACCCTCCCCTTCATCCGCAAGGCGGTCTATGCCATGATGTATGGCGACATCATCGTCAATGTGGCCAACCAGGTCCGCCCCTATGAGGTCAGCGAGGGCGCCGCCGACGGGATGATCGACCACTGGTCCCAGAAGCTGGTAGACGGCTTCCAAGCCGGCAAGGGCATGTCCCGCGCTCAGATGCGCCGGAACTTTGACGCCATCTGCGCCGACTTTGCCGCCATCCCCGTACAGGGCGAACCCAAAATCCGCGTGGGCGTGGTGGGCGAGATTTATGTGAAGTTTGCCCCCCTGGGCAACAACAACCTGGAGAAATTCCTCCTCTCCGAGGGAGTGGAGCCGGTGGTCCCCGGACTGACCGACTTTATCATCTTCAAAATTTTCAACCGGGTGTCCGATGTGGACCTGTACGGGGGCAAGTGGATTAAGAAGGCCGCCTGTAAAGCCTTTATGTCTTACATCGAGGCATGTCAGAAGGACATGATCGAGGCTCTGGAGCGCTCCGGCCGCTTCCGCGCCCCCGGCACCTTCCGGGAATTGCACAGCCTGGTCCAGGGATACCTGGGCGACGGCAACAAGATGGGCGAGGGTTGGCTTTTGACCGCCGAGATGCTGGAGCTTATCCACTCCGGTACCAACAACATTGTCTGCACCCAGCCCTTCGGCTGCCTTCCCAACCACATTGTGGGCAAGGGCATGATCCGCAAGCTGAAGGATGACTATCCTTATAGTAATATTGTGGCCATTGATTACGATCCGGGCGCCACCAAGATCAATCAGGAGAACCGCATCAAGCTCATGCTGGCCAACGCCAAGGGCCTGACCCATCAGGAATCTGCCCCTCAGCGGGAGTCCCAGCCCCAGCGGGAGCCCAAGCTGGCCCACGCCAATGTATAAGCGAGTCTTTTCCGAAAAATATACCGCCCTCCGTCCTGCCGGACGGAGGGTTTTTCTTGCCCCGGAGGCAGAAAGCTGGTATGATAGCAGAAAGAGAAAAGGAGGCTGCCCATGCACATCCCCACCTGTGAAACCAACCAGCTTCAGCTGGTTCCATTTGACGCTGCTTTGGAGGCTGCCAATCGGCCCAGCCCCAATTATGACATTACAAAATGGATTTATGTTCCAAATTTCTACTCTGAGTATCGTTACATCCTAGGAACACGGGGCAGCAAGCCCCTGATCTGTGTGGGCATCAACCCCTCCACCGCTGCCCCGGACGATCTGGACAACACCCTGAAATCAGTGGAGCGGGTAGCGCTCCACAACGGCTATGACAGCTTCATCATGTTCAACGTCTACGCCCAACGGGCCACCAACCCCGACGACATGGAGCTGACCTATAATCAGCAGCTCCATCGGGAAAATATGCGGGCCTTCGACTACGCTCTGTCCCTGGACCAGGACGGCCGGCCAGCCGTCTGGGCGGCCTGGGGGACCATCATCGAAAAACGTCCCTACCTTCCCGACTGTGTACGGGACATGATTGACATTGGAAACCGCCGGGGGGCGGTGTGGTACTCCGCTGGAAAGCGCTCCAAGAAGGGCCATCCCCACCACCCTCTCTATCTGCGCAAGGACAGTCCTCTGGAGGAATTTGACGTGGCATCCTATCTGGAACTGCTGAATTAAAAAGTGCCAGGCCGCCCAGCGGCCTGGCACTTTTCAGTTGGACGCTCTTTCCCTTAGGCTCTCCTCCAGCAGCTCCACCAGCTGCTTCACCCCCGGGTTTTTCTGGCCGGGCAGGGTGACCGTTCCAAAAGACAGAGGCTCAATCCCCGCCACGGGGCGGCTGCACAGCCCCGGCGGCTGGGTGCCCGGAAGATCGGTGGTCACCGCGAAGGCGTAGCCCGCCTCCACCAGGGTAAACATGGCCTCCTGATGATCGCAGAAGAGGATCTCCCCAGTGCTCCTCCCTCCCACCGCCTGCCCCTGAATGGCAAATAATTCCCCGGGACAGATGGGAGGGCGGCAGACAGCAATCCGTCCCGCTCTCTGGAGCTGCTCCATGGTCACCTCCCCCGTCCCCGCCAGCGGATGTTCGGGGGCGCAGATACAGGAGACGGGACAGCGAACCAACTCCCGAAACCGGGCCTTTTTGGGGGCGGAGGCGGCAAAGGAAAACATCAGGTGGATTTCCCCCTCTGTCAGCAGATTTTCCAACGAGTCAAACGGAATCAGGCGCAGCATGGGCAGCAGCTGTGGCTCCGCCCGCCGCAGCCGGTCCAAGGCGGAGGTCAGCAGCCGCAGCTCCACTGTGTTCCGGCAGCCCACCGCCAGACGCATGGGGGCATCCCGCCGGGCCTCCTTCATCCGGGCCCGGGACAACTCCGTCAGCTTTAAAATCTCTCCGGCATAGTGGGTGAATTGAAAGCCCTCCTGGGTCAGGCGGACGCTTTTGCTGGTACGGTGAAAGAGCTTGACTCCCAGCTCGTCCTCCAAGGTATTGACCTGATGGCTCACCGCCGGCTGGGTCAGGCGCAGCTGCTCCGCCGCCCGGGAAAAATTCAAATAGTTGGCTACCGCCATAAAACATTCCAGCTGTGTGGTATTCAAACCGCCCTCTCCTTCCAGTTTCCTCCAGTGTCACAACAAATACCTATAAACATCTTTTATAGAATATAGCACATTTGAATTTCACATACAAGAAAAATCGTGCTATAAAAAGTAAGGGTCGAAATTATTTCGCCCCGAACAAACACAAAGAAGGGAGTTTATGGTACAAAATCAGGAGCGCATTCTGCGGGACAATCGGCGTATTTCCATCCAGATGGAGCAGTGGGTCAATGGCGCTCTGGCTCCCTGGGGGCTGACATCCGCCCAAGCCCAGATTCTGTTATATGTGCTGCGCCACAGTGACCAGGGCACTTCCCTCACCCAAATTCATCAGGAATTCGGCTATTCCATGGCCGCCTTGTCCAGCATTCTGAAGCGGTTGAAGGAGAAGGGCTACGTCCGAGTGGAGCACTGGGACGGGGACGAGCGGCGCAAGCTGCTGTTCGCCACCCAGGCCGCCGAGGCCCTGGAGCAGCATCTGGAGCGCTGCGGCAGACAGGTACACCAGAGGCTGTACCGCTGCTTCTCCCCCCAGGAGCTGGCTGATCTGGACCGGCTCCAGCGAAAACTGCTGGACAATTTGTCCGCACTGAACCAACAAGCAAAGGAGGAACCAACGTTTTGAAAACTGTACTGGGACAGTTGGGGCGTTTTAAACGGGATGCTCTGGCCTGTATCGGCCTGACCACGCTGGAAGTGGTTATGGATATCCTGCTGCCCTTTATTACCGCCATCATCATTGACCAGGGGCTGGAAAAAGGCGACCTGCCCACCGTATACCGCTACGGAATCCTGATGGTGGTCATGGCCTTCCTGGGCCTGGCCTTCGGCGCCCTGGCGGGCAAATTTGCCGCCGCCGCTTCCGCCGGACTGGCCGCCAACCTTCGGGAGGCCATTTACCGCAACATTCAGACCTTTTCTTTTTCCAACATCGACAAATTCAGCGTACCCGGACTGGTCACCCGCATGACCACCGACATCACCAACGTGCAAAACGCCTTCATGATGGTCATTCGTGTGGCGGTGCGCTCTCCGCTGACCTTCGTGTTCAGCTACATCATGTGCCTGATTATCAGTCCCCAGCTGAGCCTCACCTTTCTTATTGCCATTGTGTTTTTGATCCTGGTGCTGGGGAGCATTATGGTGGTCACCATGAAGATCTTCAACCAGGTATTTCGGAAGTATGACGACCTGAACGCCAGCGTCCAGGAGAATATCTCCGCCATCCGGGTGGTCAAGGCCTTCGTGCGGGAGGACCATGAGAATGAGAAGTTCTCCAAGGCCTCTCAAAACCTCTACCGGCTGTTTGTAAGGGCCGAGGGTCTGCTGGCCTTCAACAACCCTGCCATGATGACGGCGGTATACTTCTGCATCATCATGGTGTCCTGGATGGGCTCCCACTTCATCGTGGCCGGGGACATGACCTCCGGCAACCTGACCAGCCTGTTCAGCTATGTTATGTCCCTGCTCATGAGCCTGATGATGCTCTCCATGGTGGTGGTCATGATCTCCATGTCCATGGCCAGCATCCGGCGGATCAGTGAAGTGCTCAACGAGGTCCCCGACCTTCACGACCCGGCTAAGCCCGTCCTCCAGGTTGCGGATGGCTCCATCGACTTTGACCATGTGGACTTCTCCTACAAGCATGGCAGCGGAAAGGACGCACTGATCGATATCGACCTGCATATCAAGTCCGGGGAGACCATCGGCGTCATCGGCGGCACCGGCTCAGGCAAGAGCAGCCTGGTCAACCTGATCTGCCGCCTCTACGATGTGGATTCCGGCCAGGTTCGGGTGGGCGGCCTGGACGTGCGACAGTACGACATGGAGGCCCTGCGCAACCAGGTTTCCGTGGTTCTGCAAAAGAACACCCTGTTCTCCGGCACCATCCTGGACAATCTCCGCTGGGGCAATCCCGACGCCACCCAGGAGGAATGTGAGGCCGTCTGCCGGGCGGCCTGCGCCGATGAGTTTATCGACCGCTTCCCCGACGGCTACCAAACCCGCATTGAACGAGGCGGCGCCAATGTGTCCGGCGGCCAGAAGCAGCGGCTTTGTATCGCCCGGGCCCTGTTGAAAAAGCCCAAGGTTCTGATTTTGGATGACTCCACCTCTGCTGTGGACACCGCCACCGACGCGAAGATCCGTGCCGCGCTGGCCAAGTATCTGCCTGGCACCACCAAGATCATCATCGCCCAGCGGATCTCCAGCGTGGAGGATGCCGACCGGATTCTGGTGCTGGACAATGGCCGCATAAACGGCTTTGACAGCCATGAAAACCTGCTGAAGACCAACGCCATTTATCGGGAGATTTACGATTCTCAGGTAAAGGGCGGAGGCGACTTCGATCAGAGCGCGTGAAAGGAGATGAGCTGACATGAAACAAGCAAAACCCCGCGCCGCCTCTCTTAATGTGCTCAAACGGGTCCTGGGCTATATGCTAAAGCTGTACGCCCTGCCTTTTCTGCTGGTAATCCTGTGCATTATCGTTTCCGCCGCGGCCACTGTGGTGGGGGCCACCTTCCCCCAGACATTGGTGGATGACTACATTGTTCCCATGCTGAATACCGGCGCCACCGATTTCTCCGACTTGTGGGCGGCCATTGTCCGCCTTGCCTTCCTGATGGCGCTGGGCGTTATCGCCGCCTTTGCCTATAACCGTATTATGGTCACCATCAGCCAGGGTACCATGCGCCGGCTGCGCGACGACCTGTTCCGGAAGATGGAGTCTCTGCCCATCCAGTATTTTGACACCCACGCCCACGGGGACATCATGTCCGTCTACACCAACGACGTGGATACCCTCCGTCAGCTTCTGAGCCAGAGCATTCCTCAGGTGATCAACTCCAGCATCACGATGATTGCCACTCTGATCACCATGCTAATCCTGAACCCCACCCTCACCGTCATTTCTATCCTCACCGCCGTTGTCATGCTGCTTGTGACCCGAAACTTTTCCTCCTTGTCTGGTAAGTACTACGTCCAGCAGCAGCGGAATCTGGGCATCGTGGATGGCTTTATCGAGGAGATGCTGGACGGCCAGAAAGTCGTCAAGGTCTTCTGTCATGAGGAACAGGCCAAGGAGGACTTTCACAAAGTGAACGAGGCGCTGCGTCAGAGCGCCGAGCCTGCCAACCGCTACGCCAACCTTCTCATGCCCATCAACGCCAATATTGGGTGGCTCAGCTATGTGCTGGTGGCCATCGTCGGCGCTGCCCTGGGGATCAACAACCTGGCCGGCGTCACGCTGGGTACGGTTATCACCTTTGTGGGCCTCAATAAAAGCTTTACCCAGCCCATCACCCAGGTGAGTATGCAGGTCAATTTTGTTGTCACCGCTGCGGCGGGCGCCCAGCGTGTCTTCGACCTGATGGACCAGCAGCCCGAGACCGATCATGGGTATGTGGAGCTGGTCAACGCCAAGGAAGGAGCCGACGGCACCATCTCCGAAACCCCGGAGCGTACCAACGTCTGGGCCTGGAAGCACCCTCACAAGGCAGACGGCACCATCACCTACACCAAGCTGGAAGGCGGCGTGGTCTTTGATGGGGTAGACTTTGGCTATACCCCGGATAAGATGGTCCTCCACGACATCTCCCTATGGGCCAAGCCCGGTCAGAAAATTGCCTTTGTCGGGGCCACCGGCGCGGGCAAGACCACCATCACCAACCTCATCAATCGATTCTATGACATTGCCGACGGCAAGATCCGCTACGACGGCATTAACATCAACAAGATCAAAAAACCTGACTTGCGCCGGTCCCTGGGCATTGTTCTTCAGGACACTCACCTCTTTACCGGCACTGTTTTGGAAAATATCCGTTACGGCAACCTAACAGCCAGCGATGAGGAATGTATGGCCGCAGCCAAGCTGGCCAACGCAGATGGCTTTATCCGCCGGCTCCCCGATGGCTACGACACCATGCTCACTGGGGACGGCGCCAATCTCTCCCAGGGCCAGCGGCAGCTCATCGCCATTGCCCGGGCCGCTGTGGCCGACCCGCCGGTACTGATTTTGGATGAAGCCACCTCCTCCATTGATACCCGTACTGAAAAGCTGGTTCAGGACGGCATGGATGCGCTGATGTACGGACGCACCACCTTTGTCATCGCTCATCGTCTGAGCACTGTTCGCAACGCAAACTGCATCATGGTCATGGATCAGGGTCGGATCATCGAGCGGGGCACCCACGACGAACTGATGGAAAAGAAGGGCACCTATTACCGGCTGTACACCGGAAATTTTGAGGAATCCTAAATAAAAAAATTTAGACCGTTCCCAACGGAACGGTCTAAATTTTTTATTTTTTTCTCTCTTTCAGCCTGGCTTTGAGCTCCTTCCGCAGACGGAGCACCTGAGCAATATGATAATTGACCACCGTATTTTCCACGCTTCCAACATCCGCCGGACACTGGTCCGACACTTGTGCGCCCAAGGAACGAAGGGCCTGGCGGTTCTGCTCATTGAGGCAGCCCAAACGCTCCATATTGCGCAAGGTAATCAGTTCGGTCAATAGAGCCTGGGCAATGTCCTCACATCGCTCCAGCCGTTGAAGCTCGCACTTCTGGCGTTTTCTCCGCAGCAGCCTTTGCTGGGAAAATAGCGCCAGCTGCCCCTCCAGGGCATCAATCTTTTTTTCGATTACATCCGTTTCGGGAAGATGCTCGTCTCCATCAAACATATCTTCCAAAAAAATCAGCAAATCCCGATCCAGCCCCTCCATGGTCTGACGGATTTTTAAACTGTTGTCATAGGGAAAAATCAAGGTATTGACCAGCATTCCGATCGCCAGACCGATTGCCGTATCCCAAATTCGGCCTGCAGAATAGGATACCGCCTCCACCGCCGGGTTCAGGCACACATTGACCAGTACCAGACAGGGCAGCACCGGCACCAGCTTCAGTCTTAGGCTCTGATAGCCTGCCAGAATGGCGATAACACCTATCCCTACCGCGACCATAGGATGAATCTGTAAGGACAGCATAAGCAATGCCAACAGTACCCCTACCGTCACTCCGCAGATTTGTGTCAGACAGGCCAGCAGGGAGGCGGTGAACGTGGGGCCAACGGCGGAGATAGCGCCGATCGTTGCGAAAACTACCTTAGCCGGACTGGCGCCGTATTGCTCCACCACCAGCAAGGCCAGAACCACTGCCAACGCGGTCTTTATGGTTCGCATACCCACGGGAATTTTCAGTGCAGCAAGCCGTTTGTTCACATCCCTCACCTACCCTTTCATTGGTACATTCCCAGTATTTATAAAAAAAGAAGGAACAGTATCGCTGTTCCTTCTTTGTGTTGGCGTTACCTATCTTCCCGGTCCGTCTCCAGACAAGTATTTTCGGCAGAAGCGAGCTTAACTTCCGTGTTCGGAATGGGAACGGGTGGACCCTCGCCCTAATCAATACCAACTTCAATTTTCTTTATTCAAAATTCAAACACAAGTGTTTAAATTTTGAATGGTGACCCGTACGGGAATCGAACCCATGTTTGCGGCGTGAGAGGCCGCCGTCTT
>JAXWVI010000094.1:0-7092 GCA_037245165.1 bacterium
TACATCGCCGACGACGCCATCGTCGCCGAGGCCGTCAAGAGCATGAAGGGTTAAATCCCAGCGCATATCACACAACTGAAACGAGGCCGCCGGGGAAGCGCTTCTTCCCCGGCGGCCTTCTGTTATTCTGTCACCCGTTCTCTGTCTCCCGCTCCAGCCATGCTATCATTTCCCCCAAATCCACCCGCTCCGTCTCTGCAAGGAACAGGAGGATTCCCGCGTACACCTTGGCCACAAAGATGATATTTGTCTTCCCGAAGCTCTTTCGTTTGGGCGGGAAATACTTCGCGGAATTGTAGAAGTCAGATATTCTTTGAATCTGCTCATTGACCTGCTCCCGGATTTTCCCCTCCAGCTCCGGGTCGATCTTCTCCAGATAGGTCCGGGCCAGGCGGTATAAGGTTTCCTTTTCCGGCTCCTTCGACAGCTCATACTCCTGCTTGAAAACCAGCGGGTCTATTCCAAATTTCACCATATGTTCCGCGGTCTTTGCCGCCGCTTTCTGCCTTTGCGCACTCCCAAATGCCTTCAGCGACACGATCATCAAAAATTTCAGTCTGACCCGTTTCAGATCAAACGCCCTTTTGAAGCGTTCCACGGCGGCTGAGAACGTCTCCTCCTCTTCCGCCGGAAGGCGAACCTTAAAGGATGTGGGGAGCGTCACATCCTCCTGAATCTGGATTTCCTCCTGCGCCGCGCGGGTTAAAACCTCAGCGCTGCCGTTCTCGGCCACATACTGAAGCGCCAGGCCGAGCACAGTGGTGCGGTCCCCTAATTTTTGGGGGTCCGCGTAGGTGAAGGCGGATAACAGCTCCGCGGTGGGCCTGACAGAGAGAAATTTATCTTCTTTCATCTTGTCCTCCTTTTTATCATGTGTTCTTTTTGTGTTCTTCTAAGAACACATTATAGGCATGAAATCTCCTTTTGTCAAGTCTAAAGAAAAACATCCCGCGGGCGTCACAACGCTCGCGGGATGTTTCATAATAAATTCAGATCACTCAGGCCAGCACCTTGCCCACCGGGAAGGCGGCCCGGAACACCCGGCGCACCAGCGGCCCGGCAACGAAGAACTGGACGGGCAGCGCCATCACAAAATTGCGGGGGATGTTGATCATCCAGTTCATGGGCACCGCGCTCCAGTTTCCCGAATGGAATGCGCCCTCGCAGGCGCCGTACAGGGACATGACGATCACCATGACCACCACCATACCGCCGGAGACGCAGATTATTTTTTTCAGCTCGCTGTCCTCCGGCTTGACCAGATAGCCGAAGGCGATCCCCTTGGCAATTTTGGAGGCTACAAACCAGTCGCAGCACATGGCGAACACATAGGCCACGGGGAGTCCCACCCACGCCGCAACGACCACCTCCAAATTCAGCGTACCGTATTGCAGCGCCACGTTATATACGCTCATCCAGAGCACCATTACAAAACACATCAGCACAGTATAAATCAAACTTTCCCGCTTATTATGAGGCATATATTCCATTTCCTTTCTCATTCAGACATTTCCTTCCAAAGAACTCATCTATCATAACACACAAAAAAACGCCTTCGTAATTGTGACTTTTTCCAAATATGGGAAACGATACGCTCTTGTTTCTCTTCAGTCTGACCGGATTAGCCCCTCGCATGCAGCAGGCAAAAAAACCGCCCCGGGGAATCCCCGGAGCGGAACAGGCAGATCAAAACGGGCGGAAGCTGTAAAAAGTTCCATGGCCCTTCATCCGGTCCATGAGAAAGTCGCAAAACTGCGCCCCATTCCCAGCGGCCAGATCCTTCTTTTGTAAAATTGTCACTTTTTCCTTCCAGGTCAGCAGAAACAGGTCCTTTGTCTCGGCCGCAAAATCAAAATCAGCATAGGAAGCGGCAAGCTTTCCCCCGATTTCCATACCCTCCCGGACAAACCGGACCCGTGCGGGAGGAGGGGCCTCAAACCCCTTCAGCAGCTTCCCGGCAGCCTGGTCAAAGCGCTTGGTCTGTCTGCTTGTGACCCCGCCCGCCCACAGGGTGAACAATCCGGCCAAAAGGCCGACTACTCCGGCAACCAGCGGAACCAGCAGCTTCTTTGGTTCCATCAGTCCCGGCACAAGCAATATCACGCCCATGATGGTCAGCAAGACGCCATAGAGCCGATACCGTATCCGCCGCTTCTTCCAAACAGCTTCGGGCACCTTGGCCTTGTTAAAGTGGTCGGTCACCCGCCACAGGCCCGGGTACTGCTGCCTGGCGCGCAGCTCCGTCCGCTTCTCCAGGGCGGCGCCCACCTGATGAACCAGGGACGGGTCCCGATAAGGGGAAATATGAAATACAAATTCCATTGCGGGGTCTCCTTTGGATGATCTGAGAGAGAAAACATAGTTTCTCTATCAAATGGTATAGGAAAATTATAGCATAAAACTTTGTCTCCCGCATGAAAAAATTCTGAATTACTCTTAATTCTGACCTGACAAAGGCCCCTTCCCCCCTCTATGTGCCTCAAAGGCCCGGCGCATCTGGGGCAGCCCAATTCCCAACAACAAACACCACATAAGCCACAGCCCTGCATACAGGGGAGTAAACCAAGGAAAGGTGGGGTCGGAACCGCCGGAAATGCGCCCAAATAGCTCTCCCAGCCTCCACACCGGGATGCCGTAGGTCAGGGCACTGAGGCCCAACTGCTCCAGGCAAGTTACCAGCCAAATCAGCCCCAGACAGGCACAATTCATCCGCACAGGACGGGGATGGAACCGCAAGGCGCCCGACAGATACCATCCGCTGACCAAGGTGGGAAACACCGACAGCACCACACCAACAAAAAGGACGCGCCCCGGGTAGCCATACAGTGGAAATGCCCCCGAGTCATTGCTAAACCCCACCGCCGCCAGCAGCAGCCACAGCACAAACCAACAAAGGTCCATCCACATCACACCCGCCAGCCAGCACTCCACCATGTACCGGGGCTCCAGCGCTCTCCTGCGAAGCCCCTCCGCCTGATAAGCTTTTTGCAGCTGAGCCGGGTCGCCCATCCGGGCGAGGACCTCTTGCCGTACCTGATCCTCCCCCGCTCCGGCCTCCCTTCGCTCCCATGCCAGGGTCTCCAGGTGCTCCCGCAGCTCCGCCTCGCTCCGATGCCGGTATTCTCCGGCCGGCACCTTTTCCAGACAAGCCTTTACAAATTGGTCCTGCCATGTCATCCGCCCCACGCCCCTTTCAAAATCCGCTCCATGGCCCGGGTGTAGATTCCCCACTGCCGCTCCTTTTCCTCCAGCGCCCCCCGTCCGGCGGGGGTAAGGCGGTAGTACCGGCGCTCCCGACCTCCCGCCTCCCTGGTGTAGGACTGGATCAGTCCCCGGTCCTCCAGCCCGTGCAGAAAGGGATAGAGACTCCCCTGACTCATGGCAAACACCTGCTCCGACAACAGGGACATCTCCTGAATCAATTCATAGCCGTACATGTCTTTCCGGCTGAGCAGCTTCAGCAAAATCAGCTCATGGCTGCCCTTGGTCAGTTCCTTATCCACCTTCATACCAATACCTCTTTTCAAGAGGTATTATATGCCTCTTGTTCCGATGTGTCAAGGGAATAAAAATACCGGAGCAAAGCGGACTTTGCTTCGGTATGGAAGATCGCAGCCTTCTATATGCTTCTGTCTCCAGGTATGTGCCCAAACCCAAATCGAAGCCCAGCGCAGCGGGTTCTATTTGGAAGGAGGAGCAAGGGAGCGGGCGGATGACGTCTTTTTTGCCAAGAGCATAAAAAGACGTCGGAGCAAAGCGGACTTTGCTCCGACGTGGCGCAGAAGGGGGGATTCGAACCCCCGCACGGTGTTACCCGCCTACTCCCTTAGCAGGGGAGCCCCTTATAGCCACTTGGGTACTTCTGCATGGCTGTAAGTCAACGGTTCAGGCTATTTCATTGTTGAGAGAAAAAGTGGCGGAGAGAGTGGGATTCGAACCCACGGCTCTTGCGAGTCACTGGTTTTCAAGACCAGCTCCTTAAACCACTCGGACATCTCTCCGACTCTTCTCCAAATCAGAGACGCTTGTTATCTTACCACCAAGGCGGCAATTTGTCAAGAGAAACATCAAATTTTCTCACGGATGATGAAACCGCCGCGGCGGGTCACGCCGCGGCGGTTTGATTTCTTAATAGAACTTCTTACGGTTCTTGCGGGCGGCCTCGGACTTCTTGCGGCGCTTCACACTGGGACTCTCGTAGTGCTCACGCTTGCGCACCTCGGCCAGCACTCCGGACTTGGCGCAGCTGCGCTTAAAGCGCTTCAGGGCGCTCTCCAGAGACTCGTTTTCTCTTACACGGACTTCCGACATTATATTTCCCTCCCTCCGGCGCGGCGGGATGATCCCGGCTCGCGTAAGGGCCATTTTTATGGCTTTAACAGTGGTATTATATTCGTTTTTTCTCTTGGTGTCAAGGGTAGAATTGTGAACGCGGTGTAAATTAGGCCTGGGGTTTGAAAATGAGACTTACTAGCTTTCCCTTGACCACGATGGACTTGACCAGGGTCATGCCGTCGGCCAGCTTCTGGACCTTGGGCTCGGCCAGAGCGGCGGCGACGATCTCCTCGTCGGAGGCGTCGGCGGGTACCACAATGTTGGCCTTCACCTTGCCGCTGACCTGGACGGCCATCTGGACGGTGTCGGTGACGGTCTTGCTCTCGTCGTACTCCGGCCAGCTTTGCAGGCACACCTGCCCGCCGTAGCCGGCCATCTCCCACAGCTCCTCGCACATGTGGGGGGCGAAGGGGGAGAGCATGAGCAGCAGGGCCTTCATATCTCCCCGGCTGGCGCCCTTGGCGTAGAAGTCGTTGACCAGGGACATGAGGGCGGCGATGGCGGTGTTAAATTTCATGGCCTCGATGTCCTCGGACACCTTCTTGATGGCCTTGTGGACGGCCTGCTCGTTTTCCTTGGAGTACCCGTCGCCCACATGCTCCTGCTCGGTGGCCAGGTTCCACACCCGGTCCAGGAAGCGCTTGCAGCCCTTCACGGCGTTGGCCGACCAGGCGGCGGCCTTCTCAAAGTCGCCGATGAACATGATATAGGTGCGCATGGTGTCCGCGCCGTACTGGTCGATGATGTCGTTGGGGTTGACCACGTTGCCCCTGGACTTGGACATCTTCTCCCCGCCCTCGCCCAGGATCATGCCGTGGGAGGTACGCTTCTGGTAGGGCTCCTTGGTGGGCACCACCCCGATGTCGTAGAGGAATTTATGCCAGAAGCGGCTGTACAGCAGGTGGAGGGTGGTGTGCTCCATGCCGCCGTTGTACCAGTCCACGGGGCTCCAGTACTTGAGAGCCTCCTGGCTGGCCAGTTCCTTGTCGTTGTGGGGGTCCATATATCTCAGGAAGTACCAGCTGGACCCGGCCCACTGGGGCATGGTGTCTGTCTCCCGCTTGGCCGGACCGCCGCAGCAGGGGCAGGTGGTGTTCACCCAGTCGGTCATCTTGGACAGGGGGGACTCGCCGTCGTCGGTGGGCTCATAGCTCTCCACCTCGGGCAGCAGCAGGGGCAGCTGATCTTCAGGAATGGGCTGCCAGCCGCACTTGTCGCACCAGACCATGGGGATGGGTTCGCCCCAGTAGCGCTGGCGGGAGAACACCCAGTCCCGGAGCTTGTAGTTGACCTTGGCCTTGCCGATGCCCTTCTCCTCCAGCCACTTGGTGATGACGGGGATGGCGTCCTTCACGGTCAGGCCGTTGAGGAAGTCGGAGTTTACCAGAATACCCGTCTCGTCCTTGGCGGTGAAGGCGGCCTTCTGCACGTCCTCGCCCCCGGAGACCACCTCGATGATCTCACAGCCGAACTTCTTGGCAAACTCCCAGTCGCGGTCGTCGTGGGCGGGCACGGCCATGATGGCGCCGGTGCCGTAGGTGGCCAGGACATAGTCGGAGATGAAGATGGGAATCTCCCGGCCGTTCACCGGGTTGACGCCCTTCACGCCGTCCAGGCATACGCCGGTCTTCTCCTTGTTAAGCTCCGTGCGCTCCAGATCGGACTTGGAGGCGGCCTCCTTCTGGTAAGCCACCACCTCGTCGGCGTTTTTCAGCTTGCCGCTCTCCAGCCAGTTCTTCACCAGCTCGTGCTCCGGGGACAGGACCATATAGGTGGCCCCGAAGAGGGTGTCGGGCCGGGTGGTGAAGACCACGATATCCTCGCCGGTGGTGGCCTTGAAGGTGACCTCGGCGCCGGTGGAGCGGCCGATCCAGTTGCGCTGCTGAATCTTCACCCGCTCGATGAAATCAAGGCCGTCCAAATCGTCGATGAGCCGCTGGGCGTAGGCGGTAATCTTCAGCATCCACTGGCTCTTCTCCTTGCGGATGACGGGGGAGCCGCAACGCTCGCACACGCCCTCCACCACCTCCTCGTTGGCCAGCACGCACTTACAGGAGGTACACCAGTTCACGGGCATGGTGGTCTTATAGGCCAGGCCGTGCTTGTACAGCTGGAGGAAAATCCACTGGGTCCACTTGTAGTAGCTGGGGTCGGTGGTGTCCACCACCCGGTCCCAGTCGAAGGAGTAGCCCAGCATATGCAGCTGCTTGGTGAAGTTCTGGATGTTGTCGTGGGTCACCTTGGCGGGGTGGATGTGGTTTTTGATGGCGTAGTTCTCCGTGGGCAGGCCGAAGGCGTCAAAGCCGATGGGAAACAGGACATTGTAGCCGTCCATGCGCTTCTTCCGGGCGATCACGTCCATGGCGGTGTAGGGCCGGGCGTGGCCCACATGCAGGCCCTGACCGGAGGGGTAAGGGAACTCCACCAGGCCGTAGAATTTGGGCTTGGAGGTGTCGCCGGTCTGGCAGGAGAAGGTCTTTTCATCCTTCCACTTGGTTTGCCACTTCTTTTCAATGGCGGTGAAATCGTACTTCAATTTGAATCACACTTTCCTGTATTGTTGGCCCCAAAGGGTTTAAGACAAAACGATTCCGGAATATTATACAAGAATCCTGTTCTGATTGCAAGGGCCGCAGGGAAAAAGAGGGGACATTTTGCCCTTTTCCTTGCATTCATTTCCATGGTCTGGTAGGATAAAAGAGACAAAAGTCTGCAAATAAAAAGTCAATAGAAAAATGAAGAAAAATTGAGGAAAGA
>JAXWVI010000095.1:0-1821 GCA_037245165.1 bacterium
CGCTGCTTGAAAATAATAACTGGTCTGTGCTTCAGTATAAGGAGAAGACCATCTCGATTGTCGGTTATGGCCGCCCTGACTTGTACCACGGTTATTCCGTCATTCAGACGTATCCCGTGACCAACCTCTCCAAGCATCTTAAAGATAATACTGGCGACTTTACCAAAATAGACTTTGGCGATAAGTTCACGCGGGTTATTTCAATTCTTTCGGCAAGCATTGCAAGTTTTAACGAGAGTGGTAAGTCCAGTGTGTTTACCCCCGCGCCTGTAGTCTCGTATTCCCCCGATACTGGCGCAGACGAGATTACCAATAAAGACCTGTTCGAGTGCTTCTACGATAATCAAGTGTCAGACTGGCAGCCTGTAGACCCTGTAAATCCTGACATCCCCAAAGACGACGGCAACGGCGGTTTTAACAACAGCGACCATTTGGGCGGTAACGGCTCGTGGAACGATACGAGCATCGACGCTGGCGTCGGAGACGACCCCAACCGAGACCCTATCTATACGATGCCCGACGATATCGGCATCACGGGCAACTATGCCATCGTCAAGCTCAATAACGCTGGCATGCAGTCTCTTGCGGAGCAGACGTGGACAACTGACGGCTGGCTGAAACATATGCTCTCCTTCGGCGGTATCTCGCGTGCTGGTGACGGTATCGCAAACGTTAAGACATGCTTCGCTAACATCCCAGAGCTGGGTGATGCTCAAGTGGGCGGCATTGCAGGATTCCCGCTACAAACCCCGATTCCCTGTAAGCGTATCCAGCAATACACGCAGTGGAAATTCAGTCCGATTCCCATCCCCGTGTATTTCGGCAGCTTCCTCGACTACGCGCCGTTTACGGAGATTTGCGTAGAGCTTCCGTTCGCACAGACGCTTTCAATTCCGCCCGAGCTTGTAGTCGGCAAGTCTATCGAAATCGCCCTTCGCTGTGACGTTATGAGCGATTCCGCCTTCTACATCATCACGAACGGCGACCGCCTCATCGCAGAAGTCCCCGCAAACATCTTCGTGCAGATTCCATTCTCGAGTAGCGAGTACACTAAGAGCGGAATTGAGGGCGTCACAGATGCCATTCTGGGCGTCGGTAATGCCGTTACGGGCGCCGTTGGAGCTGCTTCGGGTGTTACCTCTAGGGGCTTCAATTGGATTAACCCTGAGCGCGGTGAGTTCGAGCAGACGTATACCCGTGAGAACGGCGACATGAGTGGTGCCCCTGGTCTGGTAAATTCTATCGCTGGCGTGGGCAGCAATATCACCTCGATGCAGACGACCCGCAACATCACGCAGATTACCCGTGGTGGTGGGCCGGGCGCTATCGGAGCTATGGGCACTAAGACGCCTATAGTTAAGATTTCACGCCCCTACGTCACCATTCCTCCCCGTTACTACGAACTCAACGGATGCCCCAGCGGTTTCGTTAAGAATGTCGGAGAGTGTAGCGGATATCTCGAGGTAGGGCAGATTTACGGTTCTATTCCCTGCAGCACGGAGGAATACAACCTCATCGTCAATCAGCTCAAGGGCGGCATCTTCCCCTGATAAGAGGCGCTAACGCGCCCGAGTGCTATAGTGAGTAACCACACTCCTTTCCGTGCTTTGGTCACCTGCTGTTGAATAAACGGCGGGTGACCTTTTTTTTCGCCCCGACGTCGCCACGACACCGTCACGATGTCTTCACAATTTCGTCACAATAATTTCACGAAATCTCCATATGGGTTTGTGTGTGTATTCGGTGTGTAGGGGTTGACTTTGGTGTGTGGGTGCGGGACGGGAGGCAAAATATTTTGACTGGTTTGCGTCGAAAGTGGTG
>JAXWVI010000096.1:0-53993 GCA_037245165.1 bacterium
ATTGGTCAGCCAGTTGCTCCCCTTATTGTAGCTTAGGCACGAGATGGAGAGAAAGCCGGACTGGCTGCCCGGCTTTCCTGTCCAAATTTATTGTAATAGGAGGGATACACCATGTATCGGAGAGTATTGCCGCTTCTGCTCACCGCGGTACTGCTGCTGAGCGGCTGCACTGCCGGGCAGAAAAATATGCCGCAGAAAATGGACGAGAAGGAAATGACCGGACAGCCCTCTGATATGTCCGGTGAAGGAAGCATGTATATGGATACCACGGAAAATGTCATATATCTGGCGGGCGGCTGCTTCTGGGGAATGGAACAGCTGATGCAGTCTATTCCCGGCGTCATCGATGCCGAGAGCGGCTATGCCAACGGCACCTGCGAGGCGGACGCCGATTACAAGACCGGCTGCAAGGGCGAGACCGGCTTTCGGGAGGCCGTGCGGGTGGAGTATGACCCCGGACAGGTGAGTCTCGACGCCCTGCTGCTGGCCTACTTCTATGTGATCGACCCCACGGTGGAGAACCGGCAGGGCAACGACCGGGGCAGCCAGTATCAGACCGGTGTCTATTACACCAACGAAAGCGCGAAGGAAACGGTGGAGCGCATCGCGGAGATCGAGCGGGGACGCAGTGAAAAGTTCTTCGTGGAGATCGGCCCACTCAAGAACTACTACCCCGCCGAGGAGTACCACCAGAACTACCTCGAAAAGAACCCGAACGGCTACTGCCACATCCCGCGCGCGGAGATGGAGCTGTTTTCCCGGCTGCGCATCGATCCGGGCGACTATCAGAAGCCCGCGGCGGAATCCATCCGGGACAAGCTGACGGCGGAGCAGTACCGTGTTACGCAGGAGAGCGGCACGGAGCGCGCTTTCACAGGCGAGTTCTGGGATAAGTTTGAAAAGGGCATCTATGTGGATGTCGTCACCGGCGAGCCGCTCTTTTCCTCCACGGATAAGTACGAGAGCGGCTGCGGCTGGCCGGCTTTCATAAAGCCCATTGAAGAGCCTGCCGTGGTGGAACTGGAGGACTTGAGCCACGGCATGCGCCGCACAGAGGTCAGAAGCCGTGCCGGAGATTCTCACCTTGGTCATTTGTTCACCGGCGATCCGGAGTCCCCCAATGGCGTGCGCTACTGCATCAACAGCGCGTCCCTCCGCTTTGTGCCTTACGCAAAGATGAAAGCAGAGGGCTACGGATATCTTCTGTATCTGTTCGAGGAATGAGTTCGCAAAATACAATGATATAATAAGCAGCGTCCCAATCATTATGAACCGGGACGCTGTCGTTTATGCTCATGTCGGTTTATTCAAACAGGACGTTCAGCTTGCTGTTCAGAATCAGATCGGCATAAGCAAGCGGGTCATTGTAGATCAGATAATCCAGCTCTGACTGCTGGAAGCGGTTGTCAGCAGCTTCGCTTTCAACGGCGGTGAAGTCAATGGAAATCTGGCTTCTATCGTCAAAAACCAATTCTACGCAGGCTGTGTCTATGTTGAATTGATAGGATATAAGTTTGCTCATGGTCATACCTCCAAGATGTTTTTTGAGGTGAATCAGGCGGTCAATTTCCGGGTGATTATTGGCGGGAATCATATCGAAATCTGCTGCAAATCATTCAAAATAAATCGTTGCGAACGGTTAGTACGTATAAAATAGCTGGCTACAAAACGGCTACAAAATTCGTAAGGAACCTATGTACAGCCCGAAATACGTGGATTATTTGGATGAAAAGTGCATCGAGAGTGCATTTTATAACCCTAAATCAAAGCTCAAGACTTGAGCATCTATGGTATCAACGAGGTCGGCTCTGTTGCCCTGTCGCTGAATCAGCTTGACCCCAACGGGAACTATATCGCAGAGGAACGTTCTATCGAAATCATGGTTCCCGGTGTGGACACAGGATATGATGCCACAGGCGAGGAGGTCTATCGAAATAACGGATTGCGAATTGTCGCAAAGACCATATTGGAAGACTCGTCCGAATACAGCTCCGATATGTATGTACTCATGCTCGCCGAGAATACAAGTGGGAGAACTCTCACGATTGATGACACGTACGATTCGCTCTCTGTAAATGGCTACATGACAGACTACTCTTTCTACAGCGCAGAACTTGCTGACGGAGAATCTGCCGCGCTAGAGATCAGACTGCAGGAATCATCGCTGGAGGAGAATCAGATTGCCTCGGTCTCTGACATCAGTGAGATCGAAGTTGGGTTTGAGATCAAAGCGGACAGGGACATCATTGATGAGCCAACAGTCCTGATTCAATTCGATTCGTGAAAACATCAACAACCGGCAGGTGTGTGAAAGCACCTGCCGGTTGCTATGCATATAGATGACACGCTCTCTTTGTCAAGAGGTAACCAAGAACTGGCACTCGATTCCGAGTAACCGCACAACAGCGTGTTCTGGAAGTAACGTAAGCGTGGATTTGGGTATAGTATCTTTAACTTTGGGAAACTCCCGCCTCCCACTTCTGTACCGCCTGGCGGGTCACGCCCACCAGATTGGCCAGTTCCTCCTGGCTGAGCCCCGCCTTTTTCCGCAGGTCGTACAGCCGCGTCTGAAATTCCATGCTTCTTCCCTCCTGTGTTTTCCTGTCCCGGGACGCCTCTCAGCATAGCAAACTTCCCAGGTCAGCGCAACCAAAACCAGCATACAATTTGACAACTGCCGGTTGCACAGGCGGTTTTTTCCCTCTTTTCTCCAAAAATCAGGAAATCCGCCGCCCCCCGTCCGGGGGCGGCGGATGATTTTGTCACAGGGGCCGGACCTTTAAAAGCACGCTCCCCAAAATTGGGAAAAGGCAGAATTTACTTCCCCTGGGTACAGAACATGGGCCGTGCCTCGTCAAAGAGGTCCACCATGCCGCAGTAGTTCAAAATCTCATACTGGCGAAGCCACTCCTGGTCCTCCGCGCTCAGCTCCTCCTCCGAGCAGAACTCCCCCTCGCTTGTGACAAAGCCCACCGGGGTAATGACAGGCAGGTCCTCATACATCTCAGACAAAAACTCCATAAAGCCCGTCATGGGCAGCCCCGCAACCTGGGCGGTGAGCACCCCCAGATAGTTGGGGCTGATGACCACATCCTGCCGCTCCTCGATGTCATAGTTGGCCCAGATAAAGAAGGGGACGGCGTACTGCTCCATCACCTCTTCCGTATTGCGCTCAGACAGCTTCTTGCCGTAGAGCTGCTCATAAAAGGCGTTGGTCAGGGGGGGCTGGTGGTCCCCGAAAAAGACGATCATGGTGGGTTCGTCACACTGGCTGTAATAAGTGATCAGTTCCTCCAGGGCCTTGTCGCTCTCCCGCATGAGGCAGAAGAACTGCTGAGCGCTGTGGTCGGCGCTGTTCAGGTTGTCGGGCAGCTCAATGGTACGCTCCAGATTGTTCCACCCCTGGGCGTAGCCGCTGTGGTTCTGCATGGTCACATTGAAGAAGAATGTGGTATCCTCACCTTCGGTAGAGCGGTAGATCATCTCATAGTCCGAGTGGTCGGAGATATAGTGGCGGATATAGTAGGGGTCGATCACGTCCTCCTCATACATCTGCTTGTCAAAGTCCAGATACTGATAGGCCAGCACCCGGTTCCACCCCGAGGACTTGTAGGGGTGGAAGGCGGTGGTAGCATATCCCACATCCCCCGCCAGAGCGGCCAGGGAGGGCATCCCCTCCTCCACATAGAGCTGGTAGGCCACGGTGTGCGGAGGCTGGAAGAGGCTGGTAAAGCCCGTCAGATACTCAAACTCAATGGTGGCAGTGCCGCCCCCGGTGACCGAGGAGTACATCCAGCCCTTGACGGTGTTCTCCTCCAGGGAGTGGAGGAAGGGGGTGGGGTCCTCCGAAGACTCAAAGCTGTCAAAGATGGAAAAGTCCCCAAAGGACTCGTTCATGATGACGATCAGATTAGTGGGCTGTTTGGACTTGTCCCCCTCCACACCGGGGTACTCCTCCATCAGCTCCAGCACCGTCTCTTGGGAGTAGTCCTCCGGCTTCTCCACCGAGGAGTAGCGCAGGGCGATGGTGAAGTTCAGCAGGAAACCGTTTCGCTGGGTGACCCACTGCTGGGTAAAAATCCCCAGGGCGGGGAGCATGCCGGTACAGAAAAAGGCGTAGCCGTACCCCAGGATCACCGCCCACAGGCCCAGGGCGGCGGGCAGTTTGATCTTTGCCCGTTTTTTCTGGGGCATGCAGACAAAAACCAGAAAGAGGTAGGCCACCAGCAGCACAGCCGCCTGGGTCATATGCTCGTCCAGGGAGTAGTCAAAGCCCTCGGCCACATTGGCGGCGGTACGCCAGCCGGTGATGTCCGCCGGGAACAAGATCCGCCCCCGGAACCGGAGCACATAGTGATTGACCAGTCCGAAGAGGAAGACCAGCACCGTCCCCAGGGCCGCAGAGCGCCGGTTCCGGCCCAAAATCAGCCGCAGGGCCACAAAGAGGCTATAATACCACACCAGGTTCATCAGCACCTGCCAGGCGGCCAGGTCCTCAAATACGTCGTTCTCGTTTAAAATCTCCACCATCCACAGGCAGGCCCAGGGCCCCAGCAGGAACACCAGCCGGGAGCACCATTTCCCGGGGCAATTCCTAATATCCCGCACAAGCCGTAAAACAGTGTTTTCATAGAGCAGCGCTTTCATTTCAATCCTCCATTTGCCATTCCGGCAATACCCCTTTAGCATACCGCTTTTCCAAATTTTTGCAAGGGGGCTCACCCAATCTTCATAAAAAATTTATCTTCTGATTCAGACGCAAAAAAATACTCCCAGTTCCGCCCCGGAGTATTCATTTTTATGTGTATATTCAAACCCATTTCTTGGAATTTTACCCGGTATTATCTCTGATCCACTTTGAAATATTTTAAAAAATTTAATTATTTAGGCCAATATCTGCCGTTCTCCCCAAAAAAACCGGGTCTTTTTTTCGATTTTTGCATATTTATCTATTGACTATGCATATCTCTTGGGGTATACTCAAGCCAACGCCCTATTTTGGGCGGTAATTGAAAAGGAGATCAAAAAAATGAAAAAGATTCTTGCTATGACGATGGCCTTGGCCATGTCTCTGTCCCTGGTCGCCTGCGGCGGCAACGGGACCACCAGCTCCGCCGGCTCCGCCTCTTCTCAGGGCGCCGCCTCCTCTGAGGCCGGCTCCGCCAGCACCGGCAGCGCCAGCAGCTCCGCCGCTTCCGGCTACGGTGACTTCGCCTCCTCCCTGGTGGAAGATGGCAAGCTCATCATGAGCACCAACGCCCAGTTCCCTCCCTATGAGATGGTGGCTGACGGCGAGGGCTTCGAGGGCACCGGCTTTGAGGGGATCGATGTGGAGATCGCCTACGCCATTGCCCAGAAGCTGGGCCTGGAGCTGGTCATCAACGACATGGAGTTTGACGGCGCCATGCTGGCCGTCCAGAATAACTCCGCCGACGTGATGCTGGCCGGTCTGAGCTACCGGGAGGACCGGGACCAGGTGATGGACTTCACCGACAGCTACGCCACCGGCGTGCAGGTGGTCATCGTCAAGGAGGGCTCCGATGTGACCATGGACAACCTGGGCGAGAAGATGATCGGCACCCAGCGCGGCACCACCGGCTACATCTACGCCTCCGACACCCCCGAGAACGGCGGCTACGGCGAGGACCATGTCATCGCCTATGACAACGGCGCTACCGCTGTCCAGGCCCTGGTGAACGGTCAGGTGGACGCTGTCATCATTGACCAGGAGCCCGCCAAGGCCTATGTGGCCGCCAACGAGGGTCTGACCATTCTGGATGGCACCTGGGTTGAGGAGCAGTACTGCGCCGCCGTGGACGAGGGCAACACCGCCCTGCTCCAGGCCATCAACACCGCTCTCAATGAGCTGATTGCCGACGGCACTGTGAAGCAGATCGTGGACAAGTACATCACCGCTGACTAATCAAATTACATCTGATCTTTCCGCAGCAGGGGCGGCCTGGGCCGTCCCTGCTGTTTAAGTCAAAACGGATTTTATCCCGCCGCCTGTTTCCCGGCGGGCCTCTTGCGGGAAAGCGTTTGTCCTAAAGCGAATATAAAAACAGAGAGAGGGGGATCGCGCATGAATCTTGCGCAGCTCTATGACACCCTGACTGCCTCGGGCAGCCTGTCCGGCTGGCAGGAAATGTATGTCAACTTCTATAAGGCATGGTTTTTGAACGACCGCTGGATGCAGTACTTTAAGGGCCTGCTCACCACCATTGAGGTGACGATCATCGCCCTGATTATCGGCGTCGCCCTGGGTGTGGTGGTGGCCATCATCCGCACCGCCCACGACCAGCAGCGGCTTGGAAGACACAACCCCATTCTGGGCGTCATCAATGCTTTGTGCAAGATCTATGTGACCATTATCCGGGGAACCCCTATGATGGTTCAGCTGCTCATTATGGGCTTTGTCATCTTCAAGAGCAGCCGGAACTTCACCGTGGTAGGCGCTCTGTCCCTGGGCATAAACTCCGGGGCCTATGTGGCCGAGATTATCCGGGGCGGCCTCATGTCCCTGGACCCCGGCCAGATGGAGGCAGGCCGGTCTTTGGGCCTTGGCTACTTTGACACCATGCGCTTTATCGTCATCCCCCAGGCCTTCAAGGCCATTCTCCCCGCCCTGGGCAACGAGTTTATCACCCTGCTCAAGGACACCTCGCTGATCTCTGTCATCGGCGGCAAGGAGATCGTCTATTTTGCCCAGGCCATTATTACCAAGACATATGAGCCCATGTACCCCTACATCATCACCGCCATCATGTATCTGATTATGGTGCTGATCTTCACCTGGCTCCAGGGCAAGCTGGAAAGGAGGCTGCGGGAAAGTGATCGACGTTAAGAATTTGAAGAAGTCCTTTGGAAACCACTTGGTGCTGGACGGCATTGACCAGCACATCTACCCCGGAGAAAAGGTCGTGGTCATCGGCCCCTCCGGCTCGGGCAAGTCCACCTTCCTGCGCTGCCTCAACCTGCTGGAGACTCCCACCTCCGGCACCATCACCTTCGAGGGCAAGGAGATCACCGATCCCAAGGCGGACATCGACAAGATCCGCCAGCAGATGGGCATGGTGTTCCAGCACTTCAACCTCTTTCCCAACATGACCATCCGAAAAAACATCACCCTGGCCCCGGTGCGGACCAAGCTGATGAGTCAGGCCGAGGCCGATGAGACGGCCATCACCCTTTTGAAGCGGGTGGACCTGCTGGACAAGGCCGACGCCTACCCCGCCCAGCTCTCCGGCGGTCAAAAGCAGCGCATCGCCATCGTCCGGGCCCTGGCCATGCGTCCCAAGGTCATGCTCTTTGACGAGCCCACCTCCGCCCTGGACCCTGAGATGGTAGGCGAGGTGCTGGACGTGATGAAGGAGCTGGCCCAGGAGGGCATGACCATGGTGGTGGTCACCCACGAGATGGGCTTTGCCCGTGAGGTGGGCAGCCGGGTGCTCTTTATGGCCGACGGCCACATTCTGGAGGAGAACGAGCCCCACGCCTTCTTTGCCAACCCCCAGAACGAGCGCACCAAGCTCTTTCTCTCCAAAGTTCTTTAAAATTTCGCAAAAGTGGATGTCCACTCTTGCCAGAGGGATTACACTTTATTCCTCCGCCTGCGGGCGGCAGAACTCTTTGCAGGAAAACATCTATGCCGCTTCGGTCTTACAAAAACCGGGGCGGCTCTTTTTTGCCCAAAATGGGACTACACCGCCGACAGGCCACATATGAGTCAGTGAGGTGATTGTGTTGGACCTTCTGACCAAGGCGGCGGATCGGCTGTGGAATCCCTGGCTGCTGGGGCTGTTCCTTTTGACAGGGCTTGTATATTCGGTGGGCTCGGGCTTTTTCCAGGTGTTTGGGTTCCGGCTGTGGTGGAAAACCACCGTAGGCTCTTTGCTCCGCCGGGAGCGGACCCGCGGCCCGGGGCTGTCCTCCCTCCAGGCCCTGGCCACCGCCCTGGCCTCCACCATGGGCACCGGCTCCATCGCCGGGGTGGCCGCCGCCCTCACCCTGGGGGGGCCGGGGGCGGTGTTCTGGATGTGGGTGTCCGCCTTTCTGGGGATGATGACCAGTTTTGGGGAAAAGCTGCTGTCGGTACGCTACCAGCGCCGGGGAGCGGACGGGTCCCTCCGGGGCGGGCCCATGTACTACCTGCGGGACGGGGCAAAGCTCCCCTGGGCGGCCGCCCTGTTCGCCCTGGCGGGCCTCCCCGCCACCCTGGCCGGGGGCAACCTGGTTCAGTCCTCCTCCATCGCCCTGTCCCTGGAGGCGGCCTTCGGTCTGCCCAGACTCCCCGTGGGGCTTTGTACCGCACTGGTGACGGGGCTTGTGATGGTGGGAGGGGTGGGGCGCATCGCAAGGGTGTCCACCGCCCTGGTGCCCGCCATGGCCCTTTTGTATATCGCTGGCGCCCTGGCGGTAATTCTCCCCCACGCCGCCGCCCTCCCCGGTACCCTTCAGATGATCTTCTCCTGCGCCCTCTCCCCCTCCGCCGCCCTGGGGGGCGCCTGCGGGTGGACGGTGGCTCAGGCCATGCGCTACGGGGTGGCCAGGGGGGTATTTACCAATGAGGCGGGGCTGGGCACCTCGGCCATGGCCCACGGGTCCGCCCGGGTGGACCACCCCGCCCGCCAGGGGATGTGGGGTATCTTTGAGGTATTTCTCTCCACCCTGGTGGTATGTACCCTCACCGCCCTGGCCGTCCTGGTCAGCGGGGTCTTTGACCCCCAAAACCCCGCCGGCCTCACCGGCGCTCCCCTCACCGCCGCCGCCTTCTCCTCCGTTTTGGGCCGGTTGGGGGCGGGGATGGTGGCCCTGTCCCTGCTGTTGTTCGCCTTCTCCTCCATTCTGGGCTGGAGCTACTACGGCCAACAGTGCCTCAGCTACCTGACCGGGGGCCGGGGCGGGGGGCTCTACCGGGCCGTCTTTCTCCTGTGCGTAGTGCTGGGGTCAGTGTGGGAGCCGGGGGCCGTGTGGCAGCTGGTGGACCTGTGCAGCGCCCTGATGGCCCTGCCCAACCTGGCCGCCCTGCTCCTGCTGGCCCCGGAGGCCCTGGGCGTCCTGAGACAGTTTCAAAGTTTTACACACATTTAACCAAAATACGACCCAATCCTTTACATTTCCTCTGTATGATAGTTGGGACTTCCCAGAAGGTATCAATGGGCCCGGCCCATAATTTTCCGCCTGTCTGGGTAAACTGAGAGGGCGGCGGAACTCTCCGCCCTACCATCATCAGGAGGCATCCCATACCATGATCTGCGGAATTATTGATTTGGGCTCCAATACCATTCGATTATCCATCTATCAGTGCGAAAACGGCCGGGGCAAGCTGCTCACCAACCGGAAGGTAATGGCCGGGCTGGCCGGCTATGTGGTGGACGGGGAGCTGTCCCAGGAGGGCATCCAGGTGGCCTGTCAGGTGCTGGAGGAATATAAGGCGCTGATGAAAAACCTGGGCTTTGAAAACCTCCGGGTCTTTGCCACCGCCTCTTTGCGCAACGTCTCCAACACCGCCGAGGCAGTCTCCCAAATCCAGGCGGCCACCGGCCTGGAGGTGGACGTGATCTCCGGCACCGAGGAGGCCCGGCTGTCCTTTCTGGGGGCCGTCCAGGGCCAGGGCCCGGAGGAGGGTCTGCTCATCGACCTGGGCGGCGGCTCCACGGAGCTGGTGAAATACCGGGGAAGGGAGATTCTCTCCAGCTGCTCCCTGTCCCTGGGCTCTTTGTCCCTGTACAGCCGCTTTGTCTCCCGGCTCCACCCCACCAAGTCCGAGCGCAAGATCATCCGTGCCCAGGTGAGAGAGCAGCTGGAGCGCCACGACCCCGCTCCCCTCCCCATCTCCCACGCCTGCGGGGTGGGCGGCACCGCCCGGGCGGCCTGCAAAATGGCCAACCTGGTCTTTGAACGCCCCCAGACGTGCCGCACCATCACCGCCAAGGAGCTTCATAAGCTTCTGAAGCTGCTGCGGGAGCCCGACCGGAAGACGCTGGGGCTTCTGCTCAAGGCCGTCCCCGACCGGATTCATACTCTGGTGCCCGGCCTCATTGTGCTGGACACAGTGGCCAAGACCTACGCCCTGGACGACCTTACCGTCAGCCTGTGCGGCGTGCGGGAGGGCTACCTCCAGGACCGGGTATTGGGAGGTGGGCGTCCATGAGCAAAATTCCTGACACCCGGTATACCCAGGACCGGGAGCTGTCCTGGCTGAAATTCAACCAGCGGGTACTGGACGAGGCCAGGGACGACACCGTCCCCCTGATGGAGCGGCTGAAGTTTGCCGCCATCTTCACCAGCAACCTGGACGAGTTTTTTATGATCCGGGTGGGCTCTCTCACCGACATGGCCATGGTCAAGGACGAGCACCTGGACAACAAGAGCGGCAAGACGCCCCAGCAGCAGCTCCAGGCCATCTTCCGCACCGTCCCCACCCTCTACAAACAGCGGGATAAGGTGGTGGAGCAGCTGGAAGGGCGGCTGCGCTCCTGCAACGTCTGCCGGCTGACCATGGAGGAGCTGGACGGCAAGGCCCGAAAGCAGGTGGATCGCTGGTTCCATGACCAGGTGCGCCCCATTCTCTCCCCTCTGGTGCTGGACATCCATCACCCCTTCCCCCACCTGCCCAACAAGGCCCTGTCCCTGTTTCTGGGCCTGCGGAAAAACGGGGCGGACACCTACGGCCTGCTCCCCGTACCTGGGA
Organism: bacterium; assembly: GCA_037245165.1. Lineage (GTDB taxonomy): Bacteria > Bacillota > Clostridia > Oscillospirales > Oscillospiraceae > Lawsonibacter. The sequence continues at coordinate 10,694 of JAXWVI010000096.1, forward strand.
GCCTGCCCCCCTTCTTCCAGCTGGAGGAGCGGGGGGTGCGCTACATCCTTCTGGAGGACATCCTGTCCTGGTACGCCGGGGAGATTTTTGACCAGTTCACCATCACCGGCCGCTGCGTAGTCTCTGTCACCCGCAACGCCGACATCAGCCCAGAGGACGAGACGTACGATGTGGACGAGGATTTCCGGGCGCACATGCGCAAGATCATCAAAAAGCGCTCCCGCCTCTCCCCCGTGCGCCTGGAGGTCCAGGGGGACAAGGAGGATAAGCTCACCCCCTTCCTGTGCGAAAAGCTCTCCCTGAGCCGTAGCCAGGTCTTTTCCACCAAGGCCCCCATCTCCCTGAAATACGTCTTTTCCCTGGAGGCCCTGCTCCCCCCGGAGAGCGCCGCCTCCCTGTGCTACCCGCCCTACTCTCCCCGGTTTCCCGCCTGTCTGGAGCCGGGCGCGGCGGTGCTGCCCCAGATTCTCCGGCACGATGCATTACTTTTCTACCCCTTTGAACAGATGGACCCCTTCCTGCGCCTCATCCGGGAGGCGTCCTTTGACCCCCAGGTGGCCTCCATCAAAATCACCATCTACCGCCTGGCCGACCGGGCCAAGCTGGCCGAGTACCTGTCCGCGGCGGCGGAAAACGGCAAGGACGTCACCGTGCTCATGGAACTGCGGGCCCGGTTTGACGAACAGAACAACATCCGCTGGGCCGAGCGGATGGAGGAGGCGGGCTGCACCGTCATCTACGGCTCCGAGGGGATCAAGGTCCACTCCAAGATCTGCCTCATCACCCGTCTGGACCGGGGAAAGGTGCAGTACATCACCCAGGTGGGCACAGGCAACTACAACGAAAAGACGGCCAAGATGTACACCGACCTGTGTCTCATGACCGCCGACCCCGCCATCGGCGCGGATGCGGCGCTGTTTTTCCAAAACATGGCCGTGGGCAACTTTGAGGGGGAGTATCAGCGCCTGCTTGCCTCTCCCTTCGGCCTGCGCTCCAAGGTAGAGCAGCTCATCGACCGGGAGATCGCCAAGGGGAAAGACGGCTATCTCTTCTTCAAGCTCAACTCCCTCACCGACCGGCAGCTCATCGACAAGCTGGCCCAGGCCTCCCAGGCGGGGGTGGAGGTGGTGATGAATATCCGGGGAATCTGCTGTCTGGTCCCCGGAATCCAGGGCCTCACCGACCACATCACCGTGTTTTCCATTGTGGGCCGGTATCTGGAGCACAGCCGCATCTACCAGTTCGGCCGGGGGGAGGACGCTTCTCTATACATTTCCTCCGCCGACTTCATGACCCGGAACACCGAGCGCCGGGTGGAGATCGCCTGCCCGGTGCTGGACCCCTGGGCCCGCCGCAGGCTGATGGGCATTATCTCCCATCTGCTGGCTGACACCCAGAAGGCCCGGGTCCTGCGTCCCGACGGCAGCTACGTCCCCCGGACGGGAAACGGGCCACGCCACAACTGTCAGGAGTACTTCCAGACCGAGTCGGTGCCCGTCCCGGTCCCCGCTCAGCCCCAGCGGAGACACGCCTTCCTGCCCCAGCGTCTGCGCCGTCTGCTGTTCAAACCGTGACCCTTGGCGCCCGGCCCATTTTTCCCTGTCCGCCTTTTTCTCTGTCAAAGCATACAAAATACCAAAATGCTATTGACAGCCAGGAAAATTGTGCCTATCATAAGGACAGAAATTGTGCCTGCGCACAGATAAAGGAGCAACTGATTATGATCTTTGATAAGCTGGCCGCACTGATTGCCGAGCAATTCAATGTAGACGCCGACACCATCACAATGGATACCTCTTTCGCCGACGACCTGAACGCTGACTCTGTGGATATCGTGGATCTGTCCATGGCCCTGGAAGAGGAATTCGGCATTGAGGAGCTGGGCGAGGAAGAGGCCTCCTCTATCTCCACCGTGGGCGATCTGGTTCGCTTCCTGCAGAATAAGATCGACTGACACGCCATGATAAGCTGCCCGGCATTGTCCGGGGCAGGTTGACAAGCACGCAGAACTCCGCCTGAGGCGGAGTTCTGCCTTATTTAAGGAGTTTTGCATGAAAAGTTTGGAAGAAAAATTGGGCTACACCTTTCGGGACCCCTCTTTGCTGGAGAACGCCCTGACCCACAGCTCCCGTGCCAACGAGAGCCGGGGGACGCTGTCCAGCAACGAGCGGCTGGAATTTCTGGGGGACTCCATTCTGGGCATGGTGGTGGCCGACCACCTGTACCGCAACCACCCCGATCTGCCCGAGGGGGAACTGACCCGCACCCGGGCGGCCCTGGTGTGCGAGGAGAGCCTGGTGGAGGTGGCCCGAGAGCTGAATCTGGGCGAATACCTGAAGCTGGGCAAGGGGGAGGAGGCTGGCGGAGGCCGGAACCGCCCCTCCATCCGGGCCGACGCGGTGGAGGCCGTGCTGGCCGCCGTCTATCTGGACGGGGGCATCGGCTCGGCCCGCAAGATTGTTCAGAAGTATATCCTCAGCCGGGAGGTGGCCGGGCTGACCAAGCCCCACGACTACAAGACCGCCCTTCAGGAGCTGGTCCAGCGGGAGAGCGGACAGGTCCTCCAGTACCGCCTCACCGGGGAGGAGGGCCCCGACCACGACAAGCGCTTTTTCATGGAGGTCACCCTCAACGGCAAGCCCGTGGGCTCCGGCACCGGCCGGAGCAAGAAGGAGGCCGAGCAGATGGCCGCCCAGGCTGCCATCCAGGCGCTGGAACAATAATTTTAAAAACCCCGCCGTTCCCAATAGGAACGGCGGGGTTTTGTTCTGCTTTTCTCAGTTCAAAAAGTCCTTGAGCTTTTTGGAGCGGGAGGGATGACGGAGCTTGCGCAGGGCCTTGGCCTCGATCTGGCGGATACGCTCCCGGGTGACGTTGAACTCCTTGCCCACTTCCTCCAGGGTGCGGGTGCGGCCGTCCTCAATGCCGAAGCGCAGCTTGAGCACCTTCTCCTCCCGGGGGGTCAGGGTGGACAGCACCTCCACCAGCTGCTCCTTGAGCAGGGTAAAGGAGGCGGCTTCGGCGGGCTCGGAGGCGTCTTCGTCGGGGATGAAGTCGCCCAGATGGCTGTCCTCCTCCTCGCCGATGGGGGTCTCCAGAGAGACGGGCTCCTGGGCGATCTTCAAAATCTCCCGCACCCGCTCCACAGGCATGTTCATCTCCTCGGCCGTCTCCTCGGCGGTGGGGTCGTGGCCCAGTTCCTGTAAAAGCTGGCGGTTCACCCGGATGACCTTGTTGATGGTTTCCACCATGTGAACGGGGATGCGGATGGTCCTGGCCTGGTCAGCGATGGCCCGGGTGATGGCCTGGCGAATCCACCAGGTGGCATAAGTGGAGAATTTATAACCCTTTGTATAGTCAAATTTCTCCACCGCCTTAATCAGGCCCAGGTTGCCCTCCTGAATCAGGTCCAAAAACTGCATCCCGCGGCCCACATACCGCTTGGCAATGGACACCACCAGACGCAGGTTGGCCTCGGCCAGGCGCTGGCGGGCACGCTCGCCCCGCTTGATGGTCTTCTCCAGCTCCCGGCGGGTCTCCTCGGGGATCTCCTCCCCGGCCTTCTCCATCTCGTCCAGCTGCTCCTGGGCGGCGGTGCCCGCATTCATATCCTGGGCCAGGCCGATCTCCTCGTCGGAGGTGAGCAGGTTCACCTTGCCGATCTCCTTGAGGTACATGCGCACCGGGTCGTCGGTGCCGAAGGTGTCCATCAGGGAGTTGGGGTCCACCATCTCCTCCTCGCTGATCTCCTCCATGTCCTCCACAGGGGGGTCCACGTCGTCGGGCAGCTCGGGGATGTAGTCCTCGCTGACGGTGTCAATGCCCAGGTTTTCCAGGGTGTCATAAATTTTGTCCATCTGCTCGCTGCTCAGATCCATGTCCTCCAGCACATCCAGCAGTTCAGAGGCGGAGAGGTTGCCCTTCTTCTTCCCCTTTTCAATGAGCTCGGAGAGCTTTTCCGCCCCCTGGACGCCCTCCACCACCTTCATAATCTCTACCTTGCCGGCCTCCATCCGGGCCCGGATGTCGGTCTGCTTATCCATTTTTTCCTTCTGCTCGGCAGTGATGGTATGTTCTTTCTTCACGCTCATGGCTGTTCCTCCAAATATGCTTTCTTTTGTTGATATTGTCTCTGAGCGGCCAGAAGCTGGGCGTCTGTCCCAGCCCCGTCCCCCCGCAGCAGGGCCTGACCGCGGATGATGGATATGTAATCGCCGATGGATTGGCCGCTGTTGGCGGTGTCCTCGGGTTTTTCGGCCACCTGGGCCAGGTGGTTCATCTCCTCGGGAGTAAAGTCCTCGGCCAGGGCGGCCAGGCTGGTGGACAGCCCCGCCTCCCCCCGGCTGTGGAGCAGGTCAAAGGCCCGGCCCAGCAGGGGCGAGGAAAATTCCTCCCCCCGAATGCCGCCCATTCTCCCCGCCAGCCCCGGGTCCAGGATGAGCAGGCGGATGAGCCCCTCCTCCGCCAGAGCGGAGCGCACGTCCGCATACCGCAGCTCCCGGGACTTGGGCTGGCACTGGGCGGCGGGAGCCAGGTCCCGGCGCTGCTGCTGCTTTTTTTCCCGGCGCAGCCGCCCCTTCAGGGCACGGTCCACCTCCAGCTTCATGGTCTCCGGCGTGACCCCCGCCCGCTGGGCGGCGTGGCCCCCGTAAATCTCCCGCTCCACCGCGCTGGGCAGGGTGGACAGCAGCCGGGCCGCCTCCTGGAGAAAGGCCACCTTCTGGGCGTCGTCGCTCAGGTCAAATTTCGCCTCGATCTGGTCCAGGCGGTAGTCCACCTGGTTCTCACTCTGGTCCAGAAGCCTCCCGTAGGCCTCCGGGCCGTATTTTTTGATGAGCTCGTCCGGGTCCTTGGCCCCCCTCATCCGCAGTACCCGCACCTTGAGCCCCGCCTTCTCCAGCAGGGGGATGGCCCGCTGAGCGGCGGCCACCCCGGCCCCGTCCCCGTCGTAGGAGATGACGGCCTCTTTAAAGTACCGGGAGAGCAGCTGGGCGTGCTCCTCGGTGAGGGAGGTGCCCAGAGAGGCCACGGCGCTGTCAAAGCCCGCCTGGTGGAGGGTGATGGTGTCCATATACCCCTCGGTGAGGATGACCCGGCCGGCCTTGGAGCTCTTGGCGATGTTCAGGGCGAAGAGGTTCCGGCTCTTGTTATACACGGGGGTGTCCGGAGAATTGAGGTATTTGGGGGTGGAGTCGTCCATCACCCGGCCCCCGAAGCCGATGACGCTCCCCCGCACGTCGATGATGGGGAACATCACCCGGTTGCGGAAGCGGTCGTAAATTCGACCGTCCTTGTTGCTCACCGCAAGCCCCGCGTCCAAAAGGTCCCGCTTGTCATAGCCCTGGGCGGTCAGCTCCCGTATGAGGGCGTCCCAGCTGTCCGGGGCGAAGCCCAGGCCGAAGCGGGTTAAGGTCCTCCGGCTCAGCCCTCTGTCCCGGAGATAGGAAAGGCCCTTTGCCCCCTCGGGGCTGTTGAGCCAGCGGTAGAAGGCCTGGGCGGCCTTTTTGTTCATCTCCAGGATTTTCTCCCGGCGCTCCCGCGTCCCCGCGGAGTTCCCCCCCGTCTCTGGCATGGCCATGCCCGCCCGCTTGGCAAGCACCGCCACCGCCTCCCGGAAGGGGAGGTTCTCCAGCTCCATGACGAAGTTGATGACCCCGCCGCCCTTGCCGCAGCCAAAGCATTTATAGATCTGGCGGTCGGGGACCACATGGAAGGAGGGCGTCTTTTCACTGTGGAAGGGACAGCAGCCCCAGTAGCTGCTTCCCTTTTTGGTGAGATGCACCGACTCGCTCACCAGGTCCACGATATCGGTGCGGGCCACCAGCTCGTCCAAAAATCGCTCCGGTAAGGGCAAAGCTCCTCCCTCCTCTCTGAAACGTTCCGGTTATGTCCTTATTTGTAACCGATCCGCAACAAAAATATGCTATTTCAGCGTCCACCCCATGGGGATAAACAGCTCCTTGAACCGCTCCACCGCAAAGGGGTCGGTCATGCCGGCGATATAGTCGCACACCGCCCGGTCCACCCCCTCCGACTCCCGGATCTCCTGAAAGTCGGCGGGCAGCTGGTCCGGATCGCTCCGGTAGTGGTCAAACAGCCGCCGGAGCATATCCTGGGCCTTGCTCTCCTCCCCCTTGGCCAGGGGGTTGGTATAGACGCTGTCAAACATAAACTGCTTCAGGGTCATCATGGCCTCCCCCACCCCGGGGGACTGGCAGATTTCCTGTTTGCCCAGGCTGGCCTGGATGGCGTCCTTCACCAGGGCGTCAATCCGCTCCCCGTGGGTGAAGCCCAGCACATGGGACACCGCCAGGGGGATGTCCATGGGGTAGATGACGCCGCCCCGGAGGGCGTCCTCAATGTCGTGGTTGATGTAGGCGATGTGGTCGGCCAGCCGGACTACCTGCCCCTCCAAGGTGGCCGCCGGGGTCCCCTTGGTATGGCAGAGGATGCCGTTTCTCACCTCCCAGGTGAGGTTCAGCCCCTCGCCGTTCTTCTCCAGCCGCTCCACCACCCGCACCGACTGGCGGTAGTGGGCAAAGCCCCCGGGCATCATCTCGTCCAGCAGCCGCTCTCCGGCGTGGCCGAAGGGGGTGTGGCCCAGGTCATGGCCCAGGGCGATGGCCTCGGTCAGGTCCTCGTTGAGCCCCAGCGCCCGGGCAATGGTCCGGGCGATGCGGCTGACCTCCAGGGTGTGGGTCATCCGGGTGCGGTAGTGGTCCCCCTCGGGCTGGAGGAACACCTGGGTCTTGTGCTTGAGACGGCGGAAGGCCTTGGAGTAGACGATCCGGTCCGTATCCCGCTGGAAGGGGGTACGCACATCGCACTCCGCCTCCTCCCGCTCCCGGCCTCTGCTCTGGGAGGAACGGCAGGCCAGTGGGGAGAGGGTGGCATCCTCCCGCTGTTGGAGCTGCTCCCGCAGCGTCATGGGCACGCCTCCTTTCGATTCGGCCTTTTAATCCTTTTACTCTTAACTTATACGAATTTCGTCCCCGAATTCCTCTTTTTGAGGGGAATTTTTTTACGCAATTTTCGACAAATTTATGGCTTGCACTGACCGCAGGGTTGGTAACCCTGTTCAATCAGCGCCTCCCGGCTCTCCCCCGTCTCCTCCCGGTTCTGGGGCTTCATAGCCTCCACGCTGGGGCAGTCCGGGAGATGAAAGCGCATGGTGTTGTTATTCAGGATGTAGGTGACCCCGCTTTGGGATTGGTCCGCCTGCTGAGACTGATCCGCCTGCTGAGACTGATCCGCCTGCTGAGACTGGTCCGCCTGCTGAGACTGGTCCGTCTGCTGGGACTGGTCCGTTCCCAGACTGTCGGGGGCCTGCTCCCCCTCCAGCCAGCTCTCCCCGGTGGCGTAGTCGATGACCACCCCGGGCTGGACGTTGTAGGCGTACACGTTAAAGCACACGCCCTCTCCCCCGTCCTCCAGGGACAACGCCTCCATCTGGACCCCCCGGGCCACCAGCTCGCTGCCCTCAAAAACCGGGGTCACCCGGTAAAACACATGGTTGCCCGTCTCCTCCACATAGTCGGCCACCTCATTTTCAAAGGGGAGCATCCCGTCCACATTGAGATACCGGGTGCCGGTGATGAGGTTTTCCTCGTTGGCGTTCTCCCCGGTAAGCTGATAGCCGATGAGGTGGCAGCGGTTATAGAGGTACTTGCCGTCCACGCAGTCATATTTGGCCAGATGCCAACCGCTGGGCTTCACCTGGCCGATCTCTCCCCGCTCCTCAGTGGGCATGGTGTCCAGGCCCACCGTGGCCCGGGCCACCCCGCACCGGCCCAGCAGGTCCAGGGGGCTGTATTCTTCCACAGGAAAATCCTCCAGTTCCTCCTGGGTAAAGGCGGGGATGTTGCCGTCCAGCTCCACATAGGGCTCCCCGTCGTAGGCGGGGACCTCCTCCAGGGAGATGCGGGCTGTGGTCCGGCTGTCACAGGAAATCAGGGACAGGAGCAGCAGCAGACTCAGGAAGACGTTGGTCAGTCGTTTCATTTGGTTCCTCCTTTTCATTGGGACGCAGGCCGGCCCAAAAGGGAACGGCCGGGGAAAAAATTCCGCCGCGCCCGACGTCAGGCGCGGCGGAATACGGGAAACATTCAGGAGCGCTTCTTGCCCGCCCCCACCAGGATGTACACAATGGAGGCCACGGCAAGCATATAGGGGTAAAACAGACAGGGGATGACCTCAAAAGCGGACACAGTGCTGCCCAGAGACACGGCGGTGGACACGGCAATGAGCATCTGGGCGCCGTAGGGGATGATCCCCTGGAAAATACAGGAGAAGGTGTCCAGCAGGGAGGCGGACTCCTTGGGGGTGATGCCGTACTCCTCGCTGATCTCCTTGGCGATGGGTCCGGCCATGACAATGGCCACCGTGTTGTTGGCAGTGGCGATATCCATGGCTCCCACCAGCAGGCCCACGCCCAGGCGGCCGCCCACCCGGCCCTTGAACACCCGGCGGATAAAGGCCAGCAAGGCTGCAAAGCCCCCGTGCTCCCGGATCAGGGCGCACATGGAGGACACCAGAATGGTCACCATGATCGTCTCAAACATCCCGGAGGCCCCCGAGCCCATGCTGCCCAGCATGGTTATGAAGTCCACCGTGCCGGTCCCCAGCGTAATGATAATGCCCGAGAGGATGCCCACCAGCAGCACCACGAACACGTTCATGCCCCCGATGCCTCCGGCCAGCACCAGCACATAGGGGATGAGCAGCCACAGATTGTAGTCGGGGATTTGGATGTGCTCCACCCCGGCGCCGTAGGACCTGGCCAGGATGATGGCCAGCGTCACAATGGCGGCGGGCATGGCAATCTTGAAGTTGGCCCGGAACTTGTCCCGCATGGCGCAGCCCTGGGTGCTGCAGGCGGCGATGGTGGTGTCGGAAATAAAGGACAGGTTGTCCCCGAACATGGCCCCGCCCATCACCGACCCAATACATAAAGGCAGGGAGAAGCCGGACACCTGGGACACCGCCACGGCAATGGGGGTAATGAGGGTAATGGTGCCCACAGAGGTACCCATAGCGGTGGACACAAAGCAGGCGGCCACGAACAGCACCGCCGCCGATGCCCAGGCAGGGGTGACGGACAGCAGGAAATAGGCCACGGCCTCAGCGCTGTCCCGTCCGGTGACCCCTACAAAGACGCCGGCCACCAGGAAAATGAGAATCATGGTCATGATGTTTTTATCGCCCACGCCCCGGGCCATGACCACCAGCTTGTCATCAAATTTCAGCTTGGTGTTCTGGAGGCAGGCCACCAGCAGCGCCACCATGAAGACCACCACAATGGGGATATTGTAGAAGCCCATCTCAATGTTCAATCTGTATTCAAATATCAGGCCCAAACCCAGGTACAAAAACAAAAACACCAGGATGGGCAGCAGAGCCGCGGGATTACTCTTGATCCGTTTCTCGTTCTGATCCATAACGCTCCTCCTTATTACACACAAAGCGGGAAAATTGCCTTTCCTCACCCGTATTTGTCTATTTTAGTGGAAATTTTCCCCTCTGTCAATGTCTTTCACCAAAAGCTCCCGGGAGCATAGAATGGTATGCCCCCCGTGGGGGGCATATGGAAAAGGAGGTTACTATGCAGCTTCAACTCACCAAGCAGCTGCTCACCCAGAACGACTGCTTCCAGGAGGGCCGCCCCCTGAAACCCCAGGGGATCATGGTTCATTCCACCGGGGTTGCCCAACCCAACCCCCAGGTATTCATCCGCAGCTGGAACAAGCCGGGGGTGGAAAAGTGCGTCCACGCCTTCGTCTGGCAGAAGGGAGTGGTGCAGACCCTGCCCTGGACCACCCGCGCCTGGCACGCGGGCACCGGCACCACCGGCCGCAGCGCCAACAACACCCACCTGTCCTTTGAGTGCTGCGAGCCCGCCGGGCACACCTATCAGGGCGGCACCATGATTGGCTACGACGTCAAAGCCAACCAGAGCTACTTTGATGCCATATACCAAAACGCCGTGGCCCTCACCGCTCTGCTGTGCAAGGAGTTTCAGCTGGACCCCCTGAAGCCAGGGGTGGTCATCTGCCACAAGGAGGGCTATGAACAGGGCATCGCCAGCGGACACGCAGATGTGCTCCACTGGTGGCCCAAACACAATGTGACCATGGAACAGTTCCGCCGGGACGTGGCCAAAGCCATGTCGGAGGGCGGCACAGATCAGGAGGAAGATGACATGACCCAGGAACGTTTCAATGAACTGATGGAACAATATCTGGCCCAGCGCGCCGGGCTGAACCCCGCCGCCTGGTCGGCTCAGGCCCGGACCTGGGCGGAGAAGGCCGGCATCGTCAGCCCGGCAAGCAGCGGGCAGCGCTACCTCTCCTCCGCCACCCGGGAGGAGGTCGTGCAGATGCTCTACCGTCTGGACCAGCTTCTGACGGAAAAGGCTTCCAAGGCGTAACAGCCCCGCATATGGAAAACGGGGGCGGCCCAATGGCCGCCCCCGTTCAGGCTTTGTAACTCCGATTTTTGTCCCCTCAGGCCTTCCACAGACCGTGGAGGTTGCAGTACTCATAGGCGGCCACCAGCTGGTCGCCCTCGGCCAGAGCAAACACCGCCTGGGGCTTCTCGTCGGGCTTCAGGTACTTGACCTGGCTGCCCTGCTTGGTCTCAATGGCGATAAACTCAATATAGTGCTCCTCCAGCATGGGGTGCTCCACAGAGCCCACCTGGACCCGCACCTGGTTCCCCTCCACATGCACCACGGGCACATGCTTCTCGGCGGCGCCGTCGGTGGTACCGGGCACCAGCTCAGTCATCTTCTGGCCGCAGCACATCACGGGCACACCGGCGGAATGGACGAAGGTTACAATGTTGCCGCAGTGGTCACAGCGATAAAATTTCATAGGAATGACACCTCGTATTTCTCATAGATTCGGGCTTTGCCCGCCACCATTATAATGTATCCCATTCCGCGGCGCAAGGGTCCAGGAAAAAAATTCAGAAATTATCAAAAAAGGCTTGACTATATAGGAAAAGCTGGTATAATACATTTTGCTGTTTCGCTGACCTGAGACGGCGGTACTTGGAGTAGTATCGAAGTGGTCATAACGAGCACGACTGGAAATCGTGTAGCCGCTAACACGGCTCGAGGGTTCGAATCCCTCCTACTCCGCCAAAAAGCCGCAACAATTTGGATATAGTGGGCTGTAAGTCTACTGTGCCAAGGTGTTGCGGCTTTTTTATTTTCAAAATTTCTGAAGTTCAAAAAAAGATGCCGAACAGGAATTTTTTAAACCGAATGGACTTGAACTCTGAATTTAGATATTTGGGAGCCCACAGTAGCAGCGGGCGCCCTTTTTCAAGCCAAAAAGGGCGCCCGAGTACAGAAAAATTATATACGAAAAATAGAGTCCCGGTTTGTTGGTATCAGAAAATCAACAGGCCGGGGTTCTTCGTTTTCCGGCACAAACGAAAAAGGGCGCCAAGCCCAGGAAAGGACGGAAACAGCCATGGACAACACACAGCACACCTATTTTGCGGAACTTAAACTTGCTCTCCAGAAAGCCGGTTACACCGTACAGACTGTGGAGGATGGTCACCTGCCAATCGAATGGAACGACCGCAGGCTGTGCCAAGTCACCGAGAGCGGCGGCATCCGCTTCCGAACGGATGATACTACAGACCCTGCAGCAGAAGCGGCTCGAAGCCGGGTCACAGATATTGCCGGTGTGGTCAGGGAGTACATGACACTCATCGAGCAGGCCCCAGACCTGAAAGTGGATGGACTGGGCGAAAACTATAAGCTCCTGACGGAGTTCAACGGCGCTGTGCTTGCCGGCCACCCCAGCAGATACGGAGTTGAGTTTGTCACATGGGAGTGGAGCTATGGTCGAACCGGGCTGTGGCAGGGCCATTACTATGACCCCGGAAGCGGCCCCAATGGGTACCTGTCCGCGAAACAAGACTTCTGCGTCCGCTCCGGCCTCATGGATCAGAACCGCCTATTCACCAACGAGCAGCTTGCCGAGGTCTACCGCTGTGTCCACGAAACCTTGGAGAGCGTATATCCCATCACTCCGGAACGGCTGAAGCTGCTGGAGGGTGTGGCAGAACAGGTCAGGTGCGCTGTACCAGATCTGGCGGAACTGGTCAGCCAGTCCAGCGAAAGAGAGCTGGAGCCAGTGGCAGAGGAGGAACAACCGGACGTGATGATGAAAATGTAGGTCGGGCCTTCTCCTGTACCGTTCAAAAAGGGCGCTAAACGCAGAAACACAGAAAAGAACCAGAGCAATTATGATTGTCATCTGCGCAATATATTTTCCATAGAATCAATGAAACATTTGTGCTATAATCAATGGGGCCCTCAAGTTCAGCGGACTCCTCATACAAACCGGGAACGCCCCGCAAAAAGGGCGCTGCTCATAGTCAGAAGGGTAGAATGGGCGGCCATCACAGGGCACACACTATATCAGGACTTGAAAGGAAGTGGCCGGGGCATGAAAGAACGGACCTATGTTTGCTGTGATTTGAAAAGCTTTTACGCTTCGGTGGAATGTGTGGAGCGGGGGCTGGATCCCATGACCACGAATCTGGTAGTGGCAGACAAACGCCGCACAGAAAAGACGATCTGCCTCGCCGTCACTCCCTCGCTGAAAGCCTATGGCATCTCCGGTCGGGCACGGCTTTTCGAGGTGGTGCAGCGGGTCGCTGAGGTCAACGCCCAGCGCAGGTGGAACGCGCCCGGACATCAGTTCAGCGGTTCCTCCTGGAATGACCCGGAGGTGCGGCGGGATCCGTCGCTGGAGCTGGACTACATTGTGGCCCCGCCCCGGATGGCCAACTATATCGATTGGAGCACGCGGATCTATCAGGTATATCTGAAATACATTGCTCCGGAGGACATCTATCCCTACAGCATTGATGAGGTGTTCATGGACATTACCGACTACCTGGATACCTACAAGATGACAGCACGGGAACTGACCCGAACCATCATCCTGGATATTTTGAAAACTACTGGTATCACCGCCGCGGCTGGAATGGGCACGAACCTGTATCTGGCCAAGGTGTCCATGGACATTGTAGCGAAGCATGTTCATGCGGATAAAGACGGAGTTCGTATAGCCAAGCTGAACGAAATGACCTATCGGCGGCTCCTGTGGAGCCACCGCCCTCTCACTGATTTCTGGCGAGTCGGCAAAGGATACGCGGCAAAGCTGGAGGGCTGCGGCCTCTATACGATGGGCGACATCGCCCGCTGCTCCATAGGAAAACCAACAGATTACCATAACGAGGAACTGCTGTATCAACTCTTCGGCGTCAACGCCGAACTGCTCATTGATCACGCATGGGGATGGGAACCCTGTACCATCGCGGATGTAAAAGCGTATAAGCCGGAGCATAAAAGTATCGTCTCCGGCCAGGTGCTCCAGTGCCCCTATACGTTTGAGAAAGCCAGACTGGTCGTGCGGGAGATGGCGGACGCTCTGGCCTTGGACCTGGTGGATAAGGGACTGGCCACCAATCAGCTGGTGCTCACAGTCGGCTACGATATTGAAAATCTCTCTGTGGAAAATCATCGCTATCAGGGGCCGGTGACCACCGACCGCTACGGGCGGAAGATCCCCAAGCACGCGGTTGGCACAGAAAACTTTGACTACACCTCCTCCGCCAACGATCTGCTGAGAGCGGTTTGCAGCCTCTATGACCGGATCGTGGATCGGGACCTGCTGATCCGCCGGCTGAGCATCAGCGCCAACCGCCTGCTGGATGAATCGGCTGTCCCCAAAGAGGATGGAGTCGAACAGATCGACCTGTTTACTAACTATGCGGACAGAGAAAAACAAAAGGCGGAGGCAAGCGCCACCCATGCGCGGGAGCGGAGGATCCAGGAGACCATGCTGGATATAAAGAAGAAATATGGGAAGAACGCCATTCTCAAAGGCATGAATCTGGAGGAGGGTGCCACTGCGAAGGAACGAAATGAAACCATAGGAGGGCATCAGGCATGACGGGCCCCTACGATGATATGCTGAACCTGCCGCACCCAACCTCCAGACGGCATTCCAGAATGTCCCGCTCAGACCGCGCCGCCCAGTTTGCCCCTTTTGCGGCTTTGAGCGGCCATGGCACCGCAATCGCAGAAACTGCCCGGTTGACAGAGCGGCGCATAGAGCTGGATGAGGATGTGAAAGCGGCTCTGGACTTCAAACAGCAGATGCTGATGGATCGGATCGATGAACATCCAGATGTGTCGGTGACATGGTTCCAGCCTGACGGGAAAAAGGATGGCGGGCGCTATGTTACAACGACCGGACGATTGAAGCGGATCGATGAGGTTGAGCGTGTTCTGGTCATGGAGGACAAAACAACGGTTCCCCTGGACGATATCATCAGCATCGACGAGTGCCGCAGTCCTGACTTTACCTCCGACCTTTAAGCGTCTCCACGCCGCAGATAAGGGACGAAGCTGAGAAACAGACCAATAGGAAAAACGGCCCCGGTGTGATCGGTCACAAACGATCACACCGGGGCTGGTTTTCTGCCCGATTCAAAAAGGGCGTCAAGTAACTGTATGTAAATTATAAAACAGGACGAGGCCGTGATCCCGCAGAGGGAAACGGCCTTTTTGGGCGCCCTTTTTCGGGATCACTGCTCTGTCCGGAAAGGACAAGCGTATGACAAAGTATTTTCTCAAGGACACCCCCCTGGCAGAACTGGAGCGGCAGATGATGACGCCGCCCAACTTTTCTCCCCGAGGAGGAGGGCAAACCGTCCTCTGCCGGTTCCGATACCGGCCGGAAGACGTAGTCTGCAAGCACTGTACGGAGTACCGGCGCGGTGGCTGTACGGAGGAGGTCTGCCCCTGGCTGGAGGAGCGTGTCGAGGCTGGAACCGTCACCTATACATCTTTGGCCGCTAAATTTTACCGGAAGTGGCTGGGAACCGCACTTGGGGAGCGGATCCAGGAACTGCTCCGGGGAAAACGGTCTATCGCTTACTATGACTCCGCTCACACTGACCGGCTGGCACTTTACGCCCTGTTTCTGGCCAGACACCGGAGCGATCACCGGGCACTGGCGGCGATGTACCTGCTGACCGCAACGGAAACACTCCGACGCTGCGCCATCCCCCGCATATTTGATCTCTGGGGTATTGACATCAGGAGCTGGAGTGCCGTGCGGACACTCAGCGAGCAGGAGTATGTGCTGTTCCAGGCCGCAAAGGGGATCTGGCAGAGCCAGAGGACCATCACTATTCCGGAGCTGTGTGACCGGAAACTGGTGGAAGACAAGACTTTGGAGCTGATCCTGAACGCGGCGCTGATCGCCCACTACGGCAGGGCCATGCTGGCCTTTGACAGACTGGAGGGCAGAGCATGATGCAGATGGCGCTGAGCAATGCCGTACACCCGGAATATGGCGTGGTGACTATCCCGTTCCCCATCCCGGAGGAGGAATACGGCCACTGTTTGGAGCTGCTGGAGGCACTGGAAATCGGCAATGCTGTCAGCCGTGACTGCAAGGTGCAGGAGGTCCAGGATGGCCCGCCCATCCTGAAGCGGCTGGAGGGGAGCAGGGTCAATCTGGATGAGCTGGACTATCTGGCCAAGCGGTTGGACAGCTTCACGGACCAGGAGCTGGCACAGTTCCAAAGTGCGGCTGTCAGCTATGACTATTCCAATATCGTCGACCTCATCAACCTGACCTTCTCCTGTCAGGAGGTCACGGTCATCACGGATTTTTCCGACCTGGAGAGTATTGGACGAAACCACTACATGACCCTAAATGGCGGAAGCGCCAGAATGGAGGAACTGGACAACCTGGACGGGACTGAAACCGCCCTGCTCCTGATAGAGAGCGGAGATGGAGTCATCACCCCCTATGGCGTAGTGTATGACAACTGCATGAGGCTGTCACAAGACTATGATGGGCGCCATCTCCCGGAGTATTACTACACACGATGCACGGTCTCTGTCATGCTTTCTGCGGATGGACGCCCGGAACAACAGGAAATGCTTTATTTTCCCTGCGCGGAGAGCAAAATCAGCCGTGCTGTGCGGCGGCTGGGCGTAGACAGGCCGGAACAATGTACAGCAACGCTGAAACTTGCCGAGGTCAGCGACGCGGTTAGGGGTGTATTTGGGCACGAATGCCCACTGAATGAGCATCTGGACACCCTGAACGCTCTGACCAGATACCTCCAAGCGTTTGATGAACAGGCATTGGAGAAGTTCCATACAGTCTTCGACACAGCCTGGCCCCAGACGCCGGAGGAGGTCCTGTCCCTGGCGGAGAATCTCCATGAGTTCACGGTGGTGCCGGACATCAGCACCACGGAGGAATACGGGCGGTATATGATCCAGGAGTCCGGCCATTTTGAGGTGGACCCAAGTCTGGAGGACTACATCGACTACCAGAGCTACGGGGAACGCCGTGTCCAGGAGGAAGGCGGCCTCTTCGGGGACCGGGGCTATGTGGCCTATCTGGGAACAAAGCCGGAAATGAAAGAGATCATGGCCCGGAACATTCCGGCAGAGCGGATGGAACAGGGGCCGCAGATGGGAGGACTTACATGATCACGTTAAAACTGGCCCGCGGGGACAACTATGAGAGCGTCCCTCTTCGGCTCCCTGCCACTCCTGGTGAGGTGGACGAAGTGTTTGCCGCGCTGGACGCGGCCAGCCGCTATGCCGGAGAAGTCCAGATCATTGGGGTGGACAGCGGCGTCCCCAGCCTCGCCAAGCACCTCAAAGGCGCCGGTCTCACCGATCCGGACGCCTTTGACAAGCTGAACCGGCTGGCGGAGCAGATCGACGGCATGGACGAACGGCAGCGGGATATCTTCTCTGGGGCTTTGGACGCGGAGAGCGGCGGCAGCCTGGATGATGTGCTCCGCGTCTCAGACTCGTTGGAGGCGTACACGTTCGTCCCCAATGTGCGGTCTGATGAGGAGCTGGGCAGATATGTCGTTGTTGCCGGCCAGCTCCATGGCGACCGGCGGTTTCCCGAAGAAGCGTGGCCGTATTTGGACTTTGCCAAAATCGGCGCGGAGTATTTTGCCGGCCCCGGCGGCGCCTATACTGTCAGCGGCTATGTGATGCGGCGGGAAGATGGACAGCAGCAAGTGCAGGAGAGTAAACCCATTTTTGAGCTTTATCTGCTCCACGGCCAGATCAGATACCGCCTGGATCTCCCAGCGGAGGAGCTCCAGCTGGATATGACAAAGCGGAGCCTTGGGATCGAGGACTTTGCCCAGGCTGCCATCTACCAGACCAGGTGTGAGATGGAGCCTCTGGCCGGCCTCCTCCCTATGGACTGTGTCAGCGTGGAGAGCGCCAACGAACTGGCGCGGACGATCCGGGAGATGCCGGACGGCGACCTGCTGAAATACCTGGCGGTCCTGTCGGTAGAGCCGCCAGCGGACTTCCCTGGCGCCCTGCGCCTTGCTCTGGAGTTGGACGACTATGAGCGGATCACCGAGGGAAGCTATGAATACGGACAGTCTGTACTCCGGCGTATCGGAGCGGATGAAGAGCTGATCAGCGTCATAGACGGCTATATGGATTTCGAGCAGTTTGGTGAGGACTCCATGAAAGAGGACGGCGTCCGTCAGACGGAGTTCGGCCTGGTGCGCCGCCTGAGCAGCCCTTTTGACGGCCAGACGCCGCTCCAGCAGGTGTTCTGAGCGGGGTGCGGCCATGGGAAAGAAAAATACCGGCTGTGAGTATTTCAACCGCCGCCAAGGGGGTGTGAGATGAGCGGGAAGAAACGGGGGTGGCCCGCGGAGACCAACCTTGCCGCCCTGAAGACGCTGGCTCACACA
This sequence comes from bacterium, assembly GCA_037245165.1. GTDB lineage: Bacteria > Bacillota > Clostridia > Oscillospirales > Oscillospiraceae > Lawsonibacter. The sequence goes on from JAXWVI010000096.1 coordinate 28,487, forward strand.
CTGCTGTGGTTCGATATCCAGCCAACGAAACTATCGCCGCTGGTTGTCAAGCACCCTTTTACGGACAGCGGACTGGTCGGTATCCGCAATGAGGACGGCAGCTTGTCGGCTGGAAATCTGCTGGATGATCCCGGCGCGCTCCACTCCTGGAGGGAAAACGTGAGGCAGCAGATCAATGAAGCGGAGACTGCCGCGGGGCTGCTCCTGCTGGTCACCAAGCCGTATCGGTTGGGTTACTTGAAATTGGCGGCGCCGTATTTGTGCGAGCAGGACGCGGCCCTGTTTCTCTCGTATGCGTGGATCAGCACAGAATCCCCCAACGATGACCCGAATCTCAGCAAAAGGAGCCTGCTGGCCATGTTCCGCTCCATCGACCCTCAGATGCTGATGGATGAGGAGGAGCGTGGGCTGTTCCAGAGCCTGGACGATGTGGTAACGGTCTACCGCGGCGTGACCTCCTACAACGCTCAAAATGTTAAGGCGCTTTCGTGGACGTTGAACCGTGAGGTTGCTGAGTGGTTTGCTCATCGATTTGGTCAAAATGGCACGGTATATGAGGCGCAGGTCAAAAAAGAGAACATCTATGCCGTATTCTTGGGTAGGAACGAGGAGGAAGTAATCGTGGACCCGGAACGCCTCATGGGTCTCTCCCAGCTGCCGGAACAGGAGCAGGGACAGGGAATGGAGATTTCTATGTAGATACCGAAAAATAGTAGACTTTCCCAGTGACTTGTGGTAATTGTTGTTGCTATAAAATTGGAGGTGATCCTATGAGCATCAACATCAGAACGGACTTCATGCAGCATGCCGAGCTGTTTGGGAACCCTGTGCTGTTTACCAATTGGCTGATCCAGCGGGATACGATCCCCAAGGACTGGTACTGCTATGACCTGCGGGGCACGCGGCAGTCCCCCAACGTAAAGATTGCCCTGGTGGACAAAACCGCCAGGTATCATGCCGGCACGGTACTCTCCCCCACCCCCCTTAAGCGGAAGGAAACGGCTTCACGCCGGGTCAACAGTGCGTTCCACCTGTTGGGCGAGGAAATGACACTGGAACAGTTTTGTGAAGAACATTCTTTGGAATATCCCCAGGACGACAGAAAATTTGCTATCAAGGCCGCTTCTTTCGATGAAGCGGCCCTTTTTTATGCCATGACGCCGGAGGAGGACCAGAGGCTTGGCTGCATTGGACATGTCCGAATGGACTTCGGCCACCGGGGACAAGAGTTCTGGCACACCTGGTGGCCCCGAGGTCCCGAGGAACTGAACAGTCCTGAGTTCAAGGCTGAGTTACAAGAGGTCGTGGACGAGCTGCGAACCAGTGTATTGAAAGATCTGGCCGGCATGACCAAGTATTGTTGGGGCCATGGCGGAGAGGTGGGCGGCTGGCCGGCCAACTATGGCTATATCGTAGAGACGGAGAATTACCGCTACTGTCTGCGATGCAACCCTGTTCCCGGCGACTATCAGGCATATCTGACGGCCTTCGACCTCCGTGTCCAGCGGCAGAATTTGGCGGAGCAGCCTGCGGTGATAGGCCGGGTCTCCTTCGCCAGCGGCGAGCAGGTGGATTATACGGACCCGGAGGCGTACCTCCAGTGCATCCGGGAGGAACTGCCGGACCATCCCGCTACCGGATTCCGGTATGAAACGCTGACGGATGATCCAGCTGTCCGCAAGCAGGCGGATGATATCCTGTACGACCTCTACGGCGAGGAAAACCCCCGCCCGGTGGAGGATTATGAAAATGCGCCCCAGGAGGGCATGACAATGGGAGGAATTTCGCTATGAACACGCCGCCAAGAGAATGGCTGGCCTTTCTGCGGGAGCAGTACCCCGCAGGGAGCCGGATCAAGCTCAGAGAGATGAAAGACCCCTACCACCCAGTGCCGTCCGGTACCATGGGCACACTGGAAAACATCGATGACACTGGGCAATTCCATGTGAAATGGGACAATGGCAGCGGTCTGGCCCTGATCATTGGAGAGGACAGCTTCACTGTCCTGCCGCCCGAGCCCACCACTATGAAGCTGTACATGCCGCTCACCGCTGATTTCTATGGCCGGGACGAGTGGGGGGACATGTCGGAGGACAGCGAGGAGTGGGACGGCCGCACGCTCCTGGATCATGAGGGGAGCGTCCTGGCAGCCCTGGTAAAAAATCGTGTGCCGGAGGAGTCCAAGCGCGGCCTCATGCACTGGTATGGCGAGGATGATGCTGTAAACGAAAAGGTTCAGTCGGCGGTCTTTACCACAGAAGGCCGGAATGGCCGGCTCTGGGGTGTGGCGGAATGCCGTGTGGCAGGCGCCCTCTCTCCCGAAGAGCTGGATACGCTCAAAGAATATGTCACTGGACAGGCTTCGGATGCCTGGGGCGAGGGCTTCGAGCAGCGGCCCATTGAAGTGGACGGCGGCGAGCTATATGTCCATCTGTGGCAGAGCGATGATTGGAGCATCCAGACTGAGCAAGAACGGTTTGCCCCCAAGGTGGCCGAGGGCCTGCCGGAGCTGTGCTTTTCCATCCTGAAAACCACCGGCCAGCTCATCTGCATCAAGCGGGGCGAGAGCGGCTACTATCCCTCGGACTGGGATACCGGCGATAAGGAGCGAAATGTGGAACTGGCAGATGAGCTGAATGAAAACCTGGGCGTCAGTCCTGTTCAGCGGCAGGCTATGGAGATCGGAAGCCTTGCGGGATGGGATGTTCCCGGCGCCGACCCGAAAGCCTACGAGCAGGATGCGCTTCAAATGGGGGGAATGTGAAATGGAACTGGATCAGGCAACAGAGCAATTTTATGAGAAGCTGTCGGAGCGTCTGAAGGAAAAGGGATTCTCCACACGCATCATTGAGGATGGGTGCCTTGAGGTGACTTCGGAGAAGATACGGGGCAAGCAGAAGACGCATTGCGCGGTAGGCAGAGACGGCGAGGTATACTGCCACTCAGAGGATCTGGCGAACATCGCCCGAAACAGAGATTTGAACACTGTACTGGAGGCGGTGAATGATCTCTATCCTCAAACAGAGCACTCCAATGCTCCGGAGCAGGAGCCGATGGGAGGAATGACCCTTGGCTAAGAAGATGTTTGAAGTGGAGATCCGCAACAACGAACCCAAGGGCTATGAAACAGCCGTCTCCCTGCGGATGCCGGCCACCTGGTCGGAGTTCCACGACGCACTCCAAAAGGCTCGGATCAAGGATGGCCGATCCTGCGGCAATGAGCTTCTCTATGTTGGGTATGACGGGCTTCAACGTGGCATGATCGGCAGGAACATCAATCTATATGACCTGAATCTGCTGGCCCAGCGGCTGACCGCACTGACGCCGGAGGAAAACACGGGGATGGAAGCTCTGCTGGCAATGGAGTGGAGCCGTCGCAGGGGTCCCGTCTCCCTGGAGCACCTCATCAACCTGACCTACAATACCGACGTCTGCTGTCTGGCGCCTCAAGTTTCCAACCTTCAGGAGCTTGGGGCGTTTCTGTATGAGAACGAGATGCTCTCCAAGGAGGCCATGGCCCTGCTGGATACCACAGAGGAAGACAGCGAATTCCGAGCCAGTCTGCTGAAGCTGTTGGGCGAACAGCACAAGGAGGATCATGGCGGTGTGTTCACCAAACGGGGCTATGCGGAGCTGGGCGGGGAGATCAGACCTGTCTACGCATATCAGCCGGGGGAAACAACCTACTTTCAGCGGTCCGGGGCCCCAGTGGTGCTGGAGGTCCGCAAGGGTTTCTTCAACGACCCACAGTACGACAATGATAAGACCGCTATCCTGAACCTCCCCGCGATAGACAAGGGCGTCTGGCAGGCGGTGGAAGCGGTGGAGGCCGTTTCCGCAGAGGAGTGCGCGTTTCACTGCACAGAGTGCCTCATCCCCTCCCTGCGGGATGCCATCGACGAGGCTCTGGAGGACGGAGGCCTGGCTCAAGTCAATGAGTTTGCCCGTGAGCTTGCCCAGAAAAAGCGGTCCTGGAGTGAGGCAGAGTTTGTCCGATACAAGGCCCTCCTGGCAGCCAGCGGCCAGCCCAGCCTGGGGGACGCCGCCCAGCTTCTGGAGGAGGCGGAGCAGTATGAACTGCTCCCCGAGGTGGCGGAAACCTGGGACTACGCGGAGCTGATGGCGCGGGAGAAATACCCGGATCTGCCGTCTGAACTGTTCCAGACGCCCCAGGCCGCCCAAATTGGCAGGACTATGCTGGAGGAGGGAAACGGGGCGATCACCGAGTATGGCCTGATCCGCAGAACAGACGGACAGCCGCTTCCAGTCTTCACCGGAAAGCCGCAGAGGGAAGAATTCGCTGGTCCCCAGATGACGGGGATGTAAGCCATAAGCGCACAAAAATGGAGGGATTGTATTGCGAAACGGTCAAATCAACTCACTGAGCGAGATCGATATGGAACACCTGAGCTTCGAGGACATCCGATGGCGGTATGGTGTGTTCCACCCAACCAGTACCGGCGCCGGCCGGGATAAGCAATACAGCGCCTGGATTGGCGTACAGACAAGCTTGGGTGAGATCGAGAAGGGCGTGTGGTACCAGGCGGCGGAAGCCCTCATCCAAAAGGCTGGGGAGCAGAAGCTTTTGGAGGCGCTGACCGACTGGGAGAGCCGGCACAACTACGCCAAGGATTCCGCCCGAACTGTGCGGCACAAGGTCATACAGCTCCATATCAGCCGCATCTTTGATAACCCCCGCTGGGTCAACTTCATCCCGTTTAACCGGGAATACCGGCCGGAGGTGCTGGAACACGCTAGACTCGTCACTGTAATCAACGAGTGCTGCGGAAAACCGGGTGAGGTGACGCAGGAACAGATCGATGGCGCCTGTACTGGAACAGTGGCCTGTCCGCACTGCGGGCGGTGGAGCAGCTTCTCTATTGTTGAGCCGAAGCAGGCCGAAGAGCAAGGAATGGAGATGATATGATGAACATCCAGCAGAAGCGGGATCTTTTGATGAGCCTTCCGCTCATGGAACAGGAGCAGCGGTGGATCATGGAGCGCCTTGACACGCTCTCTGTTAAGGAACAGTACCAACTGTCCGCGGCGATCCTGCGGACCGGGAAGCTGGAGGAGCTGGCGGGCAAGACTGGCTGGGAACTGGAAACCGCCATATTACACATGGACCCGGAAGTGGCTGTGGATGCGGTCAACTGCCTGCTTTCGCTGGAGGATTACCAGATCTGCTTCCCCGCGGGGAGCTACGCGCAGCTGGGGAGCTTCTATCTACGGCACGAAAGCCATCTGCCGGAACGCGCCATGTACTATGCGGACCTGGAGGCGCTGGGCCGCCGCTATGAGGACCGGCACCCCGGCCTGTTCGTTGGAAACTGCTATGTGGAGTACCCGGAACACCCCTCCGCACCTCGTTGCACCGGTCAGGGACTCATCCCGGAGGATGACGGTTGGAGTATGAAAGTGAAGCTGGCCTCTTCGGCGGTACCGGAGGGGGTGTGGCTCCGTCTGCCGGACTACTCCGCCATGACCGACCGGCCTGATGAGGTGGCGCTGGCTTTGGATGAGTTGAAAACCAGAAGCCTGGAAAACTGTATGCTGCTGGATGTCCGGTGCAGCCTGCCGGAGCTGGGAAATCTGATGGAGCAGTATGACAGCGCCTTGGAACTGGTCAATGACGGGAGCGATCTGGGCTATGTTCTGGATGAGCAGGGGCAGGGAATGCCCCACTTTATGGAACGCTTTGCCGCTGCGCTGGAGTTCGAGCACTGCCGTGACCTCCGTCTTGCCCTGGACATCAGCCAGAACCTGCACTGCTATGAATGGGTTCCCCACAATGGCCTGAAGGACTTCGGCAGGCGGAAGCTGCTGGAGGCAGGGGTATCTGAAGAACTGCTGGACTCCGGCTGCATCGACTTAGAGGGCTATGGGGCGGATCTGCTGGAGGAGGCAGGCTATGTCCTGACCGCCGACGAAAGCGCCTACATCACCAGAAATAACCTGGAATTTCTCCGTGACTGGAGCGCCCCGGAGGAGGCGGGGCTGAGCATGGAACAGCAGTAACCAATTTATTAACACATAGGGGCCGTTTTCCCGATGGGGACGACGGCCCCTTCTTTTTTTGCGCCCATTTTCGGGAAGACAGCCCCGGAAAGGAGCGAGCATGGAGAAGGAACGGCTGGCAGAGCATCTGGAGCGTTACCATTCGGGCGCCTCCAACGCTGCCACCAGCCGGGAGCTGGAGTGTGCCTTTGGCATCAAGGGAAAGGAGCTGCGGGACGCGGTCAACGCCCTGCGGCGTGAGGGCGTTCCCATCGCCAGCAATGGCAGCGGCTACTTCTACGCCGCCACGGAGCAGGAGGTACGGGCCACCATCGCCCACCTGACCCACCGGATCGGCGGCATCGCCGCGGCGATCCGTGGGCTGACCCGGTCGCTGGATGTGTTCGACACCGCCCAGACCCGCCTCCCACTGGAAGGGGGTGATGGTCTTTGAACAGCTTTATGAGCTGGGTAGGCGGCAAGAAGGCGCTCCGAGAGGAGGTGGTCAGGCGGTTTCCCCTCTACTATGAGCGGTATATTGAGGTCTTCGGCGGAGGCGGCTGGGTCCTGTTCCACAAGAATCCAGGCAACGACTTTGAGGTTTATAACGACTTCAACGGCCTGCTGACCAATCTGTACCGCTGTGTGCGGGAGAAGCCGGATCTGCTGATCAACTCTCTGCGGTATGTGCTGAACGCACGGGAGGATTTTGACCGGGCGCGGCTGGCCCTGCGGCGCAAGCGAACCACATCGGTCCAGCGGGCGGCGTGGTTTTACCAGATCATCCGCCAGAGCTACGCCTCCGCCCTCACAAGCTTCGGCAATCAGCCCCACGATCTGTGGGCGGATTTCCCGCTCATTGAGCAGGCCCACCGCCGTCTGGCCAGAGTGGTCATTGAGAACAAGGACTTTGAGAAGCTCATCCGGCACTACGACCGACCGGAGAGCCTGTTCTACTGCGATCCGCCCTACCACTGCACGGAAGGCTACTACTCAAATATCGGAGAGGACGGCTTTACAGAGAAAGACCACATCCGTCTGCGGGATGCTCTGATGTCCATTCAGGGGAAATTCCTGCTGTCTTATAATGATGATCCCTTTGTCCGGGAGCTGTACGACGCCCCCGGCATCCAGATCGAGCCGGTGACCCGGCTGAACAACATCCGCCAGCGGTATGACCCCAACTGCCAGTTTGCCGAGCTGCTCATCGCCAACTACGACCTGCATGAGCGGGAACGGGCCTCGGTCCAACTGAATCTGTTTGATTTTGATATGAAGGAGACTGACTATGAAATTTGTAAAAGAAACCACTTCCAAAGGCCTCCAGATCCCCACGGCAGCGATGAAGCTCTCTGGCTTTGAGAGCAGCGGCAAGGTGGAGCTCCACGCCTCGGAGGACACGCTGGTGGTGCTCAAGCAGCGTATGACCGCCATGGAGCTGCTCCGCGCCGCCAGATCCCTCCAGAAGCTGGCCACGGACCTGCATGTCCATCTGGCGAGAGTATGCGGCCACTGCGATGGCTGTGACGGAGAGTGCCCCTTTGGGGGCGGGGACGAGGTGGAGCTGCCGGACTATCTGCGGGAGGAAGCCGGCATCCCGGAAAAAGCCAAGCTGTGCGCCAGCGTGGACGAGGATGAACACACGGTGACCATCTCCGAAGCGGACTATGACTATGACCTGCAGGATGTGCCGGAGGAGGTGCTGGAGATGTTCAGGGACGCTGAGATCTGTGTCGGAGAATTGGAGGAGCGGCTGATTCTGGGAGACGTAGTGTATGGAGATTGAGACATATCTCTATCCCTATTCCGCAAATGAGGCTCGGAAACGGGGGGAACTGGCGCTCTGGCGGGCCAGCCACCAGGCCAATATTTCCTGTAAGCGGGCCATTGAGGAGAGCATCCGCCAGAACTTCGATGGGATGCACCTGAACAATGGCTGTGTGGATGAGGTCATTGCAAAGTATGGATACAAAAGGACCGCGTGGGTACTGTCAAACACGATCCAGCAAAAGGATCAGGATGGCCGCTTCAGCCAAGCGAATAAGCAATGGGCCAAGAGAACTTGCATTCCCTCAGATCACTGGCACAACAGCGATTTTGTAGTAGAGAGCCATCCGGCAGTGCTGGATGGCTTTGTCACACAGTATTGCAAGGCGTATCAGGCGCTTGGGCTTTTCGGACCGGAGCACTGCCACCCAGACTCCTTTTCCTCTCTGGACTACGAGGGCAAAGTGCTGGTCCTCTCTCCCGACATCTTGAAAGAGTCCTATTGGAATGAGGGCGCCATGCTCTGGTACGCCCACGACGGTTTTGGGTGCGGTCCTCACGCCATCGGACGCTCCATCCGCTGTACCTGCTTGGGCGATGGGGAGATGACCCGCTGGAACCGGGCGGATTTTATGGGCGTGCTGAAAGATCAGTTTCTGCCGGACTGGGCCGCGGAGAAACTGGCGGAATTAAAAGGCATGGAACAAACGCAAAGTGAGCACCCAGCTATGGGTGATATGACGATGAAGTGAGGAGCAAGAAGAAAATGAGGATTTCTTTTTATACCATTGACGATCTCCGGCTGGGGCATGACCCCAAAGGCGTGACCGGCTGGCGGCTGTCCCAGTTCCTGAACTGGCGGGACGCGCTGGAGCATTACCACAGTTTGCCCAATGACAGAGTGAAAGAGTTTGGACTGTCCAATGGGGTGCAGGTCCTGCAGCTGGTGCGGTGTCTACCGCTCTTTCCTACTGACCGGACAGGGTATGACGTCCTCCTGACGGACAGCATCGTCCAGCCCCTTTGGCGGAATGAAACGCAGGCGCTTGAAGTGGCTCAGGCGGCGGCTGAGCATCTGGACGTCCGATACTGTCTGGACGGCGGGCAGATCATCCCCGCACCCAAGCCGCTTTCGGAGCGCTGTAAAACCTCCTGTGAACAGAATATCGCTCCGGTGATCAAGCAGATATATGCCGCGGGTGTGGGCTGGCTTATGCCAGAGGATTTAAGACGGCGGTACCGCAATGCGGGCCGGACCTATCACTACCCTCTGGTTCTCAAGTACCTGGTGGATACCGTGACCCAAGATGGCGGGTCCAGAACCCAGGAGATCACTCCCTGGGCATACAAACGACTGGAATGGCGCGCGAAACAGGGCGCCTGCCAGAATACAATCTAAAGGAGAAGTGCTGTCATGAACGAAGAAAACACTGTCATTTCCTCGCGGGAGGAGCATTGCTTACAGGTCCTGCCCACCCAGGTGAATGTACGCATCTACGCGATCCATACCTCCGGCCCGGTCCTGGCGGAAGCCTCCGCCAATCTGAACGGCTGTTTCACCATCCGGGGCCTGAAGGTGGTGGACGTGGGGAACGGGCCCTTCATTTCCATGCCGGATTACCGCACAGGCGGCGGATACCGGGACGCCTGCTTCCCCAGCGAGAGGGAGTTCCGCCAGCAGTTCCGTCAGGCAGTGCTGGACGCCTATGAGCAGGCCCTGTATCAACTTCCCCAGCGCCAGCAGGAACGTCAGTCTGAGTCTGCCCAGGATAACGGCCAGGCCAGCGAAAGTATGTGAGATAGGAGGCGGTTACCCATGAAACGAGTATTCAGCCTTTGCGCCGCGGCGCTGATGCTGACCCTGGCCCTGCCGGTCAGCGCCCGTGCCGCCGAGACCGCGGTGGTCTGCTATCCCACCTCGGTGACCCGGAGCGAGGATGGTACGGAGCTGAAGAAGATCTATGACCTGGCCCCGGAGGAGGATCCTGTCGGCATCCCCCGGTCCGACTTTGAGCAGGACGGCTTCCGCTACACGCTCACAGACCTGCTCAAGCAGGAGCTCCCCGAGCATGAGGAGCGGCAGCATACAGAGACCGTCTCTCTCCCCAGTAAGAACAAGGACATGGCCTCGGTGCTCGCCCTGCTTCCCCAGGAGCGTGAATTTGTCACCGATGACGGACTCATGGGTACCCTGACGCTCCAGCTGGACACCGTCCGGGTGGAGGTGGCCGGGTATGGCAGTTCTACGAAAGAGATCAGCGCCACCCGGTCCTATCCCAACCTCGCGGGCCAGGATACGCAGTACATCCCCAAGACGATTGAGGAGAATGGAAAGACCCTGACGCTCAAGGATATCGACTGGCAGACAGACAATACCGCCACCTCAGACGGCTACGCTCTGGGGGACCGTTTTACCGCGGTGGCCACCTATACCGGCTCCGCCACCAGCAGCTACGTCAAGGGCTATACGGTAACGGCGGACTACACCGGGACGGTCAGCCGGATCGCCCTGAATCGGACACGGTATGTAGCTATCTTCGAGGGGACGCCCCTCCAGCCTGTGACAGTCCCGGAGGACCAGCTCCCTGCCCAGTTCAACTGGGCGGCTGTCCTGGTCCCCTTCGGCATTGTGGCTCTGGTGGGCGCGGGGATCGGAGCGGCGGTCTTCATCCGGCGCCGCCGTGAGGCGGACGATGATGGCGGCGAGTCCGCCTGATGGGAGGAACACACCATGAAACGAACCATGACAGCCATGCTTACCCTCTGCCTTGCCGCGGGGATGGCCCTGCCTGCCAGCGCGTTAGAATATACCATTGAAGCTCCGGATGGTCCGGACTATGGCAAACCCACTTCTGTGGAGGTAGTTCATACGGCGGACGGCGGCGCCAGAAAGAATGAGGACGTCAGCAAAAACGCCGCCCTCATCCCACCCGGTTTTGGGACACCCAGCATGGATACCAGGAACACCGGGAGCTATCTCACGCCTAACCTGGCCCCCGGCGGCGCTCCTGCCACCGGGGCGGTGGTCAACGGGAGCGGCTCAAGTGTCATAACGCCCGGAAGTCCCACTGGCTCCGTGACTGTCCCCGACACGGCCGCCCCCTCTACCCGCTACACGGAGGTGACGGATGATCTCTACTACAAGGGCGGGTATCTGGCCACCCTGAAAATCCCGGCCATCGACCTGACGGTCAAGGTCTATGAGGGTACGGACAGCAAGACATTGGCCAAAGGAGCCGGTCATTTCGAGGACACCTCCATTTGGCGTGGAAATATCGCGCTGGCAGCGCACAACCGGGGCGTCAACAACCATTTTGGGCAGCTCCGCACGCTGGAGATCGGGGACAAGGTTACCCTGACCACCAAGCTGGGGACCAAAACCTATGAGGTGGTCTCCGTGGAAAAAGTCAATGAAAATGACACCTCCGGCCTGAATCCCACCGCCAACGACCAAATCACCATGTACACCTGTGTCCGCAATCAGCGGGACAACCGCTGGAAAGTGGTGGCGGTGGCCAATTGATTCCCGAATCATAAAATAGACGCTGATTTCTCCCTTTTCACGAACGCTTTCCGCTCGACTTTCAAAACCTTTTCTGATATGTTGGGCTTGCAAAGGCAAAGCCTAATAACATCGAGGAGGAAAACGGTATGAGCAGAAGAAAGAACGTGCTGATGGTGACCACAGGCATCCTGATCGGGATCCTGATGGCCGGCACCGCAGCCCATGCGGCAGAGGCGCCTCCCATCCGGGTGAGCAGCTACAAGGGCACTGTACTGGAAGCGGGGGAACGGAGCGGCCTTGTAATCGGCCCCAGCGGGGCGGCGTACACGGTGACCTCCAGCGACCCGGACACGGTGGCGGTGGAACAGGTGATGAGCTGCTGGGTGGCCGTTGCCAAGGCCGAGGGGAGTGTGGAGATCACCGCCTCCAACCAGGCCGGGGAAACCGGCACCCTGACGCTGACCGTGGGGCCAAACGCACCGCAGGCCCCCACCACCGGGGGCAGCCCGGACCAAAGTGAGGTGTCGGATGTGCGGTTGGAGCTGGTACGGCTGGTCAACGAGACGCGCCGGGAGAATGGTGTAGCGGAGCTGACCGTCAATGAAGCCCTGATGGACGCAGCCCAAAGCATCTCCGACAAGGAATATAGCTGGCATCACACGAAAGAGGAATGTGAGGCAGCCCTGACGTGCGGCTATCCCTACGGGTTCGGTGTGAACCTGACCGTGTTCACCGGCGCAGCCACGGAGGATGCAGCCCAACACGCCCTGGAAAACTGGATCAGCTCCCCCGGCCACTTCGAAACCATGATCGATCCAGACGGTGACAGCATCGGTGTGGGCGTGACGGAGCGCGGCGGCGTGACCTACTGCTACCTGTTCGTAGGCTGCCCGAACACCCACAACCCATATGAATGAGCATACCAGCCAGATGGCCTCTCAAACGAGAGGCCATCTTTTATATCAGCCCGAGAGGAGGTGGTCACACCCCAGTAAACACTTCGCCGGAGCGATCCGCATGAGGCTCCGGCGCCGCGCGCATCAATAAATTAAAACGCAGAAAAAGAAACAGGCCGTAGGGACCAGGTCCCCGCAGCCTGTTTTTATTGTTGGGAAGCATGGTCCCCCGGCCTTTCCTTTTTCGGAAAGGAACAAGGTATGCGAAAGATTTGTTTCCCATACAAGCGAATGATCTCCATGCTGCTGGTGCTGATCTGTATGCTGGGTCTGCTGCCCACCGCCGCGCTGGCGGCAGACGCCCCCAGTTCCATCAAGATGGAGGACTGCACCCACAACGGCGTCCACTATGAGTCTCCCAGCCTGGGGACCTGCTGGCTCCATCAGATGACCTTCGATTACAACCAGAAAAGCACCATCGGCTTCTGCGCCGAACACGGCAAGGGCATGGGCTGGTCCCTGGAGGGGCAGACCTGGGGGAAACCCAAGCCCATCACCGACCCTACCGTACAGACCATGATGGCCTACTACTACGCCCATACCACCGGCGTGTTCACCGACCAGGCTCACGCCCTGGGCGTAGATGAGGTGTGGGGCAGCGATTATTCCTGGACCATGAACGCCTGGGTGCAGGCCATCATCTGGCGCTATAAGGCCGGCCTGCTGGCGGATCCAGCCACCGCCTGTGCCGAGGAGCTGCTGTGCGTCTACAACAATCTGGAGCATACCAGCTACTCCAGTATTGATGACCTGCTGGACGGGATGTCCTTCCGTGACCGCACCCAATATATCCTGGATTTGGGCAAGCAGGGCGTGTGGGGCGAGTGTACCGTCTACGAATACCAATACACCGGCTCCAGCACCAGCTCCCATCAGGCCAAGGACGTGCAGGCCATTATGATTGGGAACCTGGACGTCACCCGTGAGAAGTACGACCTGACCGTGAAGAAGGTGGACGCCACCAATCCCAACAAGGGGCTCCCTGGGGCACGGTTCATGGTGCGCTCAGAAAACGGGACCTATGAGCAGGAGATCGTGACCGGGAGCGACGGGACCTATACGATCAAAGGCTTGGACGCCTCGACATATTCCATCGTGGAACTGGAGGCACCGGAAGGATACCAGATCGACAACGCTGGACCCCAGTATGTGGCCCTGCCCAACGGCAGCAGCAGGGCTGTGACCGTCACATTCACGGACACGCCCGAGGTCACCAGTGAAGGGACCATCCGCAAGGTGGACGCGGATGACCCCACCACAGGTCTTGCCGGCGCTGTCATTCGGATCGACGGTGTAGACAACAGCTTTACCGGCACATATACGACCGGCCTGGGCGGCTACCTGACCGACGTCCCCTGGGACACTATGCCCATCGGCAGTTTTACCGCGACGGAACTCACCCCGCCAGCCGGCTACTCCCTCAGCCCGGACCCGGACAAGGTCAAACAGGAATTTGTGTGGGACGGCAAGCATGATGTCAGTTTAGTTTTTGAAAATGATGCCCGCGTCAAAATTGAATTACAGAAGCTGGATGATTCTGACGCTCCCCTCCCCGATGCAGTATTCCATGTGGTAAAGGATGGGCAGATCATTGCCACAGAGAAAACCGACAGCTCAGGCCGCATCGTGGTCCCCAACGTCACCGAGGGCATGTACGCATTCATCGAGAAGTCTGCACCGGCACCCATGGCCACCCTGCTGGAGCCGGTCATTGTCCATGTGGATCAAGCCACGGTGGATGGGGGCGGCACCGTCAAGGTGACTGCCAAGGACCAGCGTCTGCCCAATCTGACCATCTGGAAGCGAGAGGCTGGCAAAGAGGATACCGTTATCCCCGGCACTGTTTTTGAGGTCAAGGGTATCCACTCCGGCTTTCACACCGATGTGACCACCGGTGAGGACGGAAAAGCGGTCCTGACGACCCTCCCTGTGGACAGCTTCGAAGTGACGGAAAAATCCGTGCCGGAGCCGTATGTGATCGGGGATGAGCCTACTCAGACCATCTGGCTTGGCCCAGGTGATGAGAAAGAGCTGATTTTTACCAATGAGAAACAGCCTCTGCTCACCATCGCAAAATCAGACGCGGACGATCCCACCATCAAGATCCCCGGAACCGTCTTCCTGGTGGAGGGGATCGACAGCGATTACAAAGACGAGTGGATGACCGGGGAGGACGGGACTGTCTCCAAGCGGGTGGATCCCGGCAGCTATGAGATCACAGAAAAATCCGTTCCCTCCCCATATTATATCTCAGAAACGGAATCGGAACGGGTCCAGACCATCAGCCTGAACGCCGGCGATGAAAAGACGATCAGCTTTGAGAACCACAAGCGGCCTTTTATTGAGATCATCAAGGAAAACGAGATCACTCATGATCCCATCGAAAATGTCAAGATGCAGGTCTGGTACGCCTCCAACAATACCGCCACCGGAGAGTATAACGACCTGGGCGTGTACTATACGGACTCCGAGGGCCGTATCGTTCTCTCCGAGCCGGACATCTCCCTCCGGGACGGCTGGTACCGGGTAAAAGAGCTGGATCCTGCCCCTGGATTCGCCCTGCCGGACGAGGACACGCAGGAGGTATTCATTCCGGCTGGGGGAAGCCATACCTTCCGCTTCCAAAACCAACCTCTCTCAGCCATCTGTGTGTGGAAGTATGATTCCAAAACAGGGGCCGCTTTATCTGACTGCTGGTTCCAGGTCCGGTATCTGAGCGGCAACGCCAGCGGCAGCGGCGGCACGGTGATTGGCGTCTATCGCACTTCGGGAAATGGATCCTTCACGGTCACCGGCTGTGAAGCTGGCACTTATATCATTGAGGAGCTCTCCAGCGACGGCACTCATGTCATCGACACGCCGCCTCAGACGGTCTATCTCTCCGGCAAGGACCAGGAGGTCGTGGAGGTCCACTTTGGCAACTCCCCCAAGGGCGCTCTGCTGGTCACCAAGATCTCGGATGACGAGAAAAAAGAACCGCTTTCCGATGTGGAATTTCTGGTCACCACCAGCGATGGGACGCTGGTAGGCGATGCCAACGGCAAATTCGTGACGGACAGCAGCGGGTCTTTCCTGGTAGAAAATCTGGACCCCGGCACGGTCCTGGTGGTACGTGAGACCAGGGCAAAACCGGGCTATTTATTGGACGACACCCCCCAGACAGCGGAGATCAAGGCTGGGCAAACCGTGTCGCTTGAGTTCCGGAACCAGCCGCTGGGCAATTTGATCATTCACAAGCTGTCGGGCGCCGACAAAAAAACGCCGCTGGAGGGCGTACAGTTCAAGATCACCTATGCGGACGGATCATTCCTGCGGGATGAGAATGGTAAGCTGTCCTCCAACGGCCTGTACTGGAGCAATTCCGAGGGCCAAATCATCCTCTCCGGGATCACAGGCACCGTCATAGCGACAGAGGTACAGAGTGTACCAGGCTATACGATTGACCCGGAAACCCAGAGCCAGACTGTGGTGGTCAACCCGGATGATAGCCAACACCTTTATTTTTACAATGATCCAGAGAAAACGCTGGTCCTCCAAAAGTACATCTACGACGGTAAGAAGAACGACCAGCCGCTGGCCGGGGTGGAATTCCTTGTGACCGACTCCACTGGAGCCTATGTAGGGCCGGACAATGGCCGCTATGTGAGCGATAGCAAGGGCCGTGTGGTCATCACCGGCCTCACCGCCGGCATGACCATTACGGCAAAGGAGGTCTCCACAGTTGCGGGCCATGTTCTGGACAGTACCCCCCAGACCATTGAGATCTCGGAGGGCGACGAGGTCCAGACCCTCTACTTTTATAATAAGCCGGAGGGCGGCGTCGAATTTACTAAGGTCAGCGCGGCAGACAAAACGGAGCGGATTCCTGACACGACGTTCGAGGTCCGCAAGGTCAGCGATGATGCGCTGGTGGATACTGTCACCACTGGGAAAGACGGCAAGGTCTATCTCCCTCTGGAGGCCGGTGATTACTACGCGGTGGAAACGGACTGCCCCAGCTCGTTCCGCCTGGACACTACCCCCATCTATTTCACGGTGGAGGATGGGCAGGTCACCCGCGAGACTGTGACCAACCAGCCCATCAGTGGTATTCTCATCCACAAGGTGGACCCGGACGGTGAGGGAATCCCTGGTGTCGTTTTCCTGCTTTATGACTCTAACAAGAAGCCTATCGGTCAATACACCTCGGATGATCGGGGATACGTCTATATCGACGATCTGACCGATTCCGGCCGGTTTTACCTGCGTGAGCTGGAAAACGAGGGATATGTGGTGGACGACCAACTCAAGACTGTTTATGTGCAAGCCGGAAAAGTCACCGAGGTTGAGTGGGAGAATACCCCCATCACGGGCCAGATCCAGATCACCAAGACCAGCGCCGACTATAACTCTATGAACGGATGGCCCGCTGGGACCCCTATCCCTAACACGGAGTTTGAGATTTACAACGCCCGGACGGGTCGGCTGGTAGACACCATCCGGACCGATAAAAATGGTGTGGCCGTGAGCAAGCCTCTGCCTCTGGCCCGCTATAAAATTGTTGAATCCAGAGCGGCGGACTTCTACGGCCTGGACAAAACGCCCATTGAGGTGGAGATCGAGCATGAGGGCCAGATCGTCAAGGCAGCTATGACCAATAAGAGCCTCTATACCAACGTCAGCATCAAGAAGACAGGGTATGTGGAGGTCATGCCGGGCCAGCAGATCCGCTATGACCTCAGCGGCATCGCCAACAACTCCACCACCAGCCTCACCTCGTTTTATTGGAGGGACACGCTCCCCACTCAGGCGGTGCGGCTGGATAAGCTGGTCACCGGGACCTACAATGTGCCGGGTAATTACAAGGTGGTCTACAAGACCAACCTCAGCGGGGATACCTGGCGCGTCCTGGCGGATAACCTGAGCACCCAGCAGCTCTATGTGCTGGACGCATCTTCCGCCGCTCTGGGGCTGGCCTCCAATGAGTATGTGACACAGTTCATGGTGTCCTTCGGCGTCGTCCCAGCCAACTTCCGACAGGTGGAGGCCCCGCGGGTGTACTGCAATGTGGTCTCCTGGGCCACTGGCGGGTCCCAGTTCACCAACCAGGCGGATACGGGCGGCGTCTATGACGGCCAGTGGATCATGGCCACCAGCCGGTGGGTGACCAAGGTCTACAAGCCATCCAATCCCCTGCCCCGCACCGGCTACTGAGGTTTACCGCGGAAGACAAATAAAGCAGGGGCGCGGCCTTACTGGGCCGTGCCCCTGCTCGGAAAGATCAGTCCTTCTGAACGGCAACAATCTTCTGAGAAACGTCATCGTCCAGTTTCACGCCAGTGAGGGCTTCGAACTGCTTCCGCATATCGCCTTCACAATAGGAGCCGCGGGGAGCGGCCTCGTATCCCGCCTCCGCGGCGGCCTTTACCATGGCCTGGGCCTGATCGTCGAACCCGCCGTCGGAGACGGGATGCTTTCGGGTGTACAGCACAGTTTTCTCTTCGCTCATACTGTCTCCTTCCAACACAAGCAGAGTATCCGATGGATTAAACTGTACTATACAATACCTCAAGGGCGTTGTCAACTCACGGATGCCCCCCACTCCAAGGCTTTTTGGGCGGCTGTGTTTCCGAGGAGGTGGATCAAAAACTCAAGTGATTTCCGCGTCATTTTCAAAGACATGATTTTATGAGGAGGAGAGCCTGTGAAACTGAAAAATTGGGTCTGCGTCCTGCTGGCGGTTTTCCTGCTGGCAGGGCTTTTTTGTATGCCCGCGCTGGCTGCCGCGGATGATGTGGCGGATGCCGTAGAGAATACATGGACAGATGCGGCCGAGCAGATTAAGACGGTGGTGGACAGTGTGGTGTTTCCGGCACTGAGTATGATTTTGGCCATCGCGTTCTTTGTCAAACTGGCGCTATGCTATTTTGAGTATCGCAAGCATGGACAGTTCGAGTGGACCGGCCCTGCTATCCTATTCGTGTGCCTAATATTCGTCCTGCTGGCCCCCAACTACATCTGGGGCATTGTGGGACTCTGACACTATGACCAGGGAAGATTTTGAGCGGAGGATAACAGACCTGCTTCCGGATGTCTCTGACCAGGCCATGAAAAACTGGCTGGAATACGCTGAAAATCTGGACCGGGACGGGACGGAAACAGAATCCGAGATTTTTGACCGCTCCTATGTGGAGCTCGCCCTCATCAAGCGGCATCAAAGCGTGGAAACCGCCGCGGCCCTGTTCAATTACGGAGAAAAGTTTGTCTTCAATTATTTTGAGCTTCGCGGCGCCGCTGAGCTTCTGAAGGAGGGCTGGCCGCTGGAGCGGATCAGCGATCACGCGGTAGAGAATGGGTGTGATCCAACGCTGGAGGCGATGGAGGAGTCCCATGCGGCTTTGGAGGAATTTCAAAGCGGAAAGTGGGATACCAGAGAAAACAAACGGAAGTTCAGCTCAGATCTGTCCCAGGGGATCCGCCAATTTTACGCGCTGGAGCAGGGATTGGGGGGCCAGGACGGGACATTCAGCGAGTGGATCCGGGCAGCCTATGAGATCAACGAGGATTTTGATCAGTCCTTTGCTGAAATTGTCAGCGGCCTCTGCGGCGCGTTTCATGACGCGGACGCTCAATATGGGCGCGACATCAGCAGACAACTCTACAATACGCTTGCTGTGGTTCTGCCCACGGAGATCCGAAGCGCGGCCCAGTACCTGAGTCTTGGCGGGAGTCTGGACCATGTGCCAGCTCTTGCGTTGGTGGGCTTCCTCATGGAACCCCAAAACCATGACAGCATGCTTCGGGCTGTGAAGCATATGAATGATGGCGGAGATGCAGCCAGCGCCTATTACGCGGCTGAGGGGGAAGTGTTCAAAGACCACTCTCCTCAGTGTCAGCAGACCATGTGATACCCCAAATTTATTTCCTTCATACCCCGCACCAGAGAGTATGCTAATATGGAATTGAATTTTGGCATAAAGACACGCGGGCACTGAAGCAGTGCCCGCTTTCTTTCTGTCGCAACGACTATATGAGGGCCGTACCGTCTGTACGGCCCTCATTTTTATTCCGCCGCAGGCGGTACGCCCCTTTCGCAAGAGGGGTGATTTTTCTTTGTTTATCTGGGACTTTGTGGCCTCCACAGTCATGGACAACCTGATCGACTGGTTCTACGGACAGATCGTGGGCTTCCTTGGGAACTTCTTCTCCGCCATGGGCAACATGGGGGTGGAGATCTTTGAACTGGAGTGGGTACAGGCCATTGTCCTGTTTTTTTCTCAGCTTGGCTGGGCGCTGTATGGTGTGAGCCTGGTGGTGTGCGCCTTTGAGTTCGGCATTGAGTACACCACGGGCCGGGCCAATCTCCAGCACACGGCGCTGGGCGCCATCAAGGGCTTCCTGGCCGTCAGCCTGTTCACCATCCTTCCCGTGCGGCTCTACGCCCTGTCCGTATCGCTGCAGGGCCGGCTCAGCGCCGGGCTCACCGGCTACGGGACCAGTATCGGGGATGTGGGGCAGCAGATCATCACAGACCTCAGCAGTGTGGAAAGCATCGCGGATATGACGCAGGTGACGCTGGATTTTGGCTTTGGCGTCATTACCAGCCCCATCATGCTCCTGTTCTGCATCATCCTTATGGCCTACGCGGTGATCAAGGTCTTTTTCGCAAACCTGAAGCGGGGTGGCATCCTGCTCATCCAGATCGCCGTTGGATCGCTGTATATGTTCAGCATTCCCAGAGGATATGTGGATGGCTTTGTACAGTGGATGAAGCAGGTCATCGGCCTGTGCCTGACCGCCTTTCTGCAATCCACCATTCTGGTGGCGGGCCTTATGGTGTTCAAGGACCACGCCCTGCTGGGACTGGGGCTCATGCTCTCCGCGGGGGAGGTGCCCAGGATCGCCGGTACCTTTGGCCTGGATACCACAACGAGAGCCAACATCATGAGCGCGGTCTACACAGCGCAGGCCGCCGTCAACACCACCCGGACCATCGCGGCCGCGGTGGCGCCGAAATAGGAGATGAATATGACAGAAGGAAACGAATTCCATCCGCCTAAAATCTACGCGATCTGGGTGGATGCAAGGCCGGAGAGTCCCATGGCGGGGCTGTCCGGCTTTTTATCTGAGAACAGCCGCCGCCTGTTCTTTACCGAGCGTGGGGACGCGGAACTGAAGATCCGGGATATGGAGGCGCTGCGGCTCAACCGCCACCCCGCCGCGGAGTACCGGTGTGTGGAGTATCCGGGCGGGTATGATGCGGAGCGGAGCATACAGGCGGAGCTGCTCAAAACAATTTCCCTACAGGCAGACCCTGAGATCATGCGGTATGAAGTCACAGACCGCATCTACGGCAACACTGGAGGGGGCTGCATGGTAGGGACACTGGCTGTACGCCTCCCTGATCTGGATAAGACCATCTGGATCAACTGCAATGACGAAGGCGTGACCATCACCTCCGCCGACTATGTGTGGAACGAGGATGACAGCGGGAGCTGGGAGCGGTACGAGGATGTAGTCATGTTTGAAGTCAACTTTCGGGATGACGATCCGCAATCCATGTGGCCCCTGCTCCCGGCAATCCACGAGGCCCTTGCCTATACCATTCGGCGGGAGACAGAGTACTCCTCCAGGCCGTTCAGCATCCCGGCAAAATGGCTGCCGGAAACATACCGGCGAGGAGCTGACCCGGCGTACCTGAAGTGGGCTGAGGAAATGGAGCAGTCTGTTGAAGTAGGCGTGAATGGTCTGGTAGTCAATGATCCCTCATATCGGCATCAGCCCCAGAGGGAGACAGACACCCAGGCCAAGGTGGTCTACATCGCTTCCCCTCTGTCCGGAGATGTGAAGCGAAACCTCCAGTTCGCCCGGCAGGCATGCCGGTATGCCATCTCGGAGGAGATGACCCCATTTTGTCCGCACTTGCTCTACACCCAGATGTTGGATGACAGCGACCCGGAGGAACGGCAGCTGGGCATTGATCTGGGAAACCGGATGCTAAGGCTTTGTGACGAGCTGTGGCTGTGTGGGGACCGGATCAGCCCCGGCATGGCGGGAGAAAAGGAGATGGCGGAGCGTCTCGGCATCCCTGTGCGGAGCGTCAGCACGGAGGAGATCCAGTCCATGGAGCTCTCGCCTACGGAGGGGATGGGGATGTCCATGGGATGAACCTGACCATGGGGAGCCTGTTTGATGGCATCGGAGGCTTCCCCCTCGCGGCGGAGCGGTATGGGATCAAAACTCTCTGGGCCAGCGAGATCGAGCCGTTCCCCATGAAAGTCACGGGGCGGCGCTTCCCAGGCATGGCCCATAAGGGCGACATCACAAAGTTGAACGGCAGGCTGCTGCTCCCGGTAGACATCATCTGCGGGGGAAGCCCTTGCCAAGACCTGAGCGTGGCCGGAGCGCGCGCCGGATTATCCGGTGCCCGTTCCGGCCTTTTTATGGAACAGATTCGGATCATAAAGGAAATGCGGACAGCGGAGAGAGAACGGGGCCGGACCGGCGCCGACATCCGTCCCCGCTGGATGTGCTGGGAGAATGTTCCAGGCGCGTTCAGCAGCGGATCGCCCAAAGGGGAGGACTTCCGTATTGTGCTGGAGGAGATCATTCGGATCCATGACATCGGCGCGGAGGTCCCGCAGTCCTATCCCTATTCGTGGCCGGACGCGGGAGACGCCGTGATGGAAAACGGCTTCTCTCTGGCGTGGCGCTGCCTGGACGCGCAATTCTGGGGCGTCGCTCAGCGGAGAAAGCGCATTTTTCTGGTGGCGGACTTTGCCGGCCCTCTCGCGCCCCTGCTCCTGTTTGATGTCTTAGATGGGAGGCTTGACTATGCAGCACTGCGACAGCGACGGCCAGATGATGCTGTTCTCTCTGGAGGAGGCTGATGAAATATATGCGAGACCTCCGAAACGAAAAAGCGGGACCTTAACCCTGTCCACGCTGATTTCCATTCCTTATTTCCACCTGGATCTGTCCAAAGGCCATGTGGACCTGTTCGGGTGCCATTATTGGGAATTCCGATCCCCGTGGCAGGAAAATGGCCCGCCGCTCAACACTGGAGCAGCTCCCAGAGAGCCGGTCAAATGTGATCTATCCAGCATCTTGGAGCGAGATCCTGACGAGAGACACGACCTGAGTCCAAAAGCCTGTCTCGGCACCCTGCACAGAGCAAAGGAGCGCGGTAAACCGCTGCCGGAGCGGCTGGAGTGGGCTTTGATGGCTCAGGCCGGCCTGCTCCCGATGAATTTCCAGGCAGCGGAGATGAGAGCGTATCACATCAATCGGAGAGATGAGGACACCGATCTATATGGTGTAGCTGGTACGCTGATGGCCACCAGTAATATGCAGATGCAGACCTTCATCAACGGCGATTCCGTGGTCTTTGCCGCAAATCAGAGAGAGAAGGTGAATTGCCGCAAAGCGGCAAGAGAAGCCACCCTGGGGCGTGAGGTACGGGATCTGCATGATCTTACTGGTGCGCTTCAGGCACAACCCGGAATGAAGCAGCAGACCTTTGTTGCCGGATTTTCTGCGGGGGCAGGAGCCAAGGCCGGAAGCATCGGCTATTCCGAGAAGATCTCCCCCACGCTGAAAGGGACAGCCAGCGGGAACTGTATGCCCTCTGTCCTGTGCCTGAACGACCAGGGCGGCAGCGTGATGGACTGTACGGTGGGGATCACGGGGACCCTGCGGGCTCAGGAGCACGGGCATCAACCCCTGGTGTATGAAAACCACGGCATCGATGCCAGATACACCGGGCCACACACCATTGCCCCGACGCTCTCCGCCCGTGCGGGGACCGGAGGCAACAATCTACCGCTGGTGGAACAGAGAGACGCGGCTCACGGGTCGCCTTCTGAAAAGGACGGCATTCTTTATGCCAGACAGCGTGTGGACGTATTTCACGATAACGATGTGGCCTCTACAGAAAGCGCCAGACAGTATAAAGATGCCACAGACCTGGTATGTCAACAGGCAGATAGCCGCCGATTGATCCGCCGCCTAACGCCGCTGGAGTGTGAGCGGCTCCAGGGGTTCCCGGATGGCTGGACGGCTCTCTCCGACGCCTCGGACTCCGCCCGGTATCGGGCGTTGGGCAACAGCGTGGCCATCCCCTGTGTGGAGTTCATCATGCGGGGAATCACCATAGCGGTCTCTTATTGATTATTCGGATGACAGAAGCAGGACAGCTCATGGTCGTTGACCACACCCACAGCCTGTAGGAACGCATAGATGATCGTGGTGCCGACGAAGCTCATGCCCCGGTGCTTCAGGTCCTTGGAGATACGGTCAGACAGCTCTGTATGAGCGCGCGCTTCATCATCCGTATTCAGGATGACTTTCCCGCCTGTGAAAGACCAAAGGTAGCGGTCAAAGGAGCCAACCTCCCTCTGAATGGAGAGATATACCCCGGCATTACGGATCGCGGCCTCGATCTTGCGCCGGTTGCGGACGATGCCTGCGTCAGCCATCAGCGCCTCCACCTTCTCCGGGCCGTATTGGACGATCACATCCGGCTGGAAGTTGTCAAAAGCCCTGCGGAACGCCTCCCGCTTTTTCAGGATCGTCAGCCAGGACAAGCCTGCCTGGAAGCCCTCCAGAGTCAGCATCTCAAAGAGCTTGCGGTCATCATGCTCCGGCCGCCCCCATTCGTTATCGTGGTAGGCAATGTATAATTCCGAGTTTGGGTCCGCCCAGCGGCACCGCTTCATCTCAGATCCCTCCATGATCAAGTTGTCTTGATTATACATGTAGTCAGGAAAAATGGCCACCCAAAGTTCAGCGAAAGAGCTTGTCACTTGTGCTTTCGTTTCAGCGTTGTTCTTCGTTGGGTTTGGTGAATAGCTTTTAGCCATAGCTTGGGATATACTTGCCCTACAAAAAGGAAAGGAGCGTACACAATGGGTAAACTGACGATCAATTTATGTGAAGAACTCCACCAGAAGATCCGGGAGGATGTGGCGGCAGATGAGAGCCTGACCACCGGCCTCCTCATGGAGCGGATCATCCGGGAGCATTACGAAAAGCCCAAGCCGCAGCCCCGAACGGAGAACGGCGGCCGGACCATGGCCTTCTCGGTATCAGAGGAGCTGTTCCAGCGGGTCAAGCGGTATCTGGCGGCCCACGGGGGCCAGTCCCAGCGGGATTTCGTGATTGGCCTGGTGACACAGGGACTCGCTCTGTGGGAACAGGGTAAGGCCCTCAAGATGCTGGAGGGGTACACGCCCCAAAAGGGGGACCGGACGCTGGCGTTCGCCGTCACGGAGGAGCTGTTCCATCAGATCAAAGCATACCTGGCCGCGCATAAGAAGCTCTCCCAAAAGGAATTTATGGTCAGTCTGGTGGAAAACGCCGTCTCCGCCTGGGAGACCGGGGCGGAAGCGGACGGATCGCCCATGGTGGAGGTCCTGCCGGAACTGACCGAGGAAGAAAAGCGGCGCCGCTGCTTTGACCCACTCTCCGGAGAGTACACATACCCCTCAAGAGCGGAACTGTCACAGGAAGAAACCGCCACGGGAGATGCGGATGCCGCACTCCATACCAACGACGCACAGTAATGAACAAAAGATCATTCAAGACGGGAGGAGAAACCTCCCGTCCATTTTGTTTGCCAAGGGAGGGACGAATATCTATATTTACCCTGAAAACCTGAGAGCCAAAGCCATGCTGTGGCTGTGGCCCCTGCGGGATGTGGCTATCATCGGGACCGGCTTTATCCTCTCTGTCCTGGCTCTGGCGCAGAGCGGCTTCCTGCCGCCTCTGGTGGCCACATTCCTTTTCGCCTTTCTCAGCATCCGCGTGGAGGACGCCAGCATTCTGGACTTCCTGCGCTATGCCGTCAACTTTCTGTTTTTGAAACAGCAGTATTATGAATGGGGGGAATGCATTGAATAAAAAGCAGAAACAAGAGCTGCGCCAGCGGCAGACCGCCCGGCAGCTCATGGGCATCAGCCAGCTCACCGGCCACGGCATCCGAACTGCGGAAGGGGAACTGGCCTTTTTTCTTATCAGGCCGGACAACCTCTCCGTGCTCTCCTCAGAGGGGGTCCGGGGCCGGGTGACAGCTCTGACCCATCTGCTGTGCGCCATGCCGGAGCTGCGTATCCTGGCCCTGGACTCCCGGGAGTCCTTTCAGCGCAATCAGGAGCGGTACCGCCAGCGGCTGGAGCAGGAGGAACTGCCCGCCCTGCGGGAATTGCTGCGGCAGGACTCCGCCCATCTGGACGAGATCCAGACCACCACCGCCTCGGCGCGGGAGTTCGTTCTGGTTTTCCGGCTGGATCAGCAGAGCGGAGAG
>JAXWVI010000097.1:0-8658 GCA_037245165.1 bacterium
TCCAGGTTGATTAGGGTAACGTTGTCGCTGACATTGACGACGATCTCGTCGCCACTGGCGGATGGGGTCCCAACAGCGCCGTTTCCCGATGGATCGCCGGTTTCGGTCGCGCCGGGACCGGCTCCACAAGCGACCAGGCTCAGGATCAAGGAGCCTGCCAAAAGTCCGCTCATAACTTTTCTAAATAGTTTCATTTTCTTCAATTCCCTCCTGTTGTCTTGTCTGTAATTTTCATAGCAGACTACTAAGCTAGTCGATGGTTGGGACCCACATTGCCCAATATCCCCTAACGGCCGCACGATATGTGTCTATAATTATTCACCTCTCTCCTTCGCGGATTATCAGCGCACTAGGCAGGGATGCTTTGAGTCGTAGGTCCAGTTTGGAATAAGATACTGCATGGCCATGGAATCGTCCCGTTCGCGAAAACGGGCCGGCATGGAGCAGTAGAGCTGATGGGCCCGCTCCACCGCGCCCATATCCACCTCCACCCCCAAGCCCGGGGCGTCGGGGACCTTGATGCACCCGTCTTCGAACTGCAGGGGTGCCTGAGTGAGGTACTGGCCGTCCTGCCAGATGTAGTGGGTGTCGATGGCGGTGATCTCCCCCGGCGCGGCGGCAGCGCACTGGACAAAGGTGGCCAGGGTGATGTCGAAGTGGTTATTGGAGTGGATGCCCCAGGTCAGGCCCCAGTCGTTCATATCCTGTGCTACCCGCAGGCTGCCGTCCATGGTCCAGAAATGGGGGTCGGCCAGGACGATGTCCACACTCTTTTCCACCAGACTGTGATACAGTTGCCGGAAGTTTACCGCGAACATGTTTGTTGCCACGGGGATACCGGTAGCCATCTTGAACTCGGCGTTGGTCTCCCGGCTGGAGAAGCCGGACTCCGGCCCCACCGGGTCCTCCGCGTAGCTCAAGGCCCACTTGGCGTCCCGGCAGGCAACGATGGCCTCCTCCAGGCGCCAAGCTCCGTTGGGATCAATGTTGATGTTCCCCTCGGGGAAGCGTCGCTTCAATGCCTTGACGGCCTCCATCTCCTCCCCGCAGGGGAGCACGCCGCCCTTGAGTTTGAAGTCCCGGAAGCCATACTTGGCCTGGAGAGTCTCGGCCTGTTCCACGATGGCCTCAGGGGTGAGCATCTCGGTATTCCGCAGGCGGAACCAGGGGTCGTCGCTGTCGCCCTCATCCCGGTAGGGCAGGTCGGGCCGGGCCCTGGCGCAGTCGCTAACATAGAAAAGGTAGCCCAGGAACCGCACCCGGTCCCGCTGCTGGCCGTTGGCCAACAGCGCACACATGGGCAACCCCATGAACTTGCCCAGCAGATCCAGCATGGCCATCTCCACCGCGCCCTCGGCCTGGACCACATACTTGAGGTTGCTGATATCCAGGCTCTGGATACCCTCGCCGTTGTCACCCGCTTCCCGGCGGCCGCGACGAAAGGCGGATAAGCTTTGCACCACTGCGCGGTAATTGCCGATAGGCTGGCCCACTACCAGAGGGATGTACCGTTCAAGCTCTGTCCGGGTGTGTTCACCGCCGTGGATTTCACCGACGCCCTGATTCCCGCTACTGTCGGTGAGGATCACCAGGTTCCGGATAAAGTAGGGTGCATGGGCCCCAGAAAGTGTCATAAGCATGCTGTCATAGCCGGCCACGGGGACAACCCGCATCTGTGTAACCACCGGCGTTGTCGCACCCATTCTAACCTCGCCTCGCTTTCGCTCGGATTTTGCAGTATCATTCTACAAAAAAATTTTTCAAGTTTCTATTTGTAAAAAGCCTAAAATCAGTCTTTTGAAATTTACAGATCTGTGATTGGCTCAAAATTTGAGATGAAATATTTCGAATATTTATTTTTTGAAATTATTATTTCATATCGAATGTGCAGATTTCCAAATTACAACTTCTATTTTGTATATTTTGCATAAAAATGATCGCTTGATTTCTACAATAGAGTCCCTTCAACACGACCAGCGAGTTTACCCCATAAAAAAAAGACATCCCCAGGCATACCCGCCAGGAAAATGTCTCTTTTATCTATCAATGTTTAATATAGTGCCAGTTTCAAAGGAGCGTTCCGTTGGTCAACCCATACTGCTTCATCCGCCGCCAAAGGGTAGTCTTGCTGATACCCAGCTCGGCTGCCGCGGCGGCCCGGCTGCCGCAGTGTTTCCGCAGGGCTTCCAACAGCGCGGCCTCCTCTGGGGATCTCGCCTCCATCTCCGCAGGGGATAGTCTGTCCCGAACCGGAGCCGGGTAGAGCTGCTCCAACAGCCGGCGTACATATTCACCATGGACAGTCCTTGTGGACGTCGTGAGCACCATACGCTCCAGAAAGGCCTTCATCTGGATGTAGTTACCCGGCCATGGGTATTCCATCAGAACCCGCCGAGACTCCTTGGTGAGCACTACATAGCGATCCAGCCGGGTTACGCAGTCGTCCAGGCACATGTCAATGGCCTGCTCCAGATCTTCCGGCCGGGTGCGCAGGGGGGGCAGCTCCAGTAGCATGGGCGCAAGGACATAGTACAGATCCCAACGAAACTGTCCCGCTATGGCGCATGGTAGCAAACTGCCGTCTAGTGAGGCGATCACTCGCACATTTGTCGAGCGGGGTAATTCATCTATCCGAGTCTGGACAACGGATTCCTCCAGCAGACGGAGCAGGAACTCCTGGCCCTCGGGTTTCAGGGCGTCTATCGCGTTTAGATACAGCGTCCCCTCGTTGGCCTCCAGGGCCGCAGCGGCCAACGCCTCCGTCTGGCTGGGCCCGCCCGCGGCACAGCGGAAGGTTACGAATGGCCCCTGAGCGACGGAGCTGGCGTTATGGATGCTCTTGGCAAAAAGGGACTTCCCGCTCCCCACCTCGCCTTGGAGCAGAATGGGCTGACTGGTTTCGGCGAACGCTTGTGCAGTGCGGATCACTTTCTGCATGGCCCGACTGGCATGGTTGATATTCTCAAAGCGGCCGTGGGCCAGATAGCGGTGGAGCCGGTAGCGTTCCCGCAGAGCCCGGGCACCCTGCCGCTCTATCTTGTTCATCTCGTAAAAAGAGAACACCATTCCACCTGCAGCGTCCCAATTAGCCATGGGGGCGGCATTCGCCACCACACGGAGACCGGCCAGTTCTAGCACGGAGAAATAGAGCTCCTGCTGCTGGGTCAGGGCGTCTTTCCAAAACTCGGCATCCTCAGCCGGCATCAGCTCTGTCAACTGCCGGCCCATAAGGGTGTCCTGACTCTGGTTCAGCAGCTTGCAGGCCATATCGTTGGCGCAGACAATGTTCCCCCGGGCATCCAGTTCGATGATTCCGTTGAAGGAATAGTCCAACAGTACCTGCAGATGGGCGGTGTTCCGCCGCTCCATATCGGAGGCAAACCCCAGGTCCCTGGCCATGCGGAGCGTCTCCCAGAGGGAGTCCTCGCTCCCCTCAAAGAAGAGAGTACGCTTGCCCAGCCGACGGCAGTATGCATTGACAAAATCGCCGCCCAAGATCACATCCATCCCGTCGGCAACCGCCCGTTCTGCCTCCTGTTCCATCTCCGCATCCTTTGCTACAAAATAGATGTATAGCTCAATACCCAAAATATCTTCGAATCCCTGGATATTGCCCACCATATTGGAGAATGTAACCACGCCGACCCTAGGTCTGGCCACATGGGGCACCAGGCTCCTGGCCCTGTGGAGCAGCCGGGCGATTTCCAGGCCGGTCAGCCGGATCTCCGCAATCGGAAAGTCCGTCTTTTCCCGGAGGATGGAGGCATGTAGCCCCCTCGCTACCACAATATCCGCCCCCAGCTTTCTAGCATCCGCCGCCACATCCAGAATCTGTTCCGTGACAGCATACTGATTCAGCACCACCTTCATGCCCAGCTGGCGGGCAATCCTGCCCGCCTGCGCCACCATCTCCGGCCGCGGCAGAATTAGTGCAAAATTTGCCATACTGTCCCTCCTTTCACCCCTTCTTCTTAAGAGATTATATCCCCATTCCGAATGCCTGTAAAGAGAAAGCGTGCGGGAATAGCCAAACAGGCCGAAGCGGTATGCCGCTTCGGTCTGTTTGCCGTGGATTGTGCTCCAAATTTACCGCACCAGGCAGGGCCGCTTGGGGTCGAACTTCCAGCCGGGGATGAGGTACTGCATGCCCGCAGCGTCGTCGCGGCCGCCCAGGCAGTTGTCCTGATAGAGTTTGTGGGCCTTCATGAGCTGCTCCCGATCCAGCTCCACTCCCAGGCCGGGCCGCTCCGGCAGATCGATGCAGCCGTCCAAAATCTGCAGGGACTGTTTGGTGAGACGCTCCAGTCCCTCCTGCCAGATCCAGTGGGTGTCGATGCCGTTGAGCTTTCCGGGCACGGCGGCGGCGCACTGGGTCATCATGGCCAGGGAAATGTCGAAGTGGTTGTTGGAGTGGCAGCCCCACATCAGGCCGAAATCGTTGCACATCTGTCCCACCCGGACGGAGCCGGCCATGGTCCAGAAGTGGGGGTCGGCCAGGGGGATGTCTACGCTGTGCAGGGCGATACAGTGGCGCATCTGCCGCCAGTCGGTGTCGATCATGTTGGTGGCGGTGGGCATGCCGCTCTCCTGGCGGAACTCGGCCATGATCTCCCGGCCGGAGAAGCCGTTCTCCGCGCCGCAGGGATCCTCGCAGTAGGCCAGAACCTTTTTCAGCTCGGGGGCCAGGGCCAGCGCGTCCTTCAGCAGCCAGCCGCCGTTGGGATCCAAGGTGATGCGGGCCCTGGGGAAGGCCTCCTTCAGAGCCTGTACGGCCTTGAGCTCCTCCCTGCCCTCCAGCACACCGCCTTTGAGCTTGAAGTCCTCAAAGCCGTACTTGTCATAGGTGGCCTTGGCCAGAGCCACGATGGCGTCGGGGGTGAGAGCCTCCTCATGGCGCAGCCGGTACCAAGCGCAGTCTGCGTCCGGCTCGGAGTGGTAGGGCAGGTCGGTTTTTTTCCGGTCGCCCACATAGAACAGATAGCTCAGGAACCGCACCCGATCCCGCTGGATGCCGTCGCCCAGCAGGGCTGCCATGGGCACCTCCAGATACTGGCCCAGCAGATCCAGCAGGGGGGTCTCCACGGCGGTAACCACGTGGACTCCGGTGCGCAGATCAAAGGTCTGCTGGCCCCGCACGTCGTCCTTGATGTTGGCGGAGAGCCACTCGTTGATCCTGCGCAGGGTCATCTTGTAGTCGGCCACACTGGTGCCCTCCACCAGGTGCTTCACATCCTCCAGGGCTTTGGTAATCTTCTGGCCGCCGGGCACCTCGCCGATACCGGTGTTGCCCCGGTCGTCGGTGAGCACCACCACATTGCGGGTGAAGTAGGGGGCGTGGGCGCCAGATAGGTTCAGCTCCATGCAGTCCTTGCCCGCCACGGGAAAGACCTCCATGGCAGCGACCTTCGGGGTATTGGACATAGCAATGCACTCCTTTTTGTTTCAAATGGATGGCCTCGGATGGCTGTTGGCAGTGAGCGGCTCCGACGGCTTCCTTTACACAGGAAACACATCTGCAATGGATTCTGAAAGCATTGTACCATGGGATGGAAGAGAAATCAAATTGGATAAACTGAAGGAAGGCTTAAAAAAACTGATCCATAGCGGGCTTTCTCCCATTCCCGCTTATGAATCCCCTGGCCAGGTTCAGTTTTCCGAAATTGCCCGCCGCCCCAAAGGGTGGTACCATACCCCTGAAAGGAGCGAACCGAACCATGGACAAGATTCTCAACCTGCTCAGCCTCACGCCGGGGGAGAAGGAGGCCTTCCTGGCTGCCGCCCCCGGCCTCTCCCAGCGCTTCGCCGCCAGTATCCCGCTGGATACCGCTGACTATGCCGGCACCGAGGTGATCTTGGGCAACCCGCCCCCCGCCGCCCTGAGGCACGCACCCGCTCTGCGCTGACGTCCACACCCGCAGCGCCGGGGTGGACGCCTACACCGCCCCCGGCGTCCTGCCGGAGGGGGTTCTGCTGACCTGCTCCACCGGGGTCTATGGCCACTCAGTGTCGAAGCATCTGTTTGCCATGCTGCTCGCCCTCATGAAGCGCCTGCCCCAGTACCAGGACCAGCAGCGGCAGGCCCAGTGGCGGGACCTGGGCCAGGCCCGTTCCCTGCTGGACGCGGAGGTGCTGATGGTGGGTACCGGGGATCTGGGCACCTCCTTCGCCCGGCTGTGCCGGGCCCTGGGGGCCCATACCACCGGCGTGCGCCGTGATCCCGCCCGCCCCGCCCAGGGCATCCAGCGTATATATGGCCTCTCTGAGCTGGACGAGTTGCTGCCCCGGGCCGACGTGGTGGCCCTGGCCCTGCCCCAGTCGCCGAAAACAGTAGGCCTGTTCGGCCGGGAGCGGCTGCTGCGCCTGAAAGAGGACGCCATTCTCCTCAACGGCGGCCGGGGAAGCGCGGTGGACTGCGCCGCCCTGGCGGAGGTGCTGGAGTCCGGCCGCCTGTGGGGGGCCGGACTGGACGTGACCGATCCGGAGCCCCTGCCGCCGGAGCACCCCCTCTGGCGCCAGCCCCGGGCCCTGATCACCCCCACACCGCCGGCGGCGACCACCTGCCCGACACCGCCCGCCGCATTGCCGCCATTGCCCTGAACAACCTGGGCCGCTACCTGCGGGGGAAGCCCCTGCGCAACCAGGTACGCTGACTACCGCGTCGCCTGGCCGTACACCGCCGGATAGAGTGCCTGTACTGCCCGGGCACGTTCCTCCATTAGAGCCGGCCAAACCGTCGAGTCCACAAAGGGCCGGTAGTCCATGGGATCACCAGGGAGATTGCCGGCCAAGTTGGTCTGGTTTACGTGGCTGGGCAGGCAGATCTCCACCGGTTCTCCGGCCAATGCCAAGCAGTCACGGACAAAACCGTGGGCCAGCTCCTCCCCCAGTCCCAGCTGGCGGAGCATCTCGGGGCGCATGGTGTCCGCTCCCACCCCTCCATGCATGGCTAGGTGAAAGGTCTCCCCTGTGTCTTCATCAGTGTCGGCGAAGAAGAAAGATGTGGTCCCGGGGTATGGCTGGGGGTGAAGCGGGTCCGGATACAGAATCGTCCCAGGGAAATAGCGCCGCCGTCCTCGTAGTGATGATGGATGGGGAAAGGGATACCGGGCAGATCTGGAATGGGGTGCTGCTGGCAGAATACCTGGTCTGCCGCGCTGATCCAGACCGGCGCGCCGCTGAGCGCATGGAGCATCTGGGCGCCGTTGAAATGATCTGCGTGACCATGGCTGATCAGGATCGCCCGGATGTCCCGCGGTCAAAGCCCATCCGGTGGATCGAATCCACCACCAGATAGAGGGTCTCCTGCAGGCCGGTGTCCAGCAGGATCAGGCCGTCCCCGCTGTCCAGCAGATAAACGCAGACATCGTTGTTGCCCCCTACCTGATATACGTGGGGCGCCATATGGAAGGGCGGCAGATAATAATTCCAGATATGAGCCCGATCCCGGATCGCCCTGCTGGGCGGCACGTGGCAGAATGGCATGAAAATCCCTCCTTCGTTCTGTGATCTCCATGTTATACCCAAACCCCGCCGAATGCAATGGCACCTTATTTTGCAGACAAACCTGAAAACAGCCGCCGTGTTCCAATGGAGTACGGCGGCTGTTTTTGGTATGGTGTGAATTCTTGCTTTGGCGGACAATGGTAGTACCACTTGCGTCTCCGCAAAGGGCTCTCCCCGGTATGTACCGTGCCTAATGACCTACGGAATCTGAGCCAGAATGTTCCGAACACTGCTGCTCTTTCCCATGCCGGAATAACCGATGATAGAAAAACTGGAGGATATCGGATTATTCCGGGAAAAGGTGCAGCTGTGAAATTCTGCGTCCTTTTCCTGCACAGCGGCCCGTACTTGCCGAATGGATTCCTGAAATGCCTTCTCCAACGGATTTCGGTTTACATATCCATCGCAGATCGCGCTCCGGATTTCCTGGGCCAGTGCCAGATGCAGTTCCCAAGGCGCGAAATAATGGTTTAAAGCACCCACTAAATCAGCACGTACTTCTGGCGGATACTGTAGCTGTTCCTCAGAAAACGGAAT
Source organism: bacterium (assembly GCA_037245165.1). GTDB lineage: Bacteria > Bacillota > Clostridia > Oscillospirales > Oscillospiraceae > Lawsonibacter. The sequence goes on from JAXWVI010000097.1 coordinate 8,041, forward strand.
TTCCAGTCTCAACACCGCCGCCAGGGTTTCCTTGCTTTTGATTTCCGGAAGCGCTTCAATCAGCGGATTACCCTGATGCAATGGATTCTGTACTTTTGAGTAAATAGCCTCTACACGCTGTTGTCCCGGGTTATATTTCATCGTCATCACTTCCCCACCCCGTCAGTAACGAATCGTTCTCCAAAGTCTTCTCCTGCATAGAGTACAACGAGTAATGTACAGATTGCTTATCTTCTTTTAGCGGCACCTGCCGTGCTACCTGTTCCGGATGGATCTCCGGAATCTTCTGTTCCAACACGGGAACTTCCTTCGTCATTTGCTCCTGCTCCGCCGGCTGCGCTTCCTGCCGGTTCCTCCGCACATTTTTTACCGGTGCCCGGCGCTCCGGTTCGCTTGCCATGCGTCGAGTCGCACACTCCGCAATTTTCCGAATCTCCTGCTGCGCGGCAGCCTGATAGCGTTCGCTTTCAGCTTTTCCTTTGGCTATTATTCCCTTCAGTTTATCATTCGCCGCCATATATTCCATCAAGCTGTATCCTTGGTATTTTTCATCATCGCGCAGTATGCGGTCACACCGCTCTGGCCCCTTTGTTTCCTCAAGATAAATATAGATTTGAT
>JAXWVI010000098.1:0-8198 GCA_037245165.1 bacterium
CCCTCGACCTCCGGCGTGACAGGCCGGCGTTCTAACCAACTGAACTACCGAGCCAGGTAGTCATGGGAGGAGTGGTGGGAACAACAGGGCTCGAACCTGTGACCCCATGCTTGTAAGGCATGTGCTCTACCAGCTGAGCTATGCTCCCGAAGCAGCCGCCTCACTTGCGACGGCTTGATTATTATACAAGAGGAACCTGGCCTTGTCAACAGGAAAATGAGATTTTCTTTGAAAAATTTTCAAGGAGGTTTCCGGTAAAAAATTGGGGGGAAACCGGGGAGCATGTTTGGTTTTTCTGGGGAGGAGGTGTTCTTGACATTCCTGGGGAATAATGACATAATGAAGCCACATGACCGCTTTCCGGAGAAACCGGAGCGGTTTTACTTCGGCGATCAGTGAAAAGGAGGACTCCCATTATGAGCGATCAGGTAAAACGGATCGGTGTGCTGACCAGCGGCGGCGACGCGCCGGGCATGAACGCGGCGGTGCGGGCAGTGGTGCGTACCGCGGTGGGCAACGGGATCGAGTGCATTGGCATTCGGCGGGGCTGGAGCGGATTGATCTCCAATGACTTTGTCCGGCTGAACAGCTCCAGCGTCAGCCATATCATCAATAAGGGCGGCACCATCCTCTATACCGCCCGCAGTGAGGAGTTCATGGACCGGAAGGGCCGGGAGAAGGCCATCGGCACCTGCAAGCTGCTGGGGCTGGACGGCATTGTGGCCATCGGCGGAGACGGAACCTTCCGGGGGGCGCTGGCCCTGTCCCGGCAGATTGCCGAGAGCGGCCAGAAGCTCAGTGTGGTGGGTATCCCCGCCACCATTGACAACGACATCGGCTGTTCCCACTACACCATCGGCTTTGATACCGCCTGCAACACCGCCATCGAGTGCATTGATAAGCTCCGGGACACCATGCAGTCCCATGAGCGCTGCTCCGTGGTGGAGGTCATGGGCCGCCACGCGGGCTATCTGGCCCTCTATGTGGGAATTGCCGTGGGCGCCACCGCCGTGCTGATCCCGGAGCGGCCCCTGGATTTTGAGAACGACGTGGTGGAGAATATCCGCCGTACCCGTCTGGCCGGCTCCACCCACTACATGGTGGTTACCGCCGAGGGAGCGGCCAGCGCCTATGAGATCGCCAGCCGCATCAAGGATGAGATCGGCATTGATCCCCGGGTCACTGTCCTGGGCCACATCCAGCGGGGCGGCTCCCCCTCCGCCCGGGACCGGGAGACCGCCAGCCGTATGGGCTATGAGGCGGTACAGGTGCTGCTGGCCGGCAAGGGCAACCGGATTGTGGCGACCCGGGACGGCCGGATTGTGGACCTGGATATGGAAGAGGCCCTGGCCATGACCAAGGCCTTTGAGATGGACCGGTATGACGTGCTGGAGGCCCTGACCAACAACGACGCGTTTGGATGCAAAAAGTAAGATAAATGCTGATAAAACCCGGCTCATGCCTGAAGGCATGAGCCGGGTTTTTATCAAACTAAGGAGGGCGCCCCGTGGGGCGCCCTCGCTGTTTTGAGGATCAAATAGAACTTAACCCATAACGGACTTGGCCCACTCCGCCACGCTTTCGGGATAAACGGTGTAGGTGTAATCCAGCGTGCGGTCATAGTTGGCATAGCCCTCTTCCGTACCCGCATAGGTGTAAGTGTCACCGGCGGAGAGGTCAGCCTGGCCTTCCCAGACGTCGGTGTAGGGCGCTTCCAGATAGAAGGAGGCCACGACCTTGGTGACAGAGTGGTCTGTCTCGCCCCACTGCTTGAACTTCCAGGACTGCAGGCCGGAGGCGCGGACATGCTGGTCGATCCAGGACTCGTCCTTGCCGGCAGCGCGATACAGATCTTTGACGATCTCAATAACGTCCTGCTGAGCGGCGGGGTTGTCGCCGTCGGTCTCACCGTTGAACATCCAGACAGAGACGTCGTTGTCAATCATGGCCTGGACCTCGGCCTCGGTCCAAGTGCCCAGGCTGCTGTTGGCCAAGGTGCCGTCCAGCTGATCGGCGGTAGCCATGCTGCCCAGGTTGCCGTTGCACTCCACATAGCCGGCGATCAGATCGGGGCGCTGACGAATGACGTCGGAGCTGATCAGGGTGCCCTGAGAGTTACCCACGATCACGATGCTGTCCTTGTCTACGTTCCAGTTGGCGATGGAATAGTCCAGCACGCCGGCGATCTCGGTGGCGGAGACGTCGATGGGGGTGGAGTGGACGTTGACGCTCATAATAATGGCATCGGGGATTTCCTCATGCCACTTGGTCATCATCTCATCATAGACGGTGTTGCAGCCCAGGTTGTTGGCCGGAGTGGCGGAACCGTCGGTCACTTCCCAGTAGCACACGCCGCCGCCGCACTGATAGACGATGGCGGGATAGGGCTCGGCCCGATTGGGATTATAGTTGTCAGGGTAAATCACAAACACGGGAACTTCACCCTGGTCGCCCAGCATGGTATAGTTGGGGGCGGGGGTGCCGATATCAACCATCTCAAGCTCGACCTTGTCCAGACCGCCGCCCAGAATGGTCTCTTCCCAGACGGTGTTGCTCAGCATCTCGCCGGCGCCGTTGGTGGAGGCGATACCGTTTTCAATGGAGGTGCCATTGGTGCACAGGATCAGATCCATGTTTTCGCGGCGCTGAAGGCCCTTGTTGATGAGGTTAGGCTCAATGGTGGTGCCCAGGCTGTCCTGCCAGGCGCCGGCCTCCTCGCCTCCCTCTGGGGAGTCACAGTGGATCACGCCCTGGGAATCCACATACCAGTTGGCGCTGGTGCACAGAGTACCGTAGGTCTCACGGGTGCGGTCCTCCACCTTGTCGCTGCCCTGGTCCACATACAGGGTGACCACATTGCCGTCCACATCGGCGTCGATCAGCTCCACCTTGCCGTAATCGGGGTTGTTAAAGCCCCGGTCATAGAGCACATAGTCGCTCAAGCTGACGTCGGACAGGTCGGTACCGACTTTGTAAGTAATGGCAACGGTATCCACCTTGTGGCCGTAGAAATTGGGGGTCGTGGTGGCCTGAATGCTGGTGATGGCCTCCTGGGTGGGAGCGGTGAGGCCGGTGGCGTCAGCCGCGCCCGCGGCCCCGTTCCAGCTGACGGCAAAGCCGAACGTTTGGGCCAGATCGTAGAAGGGAACATAAATCTTACCGTTCGTCAACTGGGGAGCGGTGTCACCTACAGCGGTACCCACCGAGTAGGTTTTGGAGATGCCATTGCCGGTAAAGGTGACGCTGCTGCCGGATACGGAGTAGCTAAGGCCCATGGAGTCGGCGATCTCAGCGGGCACCATGGTGCGCCAATCTGAGTTGACATAGGCGGAGACAGGAGCGTTTGTCCCGTTTACCGATACCGTGACAGAGGAGCTGGCCGATGAGGTGATTGCCATGCCCGCTGTCAAAGCTGCGGCCAAACACAGCGCAGTGAGCGTTCGGTGAAATTTCATACGTTTCATCCATCCCTTCATAAATGACGTAAGGATTGTTATTTTGTATAAAATAGCCTCCTTACAATAAAATAATTATACAAATCAACCAAAAGTGTGTCCAATTCAAAAAAAGGATCAACTAATGCATTAAATGAATATATTAATAAAAATGAGAAAAAAACGTCAGACTATGGTGAAATATCATAGTCTGACGCGCTCCATTTGGCAAAAATTTAAGCAAAAAAACCAAGGCGCCGGCAGAGGTTTAAAGGCCCAGCAGCCTCTGGGCGTTGCCGCCCAGGATGGCCTCCAGCTCCCAGGGCTCCAGCGGCAGCCTGCGCAGGCGGTCCAGAGCTTTCGCCTGGTCGTCCCAAGGGCTGTCGGTGCCGAACATGACCCGGTCGGCTCCGAAGTTTCGTACCATACGCATGAACTGATCTTCTTCCATCAGGGGAAGATCCTCGGGGCGATAATACCCGTCGTCCAGGGGGGCGATGGCGCCCAGGGCGTAGGAGGTATCGATGGACACCTGGGTGTCGCACAGCAGCTCCTCCACCTGATCCCACTGCCGCCAGCCACCCATGTGGGCCAGCACCAGTTTCACCGGACCCACCTGCTTTAACGCCCGCAGGACCATGGCCGGGGAGCAGTTATCCTTCCCGGGGAAGCCGATGTCCAGTCCCGCATGGGACAGCACCACCAGGCCCAGCTCCCCGCAGCGGTCCAGAATGCGCAGATAGCGAATATCGTCAAAGTCGGTTCCCTGATACTCCGGGTGGAGTTTAATCCCTTTCAGTCCCAGAGAGGCGATACGGCTGAGCTCTTCCCGGTAGCCGTCAAAATCCGGGTGGATGCAGCCCAGGGAATAAATCCCGGTCTCAGGTCCCTGGTCGTTCATCCGGGCGGAGGAGTCGTTTACATGGGGCACCTGGTGGGCGTTGGTGGCAACAGGGAGCACCAGGCAGGCATCTACCCCCGCCTTGGCCATGGAGGCCCTCAGTCCGGCGGCGGAGCCGTCGGAGAAAGAGTGGGTGTGGGAGAGAAGCTCCAGCTTTTTTACCGTGGAGGCGGCAATTTTGTCAGGAAAAACATGGGTGTGAATATCAATAATCATTTGTGTGTTCGCTCCTTATGGCAGCAGGAAAAAACCTGTGGCATGATTTTCTAGCATACCACAGGTTTTTGATTTTGAAAAGCCGTCAGTTGGGGTCGCCCAGAGCCTGGCTCTGACGGACCAGCACCTTCTGGTCAAAGCAGGAGAAGGTATCCTCCACCATTTTGGCCTCCGGCTTGGGGGTAAAGAGAGAGACTGCCGGGACGATAATCAGTCCGGCCACCATGCAGAAGGCGCCTGCGTTGATGGGAGACTGAAGCACGGCGGGGAAGAGGGATTTTAGGCCGATGTTGGCCAGCATGACCACGGTGGAGAACAGAAAGCTGGCCCAGCAGGCGGCCTTGGTAGCCTTCTTCCAGTACAGGCCGAACAGGAAGGGGGCCAGGAAGGCACCGGCCAGCGCCCCCCAGCTGACGCCCATCAGCTGAGCGATAAAGGTGACGTTGGACCTGTACTGAACAATGGCCAGCACCACGGAGATGGCGATAAATACCACAATGAGACAGCGCATGACGAAGACCTGGCGCTTCTGGTCCATGTCCTTGACCACATGGCCCTTCAAAAGGTCCAGGGTCAGAGTGGAGCTGGAGGTGAGAACCAGGGAGGACAGGGTGGACATGGAGGCGGACAGCACCAGGATGACCACCACGGCCAGCAGGAAGTCGGGCAGGCCCGAGAGCATGGTGGGCACCACAGAGTCGTAGCCGTCGGCGGCGATGTCCACCTGGTCGCTGAACAGCCGGCCGAAACCGCCCAGGAAGTAGCACCCTCCGGCTACTACGGCGGCGAAGAGGGTGGAGATGACCGTGCCGGTGTCGATGGCCTTCTCACTCTTGATGGCGTAGAACTTCTGGGTCATCTGGGGCAGCCCCCAGGTGCCCAGGGAGGTGAGAATCACCACGCCCAGCAGATTCAGGGGGTCGGGGCCGAAGAAGGAGGCGAAGACGCCGGGCACTTGGGAGGCGGCGGGGTCGCTGACCTGGGCCAGCCCCTCCAGGGCGGCCATAAAGCCCCCCTGGCTGTTGAGAACGGCGGCAATGACGGCAATGATGCCCACAATCATGATGATGCCCTGAATAAAGTCGTTGATGGCGGTGGCCATGTAGCCGCCGGCGATGACATAGATGCCGGTGAGCACCGCCATCACAATGACGCAGATGGAGTAGTCAATGTGGAAGGCCATGCCGAACAGGCGGGAAAGGCCGTTATAGAGGCTGGCGGTGTAGGGGATGAGGAAGATGAAGATGATCACCGAGGCGGCGATCTTCAAGGACTGGCTGCCGAAGCGTTTGCCGAAGAACTCAGGCATGGTGGCGCTGTCCAAATGCTGGGTCATAATCCGGGTCCGCCGGCCCAGCACCACCCAGGCCAGCAGAGAGCCCAGCAGGGCGTTTCCAATCCCCGCCCAGGTGGCGGCGATGCCGTATTTCCAACCAAACTGGCCGGCGTACCCCACGAAGACCACGGCGGAGAAGTAGGAGGTGCCGTAGGCAAAGGCGGTGAGCCATGGACCCACGGACCGCCCGCCCAGGACGAAGCCGTTGACGTCGGTGGCGTTCTTCCGGCAGTACAGGCCGATGCCCACCATCACCGCGAAGAAGACCAAAAGCATACCCAGTTTGATACCCATAAGAACCATTCCTCTCATGCAACGTACTTTGTTGCTTTGTACCGTTGAAGTGTAACGCAAAAAAGCGGTAAAGTCAAGAAAAAATTTTGCAGAAAAGAGAGGCACGGAAAAAAGAAATCGTGTGACCGGGCGTTTGCGCGGTCACACGATGAAACATAGGTCGTTCTGAAAAGTTTGAAAGGGGGAGCTTACATGGCGTCTTCGTCAATGATCTGGGCCTTCAGCAGGTTGGTGGAGCCGCTCTTGCCCAGGGGGACGCCGGCGGTGATGACCACCGTATCTCCAATGTTCACCAGGCCCTCCTTCAGAGCTACCTCGGCGGAAAGAGAGAAGATCCGGTCGGTGGAGGTGACCTCTCCGGTGAGGAAGGGGATCACGCCCCAGGAGATGCTCAGCTGGCGGCGGACCTTCTCGTGCATGGTAAGGGCGGCCACGGGGCAGGCGGGACGGAAGCGGCAGATCATCCGGGCGGTGCGGCCGGAGTTGGTGGCGGCCAGGATGGCCTTGGCATCCAGGTCCATAGCGGTCAGACAGCAGGTATGGGTGATGGCGTCGTTGATGTTGCTGGCGGGGATGACCCGCTGTTTGCTGAACTGGCGCCAGTAGTGGATGGAGTGCTCGGCCTCCTCCACAATTTCCACCATGGCGGACAGGGCCTCCACGGGGTATTTGCCCCCGGCTGTCTCGCCGGAGAGCATGACGCAGCTGGTGCCGTCAAAGACGGCGTTGGCCACATCGGACACCTCCGCCCGGGTGGGGCGGGGATTGCGCATCATGGAGTCCAGCATCTGGGTGGCGGTGATGACGGGCTTGCCCGCCTGAAGCCCCTTGCGGATGATTTTCTTTTGGAGAATGGGCACCCGGGCGGCGGGAATCTCTACCCCCAGGTCGCCCCGGGCCACCATAATGCCGTCGGCGGCGGCGAGAATCTCGTCGATGTTGTCCACGCCCTCCTGGTTTTCGATCTTGGCGATGATCTTCACATCGTCCCCTCCGCACTCGTGGAGGACCTGACGCACCGCCTGTACGTCGGCGGCCCGGCGCACAAAGGAGGCGGCGATAAAGTCGAAGTCGTTCTCCACGCCGAAGCGGATGTCCGCCACGTCCTTTTCCGTCAGGGCGGGCAGCTGGATGTGAACGCCGGGGATGTTGATGGACTTGTTGGCGGACAGCGCGCCGCCGTTTTCCACCGTGCAGCGGATGTCCTGGCCCTGGATTTCCTCCACCCGAAGGGCCACCAGCCCGTCGTCGATGAGGACCTCCTGGCCGGGCTTCAGCTCCTGATGGAGATTTTCATAGGTGACGGAGACGTGGGACTGGTCCCCCACCTCGTCCCGGGTGGTGAGCGTAAAGGTGTCTCCCGCCTCCAGGGAGATGGACTTCTCCCCAAAGGTCTTAATGCGGATTTCAGGCCCCTTGGTGTCCAGAATGGTGGCCACGGGGCGGCCCATGGAGTCCCGGACGGATTTCAGCAGATTCAGCCGCTGAAGGTGTTCCGGGTGGCTGCCATGGGAAAAGTTGAAGCGGGCCGCGTCCATGCCGGTACGGATCAGGGTACGGATCATATCCTCATTGTCTACGGCGGGGCCCAACGTGCAGATAATTTTTGTTTTCCGTTTTGAAAACATAGAAATTCCTCCTGTGGAAATTCAATCGTTCCAATAATCTGATACCACTATTATCATACAGGAAAGAGGGAAACTTGCATAGGGGACAATTTCATAAATTTCCAGGAGAAAAATCCGTTTTATCTGGCTGAACAGAGGATTATTGGGAAAAAGTTTTTAAATATGTAACAAAGTTTGATAGAAATTTAACAAAGAAAACGCCGGGGAAGAAAACTTCCCGACGGAGCACGAACTCCGCCGGGAAGTAAAACCAGAATCGCTCAGCACATTTTCGCGCCGGCGGGGATTTTGTCATCCAGCATCAGCAGATTGAGGCGCTCCTCGCCCTTTTCCTTGTGGACGGCGGAGATGAGCATGCCGTTGGACTCCAGGCCCATCATCTTCCGGGG
>JAXWVI010000099.1:0-2173 GCA_037245165.1 bacterium
TTTGTCTGGGGAGGCGCAGAAGAATTGGTTGAGAATCTGCAAAAACAGCTGATTCTTGCAGGCCACCAGGCAGAAATAATGAGGATCCCCTTTCAATGGGAGCCTGCGGAACGTATTCCATCCCAGATGCTGATGGTTCGATCTCTGGAGTTATATAACGTGGATCGCGTCATCGCGTTCAAGTTCCCTGCCTACCTGATCCGGCATTCTCATAAGACGCTCTGGCTTGTTCATCAATACCGTCAGGCTTACGATCTCTATGATGCTGGTCAGAGTAACATTCCGAAAAATGATGAGGGAAACGCTCTTCGTAGCTGTATTTTCAATGCAGATAATCAAAACTTTTCTGAATGCAGGAAGATATATACGAATTCAAGTGTGACACGGGACAGGTTGCTCAAATATAATAATGTCAATTCAACTGTTCTTCTCCCTCCTATCAATGATGATAAACTCTTTTTTAATGCCAGCTGTGAAGACTATATTTTTGCTGGTGGACGTATAAACAGAATGAAGCGGCAATATATGCTGATTCAAGCCCTATCCTACACGAAAAACAATGTAAAACTCTTGATTGCTGGACCAGCCGACACTAAGAATGATGAATGTTATATTCTTAACCTTGTTCATGAATTCCATCTTGAAGATAGGGTAAAGATTGATATTCGTTTTCTTCCCCGCCAAACATATGCAAATTATATTAATCATGCTGTCGCTGTTGCTTACCTTCCATTTGATGAAGACAGTTTGGGTTATGTTTCCATGGAGGCGGCTTCTGCGGAAAAAGGATTACTTACAACTTCGGATAGCGGTGGAATTTTGCAGATTGTCAAACATGGCTCCACAGGACTGGTGGCTTCTCCGACACCGGAAGATCTGGCTGAAGCTCTCGATACACTCTGGGAAAATAGGGCGCAGACAAAGAGCTTTGGGCACGCGGCCAAGGAATTGTGGAATTCCTTTGGAGTTAACTGGAAAAATACTCTTGAGGCTTTGCTCCAATGAATATCGCGCTGTTTACTCCGGTGAATACAAAGTCAGCTATAGCCCACTCGTCTTTTCTGCTGGAAAATGTTCTGCTTCAACTCGGGCATACGCTTTCCATCGTTCGTACGGAAGATGAAGCCTCTTTGAGTCTTTCAGCACGTGCTTTCCGTTCTCCTATTTCACGTTGGACGGACAGTAGAGCATGCCGGACTGTTCTGGCTTGGGCTGAATTGGTTGTTTATCAGGTCGGCAACAATCTTTTGTATCATAAAGGAGCTGCCTATTGGATTGCAATTCGGCCCGGACTTGTCATTCTGCATGATTTCTTTTTAGCAGATCTTTTTAGTGGATATATGGCGAAGACGCCGAAGTTGGCACGGAAATGGCTTTCCCATCTGTATGGTGCACAGGCGCCTGATAAATTCTATCATTTGCTTTCAACCCCGGAGTTTTATACGAAATCCGCTGAAAGCATGCCGCTTACGGAATGGATTTGCTCTCAGGCAACGGCTGTTCTAACGCACAGTGACTGGGGAGTGGACAGGGTTCTGAACTCCTGTCCCGGACCTGTACGGACACAGGCCCTGCTGTATGAGCGTCCAGATATTCCGGTTGGCAGGCCGCCGGAGCACTCGCCTCTGCGTATCGTCACCATTGGATGTGCAAACAGAAACAAGCGGTTTGAGTCCATCATTAGGAGCATCGGAAGTTCTCCCTTACTAAAATCGCGAGTCGAATACCGGATTGTAGGAGCCGGTGAACCGGAATTTATCCAATCCATGCAGTCTATTGCCCTGGAACTTGGCGTCTCGCTTTCCTATACGGGATGGATTGATGACTCCACACTACGGAAGGAGATTTTACAAGCGGATATTGTTACCTGTCTGAGATTCCCGACGCTAGAGGCGACGAGTGCTTCCTGTATTGAGGCCCTGCTGTACGGAAAGCCCTCTCTTGTCACTGATGTCGGATTTTACAGAGAACTTCCTAACGATTGTGTGGTGAAGATAGCACCTAATAATGAACTTTCAGAACTCACAGAGGCCCTCACGAAACTGGCAACGGATGCAGCGTTCCGCCGCTCGCTTGGTGAGCGTGGAAAAGCGTATGCTGAGCAGACATTCACTGCGGAAAGCTACGCGGCGGCACTCATGGATCTTGCCTGTGAGGCGAATAACGTAGAACT
>JAXWVI010000100.1:0-8173 GCA_037245165.1 bacterium
GCAGATGTAACCGCCGTGTCCGCCCCTGTGGGCCGCTGTGTGCGCTTTTTACAGGCAGCCCGAGCGAGTACCCCACCGTGGGGATTTGGGCGGGCTTTGAACCGCTTTGTGGGAATATCAGCATCCGACGAAAGAAAAGCAGGAGAAAGCCTTTGGCGCTTTATTGCGCCATTGGCTCTCACGGCAGCCCGCAGTGCGGATTGCCACGGAGGTTTTCACCGTTTTGAAATTGACGCTGATCATGCGGCGGCGATTATGCTTTGGCGCTATTTCTTGTAAAAATGCCCGTTTGTCCCGTGTTTGCAGAGGCTTTGGGAGGCGCTGACACTTGCAGGAAGGAGGTGCAGTCCAATGGATAAAAACGGAAAAAGTAGGCACTCCGTCTGGCTGTCGGACGATGTGTGGCAAGAGGTAGACGCATTCTATAAGCTGGATAATTGCCCCACCCGCAACGAGTTTGTGGAGAAGGCTCTGCGGCAGTATTGTGCCCGCCTGCACGCCGAACGGACTGGCGCATACCTGCCACACGCACTGCAGGAGATGCTGGAGGGTACGTTGGGCGTGTTCGGCGACAGGCTGGGCAAGCTGCTGTTCAAGTTGGTGGTGGAGCACAACATGACCAACCACCTGCTGGGCGGCGATGTGGATATGACCCGTGACGAGTACAACAAAATGCGCGGCAGCAGTGTCCGGGAGGTGGCGGCTACCCACGGCAATATCTCCTTTAAGGACGTGCTCCTGTTCCACCGGGAGGAGTAAGTGGTGGCACGGCTGATACAGAAAAGCGGATACATCCAAGGAGGCCGTGCGGCAAGATACATGGAGTATATTGCCAAGCGGGACGGCGTGGAGGTCATTCAAAGCACAGAGCCGGTGACCAAAAAGCAGGAGCAGTTCCTCACAAAACTGCTGAAAGATTTCCCGGATGCAAAAGAGCTGTTCGAGTACGCTGACTACCTGCAGACACCCAACCGGGGTACGGCCTCTGCATTTATCGCTGCTGCGCTGGACACGCATCTGCACGAGGTGGAATCCGAGAACGGCTACATGGCCTATATCGCCAACCGGCCCCGTGCGGAAAAGCACGGCGGACATGGGCTATTCAGTGCAGAAGATGTCACGGATCTCAAGGCGGCAAAGAATGAACTGGAGGCTCACGACGGAAAGGTGTGGACCTTCATTCTCTCCTTGCGGCGGGAGGATGCGGAGCGCCTTGGTTATAACAAAGTAGCCGCATGGCAGAACCTGCTGAAGCAGGAGAGCCACGCCATTGCGGAGGCCATGCGCATCCCATCGGAAAAGTTTCGTTGGTACGCTGCGTACCACGACGAAGGCCACCATCCGCACATCCACATGATGGCGTGGTCATCAGATCCTCAGAAAGGCTACCTCACACCACAGGGCATTGCCGCTATGCGCTCTAAGATGACGAATGAAATTTTCCGGGATGAGATGACACAGCTTTACATCCAGAAAGATGCAGCCTATAAGGAGAGCGTTCAAACGGCGAAAGAGGCATTGCTGCTGTATATTCAAATGCTGGAGAGCAGTGCGTCTGCTGACCTTGTCATCGAGCAGCAACTGAGGGAGCTGTCTCATGCATTGGAGTCGGTCGGCGGCAAGCATACCTACGGTTATCTGCCGAAGCCGGTCAAGGCACAGGTGGATGCCATCGTGGAGCGGCTGGCGCAGCTCCCGGAGGTGGCGGCGTGTTACGAATGTTGGTGGCAGCTGAAGGACGAGATCGCCGGCTACTACGGACGGAACACGCCACCTCACCAACCGCTGACGCAGCAGAAGGAGTTTCGTGCCATCAAAAATTTCATCATCCGGGGGGCAGAAACGATCCGTGAACCTATGCCGGTGCAAACGAGTGCGGATACAGAACAGCATGAGCCGCAGGAGCCCTCCGCTGAAGCGCCGACCGCAGTGCAGCGGCCGCAGACCGCACCACTGCGAAGCGCTATAACAGCCGATGCCGCCCTGCATCTGCTCCACCACATGGGACGTGTGTTCCGTGGCGGCATGCCGGTCGTCCCGCCTGCGCTGCGGATCGACTCCAAGCGCCGCAAGCGGCTGCAGGAGAAGCGCATGGCCTTGGGCCACAAGAGGGATGACCACGAGGATGAGCAGCTCCATCATGTCAACGACAACACCATGTAACGGGAGGTATAATGCATGGGTAAATTTGTTTATTTCACATTCGCAGAGAAACGGCAGGCCAACGAGGTTGACCTGCCGTCTTTTTTGTGTGACCGGGGCGAGAAGCTCCTTCTGGCCGGGCGGGAGTACCGGTTGGCCAGCGACCACAGCATCACGGTGCGTGGAGCGATGTGGTATGACCATGCCGTACAAAGAGGCGGACACGCCATCAGCTTCGTGCAGCAGTTCTATGGAAAGTCCTACCCGGAAGCGGTGACCATGCTGCTGGGCCGGGACGGGCAGGGCATCATTCCCATCGCAAAGCAGGAACCGGAGCCGCAGGAACAGAAGCCTTTTGTGCTGCCGGAAGCCTATCTCAATATGCGGCGGCTTTACGCCTACCTGACCAAACGCAGGTGCATCAATCGGGATGTGGTCACAGAATTTGTGCGAGAGAAGCTGCTCTACGAAGATGCACTGCACCACAACTGTGTGTTTGTAGGGCTGGACGAAAACGGCGAAGCCAGACACGCACATCTGCGCAGCACCAACAGCCACGGCAAGGTATTCCGCATCAATGTGGAGGGCAGCGAGACAAAACACAGCTTTCACAAGGACGGCACGGATGCTTCCCTCTATGTCTTTGAAGCGCCCGTTGATCTGCTGTCTCACATTACCCTCTATCCGGCAGGTTGGCTGGAGCACAGCTATGTGGCCTGCTGCGGCACCTCCATCCAGCCTGTGCTGGAGCGCCTGCGGCAGAACCCAAAGTTGGACAAGGTGTACCTATGCCTCGACAATGACGAAGCGGGCGAAGATGCCTGCGATGGCATGATGGACACCCTGGAGGATATGGGCTACGATGTAGAGCGTCTGCGCCCGGAGGGAAAGGACTGGAACGATGACCTGCGGGCGAAGCGAGGTGGCCATGGGTAACTTATGGCTCCTCCTTGCAGCGGGCGGCGTCATGGCAGCGGTCATAGGCTGCCTGACGCTGTTGAACAATCGCTATACCCTCAACAACATCAAATCCAAAACCGTAGGCGACGGCCAGCACGGTACGGCACGCTGGGCCACCGATGCAGAGATTCGCAAGACCTATGCCCTCGTGCCGTTTCAAGTTGCAAACTGGCGCAAGGGACAGCACCGCCCGGAAGTGCAAGGGCTGGTGCTGGGCAGCGTCAGCCATAAGCGTGGCATCACCGCACTGGTGGATAAGGCCGATGTGCATTGCCTTATGATCGGCGCATCCGGCGTGGGCAAAACGGCCTACTTTCTATATCCCAATTTGGAATATGCCTGTGCCAGCGGCATGAGCTTTCTGGCATTGGACACCAAGGGCGACTTGGCTCGCAATTACGGCGCCATTGCGGAAAAATACTACGACTACCATGTGTCTGTGGTAGACCTGCGCAACCCTACCCGCTCGGATGGCTACAACCTCATGACGCTCATCAACCACTACATGGATGCGGCGCAGGCCACAGGAAGCCTTGCAGCCCGTGCCAAGGCGGAGAAGTATGCCAAGATCCTGGCCAAGACCATCGTGTCACCGAATGGGGATGCAGACTACGGCCAGAACGCCTATTTCTACGATGCCGCAGAGGGACTATTGACTTCCGTTGTGCTCTTGCTGGCAGAATTTCTGCCGCCGGAAAGAAAACAGGAGCGGCGGCACATCGTGTCCGTGTTCAAGCTGGTGCAGGAACTGCTGGCTCCCTCGGGGGTACGGGGCAAAAACTGGTTTACCATCCTCATGGAAAAGCTGCCCCCGGAGCACAAGGCACGGTGGTTTGCCGGGGCGGCGCTGAACACATCCGACCAGGCTATGGCCTCGGTCATGAGCACGGTATTGTCTCGCCTCAACGCCTTTCTGGACTCCGAGCTGGAGCAGGTGCTGTGTTTTGACAGCACCATGAACGCCGAGCGGTTTGCGTCGGAGAAGTCCGCTATCTTCCTGATCTTGCCAGAGGAGGATCAGACCAAAAATTTCATGGCAGGCTTGATGATCCAGACGCTGGCACGGGAGCTGTTTGCCGTGGCGGATGAAAACGGCGGGCGGCTGCCTGGTCGTGTTGTGTTCTTCTGCGACGAGCTGGGGACCATGCCCGCCTTTGACATCCTGCCGCTGTTCAGCGCAGGACGCTCCCGTGGGCTGACCATGGTGCCTATCATCCAGGCGCTGGCGCAGCTGGAGAAAAACTATGGGCGAGAGGGGGCAGAGATATTGACCGATAACTGTCAGGATACCATCTTCGGCGGCTTCGCTCCCAACAGCCAGACGGCGGAGCAGCTCTCCAAGGCGCTGGGCAGCCGCACGGTATTGTCCGGCTCGGTCAGCAGAAGCAAAAATGATCCCAGTCAGAGCCTGCAGATGATGGAGCGACCCTTGATGACACCGGACGAACTGAAATCCATCCCCAAAGGAAGCTTCGTGGTCATGAAGACGGGGACGCATCCCATGCAGACAAAGCTGCGCCTGTTTCTGGATTGGGGTATTACCTTCGGTGAGCCGTACATCACCCCGGAGCATGCGGCACGACCTGTGGTCTACGCCAGTCGACAGGAACTGTTCCTCCGCATCGACCGGGCTTATGGGAAGAAAGGCACCCAACCTACGCAGGTGCAGCAAGCACCTGTTGCCGAGAGAAGAAGCCCCTATTCGGCAATTGGGCTTTACAATGAGGACGCAAAGACATGAGCTACTTTGGAAGCATCTATGCGGATCAGGAACTGTCCCACCGGGCCAAGACCGTCTATATGTACCTCAAGGATCGCTCCAACGCCGACGGCACCTGCTGGCCCAGCGTCCGCAGGATCGCAGAGGACTTGAAGCTGTCCCGCCGCACCGTGCAGCGGGCCTTGGCGGACTTGGAGCGTCATGGATTCTTAGAGCGCACCCACCGCCACCGTCCTAACGGAAGTCTGACCAGCAATTTTTATCGGCTCAAATAGGCAAGAAAAAGCGCACTTCCCGCCAAGGGGGAAGTGCGCTTTCAAGCTGTCATAAGGGTAGCGTCATCATGGCGCATCCAGAAGGACTCACTCTATTGGAGGATATTAAGACAGAGAAAGAACAAACAATAGCTCCTATGATCAGAATCTTCCGCCCTGGAGAAGCATGATGAGCACCCCGAAAAGCACAAATGCAAGTATCGGGAAAAGAGCTCGGAGGGTATTGCCTATCCTCACTTTTATCTCGTATGCCGCTTCCTCGGCGGACATGCCGTCTTTCTCTTCCTTCTCGTCGGAACGATCCTTTCCAATCAACCTACGAATGAGGCCAAAGATACCTGATATGAAAAACCCAACCACAGCAATGATCAATCCTGCAATAGCAAAGACAATGTCGCTGGAACTCGGGGCTAAAACGCCGGTTGAGTTTTCCGGAGCCTCCGGGTCATATTTGATCTGGATGGACTTGCCCACCGCAATAGAGTTCGCCAAGGGGCCATACTCGCCTGTATAGTGCGTTCCATCCACCACATATTCGTAGGTCATCCAATAATTGATGCTTGTGCGGCTGCTCAGATGTCTACCGCGAATGCCTTTTATGACCGATTCGGAAATATCGGTAATATTTGCGTTGCTGGTCACCCAGTCAGTATGATGGAGCGGCTGGATATAGGCATCCACTCCCATAACAAGCATACGGATACCGGTGATCAGCATGGTAATTCCTATGATGATCACCACCAAACGGGAAATATAGTTAGGTTTCATCGCTATGCGCCCTCTCAATTCTGGCAACCAACTCGTCGATTTCTCCCTCGTACAGCGATTTGTTATAGGGGAGCCTGTGCGTCTGGTGTGCACGGTCAACGAATTTCATGTCGTAAAAGTAGTACGTTTGGCGGACACCCCTTTTGTAAGGGGAGCCGAACTTTCGCTGTGACTCAACGAGACGGCAGTCCAGAATATCGCTGTAGCGGTAGTACCGCCCGTCGAAGGGGTTGGTGCGGCAGTAAAAACCGTCCTTCTGGATCTGCACCTTGTAAAACAGGGCAAGAGAAAGAATCTGCGAGAGCGACACCAGCTCAAAGATGATGGGAATTGCAACGAGAATCGGCGGCAGGTTACTCGCCAAAAATATCATCACCGCCACGACAGCCATCAGCACGGAGAGAATCGTGGGGATCAGCACGAACCCAGCCTCCTTCTTGCCGGTGATGACGATCTCGCGGTCAAATTCGTCCTCCCCGCGGCTGGCTCCCGCGGCCTCGATGCGCTCGATCATGTAGTCGACTGCGTCGTCGTATTGGCCGGTCACGAGGAATCTCAGACGCTTCCCCTCGACCGTTTCAAAGTTGCAGTAGGTCGACTGGCGTGCGTTTGTCTCCCTGCCGGAGCTGAGCCACATGTCGTAGATCTCGGCGTAGCGGTAGAACCGCCCGTTAGTGGGCGAGGTCTGGAAATAAAAGCCGTCCTTCGCCACGAACACCTTAAAAAACAGCGCACTGTATACCGACAGCAGAAAGGCGATCGCCATCAGAGCCGCAATGCAGCCGACCAGAATAAAGGCGCCGTTGCGCTCGGTGTAAAGCCAGAACGTGACCCCGCCAAAGAGCGCCAGCATGAACGCAGCCACGATGACCCCGGTCCGGTTGGTGATTTTATACTTCCAATTTCTTTGTTCCATCTGTTTTCTCCATGAAATTATACCCATAGTGATTTGTTATATCACAGGGAAGTGGCTGATGCCACTTCCCTGTGATTGATTCAAATAATAGAAAACTGTTCCGAATATGTTGCCCTAAATCCAGTTTTATCTGTAACGCAGACAACAATGGTATAGTTTCCTGTCTCTGTTGGCGACCACTCAAGATAGTCGAATGTTGAATCACTTAGAGTATAGTACAGAGTATCACCTTTGTAAATAGTATACTCCCATACATACGGCTGGTAACCACCTTCCGCCTTAACTGAGAAAACCAATTCCGTCTCCGGCTCCATGTCTCCAATTACTTCGACATTAGAAATCGTCAAATCATTAGGGACAAACTTTGCTTCTATTATACGGTTTGTGAAGGCAGTGAAGGTATACTCATCAGAAATATTATCGAGGCATCTTCCATTTTCATACCAACCTTCAAACATATAGCCCTCATCGGGAATTGCAGAAATAGTTACTGTAGAACCATAACTATAGCTGCCTGTTCCTCGCACTGTACCACCATTTCCGGAGCTCAGAGAAATTACGCATTTCGCATGGACAGATACATCTTTTTCATTATTGCCATAATTGGCCTCGTCCGCATCCGTTTCTACTACCAAATGATATAGATTGGGTTGAAGCGGATCAGAGTCCAGACTCGTTTCGGCTATGTCGTAACTCAAAACGATTTCTTCTCCGGCATCAAGGGCTGCAATATTAATATCGGCCAGTACCTCTTCTTGGACGCTGTCAGAATAAACCACCAGCTTTGCCGCATCAATTTTTTCATAGCCTTTATTAGCTACTGTGATTTGCAGCTGTCGTCCAGTATCAGTTATTGACTCCTGTACATTTTCGATTGCGATGTCAGCCAATCCAATTTCAAAAGAAGCCTCATTATCTGTTGGCCGAACATCTGTATTGCCATGTGGTGTTATTCTTAGGGCATAGTTTGTCCGAGAAATTGTCTGCGGAAGTGTAAACGGTATTTCCAAATTGGCGCTTCCACCGATATCCAGAGTTTCGTTTAATGTACGACTGTCAACAACATTTCCTTGCGAACCAACGATTTCAATATCAAAGGCTGAAACATCTACCGACCCATTGTTGTATACATCGGCACTCAGGACAATCGTTTCCCCGCCAGTGACCTCTCCGGAATAAGTCACTATCGGATTTACAGCGACATCGCAAAACGCCTCTGCTTCCTTTTGAACCAAATCGAGTTGTCCATACGCTTTGCCATTTTCAGGTTCGCTCAAAGCATCCGCAGCACAATATGTCAGTTGGATATTACCTGTAGACATCATGCAGGCATCCCATCCGCGGATTACATCATCTCCCGTTGTAAGCGGAAGAATGTTCCCGAATTTATCA
>JAXWVI010000101.1:0-5964 GCA_037245165.1 bacterium
GCGATGGCTGTGAAACGAACACCCGGTATGGTCAGGCTGGCCGTCGGGTTCAGCGCGGGCTTTCTGGCCGGCATATTTGTCCGGATGTCGGTCAGTATCATTTCCTGCCGTCCTCACGTCGTGGGCGGGGAAACGCTTGTCTTTCCCCTGATCATTCTCCTGATTTATTTTGGATACAGCATGGGCAAGGAAATCAGCGCGCAAAAAGCCTTTGAAGCAGGCTATAACAAACGCCGCAACACACCCTGATGGGGCGGTGATGACGAGTACGGTTTGCCCACGGTGCGGGCGTATCTATACCAGGCCGCCCGCGCTCTCCAGACGGGACAACATCACAGAAATCTGCTCTGAATGCGGCATAAGGGAGGCGCTGGACGCCATGCAGATCCGTCAGAACGCACCAGGCAGGCGGTTTATGCAAGTAGGAACGGGTGGATCGTCGAAAACTTCGAAGCAGCCCACAATTGAGAGGGGTCTGAAGATGAACATATTGAATGCAAAAATTACCAAAGTAGTTTGGGAACGGATACGCGTATTCACACAGTATATTTATGTGGAAGGAAATGGGTGGGGCAGCTGCTTTGGGGGCTATGATCTCAGAGGTGAAGCGTGCAGCCGCTGGCTTGAAAACCTGATGGAAACACTGGGTTTAACAAGTTTCAGCGATCAAAATCTGGTTGGTTTAAATGTCCGGGTGGGATTCGGCGGAGACGGGGGTATCGGCTCCCCCATTGAAGCAATAGGCCATATTATCAATGACCGGTGGTTCAATGCAAAAATTTTGTTTTCCTGTGAGGGCAATGGGCGCACGCCGGTAAAACGAAAGGAGGATTTGCCGTGACAGCAGAGGACTGGAAGCGGGCCGAACAAGCCTTGAATCTTTTTCATCCCATTCAACTGAAAGCGGATGGTTACGATATCACACTGGTTCTGGAGCCGGTGAGCGTGTATCAGAACAGAATCATGGTCTATATCGGCGGGAAATTCCGGGGCAAATGGATAGCCGAGGACTGTGAGGAACGCCGCCGCTTCCTGCAGGAGCACCGGCACAGCCTTCTCAACCATAAAGAAAAAGCCAAATTCAAAAAGCTGCCGAAGCGGATGCAGAAGGAGTTACAGGAGAAATACCCTATGCAATACTCCAGCTTCACCCCTCAGTGGTCATCCTTCCGGGCGCTGAAAAAACACTTCTGCGCCAACAACCAGAGCATTGAGCTTTTAAAGGCTTAACCGGGGGCTTCGGCCCCGGCCTTAATGCAGCTCCCCACAGGGAACGGTCGCCAGCCCGTGAAAATGCAGAGCGAGGCACAAAATACCAGAAGGAGGTAAACCTATGCGGAACATATCGAAGCGCATGGGGAAAAGAGGCGCTCTGACCATCCCGCAGCACCTACGGCATGAGCTTGGGCTGCAGGGCGGCGA
This sequence comes from bacterium, assembly GCA_037245165.1. Lineage (GTDB taxonomy): Bacteria > Bacillota > Clostridia > Oscillospirales > Oscillospiraceae > Lawsonibacter. The sequence continues at coordinate 1,423 of JAXWVI010000101.1, forward strand.
CGCCGTGGATCTGGCCCCCACGGGGGACGGCGGGCTTGTCATTCGGAAGCATCGCCCCACCTGCAACATCTGCCACGGTACCTGTGAGGTTGTAACCTTTAAAGGCTTCCAGATCTGCCGCGAGTGCTTCCAGGGCATTCGGGAGGAGGTGGGGAAACTTGACTGAAACAGAAATCCGGGCCGGAGCAGTGTTGGCTGTCAAGGCCCCGGAGCAGCGCCAGGCCGAACAGGTGAAAAAGTACGTTGACGAGTATGCCGCCCTGTCTTTGGAGGCCAAGCGCATCAAGGGGCGCATGGACTGGCTGAAGGGCTATTTTGAAACTCTGGCCACAGACGCGCTCAAGGACACCAAACTGCTCTCCATCAGTTATTGGGGAACCCGGAACAGCCGGGTGTCGGTGACGAATACGGCTGCGGTGAAGCCCATTTCCCTGCCGATGGTGAAGAAGGTGCTGGGCGATGTGGCCGGGGACTTCGTAAAGACCGAAACTACGGACAAGATGACAGAACCCTGCAAACGTCTGCTGGCGATGATCTGTCAGGGCAGCTTTGCGGCAGGCAGTCTGGAAGAAACCATCCAGGCTATCACCAGCGAGCCAAAGATACAGGCGATCCTGCGGAAAAAACTGAAAGGGCGCTATGAGAGGGACAAGGCTCTGCTGGAGAAGGTGGCGGGGCTGTCGGAGCAGGAGGCCGGCGACTGGGCTTTCCTGACCGCCGAGGTCATCAACTGGGAATGGCTGACACAGGTGTTGAAAGCCGCCGGCTGGAAAGGTACTGCCCAGGAGGCCATTGACATTATCCGGGCTGCCGTTATCGTAGAGGAGGGCATGAAGGTCGGAGTGGAGGCCGAACAGCCAAAAGTTTAACAAAAAGGAGGAGCGGGTATGGCAGCCATCAACGCGCAGCAGATCAGGAAAATCTACGCCATCGGGAATGCCCTGGGGATTGTGGAGCGTGGGAAGGACAGCGACAACCTGCACTCCCTGGTGACAGCCGTAACCGGGAAGGAATCAGTCAAAGCCCTGACTTACCCGGAGGCGCAGGCTGTCATCGCCGACCTGCAAAAACGACAGGGGACGGTTTCACAACCCAGGCACAGGTCCAACCCCCGCCCGGAACGGCCCGGCGGGGCGACAGACGGCCAGCAGCGTAAAGTGTGGGCGCTTATGTATCAACTGGCCAGGGCGGACAAAGAACCAAGCGCAGCGTCCCTGGGAGAGCGCCTGTGCGGCATCATCCGCAAGGAACTGAAAATGGACTCTACCCCGCAGGAACCGTTTACCTGGTTGGACTTCCGGGCCTGCAGCAAGCTGATCGAAGTGCTGAAGAAGTATGTGGCCAATGCCGGAAAAAAGCCGTCGGGGGGTGGTTTTGGGTGAGCGAACAGTCCGGTATCCGGCTGGAGGATTTGAGCCAGAGCCAGCGGGAGATAGCGGAGCTGATCGGACAGGATAACTTCAGGAAACTAATGAACGCCTACGGCGGCGGATACATCTATATTCCCAAAACGGACAGGCTTGACCGCCAGGATCGCAACGAACGTATCCGGTCCGACTTCAACGGATATAATTTCAGGGAATTGTCCAAAAAATATGATTTAACAGAGGTTTCTATCCGGAGCATTGTGGCTGACAGGATCAAAGAGACGCGTGCCCGGCCCATAGACGGCCAGTTGTCGTTCCTGTAAAATAAAAAACTCAAAAGCTTGAGATTGCAGGCTTTCCTGTTTGGACGGTATGATTGATACAAATCAATCATACCGTTTATTTTTGCGCAGGAGAGTGTTTTCAATGAACAACACCGCAATGGCATTTGACGCGGGAACATGGTGGCTGGTTGGCCTGCTGGCCACAGCTCTGACAGGAGCCGTGGTATTTCTGGTCAAGAGGACATTATTCTCCCGCGTGGACGATCTGTCCAGAGAGGTCGGGGAAATTCGGGACGGCACGGTAAAGAAAGCCGATTATGATAAAGCCCAGGAAAAGATGTCCGGTTCCATTGAGGAAATCAAACGGGATTATACCCCAAGGAATATCCATGAAAAATCGTATGATGAGCTGCGTGCCGACATCAAAAAAATTATGGAGAATTTTTTAACGCGCGAAGATTTTTTCCGGGAACACGCGAAGGTAGACCGGAAAATTGATATGCTGCTGGATTTTGAGATAAAAAGAAAGGGGACCGGCATATGACAGGCAACGAAAAGCAGAGGCTGGAAGCCAGCGGTTTTGCCCGCAGCAACGGCAAGGTGCTGCGCGCTGTGAACATCCTGCGCATCAGGTATAACAAGCTGACAGGAATCAAGAGCGTCTTAAAGGACGACGGCGTTACGGCAGAGGAGTTTCTGGAGAGCGTCGGCTTTCTGGCCGAAGACGGCTATATCCACCTGCGGCAGATCGCTGCGAAGGAAAGCGCCGCCCTGTCCGACAGCGACTATGCCGCTCTGGAGGCGAAGCTGACAGGCAAGGGCATCCGGTTGTTGGCGGGCGGCGTCGAGGATAACATGATTGAGATCAACAGCAGCGATAAAAGCGCGCTGCGTGCCGGGAACTTCATCCAGAATAACGGGCGTGTACTTCGGACGTTAAATATTCTGGCCTATAAGTACAGCCGCCTGGAAAGTATGCGGGATATCCTGAAAAATGACGGCATCGCCGGGGACGAGTTTCTGGACAGTGTGAACTTCCTGGCCGAGGAGGGGTACATCCACCTGCGGCAGACCGCCACAAAGGAGGAGGCAATTTTGGCCGACAGCGATTATGCCACACTCGAGGCAAAGCTGACGGCTAAGGGCAACCGGCTTTTGAGGGGCGGCGTCAAGGACGATATGATCGAGGTGTAAGCAGTGGGCGGCAGGAAAGCGGGAAACCGAAAGCACAGCAAAATAGACGCTCTCGACCCCGCCCTGCGGGAAGCTGTGGAACAGATGCTCCTGTCCGGCAGCACCTATTCCGAAATTGTGGACTTTTTGGGCGAAAACGGCGTTGGTATCTCCGCCGCCAGTGTCTGCCGCTATGCCAGAGCGTATCAGGCCAACGTACAGATGCTGACGGTGGCGCAGGAGAACTTTCGCCGCATGATGGATGAACTGGATAAGTACCCCGGTCTGGATACTACGGAAGCCATTATCCGCCTGACCAGCCAGAACCTCCTCACAGCCCTGGCCAACACCTCCGAGGAGGACTGGCAGGGTGTGAGCATCGATAAGATGCTGCGCGAAGCCAACGCGCTGGTGCGCGCGGCGGCCTATAAGAAGCGCGTGGAGGTTCAGAACCAGGACGCCGCCGAAGCGGGCCTGGACGCTGTCAAGAGCCTGGTGTGGGAGGCGATGGCCAGGGAACGGCCCGAGCTTTACAGGCAGGTCAGCGAGTTTTTGAGCAGCAAAAGGCAGGAAGGCACACAAACGGGGTGAAGATATGGCGAAATGGTACGTCCTGCAGGTATTGGCAGGCCAGGAAACAGCCGTCCGCGACGCGCTGCACATCATGGGCATCCGGGCGGCTGTCCCCCAGGAGGAGCGCCTGCTCCGTAAGAATGGCGGCTGGACCTCACGCATTTACACACTGTTCCCGGGATATGTGTTCCTGTCGCTGGAATACAGCGCGGAGAACTATTACCGGGTGAAGGCAGTCCCCCATGTGCTCCGTTTCCTGGGGTTCAGCGGGCTGTCCCCGTCCTGCCTGACCCATCTGGAGGCGGAATGGCTGCGGCTGCTGTCCAACGGCGGGGAACCGCTCAAGCCCTCCAGGGTTGAGGAGCTGCCGGACGGCAGCGTCAGGATCATGGAGGGCGTACTGCAAAACTTCCCGGTCAGGAGTATCCATTTTGACAGGCGCGCCCGCCGCGCCAGGGTCGGGATCACTTTGTGCGGGGAGCCGAAAATACTCACCCTTTCCATGGGGAGCGGCAAAGACGTGAATTTTTAAACGGCGTTTACAGGAAGCCGTGCAAAGCAGGCGGTTGATTCGTCCCGCCTGGGGAGGCCGGTGGAAATACGGGCGAAATAACCGGGCTGAATGACAGGCTGGGTGGCGAAGCACACCCTTTTCCCCTGTTTTTCAGCCCTGGTTTTGTGTTCTTGCCCGCATTACCGTTTAAGCGGCGCACAGACCCCTTTAAATTCGCCGCACCAGGCGGGCGGGGATAATTTCCCCACACCGTCCCAAAATCCACTGTGGGGCATTTACAGCCCTCTGTACGACGAGGGAGGCAGCAGGCCATTTTGAATGAGCGAAAAAAGCAGAGCATCAACGCCCTGGCAGGCGCAATGGCCGAGGCTGAGAGCCAATTATACAGCGGGGAGGGCACAGATTTAAACGGTCTGCGCGCACTCCTAAAAGGTTTCTTAAACAGGGACGATTCCCCGGAGCGCCGCCGGCTGCGGCGGGAGTTTGAAGCGGGGCTTCCGCTGACCGGGGAGGATGGCCTGCGCCGGAAGCTGGGAGCCATCGACATGGAGTTCTTCGGGCGGGCCTATTTCCCCCACTATTTCAGCCACCCCTCCCCAGAGTTCCACCGGGAGCTGGACGCGATCTGGCA
>JAXWVI010000102.1:0-1536 GCA_037245165.1 bacterium
AGGCGCAGAAGGATAAGATGGATCTTCTTAATAATATGTGGCGGAATTTCTGCATTAATGATACATACGAGCCGGGTTCGATATTTAAGACAGTTACAGCAACGGCGGCACTTGAGACAGGTGTTGTTGGCTTAAATGATTCATTTACATGTTCAGGTGCGACGGTTGTATCAGACAGGAGAATAAGATGCCACAAGACAACAGGACATGGAACGCAGGATTTTACACACACGGTGTATAATTCGTGTAATCCGGCATTTGTTGAGTGGGGCAGAAGAGTCGGTGTTGATAATATGTATCTGTAGATGGGGAAACTGGGACTGCTTGCCAAGACAGGAATTGACCTTTCAGGAGAGGCGGGAACGATTATCCATAAGCAGGAAAATGTAGGTGCAGTTGAGCTTGCAACAATGTCATTCGGACAGTCGTTCCAGATAACGCCGGTGCAGATGTTAAGGGCTGTTGCTGCGATTGTTAATGGAGGAAAGCTTGTTACACCACATTTTGGCTTATATACAAGTTCATCTGATGGCTCAGTGGTAAATGAGTTCGCATATTCGACTGAAGAGGAGGCGATATCATCGCAGACAAGTGAGATGCTGAAAAAGATTGTTGAAGGACTAGTCTGTGAGGGCTGTGGACCAAAGGCATATTTAGAGGGGTCTTCAACCGGAGGAAAGACAGCAACATCACAGAAGCTGCCGAGAGGCTCAGGGAAGTATATATCGTCATTCATAGGCTTTGCCCCGGCAGAGAATCCGCAGGTTATTGCAATGTGCCTGATTGATGAGCCTACAGGCGTGTATTATGGAGGTACAATAGCAGCCCCAGTTGTTAAGACACTGTATGAAAATATATTGCCGTATCTTGGCATAGAACGATCAGTTCAGCTTGAAAAAAACAGTGATTGATAGTAATATATTTTTGTATACATTTTGTATGAAAGGAAGTAAACGACAATGGATTTAAAGAATAAGACAGTGATGGTCGTAGGAACAGGTATCAGCGGTATTGGAGCTGTAGACCTTTTGAATAAAGTTGGTGCTGACTGCATACTGTATGATGGCAATGAGAAGCTTGACAGACAGAAAGTGCAGGAGAAGTTAGGGGACAATAAGGCTGAGATTATTATTGGAGCATTTGATGAGGCACTTCTTTCTAAGATTGATCTGCTTGTAATTAGTCCGGGTGTGCCTATTGACAGTCCAATAGTTCTTACATTTAAGAATGCAGGAATACCTGTATGGGGCGAGATAGAGCTTGCTTATAATTATGACAAGGGTAAGATTATTGCAATTACAGGAACTAACGGAAAGACTACAACTACAGCACTTGTCGGACAGATAATTGCTGCTTATAATGAGAAAACATTTGTCGTTGGAAATATAGGTAATTCTTATACAGGTGAAGTATTAAAGACTAGTGAGGATTCATATACAGTTGCTGAGATAAGCAGCTTCCAGTTAGAGACAGTGCATGAGTTCCATCCGATTGTATCTGCAATTCTTAATATTACACCTGACCATCTTAACAGAC
>JAXWVI010000103.1:0-7523 GCA_037245165.1 bacterium
CTCAAACGGAATCTCATCATCAATACATTTCACCTCACCAGTAGCGAGTATCTTCTCATAATAGGAACTCATAGAAATTAGCCATACATATTGTATAGAGGGCAATGTTGCCCAATTAATACAATATAAATATGACAGAAAAGACATTTGAAAACGTTTTGCGTCAAGCAAATATGGCGCAGAACACCATTACGGCATATCTTTATGCCGTGAAGGAATTCAACTCAAAATTTAAGGAGTTGAACAAAAAGAATTTGTTGGTCTATAAGACCTTCTTAATTGAGACGTACAAACCAAAGACGGTGAATCTACGTATTCAAGCCATCAACAAATATCTTGATTTTATAGGAAAGCCCAAACTCCGCTTGAAATCGGTAAAGGTACAACAACGTACCTATTTGGAGAACGTCATCAGCAATGCCGATTATCTCTTTTTGAAAAAAAAGCTGAAGCAAGAGGACAACAAGGAATGGTATTTTGTCGTGCGTTTCTTGGCTGCAACTGGTGCCAGAGTCAGTGAACTTGTCCAAATCAAAGTGGAGCATGTACAGGTGGGGTATTACGATATCTATACCAAAGGAGGTAAGATACGCCGTATCTATATTCCCAAGGCTTTACGAGTGGAAACGTTCAAATGGCTTAGTGAAGCAAAGCGAACTACAGGATATCTATTCTTGAATCGCTTCGGACAGCGTATCACGACAAGAGGTATTGCGCAGCAGTTGAAGAACTACGCCATGAAATACGGTCTGAATGAGAAAGTTGTTTATCCTCACTCTTTCCGTCATCGCTTTGCCAAGAATTTCTTGGAGAAGTTCAATGACATTTCACTCCTTGCCGATTTGATGGGGCATGAAAGCATAGAAACAACTCGCATTTATCTGAGACGTAGCAGTACAGAACAACAAGAGATTGTTGATAGGGTTATCACATGGTGAAAACAAAGGGTTGGCAAATTTCTTTATAGGAAATGCCAACCCTATATATACAAGAACAAATGTATGAAAATAAAAACATCTATTGTAATCAGGTCGTATAGATGCATCAGTTATCAAAAGATTTTTTCAGTTTTGAAAACCAATTTTCTTTTGCAGAATTTCCAGAAGAAACATCTTGGTTTATCTTTTTCAGTACACTGTTTTCTTGTTCCAAGTTAGCAATTCGTTCTTCAAGCTCTTGCTTTTCTTTAGTCAACAGCTGAATATTAGAATTGTGAATGATTTGTAGTTCCTCGACAACGGATTTTCTGATTTGCTCTTCTCTTTGTCTTCGTTCTTCCTGTTCACGTTGCGCAGTCACATGTTTTCTATGTTTCAGCTCAGTGATATATAGTTGCTGCTCCTCTTCTGTTTTGTGTTTAACAATGGTTGCACAGAACTTTCCGAATATATCTGGGTGGGTAATATGCGCCTCTGCATATTCCAAGTAGCGGAGACCAACTTCAAGCGAGACACCTCCTTTGAGTTGTTCAAAACGTGTTATTGTGTGAGGACTTGCATTGATGGCTTTTGCTACAGCATAAACCGTGACGAGATTTTGCTCTCGCCATTCTTTTAGAAGAGTGGCGAGAACAGTTGTGTAGAAAGATGTTGTTTGATTATCTGATTTCATATTTTGATACGTGTTAGTGTAAATTATTGCATTGTTTTAGTGCAAATCGTTACATTATTTTCTTTCAGCTTGCTGGATATAGGACTTGTCCGATGCTGTTAACGGAGGTTAACTGCTTATTAGGCTAAGCACTTTATGAATAAAATGCCATGAACACGGCAAGCCTATCTTGTTTTTAGCGTCTATAGCCTGACTGCTTTCGTTTGGCTTTATAACCTCCTTTGGGGCGCATCATTTGATAAGCAGACCTTAAACATTTTACCATCCACATTTGGTCATCATCATCTTTGTCACGCCAAGGCAAGTCATTCTTGCTTCCACCACCGCCATTGCTTTCTACAAAATTGGTCGCTTCGCTGACATAACCGATAAACAATAATGTGGCGCATGAGACTATATTATCAACATCACACAACATGGCGCCTGCGAAACTTTCATCCATATACTGGTCTTCGGAAACCGTAGTACGAGTGTTTTCCCAGACATTCTGCATAGTGCCAACAAATGCTCTCAAAGCTATGTGAGAAGCAAAGTCCCTGACAGGTGAAGAAACGTGAATGGCTTGCTGGTTGGCTGTATCTATCTGTTGTTTTGCTTGTTGCGCAAGAGCGAGTTTCTTAAAGATGTCATTAAGATTAGCATTAGCTTGATTAAGTTTGTACTGCTTGTCATCAAGTTGTCCGTTCAGTTTCTCAATCTTTGTCAAAAGATTGTGTATTTCAACCTCTTTTTTAGATAAAGTTTCTGTACCTTCCTTACGCATTAATTCCAATTGCTTAGTCAAGGCATCACGCTCACTAACGAGATTGTGTATCATTGTTTCCAATCCTTTGACGGCATTTCTTTGTTTGCGTAATTCTGCATCCAAACTTGCCTGTTCACTTCGGTATTCTTTTGTTGACTTATGGACTGCACCAGTCAATGCTACAGAGTCACCACGTTCCAATCCCCATTTGGCGTTTACCTTTGCCAAGTCATCGTGAAGACGAGAAAGAACCGCAGCCTTATTGCGTAATCCCCAAAACACTTTGTTGAACGACACTCCCATCTTACCCTTAATCTTAGCAACAGGCAGTACCGTGCAATGAATATGAGGATTGGCTTCGTCAAGGTGACAATAGAATCCCAGTATGTTATCCTCGCCCCATTGTTTACAAGCAAACTGATATATGTCTTGCGCCCAATGCTCAATGTCTTGATGTCTTGTTATATGTGAATTGTCTGCACCTCGTTCAAGATCTACAGTCTGATTACCGTATGCCAACTGGTGCATACGCTCACGTGAACCTTGGAACACAATTTTAACCGTGGTTCTGCGATTTGTAGCAATCCTCTCGCCAGTCCTTGGGTCAACTTTATAATCAGGGTCAGCTATTCCAAGTTCACGCAAGCGATCTTGATAACGTTGAGGGATGCTCTTGCTTCGGTCTATACTTCGGATTACTCCGCCTTTCGCTACCTCAAAGTTCAACTTCTCACGTGTACGGTCATAGTTGCATCCTCCTTCATTCATCTTACGCTGCCATTGTTCATCATTCCAATTACGCTGATGCTCATCACTCAAGGCCGAAGAGAATACACCTTTTGATGCTGAATCTCTACCGTCAGCAATATCCATTACTTGTTTAGCCATATTGTTCCTCCTTGATAATTTTACATAGATATTCGTTTAAATCCTTGTTGTTTGCATATTCATTTGATGCATCTATCACGTCACAGTTGCATGAAGCAACAATCTTTTGGGTTGTACTTCTTCCAGCTTCGTCATTATCTAAATGACAAAACACCTGTTTATATTTATTTAATACCGCAATAGCTTTGGGCGTATTGACGATGGAGTTTAGTATAACTGCATCACAATCGCCATGCAAGACTATAAATGACAGAAAATCAATAAAACCCTCAAACACATGACAGACATCAAAACCATTCTTAATAATGGAAATGTCTTTGGGAGCAATGCAACCTTTGAAATATGGATTTCGTAATTCGAAACCACCAGTACGATTTGGAAAACCAATGGCAAAATATCTCTTACCATTACAGGTGTAATGAACCTCTTTGCAGTATCGAACAGCAATGTCTTTGCTGATACCACGAGACGCAAGATAATCGAGCAATGAAGGATTGCACAATTCGTTCACAGCGATGTTTGTAAAAGTAGGAGACTCCCTTTGCCTTTCAAGGCATACAGGATGGCTTACATCTTTTATTGAACTTAAATGTCGAAGTAAATCTGAGAATCTATCAGTATGGAAAAGCAAACTGGCTAAAGTAATGATATTACCGCCTTTGCTCAAGCCAAAGTCGTACCACACGTTCTTATTGACATCCACTTTGAAGGATGCCGTTCTTTCGTTGTGTAATGGTGACAAATACCACCAGTTTACACCTTTCTTTGCTGTTGGCTGATAACCATTCTCTGCAAGGAAATCCGTTATATGTATATTTTTATAGTCAAACATATTCATTGTTTTTTTGTTGATGAAATGTTGAATTGTTGAGAGTTTGATAGTGAAAAGAAAATGTTGAGTTGATGTTGAAAGGTCTGTTGAGCCATAAACATCTGTATATCAGTATATATTTTATTCTTTTCATCATTTCAACAAATCAACAGAGGTTTATATGTTTAATGTTTCCAAAAATGCTTTTGTAACAGTATAATAACGTCCAACCCTGTTTATGGGAGAGAAACGTGAGGATTTGGGATAGTCACATTGGTAGGTTGTGTATGCCAAAGCATTTGGGGCAGGAGTCAATCGCCAAAGTTCTTTTACGACTTTGCGTATCTGCCATAATTCCGTCTTTACACCGCTATAGGTAAGCAGCGACAGCAAGTCTTGCGGAATAAATGACACCTTCTCCACATTTTGACCTTCCATGAGGTCACGTAACAACTCTATGAGGTCAAGTTCTGTGTGATTGCGGTTACATTGGATGATACGCTCCAACGCTTCCGTTCGGATGAGAGCATGATTAAACCACATACGACTCTCTTTTACTGTTGAGAGTGTACGATGTTGCAAATAATATAAGTATGCAGGTATTTGCTCTTTTAACTTTTGCAGGAAGTTGGTGTCATCGCTTTCTAACCTCTGCACCTTTCTCACCCAATATCTGGTTTCGTCAGGGTCAATCATTACAGGAAACAACTCATTGTTGGAACATAACACGAACTTTGCATAGAAGTTCACCTCTTGTCTGTCTTTTCCCTTCGCTTCCATCTTGTAGCTTTGGGCTGTGCTTAAATTCTTTAGTCGTTCCGAGTCTTCCCGTCTGCTTAGTAGAACCTCGTCAACGACAATCAATAGTTTTCCTGCCCAGTCGGCATTAAACTGACTGCGGAAATCCTCATTGGTGTTAAATGTGACATTGTCCTGAAATATCGCTTTTAAGAAATTCAAGAAAGTAGTCTTTCCTGTATTTCGTTCTTCCGATACCAACAGCAAAATGGGCAGCTTCTGTGTTGGTTGGGTATAAAGCAACTGGATGTAATCCATCCCAAGTTCATATTGTTCACCGAAAATGTGATGCATCAACTTTATAATATCAGAAAAATCTCCTTCTACAGGTACATGATCAATAGGCTCATACAAATTGTAAAAGCCGTCTATCTCCTTATGATAATCAGTATGACTGGGCACAGTACAAAATCCATCGTACTTTTTGACTGGTGGAGTGTTGTTCTTACCGTAATCTTGTCGAATAGTGCCGAAACTCCACGGAATACGACGTAAAACAGTTGTGCCATTAGCTAAAGGCTGTTGGGCAATCTTATACAATGTTGTCCCCACACGTATGTATTCTTCTTTAATGTTTTCCATATCTCTTACTGTTTATGTATGACATGGCTTCACGCTCCAAATCATATTCTGATTTGCGATAAATGCCGTTCCTTAACCATTGGTCTATCTCTTCCTTATTGAACAAAATACTCTTTCCTCTTTTGTGAAAAGGAATCTTTCTTGCACTCGTCCAGCCATAAATAGTTTGTTCGGCAGGATGATTTGGTAAATACTCAATAAGTGAAGTTACATTGAACCACTGAGGTTCTTCTTTCTTTTCTGTGGGCATCAGTTTATCCACCTTGTTGCCCAACTCATTGAGCTTGGCACACATGACAGCCATCAACTGAGGCATGTCATTAAACGAAACATTCTTTTCTTCCATATATTCAAATTTAAGTTGTTTTCTGGAAGCAAAGGTACGACTGTTTTTATGTGGGAATTTGTGCGATTTTGTGGGATATAGCTAAAACAAAATTCGCTATTTATCTGCATTACAGACAAATAGCGAATTGCGAAATGTTAAAGAATATGATGTTTGTGGGATAACGTGATTGCTTGGGTGCAATTTATTAGCATCCTCTTTTTATGGCATCAGTTATGAGCGCGAGATACTTTTTGTTCTTTGCCGAAGCCTCTACACTCAGGACATCTTTATGGTGTTTATCGTAATATTCAAGAGAAATTTCACATAGTTCCAAGACTCCCTCAATCCAATGTCTTGCAAAATTGGCTGGGTTGATAGTACGAGATACAGCATATATCATATAACAGATACGCTGTTTCTCACGAGGCAAAATATAGACCTTGTCTTTTGACAATTTGAGGTTTAGAAAACAGACGAAGTCGCTTGCAGGCATATTTTTGAACTGCACACCGTTGCATGCCTGATATATGCCAACGCATACACCAAGACCAACAATGTCTCTCAGTTTGGAAACCTCTTTCAATAACAGTACATCATCGTTCATGCATTAGCCTCCTTTAATATACGCTTGGCATCTGTTCTAACGGCATCTGTGATTTGCAGCATCTTTGTAGCCCATAGTTCAAGAAATTGCATCTCAAAATAATGCACATGGGCACAATATTCTTGCTCCGATTTGAGTGCGTAATAGCAGGTGTCGGTTTCTTCATGTGCTTTTTCGTATGCAAGTTTTGTCTGGTCGCATTGAACATCCAATACGTTGAACTCCTCTGACCTGAAATCCATCATATCCAGTCTGTTGCTTTCTGACTGATATTTCTGCCATAGTTTTGTGGACTTCTTCATTGCCTTATCCCATTTCTCTTGATATGGTTTTAAGTGAGATTGCCCCAATGCCACGAAATTAACATCTTTCCATATCATTAAGTCCAATGATAGAAATCTGTTTATCACACCTTGAAGTTTTGTAACGCAAACCAACAATGCTCCGACATTTTGATGCGCCCTGTCTTCAGCTTCATCAATAAATTCATTAGTGTTCTGAAACTCATGATAAAACTCTGCAAGCATTAGAGCGTCTTCAAAAGTCACTTCTTCTGCTTTAGTCCTCAATTCTATTATTTGATTTACCTCCTGCAAGCGGTCGGTAAGCACCTCAATCATATTCGTCATATATATAATAATGTGTAATTATTAAACATTGTCCAAGTTTATTTTAATAGCATCGGCAGCATCTTCTTTCTTTTCATCCACGACCTTAGTGTATATCTGTGTTGTGCGGACATTGGTATGCCCAAGCATCTTGCTAACTGTGTAAATATCAGTGCCATTCGCAAGTTGTAAGGTCGCGAAGGTGTGGCGGAAACAATGGAAAGTGATAGGCTACGCAAGAAAAAGCAGACAGAAGAAGATTAAACGTAAACCGTTTGAAATGAGCATTGTTTCAGTATTTTTCCAAATTGAGAAAATGCAAATGACAACGTAATATTGAGGTTGTTCAGTTACCAGACCGTTAGCTGGGCAGTTACCGGAACAAGAACAGGTAACGGAAAGCAATGAAAAGAAATCCTCACCGTTTTGTTTGCGCTCATACACAATGTTTTGCATATCAAGGAACGCTTATACGGCAAGTAATTTTGCACTAAAAAATATAAGCGTATGAAAGTAGAAAAATTCAAGGTGTTGCTCTACCTCAAAAA
>JAXWVI010000104.1:0-1567 GCA_037245165.1 bacterium
CAACCAGTAATACGATGAAGTTTAATTTGGACAAGTACGTCAGCACGAAACTGATCTTCGTGACTGACATCTTATTGTCGGTATTTGCGACATTTTTAGCCAACATTTTGGTGCGCGTGATGTTTAACGAGACGGGTCTGACCACCGTGCGCGCCTTCTGGATGCTCGTCGGCTCCGGAATCTTCAGTGCGTTGGCTTTCATAGCGTTAGGAACATTCAGAATCATTATCAGGCACGCATCGTTACGCGACGCAGCCAAATTCTTCGTGGCTGCCGGCCTGAAAGACATACTTCTCGTCGGCTACGGACTTGCATTACCTTATGTTTTGAAGGAAGTTCCGCACGTGAGCAGCACCGCGACATGCACCGGACTCATGTTCGACTACATGTTCTCGCTGTTCCTTCTGCTCGGACTCAGGCTGTTTCTAATCGTCTCCTACGACTTCATCAAAGCTCGTGTCCGCAATAGTTCGAACTGCAAGAATGTTTTGGTGTATGGCACTGGAGATAAGTCAATTGCGATGATCCAGCGCCTCCAGAATTCCCCTCATTACAAGATCAACGGCTTCCTGATTTTCGGCCGCAGCAAGTCCGATAAGCAGATCTCCGACTACCCGCTCTATGGTTTTGTCAATGCCGATGATATCAAATATTCGCATTCTCATGCAGACGTGGATGGAATTCTGTTCACTTCCAATGCCGATGCGCAGGGGGAGAGTGACAGACTGGTGAAATATTGTACGGAAAACGGTGTCCAGCTGTTAGTTGCGCCGCCAATCGATGAAATAGGCGGCAGAACAGCCCGTACATCAGTTCACGAAATCAAGATCGAAGACCTCCTCGGCCGCGACGAGATCAAGATATCGATGAAGGAAATCCGCGACAACTTCTGCGGAAAGACAGTCATGGTAACAGGCGCTGCCGGTTCCATCGGTTCAGAACTCTGCCGCCAGCTCGCGACATTCGGAGTTAAGGAACTCGTGCTCTTCGACAATGCCGAGACGCCGATGCATAACTTCCGTCTTGAACTCGAAGACAGATTCCCGGATTTGAAATTTACACCGGTCATCGGTGATGTACGTTTGCAGGAACGTCTCGATTACGTGTTCAGGAAATATCATCCTCAGGTAGTATTCCACGCGGCAGCTTACAAGCATGTGCCTCTTATGGAAGAGAACCCATGTGAAGCAGTTCTGGTAAACGTAGGCGGTTCCCGCAATGTGGCAGACAAATGTCTCGAATATGACGTGGAAAAGATGGTGATGATTTCTACTGATAAAGCCGTAAACCCTACTAACATAATGGGTTGCACCAAACGACTCGCAGAAATCTACGTCCAGTCTCTCGGCCTCGCGATAGAACGTGGCGAACGTCAGGGCAAGACCAAGTTCGTTACAACCCGCTTCGGTAACGTCCTCGGTTCCAACGGCTCAGTAATTCCTCGTTTCAAGGAGCAGATCGCCAAAGGTGGTCCAGTAACAGTGACCCATCCGGACATCATGCGCTTCTTCATGACCATTCCTGAGGCTTGTCGCTTGGTAATGGAAGCAGCCACCATGTCCACTGG
>JAXWVI010000105.1:0-6367 GCA_037245165.1 bacterium
TCTGTACCCGTTTATCCGGTGCCATGTGACCTCGTCCCCGCCCCAGCACAGCTACTGCCGTCAGGTTTTCCTCAATCGTTCGTTTTCGAATCAAAGAGGACAGCTGCGGAACATACCCAAAGCGCAATCGTCGCTGCTGGCGCTGTCTCTGGGTCATATGGGTAACATTGACTCCATCCAAAAAGATACTTCCACGGGAAGGCGGCGTCTCACAGGCCATCAGCTGCAGCAGGGTGCTTTTTCCCGCTCCGCTGCTGCCTGTGATAAACACAAACTCCCCTTTTTCAATTGTCAAATCTACCGAACGGATTGCATGTACCACCCGCGGATCAGAGTCCTGCAGATAGTCCTTGCCAACTCCCTTCAAGCAAATCTGCGGCATAGATCGATCGCCCCTTGTATACAATGGCAAAGAATTTTGTTATAATTGGTTCCAATAGCTGAAAAGGTGGCAGAGGACATGGGCAGGAAAAAGAAACCCAAATTCATTGGCATCCTGGGGCTCATTTTGCTGGCCCTGATCTGTATTACAGGAGTAGAGTTAGCCGTATGCCGGATCATGGACCCTCCGCTCTTCCGAAAAATCATTCAGCCGGCTGTACATCTGGCCCAATCCATTCAGGACCGGGGGGAGGATTTGGTCCGGCATTTGCAGCATATTGCCCAGGGCCCCAGGAACAGGCGGAACTTGTCCCGGCCGGTCAGCCAGGAGATCCAAGAGCCAGAGGAAGATGACTCCTCCATCCTCCAAGACCCGGCGATCACCCAGTTCAGCCAGCGTCAGGGCTATGAAGTTCTGACAGGCGGGGTGGTAGAGCTGATTTATTTCAATCAGGGCGAGGCCCCCTGGGCGGATGCCCGTTTCGGGCCGGACCCAATCAGCGGTTTTGGATGTGGTCCCACTGCCATGTCCATGGTGGTCTCCACACTGGGCACGGAAGTGGTAGACCCGGCACAGATGGCCCAGACAGCCTACGAACTTGGATACTGCGCTCCAGGCAGCGGTTCTTATCTCTCCATTGTGGAAGGGCTGGCTCAAAATTTCGGCTTGGAGGCATATTCCTGCGAAGAACTCTCCCCGGACGATCTCTGCCAAAGATTGGCCGCCGGGCAGTTGCTCGTCGCCCTCATGGGGCCGGGCCACTTTACCAGCGGCGGACATTTTATTGTTCTTCGGGGGGCAACCCTGACAGGACAGGTGCTGGTAGCAGATCCAAACAGCCGGGAACGGAGTCTGGCCCTGTGGGACCCTCAGCTCATTCTGGACGAACTGTCCTCCAGCCGTGCCAGCGGCGCACCCTTGTGGTACGTTCCTGTTGTAAGCGGATGAACAAAAAACGGGGATTGCCCCCTGTCGATGTCTGATCGGCAGGGGGCGTTTTTTCGGGCACGCTTATTTCCCTTGTTTCATGTAGAAGGAATTAGGACCACCCAGGCGGCAGCTTATCGCCCGGTCTGCCTGGCGGACACGCTGCAAGAGAGCATAGTTTTTTGCCGTCTGCCTGAGCAGGGCATCTCCGCTGGCCGTTGGGAGATTGCCCTGGAACTGCCCTGAAATCACTTTCCTGAGCAAGTCCCCGTCCGCCGGCGGCAGTTGATCGCACTGGCGGCGCAGCATGGCCTGATAGCCGGTCAGCCGTTCAATCTCCTCCTGCCGCATGGACAGGAACATGCGCACTGACACCTGATCCTGACGGCTCACCGCCTGAGACAGCTCCTCTGTTAATTCCGCCACCTCATTCAAAGCCGTGTACATCTTGCGCTGGATGGCGTTGGCGGAATCCAATTGCTGATCATTTAACATAGGGGGGGCTCCTATCGGCTGGAGGTGTTCTTATCCGCGGTACGGAAACTCTCCCGCAGTTCGCTGGCCATGCGCTTAACACGCTCCAATTCAGTTTTATTCCGGCCGGTTTTTACCCGACTGAGTTCATAACAGAAATACTCATATAACCGGGTAAGCTGACCGCTGATGGCATATTGTCGGTCCAGTGTATCATCCAGATAGTGGATGATCCTGACGGCGTGATCCACCGCCGCCTCAAAGGTGGGATAGTCCTCTTTGGAAAGAGCCAATTCCGCCTGGGTCAGCCGCTTGATCAGCTCATCATAGACCAACAGCAGCAGCTCACCGGGGGTCATGGTGTTCAGAGCATCCTCCCGATAGTGCTGGTAACCTCGCATATCCATAAAGGTGCGTTCCTTTCCTTGGGAGTGATTAGCCGCCCATGAGGCCGGACAAGGCCGAGCTCTGGGAGTTCATCTGGTTGATCAAAAGTTCCAGCTGGGTAAATTTATTTGTGTAATAGTCCACCTTGTTGGACATTTTATCCTGCCACTCAGAAATTTCATCCTCCACGTCTTTCATCTGATTCAGGAGGGTATTATTCAAAGCGGCAGTGGGAGAATATTTGGAGCCCGCCTTTTCAATCAGGATGCCCTTCACATCGCCGCTGGTAGAAGCGTACTTATCCGTAATGCTGGTGAGGGTGGCCATCAGACCGTCGGTAGCCGCGCCGTTCTCCTTGGATTTGGTAAACGCCTCCTGGACCTTGTCCGGATCGCTCTCCAGGGCCTCACGGAAGGTCTGTTCATCAAAAGTGAGGGTGGTCAATCCGTCGGAGTAGGAGGTACTGATCCCGATGGACCGCAGGGTCACACCGTCGGCACCGCTGGAGGTAATGGCATTCCTCAAATCGTTATACAGCGAAGACAGGTCGCTGTCCATAAACAAAATGCCGGTTTTTGCCTTCTCCTCGTAGTTTTTAATGGCGGTCTCGCTCATGCCCTCCATATCCTCATCACTGAGGGGCTCATACTTGGAACCGTCATTCTTCTGAAGCGGCATATCGGAGTAAGCGCTCTTGACTTCTTTGATGATGGTATTCAGATCATCCACCATCTTTTTGACCGCCTCCACCACCTTGTCCGCATCGGTCTTGCTGGTGAAGGTGACCTGTTTGTCCGGGTCAAGCTGATTTTGGGCAATAGCGGTGGAGACGGTTTCCACTGTTTCGTCCTTGTTGAAGACGCCGCTGACGGTGATGTTCATACCATCAAGGTCAAAGCTGTTGGAAGCGCGGGTCAATTCCATGGTCTGCCCGTTGATGGTTGCAATAAGCTTGGCATCCTGGCCCGCGGTGTAGGTGCCGGTATCGGATTTCAGTTCGCCGGTACTTTCATCCCGTTCCACTGTGCCAAACAGAGCTGCTCCCAAACCGCCTGCTTCAATCTCAATCTGTCCGCCCGCTCCGGAGTCCTTGGCGGTGAAGACAAACTGGCCGGTGGTTTTGGAGTAGCTGACGTTAACCCCGGCTTCAGTGTTGGAATTGATGTTATTGATGATGGTATTCAGCTCAGTATCCTTGGTGTAGGAACCAATTTTTTCTCCATTGATCACCAGGTCATAGCTCTGAATCCGATTTCCATCCTCATCAATGAGGTACCCATCCTTGTCCACGGCGTTTCCGTCGGCATCTACATACTGGCCGGCAATTGGCTTCCCGTTGCTGTCTGTTTTCTGGACGACGCTCCCCGCCCCTTCCGTGTCGTGTCCGGTGAGCGCACTCAAGTCAAGGCCCTTGAGATCTCCCAGCGTCTTGGTGGTATCAATATAGCTGGTCAGGCCGGAGCCGATACCCAGAACATCCCCCACCGCCTCATCGTCGGCGGTGATGGAGAAGGTCGACCCCTCTCCCACCGTAAAGGAGAGCTGGCTGCTTCCGTCCTGTACCACCGTAACACGCCCTGAACCAAACGCCTTGTCCAGCTCCGTCTGAAGGGCCTTCTTAAAGTCCTCCGCGGCCTGCGTGCCGTCGGTATCACCGGAATCCACCGTGATCTCGGGCAGTTCAATGGTCTTACTCTTGCCATCCAGACTAACGGTAACGCTCTTGCCCGCCAAATACTCCGTAGTCGCCTTTCTCTCAACAAGACCGTCCTCTGTGGTAGATCCCAGGCGGAAAGAGTTGGATTTTGCCGACACCACACCGTCCAGACCGGAAATCATGGTGGCTAAACTGCCGCTGGCCCCTGCGATGGACACTCTGTTGCCAGCCCCGCTCTTATCGGAGAAGGAAACGCTGCCGCTGGCAGCATCTACGTTGACATTGATCATCGTGTCAGCTGTGACCGATTTGCCGGAACTGGTGGTAATTTTTTGTTCCTTCAGCTTCTCCACAATGGCGTTTTGGAAGCCCTCAGCGTCAAACTGACCGTCCTTTACAAACAGCTCCCGCTCCCCAAAGTCAATGGAAATAGAGCTGCTGCCGTAGTTCAGGGAGAGAGAACCGGACAGCTTACTCAAATCCACGCTGGATGCTAGATTTTCCATAGGCTTTTCGCCGGTGATGGCACCGCCTTTAAAGCCGTTGAGGTCGTTGCCGGAGACGGTATATCGCGCCGCGGCAGCCAGCTGCTTGACGGCGTTCAGGGTGATATCACTGCTGGTCTTGCCCGAGGCGGTGACCAGGTTGGAGTAGGTGCCGTTGGCGGTGGTAATCACCGCGTTGTTGAAAAAGCTGGAGCTGGCCAGGTTGGTATTGGAGTAGACATAGGAGGAATAGTTGCGGTAAAACTCCACCAACTTATCAGAGATGCTCTGATAGGCCTCCTGCTGCCACTGAAGCTTGGTATTTTTGTTCTGGAGGCTCTGAATCTTCTGCTGATAGCTCTGGACCACACCGGAGATCAGCTCTTCCGTGTCAAGGCCGCTCGCCAGACCGGAAATAATGTTATAGGTACGGTTCCCATAAATACTCGACGAGGAGCTTGAGCTAGATAAACTGTTTACAGATGCCATAATTTCACACTCCCTTATAGTGCCATCAGAATCGGACAAGAGAACCGGATACAGGAAAGTTTGTACGGAATTCAAGTCTTATTGACAAAAAACAACCTTTTGAGTACAATAACCTGGAACATATTTGTATACTCTCATCATTTATATCGTCCGCTGCGGCGAAAGATTAAGCGTTCTTTTGTATTTTTTTGAAAAAGTATGGATGCGCGCCGTCCCGCCGGGCAGAAACGGAGGATCTGGTCATGCCAGCTTTGATGATCGCCATTACCAATCAGAAAGGCGGCGTAGGGAAAACCACCACAGCTGCCGCCCTCCTGGCCAGCCTGCACAACCGGGGCGCCCGGGTATTGGGAGTAGACCTGGACCCCCAAGGCAGCTTAGGGTTCAGCATGGGGCTGAATATTGAGCGCTGCGCCACGATTTACGACGTATTGCGAGGGGAACTGGAGCCTCAGCAGGCCATTTCCCACACCCAAACCTGTGATATGCTGCCCTCCAACATTCTGCTGGCAGGGGCCGAGCTGGAATTCAACCGGCCCGGGCGTGAGTTTATGCTCAAAACTGCCCTCTCCAAGATTGCAGAAAACTATGACTATATCATTGTGGACACGCCCCCTGCATTGAATTTGCTTACCGTCAATGCCTATGTGGCGGTGGACAAACTGATTATTCCCATGGCTCCCGAGGTATTGAGTCTTCTGGGCGTATCCCAAATCAAAGAGACCATTGAGAGCGTACGGGAATATTATAACTCCCATCTGGAGGTATTGGGCATCCTCCTCAACCGCTACAACGCCCGTTTTAACCTTAACCGCGAGGTGTTGGAGCTGGCTGACCAAATTGCCAAGCAGTTGGGCACGGTGGTATTTGAGGCCAAAATTCGGAGCAGTGTGTCAGTGGCCGAGGCTCCGGCCCACAGTATGAGTGTGATCGACTACGCTCCCTCCTCCAAGCCCGCTCAGGACTTCGAGCAGCTGTGTGACCAGGTGGCAGGTTCCCATTTTCCCCGGGCTAAAGAGGGGGTGCAGGTCTGATGGCAGGTAAAAAAAACAGCCGTACCAGCAAGACAGACCATGTGCTCAGTCTGCTTTCCGGCGGCACGCCCGACCAATCTCAATCCACAGCCGCCCCGGAGCAACCCTCCC
Organism: bacterium; assembly: GCA_037245165.1. Classification (GTDB taxonomy): domain Bacteria; phylum Bacillota; class Clostridia; order Oscillospirales; family Oscillospiraceae; genus Lawsonibacter. The sequence goes on from JAXWVI010000105.1 coordinate 5,947, forward strand.
CGCAGGCTGAACCCCAGCAAATGTCGCCCGGAGACGGGGAGTCTTCTGCCGTTTCCAAGATGCCGGACAAGCAAAAACATTCCAACCGCTCCCGAAAAAAAGAGAGCCAGGAGCCTCAGTCCGTTTCTCACACCGAGGGGAGCGCCGACATCGCTCCGCCTCCCGCCAACCGGGAGGGGGAACGGCTGGCTCCACCCATTCTGCAGGTAGCCCGCACCAATAACGACGCCTTATCCGAAACCATTCGGGATGCCCTGTCACAAACCCTGGAGGAGGATTTGGCCCAGGAAACCCAGGCTCAGGACGCTCCCGCTCCCATGGCCATGTCCCAACCTGCTCCGGAACCCGCTCCCGAGCCGCAGCCTACTCCCGCCCCCGCAGCAAGCGGCGGGAAGATGAGCCAGGACGCCATTGAGGAGCT
>JAXWVI010000106.1:0-1475 GCA_037245165.1 bacterium
GACACCGGCGTCAAGCCAGGCTGTTACTCCGGCTAAAACGGCCTCTCGGATCCGTTTCGGGTCATAGGTTTGTTTGTCAATATCAGCGTACAACAGGTTCACGCAGGCCGCCGCATCGCGGTCGATCCAACAGACACCCGTTCGATCACCGAGCTGTACGCGGCGCTCCCAAAGCTCGTGTTTGACAAAGCGTCCCGTCAACAGATTGTGTTGCGTGGGCTTGAGCTTCCTTGGCGATACAACCTTTACCTGCAAACCGGCGCTTTCAGCCTTGCTCGTCAGTTGGGTGTAGAACGCCGCCGGAGCATATCGCCCGATGGACTTGCCGAACCGTCCCTTTTGGAACGCCTTGAAAGAGTTGTCCTCCACAATGATGGTGCCCGCATGACCGAGAAGCCAATTGCAGACTTCACCGTGCTCACGCTTTCGCGTAGCCGCCGCAAGACGATGCGCCTCTGCAAGTTCCGCACGAAGCTTTTCGTAGCGCTTCGAGAAGCGCCACTCAAGTCTTCCTGACTTCACCTTCAGAGACTGGCGCTTCTTGCCGTGACGAACTACGTCAACCACTTCGTAATTGTCGGGGTTCGTCGCCTGACGGCTTCGTTCCATCGCACGCTGAATCTTGCGCACCGCACGATGATCCATGTCGGCACTCGGCGCAATCTGCACTTTGGCAATCTTCCCGTCCTCAGTCGCGTAGGTGAGGGAGCCGAGACCTGGGTCGATCGCCATGCGCTGATCCTTGCCGGCGTAGGCGTGCTTCAGAGGGCTTGTACCTTCGGCGATGAGCTGAAGGTCAAAGCACTCCTTGCCCTTGCGGACGTTGCGCACGATGCGGCAATACTTCACCTTGCGGGGCTTCGCGGGATCCGTCGGATCCTGAAGAGCCCGGGTGAGCCAGTCGTCGTGCTTGTTGATGCGGACGCGGTACGTATGGCCGGCAAACTTGAAGACCGACTTTTCGGCTTTCCAGATGATTCCGGTTTTGTTGGTCTTGCCTTCAACCGAATGCAGACCTCGCTTGGAGCTGATGAATCTCGGAGAGCCGCTCTTGTAGATGTGGCGTTCCACCGAGATCCAGGCCCTAGAAGCGATTTTTTGACATTCGTTGATGCCAAGAAGATGACCTCGCCCGGAGGCCTTTCGATGTTGAGCGACATCGGCATGGAAGTCGTATTCGCTCAAGCGAAAGCGAATGCGCAGATCTCGGAAAGCTTGTGTCCTTTCCTTGCCCTTCGGCATGACTCTTGCGGCTTGCCACTCGGGTGTTGCGCGCATTTGCTGAACACGATCCCATCCCCCGCCCATGACGGCGTTCTGAAGGTTGCAGCCGAAGCTGAAACTCTTCCTAAGCCATCGGCGTTCTTCGCTTCCGGTAATGATCGGAAGGGTGATGATGAAGGATTTCGTGCTCATGGAAGAACCTTAGCACAGGGTTGCGAAATGAGCGTCCCTTGCGCAGGGGCGCTTTCGGG
>JAXWVI010000107.1:0-50297 GCA_037245165.1 bacterium
TTGTCGTTCCCGGCACTTTTTCGCCGTGGGCTGCCGCTCCCCGCCGCCCTTCGTTTGGATTCAACCGCAACCACGAACACAAACATCCAAACGGAGGAATACAACATGACAACGATCAATCTGCGGGAGCTTTACCCGTGGTACACCGAGGATGCCTTTATCGAGGTTTCCGATGAAGTAGCTGCGTTTCTCGAAGAAGATAAGCGGCTTCAGATCAACTACGCGCAGTACATCCGCGACAACCGGGCGTTCTACTCGCTGGACGCAGGCGACGGCATCGAGGCTGAGGCGCTGAATCTGCCGGAGCAGCCGGACGAGGCGCTGGAGCGCATGGAACTGGAGCGGCTGCTGAAAGAGGGACTGGCGCAGCTCACGCCCGCGCAGCGGCGGCGTGTCATTGCGTACATAGTTGGCGGACTGTCTCAGTTGCAGATCGCTGCACGAGAAAACACCACTCAACCTGCCGTGCATCATTCCGTTCGCAAAGGGCTTTCCCATTTGAAGAGAATTTTGAAAAATTTCGACTGAGGGGGTTATAAAAAGCCCGATTTTTCTTGAGGTATATGAGAGGGATATTATTCTTGCTCGCCTCTGCTCCTTGACAACCGCATAGACACCGGTATCAGCACAGACCCCGCGCGGCTGAAAAGCCAAGCGACAAAAGGCGCGCCGCCATGACGACAGACCTCCCATCCTTCGGGACGGGCGGCTGTCCGAGCGATCTACGCAGCCTTTGACCCAATGCGTGGCAGCATCGGGCGCGATGACAGCGCGGGCGATACGCAACCCCAGCTACGGCCTCCCACTGACTTGAGGGGGATTCCTGCGGCACTCGTGAGCCTTACAAGCCACGGCGCTGGCGGGAATGGGACAGCCTTGCCAAAGGCGGCTGATACCGGTCCCAGAGGCGATATATGCCTCGCGCCGGGGGCTGTGACAAATACGGCGGAACAAAACTACATGACACAACATACGCAGACAGCCGCGCCGGTGCAGTATCATGCAACATGACAGCAATCCCTCCGGCTCGGCTGCTCTGCCGGAACGAATACGAACAAGCCCCGCTGTCATATCGTGGCAGCGGGACTAAATTGATAAATCGGAGGTGCGTTTATGCAGAAGCAAGCCATCCCCAAAGAGCCGGTCGCCTCTTATAAGGAGGTCAGGATCGGCAAGACCCTCTATCGCGTGACAAGCGTGTTTTCCGGCGAAAAGGACCTTGGCAGGACGCTGGAGCAGCTTGCGGTGCGCCGCGCCATGACAGAGCTGGACGCTCCCGCGGCCGCGCAGCCCTGTCACGCATCGTAACAGACAATCAGCCTCCCTGCGGCGGCATCCTTGCGCGAAGATGGTATCCCCGGTATCATATTCTTGCAGGGAAAACCTGCGAGAGCCATCACGCCGCACGGATGTATGAATCGCAGAGAATCGGGAGGTAAAATACAGATGATCGAAAAGACATACAACGTAGGCATCTATTGCAGGCTCAGCAACGACGATGAGCGCGATGGGGAGTCCGTATCCATTGAAAATCAGAAGCTCCTGCTGCAAAGCTATGTGCGTCAGCGGGGCTGGAACGAGATCGCGGTGTACTGTGACGACGGGTACTCAGGTACGAATTTCGACAGACCCGGCGTCAAACGCCTCATCGAAGATGCAAAAGCCAAGAAAATCAACCTCATTCTGGTAAAAGACCTATCGCGCTTTGGGCGTAACTACATCGAGTTCGGACAGTACACGGACTACCTGTTCCCCTCGCTGGGCTGCCGTTTTATCGCGCTGAACAACGGCATCGACACCATGAGTGACAACGGCAGCACCGACGTCATGTGCTTTTTGAACTTATTTAACGAGTTTTACAGCCGGGACACCTCCAAGAAGGTCAAGGCGGTCAAAAGAGCCTGCGCGGAAAGCGGCAAGTTCATGGGAACCTACCCCGCCTACGGCTACAAGCGCGACCCGGAGGATAAGCACCACCTTATCATCGACGAGGAAACCGCCCCTAGCCTAGGATCACGGTCATAGGAGTTTTCATATCGTGGGAAATATTGGACAGCATTCGCTTTGAAGCCAGCTCCGAACGCCTATAATCTGCCCGCACCTTTTGACGATCCACCAAAAGCCGGTTAATCTGCGTCGCCAGGGAGATCAAGCTTGGATTATCGGTGAAAACCATCACTTTCTCGTCGCTGTCTTTGTCCAGGATTTCCTCCAGCTTTTGGCTGATCCCATTCAGCTTGGCCTGGGTGCCTGTGCGAAATACAAACTGTTGATAGATAATTACACACACTAAGATGGCCGCACAGATGGATAGAAAGAAAATAATTGTTGCTTCACTCATGTGGGCTCTCCTAACTTATATCCAATCCCCCAAACTGTAATCACACACTCCGGAGAACGGGGATCATCTTCAATTTTGCTCCGTAATCTGCTGATGTGAACATTTACCGCATTTTCGTCCCCAACATATACATCATTCCAGATGAGAGAATAAATCTGCGCCTTGGTATAGACCCGTTTGGGATTTTGCAGAAGCAGCTTGAGAATATCAAACTCCTTAGCTGTCAGCTCCAATAAAGCGCCGTTTTTTGTCACGGTATGGTTGGATAAGTCCATTTTGAGGGAACGAAAGGAAAGCTCCTCCGGCTCCTGGATCGGGGCTGCATATTCTGTTGTCCGGCGGATATTTGCCTTCACCCTCGCCAGTACCTCGACTACGGAGAACGGCTTTGTAATGTAATCGTCCGCGCCCAGGCCAAGGCCCAAGGTCTTGTCCACTTCCGTATCTTTGGCGGAGATAATAATGATCGGAACGGTGCTGCTTTTGCGGATATGCTTCATCACATCCATACCGCTGATCTTTGGAATCATAAGATCCAGCAATACGATATGATATGTGTTGGAATCAAACTTTTGGCAGGCCTGCTCTCCGTCGTATGCACAGTCCACTTCAAAATTCTCAGCCGTGAGATAGCCGCCCAGCATCTCACATATCTCCAAGTTGTCCTCAACAAGCAATACTTTCATAACGCCCTCCAAGCAGGGTTTTTCTTTGCATGATCGCCTAAGCGGCGATATTCCTATGGGCTTATTATAGTAATGAAGTAGACGCAACGCAAGGATGACAAGAAGAAACCGGCAATTGCAGGGTAGCTTGTGCTGGAACAGCGTGATAATAAAGCAAGCAGGGCTTTGTCTTTCTTTTTCCGGGGCAGTCCCTTCCGTTTCTCCTCGTACGCCTCCCTGGTCTGGGCGTAGATATTTCGGAAGTATGTTTTACCGTCCGGCCATGCCGGAGAGTAACGACCCTTCCAGAGGTGTTCTTTTAATCAGCTAACGCACCCCTTATCAGCCGGCGCCATTCTCTTCCGGTTGATTCAGCGCAATAGCTGTACCATTCTCATAATTTTTTGCTGCCGTCAGTCAATCTTCCGCTTAACCCGCAGACGGCTGATCGCCCGGGCCAGGTTGGCCTGGGCGGTTCGATACTCCTGGATGCTCTTTTTTTGCAGAAGGGCCTCCTTGGCGGCGTCGGCGTCCCGCTTGGCCCGCTTGGCGTCGATCTCCTCAGGCCGTTCGGCGGTGTCCACCAGAATCAGGACCTCGCCGTTTTCCACCTTGGCCAGGCCGCCGGAGACTGCGGCCTGGCGGGAAACATTCTGCTCCATCTGATAGGTCAGGGTGCCGGGGACAAGGGCCGTAATCATATTGCTGTGATGGGCGCGAATGCCGCACATTCCTCCGGCGGTGGGAAGGATCAGGGAATAGCACTTTCCCTCATAAAAAGGGTGGTCCGACGCCAAAATTTTGACCTGAAACTCCTCCATCAGCTGACTTCCTCCATACCTTGGGCCTTTTTCTTCACGTCGTCAATCGTACCCACATTGAAAAAGGCCATTTCGGGATATTCATCCATCTCTCCGTTTACAATCGCAGCGAAGCCCCTCAGCGTCTCCTTCAACGGCACATAGACGCCGGGGTTATTGGTAAACTTCTCTGCCACATGCATGGGCTGGGCCAAGAAACGCTGAATTTTCCGGGCACGCATCACCGTGGTCCGGTCCTCGTCACTGAGTTCGTCCATGCCCAGGATCGCAATGATGTCCTGAAGCTCGCTGTACTTCTCCAGAATTTCCTGTACGCTTCGGGCAATCCGATAGTGCTCCTCCCCCACCTTGTCCGTCTCCAGCAGGCGGGAGCTGGACTGCAGGGGGTCCACAGCCGGGTAGATACCCTGCTCAGCCACCTTGCGGCTGAGCACAGTGGTGGCGTCCAAATGGGTAAAGGTGGTGGCGGTGGCCGGGTCGGTCAGGTCGTCGGCAGGAACATATACAGCCTGTACCGAGGTGACCGAGCCGTCCCGGGTAGATGTAATCCGCTCCTGAAGCTCCCCCATTTCGTTGGCCAGAGTGGGCTGATAGCCCACGGCCGAGGGCATCCGCCCCAGCAGAGTGGATACCTCGCTGCCGGCCTGAACAAAGCGGAATATATTATCAATGAACAGCAGCACATCCTTGTGCTCCTGATCCCGGAAATACTCCGCCATGGTCAATCCTGTCAGAGCTACCCGCATACGCACGCCGGGGGACTCATTCATCTGCCCAAATACCAGGGCCGTTTTGTTGGACACGCCGCTGGAGCGCATCTCATTCCACAGGTCGTTGCCCTCACGGCTTCGCTCCCCCACGCCGGTGAACACCGAGTAGCCGTTGTGCTCCATGGCCACATTGTGAATGAGCTCCTGGATGAGCACGGTCTTGCCTACGCCGGCGCCGCCGAACAGGCCGATTTTGCCGCCCTTGGGGTACGGCTCCAGCAGGTCGATGACCTTGATCCCTGTCTCCAAAATTTCACCGATGGGGCGCTGCTCCTCAAACGCCGGGGGCTTGCGGTAGATGCTTCGGCGTTCTAAAGGCTCTGGTAGGGGCGCGCCCCCGTCGATCACATCTCCCAAAACATTGAACATCCGTCCCAATGTGGCCGCCCCCACCGGAACCGCGATGCTGCCGCCCGGAGCGCAGACCTCCATTCCCCTTGAAAGCCCTTCGCTGGCCGCCAACAGGATACAGCGGACCATATCGTTTCCCATATGCTGGGCCACTTCCATTACCCGACGCTCTCCATTGACAGAGACCGTGAGGGCTTCGCGGATTTTGGGCAGGTGGCCCTTTTCAAACCGCACATCCACCACTGGCCCGGATATTTGAACGATGCTTCCGTATTTCACAACACCTGCACCTCTTTTCTGCATTTTTTCCTCTGCGCCTTTGCCCCGGCGGTCACCTCGGTAATCTCCTGAGTGATGGCGGCCTGCCGTACCCGGTTATACTGCAGGGACAGATCTGCCAGCAGCTCCTCCGCGTTTCGGTTCGCGGAGTCCATGGCGGTCATCCGGGCCTGCTGCTCGCTGCAAAAGCTGTCGATCAGTGCGCTGTAAATAAAACCCGTCAGATAGCTGTGCATGATCCTGTTCAGCACCACCGTCGGAGAAGGATCAAACTCAAACGGAACCGAAACCTTCTGCTCCGTTTCCGGCGGGGCAAAATAAGTCCGATGGAACGGCAGCAGCCGGGTAGAGTGGACGCAGGCAGTCATGCCGTTCTCCATATCTGTGTAGACAATGAAAATCTTTTTCAGCTGTCCGGCATCATATTGATCCAGCAGCATGGCGCTGATCTCCCGGGCCCGGTCCAGGGTAGGGTTCTGGGCCGTGTAGAGGAACATGCGCTGGATGGGGATATGGCGCTGAGTAAAAAAGCGTCGTCCGTACTCCCCCACCACAAACAGTTTCATATCGGCATGTTCCTTCAGCAGCCGCTGGGCCTCTTTCAGCACATTCTGGTTATAGGCGCCCGCAAGGCCCTTGTCCGCCGTGATCACCAGGCAGCCGTACGTTCCCGAAATTTCCGGCTCTTGATCCGGGGGATAAAAATAGTGGCTGTCCACATCGTTGACGGTGCGAAAGACCCGCTTGATCTCGCTGCGCAGGGCGTCAAAATAGGGTCTGGTCTGTTCCAGGTCGCTGCGGGCCTTGCGCAGCTTGGTGGAGGCAATGAGATACATGGCGTTGGTAATTTTCCGGGTCTCTTTGATGCCGTCGATCCTGCCCTTGATTTCTGTTGTACTTGCCATACCCTTACCCCTTTTCCCCCTGGGAGACACTGGCCAGCTGTTTCTGTACAAAGGCGCGGGCCAACTCCACAATGGACCGCAGGTCCTCGTCGGTAAGCTGTCCGGTCTGGTCGATGCGGCGGCACAGGCCTCCTGCCGTGCGCTCCATATCCGCCAGAAATTCCCGCCGGAACTGGTCCATCTGCTTGACGGGGACCTCCTGCAGCACATGGTTCAGTGCCGCCGTCAGCAAGATGACCTGCTCATGCTGGCATAGGGGGTGATACTGGGCCTGCCGCAGCAGGCGCATCAATCCCTGGCCGTAGACCAGCTGTTTGCGGGTCAGATCGTCCAGGTCGCTGGAAAACTGGGTAAACACCTCCATCTCCCGATACTGGGCCAAGTCCAGCCGGAGGCCGCCCGCCGCCTTTTTCATGGCCTTGGTCTGGGCGTCACCCCCCACACGGGATACAGAAAGGCCCACATTGACTGCGGGCCGCTGGCCTGAAAAGAACAAGTCGCTTTCCAGAAAAATCTGACCGTCGGTGATGGAGATAATATTGGTGGGGATATAGGCGGACACATCGCCAGCCTGGGTTTCCACAATGGGCAGGGCGGTCATACTGCCTCCTCCCCGCTCCTGGGACAGGTGTGCGGACCGCTCCAGCAGACGGGAGTGGAGGTAAAAGACATCGCCGGGGTAGGCCTCCCGGCCAGGGGAGCGCTCCAGAAGCAGGCTCAGGGCCCGGTAGGCGATGGCGTGCTTGGATAGGTCGTCATAGACGATAAGCACATCCTTCCCCTTCTCCATGAAATACTCCCCCAAGGCACAGCCGGCATAGGGGGCGATGTATTGCAGGGTGGCGGAATCACTGGCCGATGCGCTGACCACAACGGAGTAGTTCAATGCCCCAAATTTCTCCAGAGTCTCAACGATCTGGGCCACCGAACTGGCTTTCTGTCCGATGGCCACATAGATGCAGATAACATCCTTCCCCTTCTGATTGAGCATGGTATCCAACGCAATAGCTGTTTTCCCGGTCTGCCGATCGCCGATAATCAGCTCACGCTGGCCCCGTCCGATGGGAAACATGGAGTCAATGGCCAAAATGCCTGTCTCCATGGGCTGATTCACCGCCTGGCGGTCAAGGATGGCTGGAGCGGTATTCTCCACAGGCAAATACCCCTCAGATGGGATATCACCCTTTCCGTCGATGGGGGAACCCAGGGCGTCGATGACCCGGCCCAGGTATGCGTCACCCACCGGGATACCAGCCATCTTTCCGCTTCTGCGCACTCTGCTGCCCTCAGTGATCTCCTCGTCGTCGCCAAAGAGGATGCAGCCCAGTTCATCCTCCTTCAGTTCCTGAACCATGCCCTTGATCCCACCGGCAAACACCAAAATCTCACCGTAAGCAGCGTGATCCAGTCCGGAGACGGTGGCAATTCCGTCGCCCACCGTCAGTACCTGGCCTACCTCTTCCGGAGATACCTCCGGCGTCCAGTTTGTCATAGTCTCCCGGATCAGGGGCAGAAGCGCTTGTTTGGAGGGTTTGAGCTGTTTGAGCTGATCTTCAAACTGGCGCAGCCGTCCCTCCATGCTCCAGTCGTACACATCCGTACCCACCTGCAGCACAAAGCCTCCGGTGAGGGCGTCGTCCTGCTCCCACTCCAGGGCAAATTCCTTTTGGTAAGTCTGCTTCAGAAAGTTCAGTAGGCGTTTACGGTTCTCCTCACTGGGCGGGGTTCCGCCTCGGAGGACAGCTTTTTCCTCACTGGGATTGCTGTTCATGGGAAGCCCTCCTCTCTGCCAGACTCAGAAACTGATCGTACGGGTCGCCGTCTGCGCCCAGGACAATTTTTTCCGCCGCGGTAACTGCAATGTTCACAAGCTCCTGAGAGGCCTTGGAAACCAGCTCTGTCTGCTCCCGCTTGGCGCTCTCCTGGGCCTTGGAAAGAATTTCCGCCGCCTCTTTCTTGGCTTCGGCGACCCGCTGAGTACAAAGCTCTCTGAGTTCCTTCTCCGCATCGGCTCTTCGTTGGGCGATGGCAGCATCGGCCTGATCCAGCCTAGCCTGATACTCCTCCCTTAGACGCTCCGCCCGCGCTCTGTCCTGCTCCGCCTGCTGGTAAAGCTCCTCATAGTGGGTCTGTCGACGCTTCATAAATTGCTTCACCGGACGGTACAGCAGCAGATACAGCCCACCGGCCAAAATGGCGAAATTGAACAAATGCAGCAGGATCTGCTGCCAGTCAATATTCAGGGGAATACTCATCGCTTACACCGCCTTTATAGGACAAAGATAACCAGAATCACGACCAGCAGCGCATAAATAATGGCCGTCTCAATAAATACCAGGTCCAGCATCAGGGTAGTGCGGATCTTCCCCTCCATATCCGGCTGACGTGAGATGCCGTCGGCGGCTTTGCCGCCCACAATACCCATACCCACAGCGCCGCCTGCGGCGGCCAAACCGATGGCCAGGCCCACAGCAATGGACTTCAGACCAATGGAGAAATTCTCATCGGTCTCCACCTCAGCGGTGGCAGTCTGGGAAACCATGGCAGCATCGCTCTCTCCCGCAGCTTTGGCGGGAAGGGCCAGCATTCCGGCCATCATCAGCACAATCAGCACAGCAGGAACTTTTTTCACCGAATTCATTTGAAAGACCTCCGTATCATATTAAATATTCTGCGCCAGCTCCCGGCCTTTTCCACCGGCATTTTTGATCCGGCGCTGCTTCGGCTCAGACATCTCACCGTAGAACAGCGCTGTCAGCATGGTCAGAACATAGCTTTGGATCAGGGCGTGGAGCAGGGTAAACAGCACGGCAACAACGACAGGAAGGACAAAGCTCAGCTGGATGTAGTAATAGACCAGCTCCGTGACCAGCAGACCGCTGAGCAGCGCGCCGAACAGACGAAAGCTCATGGAAATAAGCAAGGAAATTTCTTTCAAGGCGCTTCCAATTCCCCGCAGCCCATTTCCGGCCACGGCGCCGGAGAAAATAACCAGGTAGGACAGCACGCCAAGCATAATCGCCGCATTGATATCTGACAATGGTGCGGGGAGCGTAATGGAATGGCCGCTGGTGGTAACGGCCTGCAAACCAAATAATTCAAACAGCGTTCCGAAAAAGATATACACTCCGGCGGCAAAAACGTAGGCCCCCAAAAAGCCGTTTCGCCAGGGGCTGTTGGACTTGGCCAGGCCGTCAAACAGGCTGACGGCCTGCTCCAGCAGCAGCTGAAATTTTCCCGGCACATACTGAAATCTGGGAATTGCAAATACCCGGATCAATGCTGCGGCGACCAGCAGTACAGCGGTCACCACCAGGGAGGAAATGAGCCCCGGATTCACCGGACGCAGCCCGAAAATGCTGACCCGGTCCCCTTCATGCAATACCGCATCCCGCATGGTAAGCTGGATGGTCTCCGTCTCCCCTCCCCCGGGGGCCAGCAGTCCCCCCACCAGCAGTACCAGGCAGACACAGAGCCAGAGCAGCACAAAGCGCTTCTTGTTCTGTTTCATAGCACATGCCCTCTTTCCTACATACTTCTTACTGGCCGGCGGCTGAACGAGACCGCAGTCGGCAGTAATAGCCGTCCACATAGAAAAGATACACCAGCCCGCCCACCACATAGGCAATGGCAGTCAGCGCAAAGCCGGTGGTCAGGCCGATGGACTCCTGCATAAAGCCCATCAGGAGGGAGCCGATTCCAATACCGATATCGTAGGAGAGCATATAGGTGGAGTTGGCCACACCCCGTTGGGGCGCGGGGGTAGTGCCAGTGACGAAGGATTGGAACAGAGGCTGCAGGATGCCGTAGCCCAGTCCGAAGAAGAACCCGGCCGCCAGCAGATGCACTCCGGTGTTCAAAAATAGGAAGCTGATCATTGTGAGGATCAGAATCACCAGGCTGGCATAGACCAGGGGGCGGTGGTTGCTGGCATCAATGGATTTCTGGGTGGATGTTTTGGACAGCAGCATTCCCACCACCAGGCAGATGTAGAAATAGGGCAGATACCCCATGATGTTCTTCTCCTGGGCCAGAATGGAGGAGTAGGCGATTACTGCGCCGTAGGGAATCATCAAAAACATCATGTTCAGCATGAAAGGAGCGGCGGGGCCATAGAGGGACTCCCTGATGGAAAACTTTTTCCGCTGTACCTTGGGGTACTTCAGCCGGCAGCAGGACACACAGATCAGGGCAGCCACTGTGATGCCGAAAATCGTAAGGAAGGACGCCTTACTGCTCATGTTGCTCTGGACTTGCAGCCCCACATAGGGGCCTACTGCCATGCCGATGGATACGGTGAAGGCAAAGCGGCTGATTCCCTCGGTGATTTTGGCCACCGGCAGCACATCCCCGGCCATAGTCATGGTGGCGGAGGCGCACACCGAGTATACTGCGCCCATATAGAGCCGCACCACAATCAACAGTCCAAACACCGGGAAAATTAAAAACGCCGGGAAGGACAGACAAAACAGGGCCAAAAAGAGCAGGTAGACCCGATAGCGGTTAAAATTATCCAGCAGGTATCCAGCCACAGGTCGAAACAGAACCGTGGCAACGGACATGGCCGTCAGGACCACACCCACCTTGGAACCTGTGATTCCAATCTCCTCACAGTAGACCGGAATAATGGGAATGGAGGCGTAAAAAGCCGCCAATACCAGCAGATTGGTAATGAACAGGAGAATAAACCTCCGGTTCCAGATCTTTTCCGTTTTTTCCATACAAGCAAAACTCCTTTGCGCACAAGGCAATAAAAATAGTGGCAACTGCCACCATTTCACTATAACACGACAGAACGGCTGTGTCAATAGTTAGTTGCATTTGCCACTAGTTTCATGTAGAAGCACAGAAAGGATTTACAAATCCCACCCCGCCGCGCTATAATGGTTTTCGTACACAGAGGAGGTGCAAAGCTTGGAAAATGTCATGGACAGCCCGTTTAAGGCGATCTCAATTTTATATCGAAAATCTCACATCTGGCTGAACAACAGCTGTGCCCAGTTTGGTCTGACCGCTGCCCAGGCTATGGTCATTCTCATCGTCTGTGATTTCCATTCCCTAACCCAGGATGAGATCACCAAGCGGCTGGGTCTGGATAAAAGTGTGATTGCCAAGACCGTGACCAAACTGGAGGAGACTGGTTTTTTGGTTCGGGCCACCAATCCAAAGGATAAGCGTACCTATGACATCCAGCCCACCCAGCGTGCCTGGTCGGCGTATCCCTCTGTCCGGGAGCAGATTGATGTGTGCTTTCAACACATGACCCGGGATATGTCGGAGGAGCAGCGGACTGATTTTCAGCGGCTGCTTCTGCTGGCGGCTGAAACGACCATCGCTCAGGAGGACTAACGGTGTCCCACACCATGAAACCATGTGCTTCACACCGATTCCTGGAGAAATCGAAAACCGCCCTTCGGATCCGTGAGGCCGTGGGTCCAAATCCATCTGCTGAGACTAAAAATCGACAAGTTCCTTACAGAACTTGTCGATTTATTTCATATCGGATATCAATCCATATTCGGTACGAATACCATTCCCTTTTTACTTAAAAATCAGGGCCACAGCGTGGGCAGCCATCCCCTCTCCGGAGCCGGTAAAGCCAAGCATTTCCTCCGTGGTGGCCTTTACATTTACCCGGTCTGCCTCCACTCCCATAGCCGCCGCCAAACAGCGCCCCATATCCGGGATGTAGGGCGCCAGTTTAGGCCTCTGGGCCAAAATGGTAGCGTCTACATTGCCCACCCTCCAACCATTTTCCTTCAACAGGGCGGTCACATGTTCCAACAGCTTCACGCTGTCTGCCCCGGCATAGGCGGGGTCAGTATCAGGAAAATGCCGGCCGATATCACCCAGCCCCGCGGCTCCCAGCAAGGCGTCCATAACAGCGTGGGTCAGCACATCCGCATCGGAATGGCCCAGCAGCCCCAGCTCAAAGGGAATCTCCTGGCCTCCCAAAATCAATTTCCGTCCGGCAGTAAGCCGGTGGACGTCATAGCCATGTCCCACTTTCAAATCCGTCATAGTATTCCCTCCGCTCTGGCTTGTAAGACAGCTTCCCCCAGCACCAGGTCCAACGGGGTGGTGATTTTCATATTTTCCCGGCTACCCTCGGTTAGAGTAACTTTCTTCCCCAGACGTTCTACCGCTCCGCAGTCATCGGTAAGCAGTTCACCGTCTTCAAGAGCCTTTTGGATGGCGGCCCGGATTAGTCCGGCCTCAAAGACCTGAGGCGTCTGCACCGCACGCAGGCAGGAGCGGTCCACCGTCTCCACACCCAAGCCACCCTCCCAACGCTTGATGGTATCGACCACAGGAATGGCCGGCGCGGCGGCCCCAGACCTGGCGGCCGCCTCTACCGCCCGTTCAATCACATCCTGGGTCACCAGAGGTCTGGCCCCGTCGTGGATGGCAATCAGCTCAGCTTCCGGGTCCACCTCCCGCAGGCCGGCCTGAACGGAGTGAATCCGCTCCGCTCCGCCGACAATGACTTTGCGCACTTTATCAAGGGCAAACTCCCTGCAAAGGCGGCCTACCTCCACCAGCAAGTCCTCCCGGGTCACCACCACGATTTCTCCCACAGCCGGGCAGTCCTGAAAGGCATACAAGGTATGTACCAGTACAGGCATCTCCCCCAAAGGAGCCAGGACCTTATCGATTCCCTCCATTCGCCGGGCGGACCCGGCCGCTACCACCACCGCGGAACAGTTGGGCGGTACGGGCTTTTTTTTCCATTTTGTAAGCAGTCCGGCCATAACCAAACCTCCTGTCCACAAAAGAAGGGGCCAACGGGCCCCTCTCCTGCTTCTATCCTATTGATCCATCGGACAAGTTATGCCAAAGCGGTATTCAGCGCTTCCTCTGCCGATTCATAGCTGACGCTTTTGGCGAGAACAATCTCTGAAATCAAAATCTGCTTGGCTGAATGGAGCATTTTTCGCTCCCCAGTGGACAATCCGCGGGCGTGGTCCCTGGCAGTCAGGCCCTTGATGACCCAGGCAACCTCAAAAAGGTCACCGCTCTTCATCCGTTCCATATTCTCCCGGTATCGATGGTTCCAGTTTGCGGTCATTTCCACCTGGATATTCGGAATGGCGGCCAACACACGGTCGGCCTGATCCCCGTTCACAATGGGCCGCACACCGATCTCCTCACAGCTGTCCGTGGGGATCATGACCACCATAGAACGGTTGGGCAGTCTCAGGATATAGTAATCTCTTATGACCCCGTCCACCTTTTTTTGGACAATGCTCTCCACCACGCCCGCCCCATGCATGGGGTGGACCACCTTATCCCCCACCTGAAACACTCCAAACCTCACTTTCTCAGCCAAGCAAATCACTTTTTTTGCGCTACTGTGATGTATTATATCAATTTTGCCCCAAATTTGCAAGCGAGAAACAAAAGATTAGGAAAATTTTACAATTTATCTGCTAAATTTAACAAAAAAAGCCGGCTGCAGCTGCAGCCGACTTTTTTACGAAATTACTCCTCGGAAGCGGGTTCCTCGGCGGCAGCCTCCTCCTCAGCGGCGGGGGCCTCCTCCAGCAGGGCGCGGATGGACAGAGAAATCTTCTTGTTCTCCATATCCACGTCAGTAATCTTCACGTCCACCTTGTCGCCCTCAGCCACTACGTCGCCGGGCTTCTCCACCCGGTGATCGGCCAGCTGAGAAATGTGGATCAGACCATCCACACCGGGCACGACCTCGGCAAAAGCGCCGAAGGGCATCAGCTTGACGATGCGCACATTGGCGGTGTCGCCAACCTTGTAGGTGTTGGTGAACACAGTCCAGGGGTCCTGGCTGTGGTCCTTCATGCCCAGGGAAATCTTCTTCTTCTCCTTGTCGGCGGAAATGACATACACATCCACAGTGTCGCCCACCTTCACCACCTCAGAGGGGTGCTTAATGCGGGACCAAGACAGCTCGGAGATGTGAACCATGCCGTCCACGCCGCCGATATCCACGAAAGCGCCGTAAGAAGTCAGGGACTTCACGGTGCCGGTATAGTGCTTACCCTCTTCAATCTCGGCCCAGACCTTCTCAGCGGCGGCAGCCCGCTCAGCGCGGAGCACCCGGCTGATGGAACCCACCACACGGCGGCGGGCACGGTTGACCTCAGTGATGACCAGACGAACTTTCTTCTTCAGAAGCTCAGTCATGGGAGTGTCCCGGGGCAGGCCGGTCTGAGAGGCGGGCACGAACACCCGAACGCCCTTGACAGAGACTACCACGCCGCCCTTGTTGTCCTCAGTGACGACGCCTTCCACCACAGTCTCGTTCTCACGGGCGGCCTCGATTTCCTCCCAGCCCTTGTTGATGTCCAGGCGGCGCTTGGACAGCTTAACCAGGCAATCCCGGTCGCTGACCTGCATAACGATGGACTCGATCTCGTCTCCTACCTTCACCAGGTCCTCCACCTTGGCGTTGGGATCATCAGTCAGCTCGGACAGGGCAATGTAGCCGGGGTACTTAATGCCCAGCTCTACCTGAACTTCGGTGGGCGTAATGGCCACAACGGTACCGGTAACCTTATCTCCATTATTTAAAGTTTTGATCGACTCCTCCAGCAGCTCCGCGAAGGATTTTTCGATCTCCATGATTTCATCGCTCATTTTGTCATAGACCTCCTTTATTATCCACGCGGGCGTGGATGCACCCGCCGTGATGCCGACCATTTCCGCCTTTGGCAGCTGACTCAGGTCCAGGTCCTCCGCCCGCTCAATGAGCAGGACATGGGGACAGGATTCTGCGCAGATTTCAGCCAGACGCCTGGTGTTGGAGCTCTGCCGGTCTCCAACCACTACCATCAGGCCGCATTTCTGAGCCAGTTGGCGTGCCTCCTCCTGGCGTTTAGATGTCGCTCCACATATTGTATCAAAAAATTCTGCGTTTGTACACTCTTTTTTTGCTTTTTTCACGCACCCCTCCCAAATTTTCTTGGTTGAGGTGGTCTGAGAGACAAACGTCAGCGGGAGCTTCCTGCGCTCCGGGTCCTGGGAGAGCCAATTTTCCAGCTCATCCTCTCCGGACACCACCACCGGAGCGCGGCACCAGCCGGCGATGGCCAGCACCTCAGGATGGTCGGGAGTGCCCACAATGACGGGCTGCCGTCCCCGCTGCTCAGCTTGTTCCACAATCTGGTGGATTCGGGTTACGTTGGGACAAGTGGCGTCCAGAATCTGGATTTTCCGTTCCTCCAGCCCCTGGTAGACCGCCCTGCTCTCCCCGTGGGAGCGGATAATCACCGCGCAGCCCTCAGGCACATCCTCAGGCCGCTGCACCGCGTACAGCCCCTGGGCGGCCAGATGGTCCACCACATCCCGGTTATGGATGATCGACCCCAGCATAACACATGGCTTTTTTTGAGCGGCGGTCTGCTCCGCCAGCTCCACCGCCCGGCGAACGCCGTAGCAAAAGCCGGCGGACTTGGCTAACAATACGTTCATTTGACTTGCTCTCCCAAGGCATGAATCCGATCCAACAGGTCATGGGCGATGGTCTGAAGCTCCTCAGCAGTGGGCTTTCTCCCGGCAAAGGAGGGCATATAGGGCTCACCGATCACCACAGTATTGAAGCGGAACAGCCGTTTATTTGGTTGAATGTAAACCGGAAGAAGCGGGACGCCGGTCCGGGCGGCAAAAAGGGCAGCGCCGGTTTTGGCCTCCACATGTTCCCCCTCGTGGACCCGCGTCCCCTCAGGGAACATCAGCAGCTTATCCCCGTCTTTCAGAATCTTCAGCGCAGTCTTGACCGCCTTCATATCGGCTGCCCCTCGGTCCACTCCGAATACTCCCGCCTTGGACAGCAGCCATCCAATCACAGGCACGCGCATAATCTGAATCTTTGCCATGGCCCGCATGGGATACTTGTAACCAAAGGCAAAGACTGCATAGAAGGGGTCCCCCGCAGTAGTATGATTGGGGCAGACAACAGCAGGACCGGCAGGAATATGTTCCCGGCCAATGGCCCGCACCGGACGAAACAGGTTGAAAAACGGCCAGATCACCACATACAGGAAATGGAACATGGCATTCATCCGCTTACGATGGTCTCCCTCTGTCTGCTGAGAGGGAACCTGGATATGCTTGACTTCTTCGCTCACAGATCAATCTTCTCCTTTACCAGATGGAGCAGCTGCTGCAGGCTCTGTTCCAAATTCAGCTGTGTGGTGTCCAGAAGTACCGCGTCCTCTGCCCTGCGCAGGGGAGCAATGGGCCGGTGTTCATCCTGCTCATCCCGCAGGATGATATCATGAAGGATGGTATCAAAGTCGGCCTGCTGGCCGCGCTGCTGAAGCTCCAGCAGCCGGCGTCTGGCTCTGGCCTCAGCCGCGGCGGTCAAAAAAATCTTCACGTCCGCCTGAGGTAAAACCACCGTTCCGATGTCCCGTCCATCCATCACCACATCATGCTCCCGGGCCTGTCTGCGCTGAACATCCAGCAGAAAGTCCCGCACAGCCGGAATGGCCGACACCTTTGACGTAAAACCGGATACCTGATGTTCCCGAATGGCCTGGGAAACGTCCTCCCCATCCAGAAACATTCTCTGTTCCCCGTCGGGGCCGTAATCCATACGGATGTCCAATTTCCCCAGCAGTTCGGACACCTGTGCGGCATCTGCGGGGTCCGCCCCCGTCCGGAGCACAGCCAGTGCTACTGTGCGGTAAATGGCTCCCGTGTCCACATACAAAAATCCAAGTTCCCTGGCCAGACGCCGGGCCAAGGTACTTTTCCCCGCTCCGGCAGGCCCGTCGATGGCGACGCTTCTATGTTCCATGATACTTCTCCTCAATACCTTTCCTTGACTGTTCGAATACCGGGGTCAGTCTCCCCGCTGTTTCAAAAACTCCCGGGCATACTCTCCTGCTGCCCGGCCGGTAGACCAGGCAATCTGGAGGTTAAAGCCGCCGGTGTAGGCGTCTACATCCAACAGTTCTCCTGCAAAGTATAACCCCTTTACCTTCTTGGAAGCCATGGTCTTCGGGTCAACCTCCGCCACCTTCACGCCCCCGGAGGTCACAATGGCCTCGGCAATGGGACGCGGGCCGGACACAGGCACCGTGAACGCCTTCAAAAATTCCAAAAGATGCCGCCGCTCATCCTTAGTCACATCGTGGGCCTTCTTCTCCCCCGGGATTCCGGCACGGCGCAGCAGTACGGGAATCATCAGCCGGGGCACCAGCGCCCCCATCAGATTATTCATATCCCGGTTAGCCCCCTGACTCAGCTCCCGGACCAGGCGGGCGTCCAGGGCCTGCTCATCCAGCGCCGGCTTCAGGTCGATGATGCAGGTATACTTCTCCCGGTCAAAATTGCGCATATGGGCGCTGGCGGAGAGAACCAGAGGACCGGACAGACCGAAGTGGGTAAACAGCAGTTCTCCCTGTTCCCGGTATAATGTCTTCCCCTTCTGATTTCTCACCGTCAGTGTCACATTCTTCAGGGCCAGGCCCTGCATATTCCCGCAAAACGGTTCCGACGACTCCAAAGGCACCAGGGAGGGCTTAGGCTCCACCACCGTGTGCCCCGCCTGGGCGGCCATACGGTGGCCGTCTCCGGTGGAGCCGGTGGCCGGATAGGAGAGCCCGCCTGTGGCCAGAATAACTGCCCCCGCTTCCAGCGGACCCTGCTCTGTCTCCAGCCCGGTCACCGCCCCGTCCGCAATGCACAGAGCGGTGACCCGTGTCTGAAGGATGGGAACCTTCAGCCGCTTCAGCTCGTAAAAAAGGGCGTCAATGATGTCTGCGGCCCGGTCCGACTGGGGAAACACCCGGTTTCCCCGCTCCACCTTAAGAGGCACGCCCAAATCCTCGAAAAATTTCTCCACGTCCGCCGGGGTGGTATGGTTCACCGCGCTGTACAAAAATTTCCCGTTTCTGGGGGTGGAGGCCAGCACCTCCTCCGGAGCGCAGTGGTTGGTCACGTTGCACCGGCCTTTTCCCGTAATATACAGCTTCCGGCCTACCTTTGGGTTACGCTCTGCCAGCGTTACCGGGCAGCCCAGCCGGGCGGCCGTGATGGCCGCCATCATTCCGGCAGCGCCGCCACCCACGACGTACAGCCTGTTCTGATCTTCTGTCACTGCTCCACCTTCTCATACACGCCGTACTCGTCCCAGATGCCCTCCAGAGTACGGAAGGTATGTGCCAGATCGTCATTTTTCCGCTGGCTCACCGCCACCAGGAGGGCGTTGACCAGAGACAACGGAGCCACCAGAGAGTCCACAAAAGACGCCATATCGCTGCGGGCCTTCAGAGTATACTGGGAGATGGGGGCCAGAGGCGATGCCTCGCTGTCGGTAATGGCCACGGTAATGGCCTTCCGATCTCGGGCGAAATTCATAGCCTGAACGGTACGGCTGGAATACCGGGGAAAACTGACCCCGATGACCACGTCTCCCTCCCCGACCCGCAGCAGGCTCTCAAACACCTCACTGGCAGTATTGGCGGACACCAGGCACACATTTTCAAAAATCAAATTGAAATAAAAATGCAGGAAGGTGGCAATGGCCGCGGAAGAACGCACGCCGATGATGTAGATCTTCTTGGCGGAAACAATGGCGTCCACCGCCTTTTCAAAACTGTCCCGGTCCAACTCATCCAGAGTCATGCGGATCTTTTCAATATCCGACTGAAGCACCATAGACAGCAGATCCTGGTCCCCCAGCCGGTCGTTGGTCACCTCAATGCGCTGGACGGAGGTCAGACGGTTTCGAATCATTTTTTGCAGGGACTTCTGCATATCCGGGTAGCCATCATAACCCAATTCAGCCGCAAAGCGCACCACGGTGGACTCACTGACCCCCACCTTCTTTCCCAGACGACTGGCCGTCATAAAGGCGGCCTTGTCATAAGATTCCAGGATAAAATTTGCGATCTTCTTCTGTCCCTTGGAAAATGTATGAATATTTTCCTGAATAATGGCCAGAATGTCACGATTCATTCCAGATCACTTCCTATGTCTTTCATCCAATCTTCCAGTCAACCAGAAATCTTTCTTTTAAAAAGGGTCATTTCTCTCTTTGACCGTACTTGTTATCATACTCGTTTCCCATAAAAAATGCAAGAGATTTTTGCAGGAATTTCATTTTCCCTGCAAAAATCTCTCTGAATTTACCTGGATCATACCATCAGACAGAGCAAGCAGCTCCTTCTGCGTCAACGGCCGCCACTCACCCGGCCTGAGATTCCGGTCCAAAGACAGCTCACCCTCCCGGATTCGCTTGAGCCGCAGCACAGTCAGACCGGCCTGGGCGCACATCCGGCGCACTTGGCGGTTTTTTCCCTGATGAATGGTGATGGACAGCTGGCTGACGCCCCCGCTGACACGTCCCCGGCGCACTTTCGCGGGGGCAAGCAATTCTCCGTCCAGTTCCATGGGAGAGGACAGAACCGGGAGGGCCTTTTCCACGTTTCCCGTCACCCACACCAGATATTCTTTTTCCACCTCATGACTGGGATGGAGGAGGTACTGGGTCAGATTCCCGTCGTCGGTAAGGATCAGCAGCCCCTCCGAATCCAGGTCCAACCGCCCCACCGGCCACACCCGTTTGCCGCAGCCGGAAACCAGCTGTGCCACTGTCTTCCGTCCCTTCTCGTCGGATAGGGTACACACATAGCCCCGGGGCTTATGGAGCATCAGATAGGTCTGTCCCCCGGCGGGACGCAAGGGACGGCCGTCTACCGCTACCTCGTCCCGGTCCAGGTCGGCCCGATCTCCCAGGCTGGCCCGCTCTCCGTTGACTGTCACCCGCCCTGCAACAATCCACTCCTCCGCCTTCCGGCGGGAGGCCAGGCCGCAGGCCGAGATCAGTTTTTGCAGACGCTCCTCCACCAAACCATCCTCTCTGTCTCTTGCTAGAGCGCGGCGATCCGCGCCAGAATTTTCTCTAAAAATCCTCCCGATTCCGCCCGGTCACTGGTCACAGACCGGCCGGCTTCCACAGGGACGCGGCTCAGCTCCTCCCCGCCGAGGGAGCAGACCAGCTCCCCTACCTTTTGCCCTTCCGCCACAGGGGCGGTGAGAACCGATGTGTCCACAAGAAGCTTCGTCTCCAGCCGCTCCCCTTCGCCAAGGGCGGCGGACAGCTCCTCCCCGGCTACCAACGGGCACATGGGCACAAGGCTCCCCTCCACCGGAAGACACCCCACCTGCTCTCCCGCCTGGGCGGCGGTCTGAAGGTGGTAGGCAGAAAAGCCCCAGTCAAAGAGGGCGGCGTGGTCCGCCCAGTCGTTGGGATCGCTGAGGGTGACGCAGATGAGGGTCATCCCGTCCCGCTGGGCCGCCGACACCAACGTGCGACCCGCCTTCTCCGTGTAGCCGGTTTTCAGACCGATACACCCCTCATACTGCCACAGGAGCTTATTGTGGTTGGTGAAGCTCCGCTCTCCCAGCGCGATGGACTTGGTGGATACCATTTCCCGCAGCGTCTCGTTCTCCAGGCAGGCTCTGGCCAGCAGCGCCATGTCGTAGGCGGATGAGTAGTGCTCCTCATGGTTCAGCCCGCTGGGGTTGGCGAAATGGCTGTCTGTCATTCCCAGCTGTCTGGCCTTCTCGTTCATACGCTCCACGAAGGCCTGCTCTGAGCCCCCGCAGACCTCGGCCACCGCAAGGGCAGCGTCGTTTCCCGAGCGCAGAAGCATTCCGTAGAGGAGCGTCTCCAGCGTCAGCTTCTCTCCCTCCCGCAGGTAAATGGACGAGCCCTCCACCCCAACCCACTCCGGGGCAACGGTGACTTCCCGGGAGAGCTCCGTTCCGGACTCCAGGGCCACCAGGGCGGTCATCAGCTTGGTAATGCTGGCGATCAGCCGCCGGTCGTGGGCGTTATGTGCATAGAGGACCCTACCGCTGGAGGCATCCATCAAAACGGCGGCCTGGGCGCTGGTATTCACAGCACCCGCCCCAGGCACACAGCAAACAAGCAAACTCAATGCCAGCACCCCGCCGGCCAAACGCAGTTTCATACGGTCACCTCAGTCCATTTGGTAAACCTTAGTGTGCCGCGTTTTGAACCCGGCTATCGCGGTAAATTTTTCTGACGGGGATGCCCCTTATTCCTCAAATTCCTTTTTTTCCTTCTGAGCCTGGAGAAAATCCGTCACCTTGTCCACCACCTCGGGTACCAGTTCAATGACCCGGTCCATGGTGGTGACGGGCGCTCCGCCCACAGGGAGCATCTTCACATTCCCGTCCCGGATGACAAGGAAGGCCACTGGCTCCAGCTTGGCGCTGGCTGCGCTGCCGCCGCCGAAGTTTTGGCCCGCTCCGGTCTGTTTGGTGGAAAACTCCGTACCGCCGCCGCCCACACCGATGGACATCCGGGACACGGGGATGAGGGTGACGCCCTCCGCCTGAATGGGAGTACCCACAATGATATCGGCGTCAGCCATGGCGCGCATCTGCTCCATGGTGTCCTGCATCAGCCGGCCAATGGGATTCTTCTTGTCCTGATTTTCCATAAATCAGACCGCCTTTCTTTCCTTTTCTTTGGTGCTGCGCCGTCCCTTGACGGCAGCCAGCTTCTTCAGCCCCTTCAGGCCGAAATAAATCCCCAGCCACAGGGTCTGTCCGATCTTCAGAGACATAGACCCGCGGGCGTACAGCGTGGTATGCGCTAATTCAAATTCCAGCTTCACCCGTGCGCTGCCATCCTTCACCTGGAAGGCCTGGGTCAGTGGAAGCCAAAATGCGCTCAGGACGGCGTTGGCATAGCCATAGACCATGGCCGCATCGGCAGGGTCAGAAGCTCCGGCCTGGATTTCCAGCTCCAAGTAGTCCACCCGCAGCTTCCGCCGAAACCGCCCCGCCGCCTCCAGAGCCAAGGGGAGCAGCTCCCGGGCATAGTCCAGAGCCCCGCCGGGCAAGGTCTTGGGCTTCTCCTTTCCCTTTTGAACGGGCTTTGGCAAGGGCTTTTTCTCTCTTGCGGGTTTTTTCTTCCTCCAGGGCAGCAGCTGAATCTTCAAAGCCCCCAGCCGCGCCCATACCTTCAGGCCTGAGGCGGTATATTCCCCTCTCAGCCCTACCCTGACCTGTCCCAAGAGGAACAGAACCAGCAGGACCCCGGCCAGGATCATCAGGCCCCTCATGGCTTCCGGGCCGGCTCCCCCGGCCCATCCTGGGCCTGCTGCTCCGACTCCCGGAGCTTGGCCAGGCTGCTCTCCAACTCCAGAGTCATCTGGCTGCCCTCCTGAGAGGAATTGGGCAGCTCAGGCAGTTCATCCAGGCTGGAAAGACCAAAGGAGCGCAGAAAATTCTTTGTGGTACGAAACTGAATCGGCCGGCCCGGAACGGCCAGCCGCCCCGCCTCCTCAATAAGCTCCCTCTCCAGCAGAAGCCCCACCGTATAGGAGCTGTCTACCCCCCGCACCTGGTCCACATAGGCCCGTGTTACCGGCTGATAGTAGGCGATGATGGCCAACACCTCCAGGGCAGGCTGGGACAGGCGGGCTGGCTTGCGGCTCTCCAGGGTTTTTCGAATATAGGGGGCGTACTCAGGGGCGGAACACATCTGGTAGCTGGTATCCAGTTTCAAAACACGAATCCCCCGGCGGTCATAGCTGTATTTGTCCATCAGCCGCTGGGCCACGGCATCCAGGGTGGGACGGTCCACCTCCAGCCCCAGGCACAGCCGCTCCACCGCCACCGGCTCGCCAGCCGCGAACAGCACACCCTCCAGGGCGGACTCTAACTCTTTCAGTTCCAATGGGACGCCTCCTTACTCGCTGTCGGCGGTAAACTCCACCTCTTCCGTCCCCCCATCCTGGGTACAGGTGACGGTGCAGTCCTCCTCGGTTCCGGCCAGGCGCAGACGGTGGGCCTTACACAGCTCCAACACCGCCAGAAACGTGGCCACCACCTCCGAACGGCTGCGGTTGCCCTTGAACAGGGCCCGAAACCGGGTGACGCCAAAGCGGATCAGCCGCTGTATGATCTCCCCCGCCTTGTCCGCCACAGGATAGGGCTCCCGGCCCACGATCCCCTGAAAGGCGGATACCGGCGGAGGCAGCTTGTGATCGGTCCGGCTGAGCACGGCTGCCATGGCCCGGAGCAGATCTTCTTTATCATGGACATAGCGGTATACCTTGTCGGGCTGGATGGACTCTGGCACCTTGGTCAGGTAGTCCCGGCCGATTTGAAAGCGGCTGTCCAGCTCCGGGGCCACCGCCTTAATCTTCAGATAATTTTCATTGCGCTGATGGGCCTCCAGGGTGGCGATGAGCTGTTCCATCTCGCTCATCGCTTCCTCATCGTGGATGGACAGCAGCATTCTGGTCTTGATATAGATGAGGTGGGAGGCCATCGTAACAAACTCGCTTGCCACCTCCAGATCCAGCTCCTTGCGCTTGTTCATCCAATCCAGGTACTGGTCCAGCAGCAGGGAAATTTGGATATCCTTGATCTCCATTTTATTTTTGCTCAGCAGGTGAAGGATCAAGTCCAGAGGGCCTACAAAGTCCTCCATGTTCTCCTCCTTGGCCTTGACCACCCGCTCCAATCGGTAGACCGGCTCGTCCAAATTCTCACCTCCCACAGGCTTCCCTCAGAAGAAATAATAGGCTACCAGCTCAAACGGGAACCGGGTCAGGGCGCACATCCCCTGAACAATCCCCGCCACTGCCCGGTTCAGCGGCCCTGCCAGCACACCCAGCCAGGCCAGGGCAATGACCGCAATCATAAAATAACGCTCATAGCGCAGTACCCACTGATAGGCCCTGGGCGGCAGAAAAACATCCGCCACCTTGGAGCCGTCCAGAGGCGGAACGGGGATCAGATTAAACAGCCCCAACCCCACATTCAGCACTGCCAGCTGACAGCAAAACAACAGCAAATAGGCCGCCGCCTGTCCGCCGAACCTGGCAGAAAACAGTATGGACCCCACTCCCAGGGAGAGCAGAGCAAGTATGAAATTAGAGGCCGGCCCGGCCAGTGCGGTAATCGCCATCCCGGTGCGCGGATTTTTAAAATACCGCATATCCACCGGAACCGGCTTGGCCCAGCCTACTCCCACCGTAAAGAGAAGAAACAGCCCCACCCAGTCAATATGAGCCAGCGGATTGAGGGTCAGACGGCCCATACGCTGAGCCGTGGGGTCCCCCAAACGCCTGGCGGCCAGGCCGTGAGACAGCTCGTGAACGGTCAGACTGATCAGGCAGGCCACACCGCTCATCACGAGAATCAGCAGCCTGGTCCAATCCATATGATGAAACAGCGCGCTCAGAGCACCCATACCTTGTTCTCCTCTCCACGAGACAATCGTTCAGAATATTATACCAATTTCCCGAAGGCTTGACAAGAGCTGAGCCAATCGCCTTGCCCAATGCGGGGAAGGCGGTCTTGAAACAGCTCCGATCTAAAATCCCCGGCATCCGGACCAGCGGACACCGGGGATTATGTTACCGTTCAATTCCGGCGCAAATGGCGGCCAGCAGTTCCTCCCGTCCCGTCCCCTTTTCTGCGGAAAAGGGAATCAGCCGGGCATCCTCCCCCAGCTCCAGAGTCTCCCGAATCTGTTGGAGGTTGGGCGCAATTTCGCTCTTCTTCAGCTTGTCCAGCTTGTTGGCCACCACGATGAGGGGGCAGCCCGTATCCCGGAACCACCGGGCCATGGTACAGTCGTCGGCGGTGGGCTTGTGCCGGGCATCCACGATCATCACGCCAAGGGTCAGAAGGTCGGGCCGGGCAAAGTAATCCTCCATCAGCTTCCCCCACCGATCCCGCTCCGCCTTGGAAACCTTGGCGTATCCGTAGCCGGGCAGGTCCACAAGGTAGAAAGACCCGTCAATCTTGAAGTAGTTGATGTGGATGGTCTTACCGGGGGCGGCCCCCACTCGGGCAAAATTCTTCCGGTTGAGCAGTCGGTTGATCACCGAGGACTTGCCCACATTGGAACGGCCGGCAAAGGCCACCTGGGGCAGCCCGTCCGCCAGAAAATGTTTGGGGGCAACGGCCGAGAGGACAAACTCTGCCTTTTGTACATTGACAGCCATGGTCGCCTCCTTACTGCCTGGGCCGCTGGGCGTCCCGACCCTTCGGGGGGGCGGTGGGAAGGTCCATTATGTCTTCCTCCTTGACCTTGGCAGGCAGCTCCACCACCTCGGCCGGCCGGTTCAGGGCGGCGGTAAGAACCTGATCCGCCCGTTCTACCAGAATAAACTGGAGAGCTTTGCGCACCGTCTGGTCGATTTCCTCCAAATCCTTCTCATTGTCGGCTGGGATAATCACCGTCTTAATGCCGTTGCGGAAGGCGGCCATGGTCTTTTCCTTCAGTCCGCCGATGGGCAGCACCCTTCCCCGGAGGGTAACCTCTCCGGTCATGGCCAAGCCCCGGCGCACCGGGCGGCCTGTGAGGGCGGAAACCATAGCGGTGGTGATGGCAATACCGGCGGAGGGTCCGTCCTTGGGGACGGCGCCTTCCGGGAAGTGGACATGGATGTCCTTCTCCTTGTAAAAGTCGGTGGGGATGCCCAGCCGGTCAGACTGGCTGCGGATATAGCTGAGGGCGGCGTGAGCCGACTCCTTCATCACATCCCCCAGGTTGCCGGTGAGCTCCACCTTGCCTGAGCCGGGGATCACATTGACCTCCACCTCCAGCAGTTCGCCTCCCACGCTGGTCCAGGCCAAGCCGTTGACCACGCCTACCCGCTCCTCCAGCGCCTGGCGCTCAGGGTGGTAGCGGGGGATGCCCAGATACTCCTCCAGGTCTTTTTGCGTAATGCGGATCGACTTTACATCTCCTGTAACAACCTTCATAGCGGCCTTACGGCACAGTCCGGCCAGCCGCCGCTCCAGCACACGCACGCCCGACTCCCGGGTGTAGGCGGAGATAATTTCCCGCAAGGCCCCATCGGACACCTTCAGCTGAGCTTTGCTCAGACCGTGTCGCTTCAGCTCCTTAGGCAGCAGGTGCCGCTTGGCAATCTGCACCTTTTCCTCATCGGTATAGCTGCCCAGTTCGATGACCTCCATCCGGTCCAGCAAAGGCCGGGGGATGGTGTCCATATTGTTGGCGGTGGTGATGAACATCACCTCGGACAGGTCGAAGGGAATTTCCAAAAAGTTGTCCCGGAAGGTGGCGTTCTGTTCCCCGTCCAACACCTCCAGCAGGGCCGAGGCCGGGTCGCCCCGGTGGTCGTGGCCCAGCTTGTCAATCTCGTCCAGGAGCATCAGGGGGTTGCAGCTGCCGCACTGGCTGATGGCGGAGATGATCCGTCCGGGCATGGCGCCCACATAGGTCTTCCGATGGCCCCGGATTTCCGCCTCATCGCTGACGCCGCCCAGCGAGATTCTGGCCAGCTTCCGGTTCATGGCCCGGGCCATGGACATGGCGATGGAGGTCTTGCCCACGCCCGGCGGGCCCACCAGACAGATGACCTGCCCCTTCAGTTCCGGGGCGAGCTGCTTGACGGCCACAAACTCCAGAATACGCTCCTTCACCTTTTCCAGACCGTAGTGGTCCTGGTCCAGGGCCTTGCGCACGGCGGCCACGCTGATCTTCTCCTTGGTCTTGACGCCCCAGGGCAGCTCCAGGCACACGTCCAGATAGTTGCGCAGGACTGTCCCCTCGGAGGAACCGTAGCTCTGCTTGGCCAGCCGGCTCAGCTCCTTATTCAGCTTCTCCCGCACCTCGTCGGGCAGAGCGGCCTTGGCGATCTTCTGGCGGTACTCCTCGATCTCGTCGGTGCCCTCGCCCTCGCCCAGTTCATTCTGGATGGCCTTCATCTGCTCCCGCAGGTAGTAATCCCGCTGGTGGTCGGCCATCTGCTCCCGGGCCTTGTTCTGAATCTCGTTGTCCAGGGAGAGAATCTCCACCTCCCGCTCCAGCAGCTTGTGGAGCTTCTCCAATCGCTTAGCCGGGCGCAGCTCCTCCAGGATCGCCTGCTTGTCGCTGTTGCGCATGGGGATATTCTGGGCAATGTAATCGGCAATGTGGCCGGGGTCCTGACTGGCCAGCACATGGATCAGCAGATCGGGAGACATCTTGGGCGCCAGCTCCGCGTACTGCTGAAACAGGTCGTAGGTGGAGCGCATGATGGCCTCAGTTTTGGCGGAGCTGCGGGTAGCGGGCTCCTGAACCTGAATTTCCTGTACTTCAGCCTCCAGATTTGGCTCGGTACGCAGCAGCTGGAGCAGCCGTCCCCGGCTCTGTCCTTCGACCATCACCCGCACATTATCCCCGGGCATACGGAGAATCTGTCGGATGTTGGAGATGGTACCGATGGAATAGAGATCTTCCAGCTCCGGCTCCTCTACCCCGATGTCCTTCTGTCCCACCAGAAAAATCGGGCTGCCGGCGCTCATAGCCGTCTCCAGGGCTTTGATGGAGATATCTCTGGATACCTCAAAATGAATCAATACGTTGGGAAATACCGTCAATCCCCGCAGGGCGATGACGGGCATAGTTGTTGTATGGAGCACATCCCATTCTTTGCTCATAATCGTTCACTTCCTCTCAGGGGTACATAAAAAGCAACAGGGCCCCCGGCTCCGCCGTTCCGGGGAGACCGCGGGCGCCTGTATTTGGGTTTTCAGCTTGCGCTGGTTCCGGGCATCCCCAGTCCCCGGTCCACCTGAACGGTGGCCTTGCCCAGCTTGGGCCGCTGGGTACGGTTGGGGTCCCGCTGAAGCTCTGGCTCCGCCCCGTCGGTGACGCAGGCGGCGGTGATCTTCACCTTCACGATGGTGGGGTCGGAGGGCACGTCGTACATGACCTTGGTCATGATGTCCTCCAGCACGGCCCGAAGGCCGCGGGCGCCGATGCCCCGTTCCACTGCCCGGTCGGCGATGGCCTCCAGGGCCTCCTGGGTAAACTCCAGCTCCACCTGGTCGTAGTCCATCAGCTTCTGGTACTGCTTGACCAGGGCGTTCTTGGGCTCGGTCAGGATTTGGACCATCTGGTGCCGGTCCAGGGACTCCAGAGTGGTAACCACGGGCAGTCGGCCCACCAGCTCGGGAATGATGCCGAATTTCAGCAGGTCCTGGGGCTGGATTTCCTTCATCAGCTCGCCCACATTCCGCTCCTTCCGGCTTTGAATCTCCGCCCCGAAGCCCAGGGAACGCTTATCCAGGCGGTGCTCGATGATTTTGTCGATGCCATCGAAGGCGCCGCCGCAGATAAACAGGATATTCCGGGTATCGACCTGGATAAACTCCTGGTGGGGGTGCTTCCGGCCGCCCTGAGGCGGGACGTTGGCCACGGTGCCCTCCAGAATCTTCAGCAGAGCCTGCTGGACGCCCTCGCCGGAGACGTCCCGGGTAATGGAGGTATTCTCGCTCTTCCGGGCAATCTTATCCATCTCGTCGATATAGATGATTCCCCGCTCAGCCAGCTCAATGTCATAGTCGGCCGCCTGCACCAGGCGCAGGAGGATGTTCTCCACGTCATCGCCCACATAGCCCGCCTCTGTAAGGGTGGTGGCGTCGGCGATGGCAAAGGGCACCTTCAGCACCCGGGCCAGAGTCTGGGCGAAGAGGGTCTTGCCGCAGCCTGTGGGACCCATGAGCAGGATGTTGCTCTTTTGCAGCTCCACATCCTCTCCCCCACCGAAATAAATACGCTTATAGTGGTTATAGACTGCCACAGACAAGGCCACCTTGGCCTTTTCCTGACCGATAATATACTGATCCAGGACGGCGTGAATCTCCTTGGGGGTGGGCAGGGAATCGGGGATTTCCCCGATGCTGCCCACATCATCATCCGCCAAAAGCCCTTCGGCTCCCATGGCCTCCATACAGAGATTGACGCACTCGTCACAGATATATACGCCGGGTCCGGCGATCATCCGCTTTACCTGGTCCTGGTGCTTTCCGCAGAAGGAGCAGCGGATATTTCTTTCATCATTGCGAGCCATTGCTACACCTCGTTTTCTGGGTTTCAACTTCACACGCATACCGCTCCGCGATTCACAGCGGAGCCGGTAGCATGAAGCTTGTGTACCCCATTCCCGTCCGCCCCGCAAGGGGACAGGAATGGCGCGGCACCAATTTTGCCGTACTTTTGTGGGCAAAATCAGCGCTTCTCGATCACCTTGTCGATCAATCCGTACTCCATCGCCTCCTGGGCGGTCATAAAGTTGTCCCGCTCACAGTCGGCGGTGACCACCTCAATGGGCTTGCCGGTATTCTCTGACAGGATGCGGTTCATCCTGGTTTTGACCACCTCCAGGCGCTTGAGGTGGATGGCCATGTCGGTAATTTGACCCTGGGTGCCGGCGGAGGGCTGATGGATCATAATCTCCGCATTGGGCAGAGCCAGACGCTTGCCTTTGGCCCCGGAGGACAGCAGGAACGCCCCCATAGAGGCCGCCATGCCGATACAGATGGTGGAGACATCACACTTCACATACTGCATGGTATCATAGATAGCCATACCGGCGGTGACGGAACCGCCGGGGCTGTTGATGTAGAACTGAATGTCCTTGTCCGGGTCCTGGGCCTCCAGGTACAGCAGCTGAGCCACCACCAGAGAAGCGGTGGTGTCATTGACCTCCTCAGACAGCATGATAATTCGGTCATTGAGCAGGCGGGAAAAAATATCATAGGAGCGCTCGCCCCGGTTGGTCTGTTCTACTACATAGGGAACTAAACTCATCTTCAATACTCCTTTTTGGCAAGATACCAAATTATACCCGCTTCCCGGAAAAACAATCCCGGAATCAGGGTTCTGGTATGGATCGGTTTTTGTCGTTTTAGCACTCAGCATGTCAGAGTGCCAACTTCAAGTATGATCATAACCGTTTCTCCATAAAAAATCAACCCCCGATTTTCCAAAACGGAGGTTTATTGAAAATGTTTACGCTATGTTCATATCTGCCCCGTAAATATGGGTACACCCGGGGCGGCCAACGGCCGCCCCGGGTCTTCATTCATTTACTCAGCCTTGGGCTCCTCAGCGGATTCCTCAGCGGCATCTTCCTCCGCCTTCTTGGCGGTCTTCTTGGGGGCGGCCTTCTTCTTGGCCTTGGTGGCCTTGGCGGAGTCCACCACCAGCTTGCTGGCCTTGCGCATGACCAGATCGTGCTTCAGGTCCTCGGCGGGGACCGCGGCCTTCACCTGCTCGGCGGGGATGTTGTACTGCTCAGCCAGGCGCTTGATCTCCTCCTCGTACTCCTCGTCGGTGACCTCCAGGTTCTCAGCCTTGGCCACGGCGGTGAGGGCCAGCTCCATCTGCACCTGCTTCAACGCGGTGGGACGGGCGGAAGCGCGGATCATCTCGGCGTTGGTACCCATCATCTTGTGGTAGTCCTCCATGGAGATGCCCTGACTCTGGAGACGCATGACGTAGTCGTCCATCAGGCGGTCTACCTGAACCTCCACCATGCCGTCGGGGATCTCGCACTCCATGTTGGCCACCAGCTGCTCCATGACCTGGTTCTCAAAGTCGCTCTGAGCCTGCTGGGTGCGCCGCTCGGTGAGCTTGGCCTCCAGATCCTTACGGAAGTCGGCCAGCGTCTCGAACTCGGACACGTCCTTGGCAAACTCATCGTCCACCTCGGGAGCCTTGGGCTCCTTGACCTCGTTGACCTTCACATGGAAGACGACAGCCTTGCCGGCCAGATCGGCGTGGTAGTCCTCGGGGAAGGTAATGTCGATGTCCTTCTCCTCTCCGGCCTTCATGCCGATGACCTGTTCCTCAAAGCCGGGGACGAACATTCCAGCGCCCAGCTTCAGTTCGTAGTTCTCACCCTTGCCGCCCTCAAAGGGGGTGCCGTTGTCAAAGCCCTCAAAATCAATGACGGCAGTGTCGCCCTTCTTGGCCTTGCGCTTGACGCTGACCAGGCGGGTGGCCCGGTCGATATAGGGCTGCATCTCGGCGTCAATGTCCTTCTCGGTGACCTTGACCTCCTCCTTGGGAGCGGACAGGCCCTTGTACTCGCCCAGCTTGACCTCAGGACGGACGGAAACCAGAGCCTTGAAGGTAAAGCCCTCCTTGCCTACCTCCACGATCTCCATCTTGGGGTAGCCCACATCGTCCAGCCCCTGCTCCTTCACAGCCTCTTCATAGGCGGCGGGGTACACGTCATTGATGGCCTCCTCGTAGAACACGCCGGAGCCGTACATACCTTCAATGATCTTCCGGGGAGCCTTGCCCTTACGGAAGCCGGGGACGCTGATGCTGCCGCGGCTCTTCAGATAAGCCTTCTGTACGGCGGCCTCAAACTGATCGGCGTCGATCTGAATTGTCAGCTCAACGGTACTCTTTTCTTTCTTCTCTACATTGGTGACCTTCATTTGATTATTTCCTCCTGTCGGTCCATCTCTACCTCCTTTGCAGGCAGACAGACGGAGCCTTTTTACTTTCGCCACGATATTCTATCAGATCAGCGGCGGTTTGACCAGACTATTTTTCAAATTTTATAGATTTTTTTACCGGGAAAGAAGTTTCACCGGCTGGAATCCCACATAATCGGCGGCTACCAGCCGATAGTCCACCCCGTCCCGCTCTCCGGTGACGGCAAATCGGTGGCTGGGACCATGGAGGTGGCCGTAGCAACACAGCCTCACCCCGTAGCGCTTCAAAAGCGCAATGATCTCCTCACAGCGGTAGCCCTGATAGATAGGCGGGTAGTGGAGAAAGCATACCTTCTCCCGGTCCCCTCCAGCTTTCAGGGACGTCTCCAGGCGGATGAGCTCCCGGTTAAAGACCTTGGCGCTGTGCTCCCCCCGATCCTCTTCATAAAACCAGCCTCTGGTGCCGCACAGGGCCACATCTCCGTAAAAGGCGCAGTTATTATGCAGGATCTCCAACGTGGCAAAACCATTTTCCTGAAAAAAACGGTTCATCTTGGCGGCGGTGGTCCACCAGTAGTCGTGGTTTCCCTTGAGAAGCAGCTTTCTCCTCCCGGGCAAGGCGTCCAGGAACGCGAAGTCAGCCCTTGCCGCCTCCAGGCTCATGCCCCAGGAGAGATCACCGCAGAAAACTACGGTGTCCTCCGCCCCTACTTGGGCAAAGCCTTCCCGCAGCTTATCCACATAGCCGGTCCAGCCTCCGCCGAACACGTCCATGGGCTTATCACCGCTCAGGGACAGGTGGGTATCTCCGATGGCGTACAGGGCCATAGCTCACCCCAGCATGGACCACACCGCATCCACCATGTGATCTTTCTCCACAGTCTCTGTAAAGCGAATTTGCTTACCGCGCAGGCCGGACAGAGGTGCGGGCGCGGGCTGCCCGGTTTTGGCGGAGAGCTGATCCAGGGCATCCAGACCCTGGGCAATTTTTGTCTCTCCCAGCGCCTCCAGTACACTGTCGCAGAACTTGAAGGGGCTGGCGGTGGAGGCTACGATGCACACCGTCTCATCCCCCGTCTCCTTCCGGTACTGCTCCAGTGCCGAGAAGGCCACGGCGGTGTGGGTGTCAATGAGGTAGCCGTGCTTGTCGTACATCTCCCGGATGATCCGCTGGGTCTCCTTGTCGTCGCAGAAGTAGCCCTTAAACCGCTTCTGGAGCTTCTCCCGGATCCGGTCCCGGACCTGATAGCGGCCCGCGGCTGCCAGTTCCTTCATATACTCCTTGACCTCGTCGGTGTCCTGGGTCAGGGCAAAGAGAAGCCGCTCCAGGTTGGAGGAGATCAGAATGTCCATAGAGGGGGACATGGTGTTATAAAACGCCCGGTTCCGGTCGTACACGCCGGTACGGATAAAGTCGGTCAGGACGTTGTTGCTGTTGGAGGCGCAGATCAGCTGATCAATGGGCACCCCCATCTCCCGGGCGTAGTAGGCGGCCAGAATGTTTCCGAAGTTTCCGGTGGGCACGCACACGTTGACGCTCTGCCCGGGCTGGATTTTTTCGTCCCGGAGCAGATCGCAGTAGGCGGAGATGTAGTAGACGATCTGGGGCAATACACGGCCCCAGTTAATGGAGTTGGCAGAGGAGAAGAAATACCCCTTCTCTGCCAGCTCATGAGCCAGATTCTGATCGGAGAACAGCCGTTTTACCCCGGTCTGGGCATCGTCGAAATTGCCGTATACCGCGGCCACTCCTACGTTCTTCCCCTCCTGGGTGACCATCTGGAGCTGCTGGACCTCAGACACCCCGTCCTTGGGGTAGAACACCAGGATCTTGGTCCGGGGCACATCCTTGAAGCCCTCCAGAGCGCCCTTTCCTGTGTCGCCGGAGGTGGCCACCAAAATACAGGCGGTCTTCTCCTCCTCCGTCTTCACCAGAGAGGCGGACAGCAGGTGGGGCAGCATCTGCAAAGCCATGTCCTTAAAGGCGCAGGTGGGTCCGTGCCACAGCTCCAGGCAGTAGGTGTTCTCATCCACAGCCCGCACCGGGGCCACAGCGGGCGTATCAAATTTCTCCGGGCCGTATGCCGCGTTGGCAAAGTCGGTGAGCTCCTTTACAGAGAACTCCTCCAAAAATTGCTTCATGATGTAAACCGCCCGATGCTGATAGGGGATGGATTTCATCTCCTCCAGGGCCTTGTTGGGCAGCTTGGGAATATAGAAAGGCGTTAAAAGCCCTCCGTCTTTGGCCAGGCCCTGAACGATAGCCTGGGAGGCGGAGCACTGAACGCCCATATTCCGGGTACTGATATACTGCATGCCAATCCTTCCCATCTTAAATGAAGTCGTCTCGCGGCTCAGCGGGCCGCACAATTCTAGTAATTCATTATGCCAGCTTCCCGCCTCCTGGTCAAGGGATTTCCTCAAAAAGCCCCGCATTTTATCTCAAAAGGCGTTTTCCAGCACATGGATCGCGGGGTTCTTCGTCTCCATTCCTCTGGGTGCGTAGATCTCTACCACATCAAACCGGGGCTGGAGGGCTGTGGGGTACCTGCTCAGGTACATCTGGGCGGTAACACGCAGCTTCTCCTGCTTTCGCCTGTCTACAAAGGCTCCGGCGCTGCCATAGGCGGACGACTTTCTCAGCTTGACCTCCACAAAGCACAGGTACTCCCGGTCTGCGGCAATCAGATCGATCTCCCCGAACCGGCACCGCCACCCGGCCGCCAAAATTTGGAATCCCTTTTTCCGCAGATACTCGGCAGCCAGCGCCTCGCCCCATCGGCCCAGAAGTCTGCTCTCCTGCCCGCTCATAGGTTTTTTAAAAAGGTCCGGCGATGAATGGGGCTGGGGCCGTAAGTGCTGAGAAGCTCATAGTGGAGCTTGGTGCCGTAGCCCTTGTGCTTGTCAAATCGGTATTCCGGGTACTGCCTGGCCATTTCCAGCATGTAGTGGTCCCGGCTCACCTTGGCCAGGATGGAGGCAGCGGCGATAGATGCCGACAGGCTATCTCCCTTTACAATACAGCGATGACAGGTTTTTATAGCAGCGGACTTTCCCTTATCCCGGTTGCCGTCAATAAGTGCAAAGTCGGCGGGAATGCTCAGGCCGTCGATGGCCAGCTGCATGGCCTTCATCCGGGCGCTGAGGATGTCAGTACGGTCAATCTCCTCCGCGGTGACGGAGGCCACCGACCAGGCCAAAGCCCGCTCTTTCACCACAGGAAACAGGGCCTCCCGCCTCTTTTCGGTCAGCTTCTTAGAGTCGTTCAGGCCGGGAATTTCCTCTCCAAACGGAAGAATCACAGCGGCGGCATACACCGGCCCGGCCAGGGGGCCGGCCCCCGCCTCGTCACAGCCGCACACCGCCCGGTATCCGGCTTCCCGGGCCTCCCGCTCATATTGCCAGAGGTCCATTTAAACCTCCTCCTTCTCCTTTGGCAGTTCAAGTGTAAAGCGTCCAAGCTTGCCGGAACGATACTCGTCCAGAAGCACCCGGGCCATCCGCTCAGTGTCCAGCTCTCCACCGGAAATGCGCATCCCCCGCTTCTGAGCGCAGGCCTCCAGCAGGCGATAGCCGTAGGCCACGTCGTTTTCTCCCTCTTCCCGTCCAGGGACCTGGGAAAGCTTGTAGGCAGCGGTCAGAGTCTGGGGGTACCGCTCCCCCAGCAGAGCCATCAGGTGGCAGCCCAGGGTCTCCACATCCATGATGTCATCCTTCACCGCCCCGGTGAAGGCCAGATTCATTCCGGTAACCTCGTCCTCAAACTTGGGCCAGAGGATGCCCGGCGTATCCAGCAGGTCCAGGCTCTGGTCCACATTCACCCACTGCTTGCCCCGGGTGACACCGGGGCGGTCGCTGGCCTTGGCGGATTTTTTCTTTGCCACCTTGTTGATGAAAGTGGACTTGCCCACATTGGGAACTCCTACCACCATGGCTCGGACAGGACGGCCTACCTGTCCCTTCTCCCTCCATTTTTGGATTTGCTCCTTCAATACGTTCTGGATGACGGCGGAAAACCGATTGACGCCGCCGCCGCTCTTGGCGTCAGTCTCCAGCACCGCCCAGCCTTGGGCGCGGAACCAGTTCCCCCACCTCCGGTTGCCTTCCGGATCAGCCTGGTCCGCCCGGTTCAGGACAATGAGCCGGGGCTTTCCGGCACAGATGGCGTCGATGTCCGGGTTGCGGCTGGAGATGGGGATGCGGGCGTCGATGATCTCCACCACAATATCCACCAGCTTCAGATCTGCCTCGATCTGCCGCCGGGTTTTGGTCATATGGCCTGGGTACCACTGGATATACATGGAAACTCTCCTTTCTATGCCCCACGGCTGCGCCAGGGCCGCCGTTCGCGGCCTCAGACGCTATATCATTCACGCCTCGCCTACTCACTACGCTCCCCTTCCCTCGGACTCGGAATACAAACAGGCCTCCTTCGGCGTCCTCGGTTTGCATTCCTCGCTCCGGTCCAGGCTCGCTGTTCGCAACGGCTCATACGCTATATGAAAAAAGGAGCGGCAAAGCCGCTCCTTTTCCACTTGGATTACAGGGCCTCTTTGATCTTGGCAGCCTTGCCCACACGGCCACGCAGATAGTACAGCTTGGCGCGGCGAACCTTACCATGGCGCACCAGCTCGATCTTCTCCACAGCGGGAGAGTGAACGGGGAACACCTTCTCCACACCAACGCCGTAAGAAACACGACGCACGGTGAAGGTCTCCTCAATGCCGCCGTGCTTCTTGGCGATCACGGTGCCCTCAAACACCTGGATACGCTCACGGTTGCCTTCCTTGACCTTCAGGTGAACACGCACAGTGTCGCCCACATTGGCCACGGGGGGCTCGGCCTTGGTGTACTTCTCAGTAAAAGCCTTCTTCAAATCCATGTTATTTTCCTCCTGTTGTATAGGCGTTCATTCCGGCCTTTGCGTCTCCCCGCTGGGAGGTGCGCCGCAGAGGACCGCCCGTTATTCAGACTTTGGAATTATACCACACCAATTACCGGATTGCAAGGATTATTTTAGAAAATCCGTTTTTCTGCCTTTACGTCGGCTCAAAGTATCCCCGTTCCGTCACGTTTTTTCAGGTATGACACACCCTCGACCGCTGGGATTTTATATCTGGAGTCCATAAGTCCTCAGAGCGCGTCAGACACCGGAATATACTTCCCTGTGGCATTGGGACAGACGAACCTCGACCTCCGGGAATCCCTCCATCAAAAATCCCACCAGATTGGGGCAGACGACATTCTCCGTAGCAAAGTGGCCTGCGTCCATCAGGTTGATTCCCAGAGCCTTGGCCAACAAAAAAGTATCATACTTTACATCGGCGGTCACAAAAGTGTCACATCCTGCCGCCAGCGCGTCCTCCAGCATGGAGCCGCAGGAGCCGCCTCCCACCGCCACCTTGGACACAGGCCTTCCGCTGTCCACATAGCGCACGGAAGCCGCCTTCAATTGTTCCTTTACATAGGCGGCGTATTCACCCGCCGACAAACCTTCCCGGTGGGCCAGACCGACCCGGCCGATTCCATAGGGGGCTCCGTCCGGCAATACCCCATCCTGGTGGAGCTGCTCCACATGGGACAGCTCCAAAGCTTGGGCCAGACAGTCATTGACGCCTCCTTGCGCCGCATCCAGATTGGTATGGGCGCATATGGCGGCCACTCCCCCTTCCACCAGCTCCAGAAGCGTCCGCCCAGTATTATCCTCGTCAGTCACCGATTTGACCGGATGAAAAATCACCGGATGATGGGACACCACCAACTGTGCTCCCCACTCCACAGCCTCTCGAGCAACCTCAGCCGTAATGTCCAGAGAAACCAGAATTTTTTTAACCTCCCGGTTCTTTCGACCCACCAGAAAGCCCGCATTGTCAAAATCCATCTGGATGCCAAAGGGCGCCCAGAGGTTCAGCGCCTCATAAATCTCCTTTACCGCTGCCATTCTTCCCACTCCCTCTTCATCTCTAAAAGTCCATCCCGTACCTGGGTAAGCTGATTCCGTTTGGGCAATACCTTCTCTCCCTGTGCCTGCTCCATGCCATCCAGCGCCCGTTTCGTCCTGGCCAGCCACTGATCCAGCCAAATGCCCCGCAGCGGATGGTTTTGATTTCTCCCCGCCCATAGCTCTCCGCAAGTCATGGGCCCCATCTCCCCCGCTCTGACCAGCATAGCGGTGTAAAGGGTGTCCCCCTCACAGCACAGGTCCTCTGTTACAATCCGGTAACCATTCTCCCCCAGCCAGATACGCAGGTCCGGCATGGAGGACATTGGCTGAAGAATCAGGGGCAGGTCCCGTTCCTTTGTCCAGGGGGCGGCAGCCAGGATGGCGGCAATGGTTTCGCCCCCCATGCCGGCAATCGCCACCGCATCCGCCTCCTCCGGTTGAATTCCCCGCAAACCGTCACACAGGCGGAAGGCCACTTTGCCCTCCAGCCCGGCCCGGCGCACCGTTGCCTTAGCCGAGGCCAGAGGCCCCTGGCGCAGATCGGCGGCAATGGCAAAGGGGATTTTCCCCTCCTGAATCAAAGCCGTCGGCAGATAGGCGTGGTCGGTGCCCACATCAGCCAGCCTCGCCCCCTGGGGCACCAGGTCCGCCACCATCTTCAGACGGGGAGACAAGTCATATTGTCCACTCATAGCAGTTTCACCCTCATAGCGGAATGGAGCGCTCGGGCAAACTCCCTGACTCCAACCGCCTTTTCTTCATCCATAAAGGGGACGTTCCTTCCCTGATCCTGTCCGCAGAACATCCCCATGTATTCCATCTTACTGTGACGGCACACCCGCTTCAGGCCCGCCTCCCACAGATCCGCCCCCTTTTCAACCGGATAGCCGCAGGTGACAATGGAGGCCACACACTTTCCAGCCAGAAGAGCCGGCCCCTTTTTTCTCCCATAGTTTTTGTTCCCAGCGTAGACCGCCCGATCCAACAGTGCCTTCATGGGAGCGGTACAGTACCAGGCATAAACGGGGGTTGCAAAGAGAATTCCATCAGCCTGGGACATTTTCAAAAAAATGTCCTTAAAATCGTCCTTCTGAACGCAGCCCAGTCCGTCCAGACAATCCTGACAGGCCATGCAGCCCAGACAGGGATGAATCTGGCGCGAATAGAGCCGGATCACCTGGCTCTCCTGCCCAAGCTGTCCCCACTGATCCAGAAACGCCTGTGTCAGCGCGGCGGTATTGCCCCGCTCTCTGGGGCTTCCCATCAGTACACAAATTCTCATGCGCTCCCTCCCTGTCACATCTTGCTTTTTGAGGACGACATTTTCCCAAACAGAAAAAGGAGCGGACCAGCCGCTCCCTTTTTCCGGTCAATGTGTGGTTTTTACTGGGCGGCGATCATCGCGTTGACCTTGGCCAACAGCTCATCGGGGTCCACCCCGTGGACCATGCAAGCCTGCTCCACAGTCTCACCCCGGGAGGCGGGGCAGCCCAGACAGTGCATTCCGATATCCATAAACAAGGGGGCAGTCTGGGGAGCGATGGTCAAAATATCACCGATAATCGTATCTTTGGTAATGGTCATTGGAATTCCTCCATCTTTCATTGGGATGGGGATAGTATACCCTATCTCTCTGCCTTTTTCAATGGAAAATCGGAAAAAAGTCAGCAGCTTCCGACCTTTCCCCCTAATGCTCGGACACAGAAAGAGGGCGCCCACGTTTGGGCGCCCTCTCAATCCGGCTGTTCTATTAGCCCTGCTGCTCACGCATCTTAGCGAAGCAGTCGCTGCAGTAGACGGGACGGTCAGACTTGGGCTCGAAAGGAACCTTAGCCTCACCACCACAAGCGGCGCACACGGCGGTGAAGTACTCACGGGGACCGCGGGCGGCATTCTTGCGGGCGTCACGGCAGGGCTTGCAGCGCTGGGGCTCATTCTGGAATCCACGCTCAGCGTAGAACTCCTGCTCACCAGCGGTAAAAACGAACTCATTGCCGCACTCTTTGCATACCAGGATCTTGTCTTCGTACATTGGTATTCCCTCTCTTTGACTCGTTGCCCGGTCATTTCCACGCCGGGCGGTTGTAATATTGCGATCAGCTCTCGCTGGATACGCCGTAAGAAAAGCTGCGGGCCATTTTGCGGCGGATACGCTGAATGGCATTGTCCACCGACTTCTGGGAGCGGCCCACCCGCCGCGCAATCTCTCCACAGGAGAGTCCGCTGAGATAAGGGGTCAATATCTGTGCTTCAAGCTCTGACAGTTGGCCTTTCAGAGCGTCCAGGCGCTCCTTCAGTTCCTCTCTGCCGATCACCACATCCTCTGGGCTCTCGGCGCTGGAAAACAGGTGCGCACTGGTTCCGTCAAAAAGAGGTGGCTCATATGAAACGCTGTGATTCAATGGGGCGTGCTTGCCGCCCTGAGCCGCCCGAACGGCGGTAAGAAGGCGGCTTCGGATACAAATCTCCGCGTAAGTCCGGAACATCGCGTCCCGCCCCGGGTCGTAGCCCCGGATGGCGGTCAGCAGTCCAAGCATTCCCTCCTGGATCAAGTCCTCGCTGTCTCCCCCCGCCAGAAACAGGGGTCGAGCGCAGGCCCGAACCAGACGGCCATACCGCCGGACCAATTCCGTCTCCGCCTGAGAATCTCCCTGGGCGGCCATTTGGCAAAGCTGCTCATCGGACAGATCCTCAGTGGGCCAATGGCCCAAATTTGAACTCTGATTGTTATACATAATAAACAAATTGTTCAGATTTGTCAAGGGTTTTTAGGAAATATTCTGTTTAAAATTACAACTTCCAATTTTATCCTTACAATCCGGCGATCAAATCCGCGAGACGGCCGGCCGTCTCATTGGCCAAATCGTGGGTCTTGGCCTCCACCATCACCCGCATGAGAGCTTCTGTACCAGATGGGCGCACCAGCACCCGGCCCTCTCCGTTCAGGGCCCCTTCTTCCCGTTCAACGGCTTGGGCCAGCAAGGGGTTTGCCATTACAGCCTTCTTCACATCGTTATCCGCCACAGGGATGTTGATGAGCACCTGGGGATACCGGGGACAGGGACCGAAAAGTTCGGAGGCCTTCTTGCCGCTCTCCTTCAGCAAAGCCAGCATCTGAAGGGCGGTAAGCTGGCCGTCGCCGGTGGTGGCGTACTCCAGGAAAATCATATGCCCCGACTGTTCGCCGCCGATAGCATACCCCTTCTCCAGCATACGCTCCAGCACATTCCGGTCGCCCACGTCGGTACACTCCAGATTCATGCCATGCTCCTTGGTATACAGGTGCAGACCCAGATTGGACATAACCGTGGCCACAACGGTATCCCCGGGCAGCTTGCCCTTGGCCTTCATATCCAGGCCGCAGGCAGCCATGATCTGATCCCCGTCGATGAGATTGCCCAGCTCATCCACTGCCAGGCAGCGGTCCGCGTCTCCATC
This sequence comes from bacterium, assembly GCA_037245165.1. Classification (GTDB taxonomy): domain Bacteria; phylum Bacillota; class Clostridia; order Oscillospirales; family Oscillospiraceae; genus Lawsonibacter. The sequence continues at coordinate 40,742 of JAXWVI010000107.1, forward strand.
GAAGGCCAGACCCAGGTCGTAGCCGCCGGCCTTGACCATGGCGGCCAGGCCGTCAATGTGGGTGGAGCCGCACTTCTCGTTGATGTTCACCCCGTCGGGGTCGGCGTTGATGACGTCGGTACGAAGCTTGGAGAAACGGTCAAAAAGCCGGGCGGCGGTGGCCGAGGCAGCGCCGTTGGCGCAGTCTACTAGGATGCGCAGACCGCTGAGCGTGGAATCAATGGTGCTCTCCAGGTGGTCGATGTAGTCCTCAGACGCTTTGGGCGCCACATAGCTCACCTTTCCGATGTCAGCTCCAGTCTTCCGGGGTACGTTGTTATGGCCAAACAGAACGATGTCCTCGATCTTCTCTTCCAGCTCGTCGGAGAGCTTGAAGCCCTGGCCGTTAAAAATCTTGATGCCATTGTGCTCAAAGGGGTTATGGCTGGCGGAGATGACGATGCCCGCGTCCGCCCCCTCATCCACGGTGACCCAGGCCACGCCGGGAGTGGGCAGAGTGCCCAGATCCAACACGTCGGCTCCGGCGGTACAAAGTCCGGCGATGAGGGAACCCTTCAGCAGGTCCCCGGAGATGCGGGTGTCCTTGCCGATGGTCACCAGGGGCTTCTCCCCTTGCTTTTTGCCCTTGGCCAGCACTGCTGCGGCGGCCAGGCCCACCTTATAGGCCAGGTCCGCGTCCAGGCCGGCGTTGACTACGCCGCGAATTCCATCCGTTCCAAACAGTTTACCCATATTATCGTTCCTTCTTTCTTCCAAAGTCATCAAAATTTTCTTTTCATGCTCAAAAGGACAGCTGATCCAGTCCTCCGCTCTCCCCGCCTGGAACAGAGAGGCCCAAATGCTGATAGGCCTTGGGGGTAACGCACCGTCCCCTTGGAGTGCGGGTGAGGAAGCCCAGCTGCATAAGGTAGGGCTCGTATACGTCCTCCAAAGTCACCGCCTCCTCGTTGATGGTGGCGGCCAAAGTCTCCAGTCCCACCGGGCCGCCCCGGTAGTTCTCAATAATACTTCGAAGCATCCGGTGGTCGATGGAGTCAAGACCCAGGTAGTCGATTTCAAGGGCGGTGAGGGCCTCGTCGGCCACCTTTTTGGTGATGACGCCCCCCGCCTTCACCTGGGCAAAATCCCGCACCCGGCGGAGCATCCGGTTGGCGATTCGAGGCGTGCCCCGGCTGCGGCGGGCAATTTCCATGGCCCCGTCCGGCTCGATGGGCACCTCCAATATCCCAGCCGACCGGGTGACGATCAAGGCCAGCTCCTCGGGCGTATAGAGCTCCAGCCGTAACGTCACTCCAAACCGATCCCGGAGCGGAGCGGACAGCTGCCCCGCCCGGGTGGTGGCCCCAATCAAAGTAAATTTGGGCAAATCCAGGCGGATGGAGTTGGCGGACGGTCCCTTGCCGATGATGATGTCAATGGCGTAGTCCTCCATTGCCGGGTAGAGTACCTCCTCCACCGAGCGGTTGAGGCGGTGAATCTCGTCCACGAAGAGGATGTCGTTTTCATTCAAATTGGTGAGCAGGGCCGCCAGGTCCCCCGCTTTCTCGATGGCGGGACCGGAGGTGACGCGTACGTTCACCCCCATCTCGTTGGCGATGATGCCTGAGAGGGTGGTCTTGCCCAGGCCCGGAGGGCCGTGGAGCAGCACATGGTCCAGGGGCTCGTTTCTCATTTTCGCCGCCTGAATAAAAACCTCCAGATTTCCCTTGGCTTTCTCCTGGCCGATATACTCCCGCAGAGTTTTCGGTCGAAGAGAGTATTCCCCCTCGTCCTCCCGGGTGAGAGAGGTGGTTACAAGGGGTTCCAGCTCCTCACTGTCAAATTCCGAATTGGAAAAATCGATGGCCATAGGTATACTCCTTTTTGCCTACCACAGCTTGGCAGGCAGCTGCTCTATTGAAACTCCCATCTGTTGGCAGATCGCCTCCAACTCGGGCCGGTACGCCCGGCTGCGCAGATCGTCCAGATGTTCCTTGCAGTAAGGTTCATTACTGTTAAATGAGACGCTTTTTTCCAGCAAATCAGGCTTTCGAAAGATATCTCCCCTTACGCCCCACCCTCTGAACCGATCACAGTGGGGCGGAGGCTCGGCGCCCTCCAGTTCCCGGAATATCTCACCGCACTGGAATACCACCTTGGGCTTTTCTGTCCAGGGAACAGCCCGGCCATATCGGATGGGGTAATCCATCTCCTCCTCTTCCAGGGGCAGATGGCCTACCACAGGATAGTCTCCCACCTCCAGGTGGAAGTCCTCCATATAGAAGGATGGCATCTGCGGTAGGTTCCCCAGCTGCTCCGGCGTCAGCTCAGGGTCCCGGGTAAGAATCCGATAGGGCGCCACCAACAGGGGCCGCGTCCCCTGAAGCACATCCCAAAAGGGTTTTTTTGCCTTTTTCCAAGCCCTCACATCCTGCAAGATGCGTCCATAGCCAAATTCCCGCCGTCCCAGAGGGAAACGGAAAAAGTCTCCCGCCTGGTAGGTTCGCTTTTGGAACTTGCTTCCCAACAAAGCTGCCAGCTCAGCCCGGTCTGCCGGAGTGGTCTCCGCCTCCCATCGGGCGGCCCAGTCCAGAAACTCGTGCAGGTCTCTGGGTACCCCATGCCGCTCCAAAACGGCGTCATAATAGGTACGTTTGGATGGAATATGCTGTAAAAACAACTGCTGCTGTGCGCCCCAAAAACGCAGATACATTCCCAGGGGCTTTCGCTCCAAGTCATAGTTTGAGATAGGACGGGGACTCCCCTTTCCGCTGCGGGGCAATAGTTTGCTGCGCCCCTCCAGCGTCTGCTCCGCCATCTCCCGCTCCTCATAGAGATTTGGCGAAATTACCAAAGCCTTGCGCAGAATATCGCCCTGAAAGGCGGCCCAGTACTCCGTCTTTGGTGCGCTGTCCACGCCGGGGAACCGTCCCCATTCCCAGTCCTCTCCCACTGGCGTCAATCCCATGGCGGCCCGCTGGGCGTTGGTCAGTTGGACGCAGGGCGCTCCAAGGGTAAAATCAATGGCCATAGTTCACTTCCTGCATATCATAGTCTCGGATATCATTGGATACGTGCTTCTGTTCCCCCTGCGTTCACAGCGGGAGGACAGTCAGTCGGGATAGCGCTCCGCCAACTCTCGGAGGGTGTCCAGAAAGGACTCCTCCCCCCAGGTATTGATTTTGAAGAACATGGCTTGACTTCCCCCGGAGGTGATGGCGGAAAGAAACAGATTTTCTCCATCCCCCACCAGGGTCAGCGTCATGGACAGGCGGTTTCCTCCGCTCCAGCTATACCGCTCGTACACCCGCACACAACAGCGCACACCGGCGTACTGGACATAGCTCTCGTCCTCGTAACTGGCCGACATGCTGCCATCCAGAATGCCTTTGTGAAAATACTCCAGCGCCTCATCAAAGTCGCCGCGGAGCTGCGTTTCATATTTTGCCATCGCAATTACCCCTTCATCATCTTTTTCAGGGCCTGCTTGATAATCTCCTCCAAGGTGAGGCTGTCCAGATCGATGCCCTTGAGGGCCAGATTGATCTCCCCCTGGGAGTAGCCCAGCACTGCCAGTGCGGCGCTGGCCTCGGAGAGCTTGTTTTCGGGAATCACAGTGACCCCGGTGCCGCCGTAAGTCTCCCCCGCCCCATTGATGGTCTGCCCCTTGGCCAGCTTGTCTTTCAGCTCCAGAATGACCCGCTGGGCGATCTTCTTGCCGATGCCCTGGGCGCAGGTGAGAGCCTTCTCGTCCCCGGTGATAATGGACAATGCCAGATTGGCCGGGGTGCTGGAGGAGAGAATGGACAGCGCCGCCTTGGGCCCTACACCAGATACGGAAATGAGCTGCTGGAACAGGTTCAGCTCCTCCTGGGTGGCAAAGCCATAGAGTTCCATGGCGTCCTCCCGAACATTCAGATATGTAAAGAGTTTTCCCTTGTCACCTTTTTTCAGGGCAGACAGGGTATAACTGGTGGTGCGGCAGGCATAACCCACCCCGCCGCAGTCTATGACGGCCAAATATGGCTCAATGTGAGCCACAGTGCCGGAGAGATAGTAGAACATAACCGATTACCTCGTGTCGTATTTCCTGGGGTCAAAGACCCGCTCGGTGTTTAAGAGACTGGTGGCCGACCGACCGTGGCAAATGGCAATGGCCAATGCGTCGGCGGCATCGTCGGGCCGCGGTATCTCCTTCATATGCAAAAGCCGCTGGGTCATGAGCATGACCTGCCGCTTCTGTGCCCCGCCGTACCCCGCCACCGCCTGTTTGACCTGCATGGGGGTATATTCAAAGATGGGTACCCCCAGCTTTTCCGCTGCCAGGAGGATGACTCCCCTGCCATGGGCAACAGCGATGCCGGTGGTGATGTTTTTGGTAAAAAACAGCTCCTCCACCGCCATCTCGTCCGGGTGGAAGGTATGGATGAGCTCCTCCATGTCGTTGGAAATCTGCAAAAGCCGGTTGGACAGGGGCAGCCCAGCGGGGGTGGTGATGACGCCGTACTGAAGGAGGGTGTTCTGCCCCCGCTGCGCCCGAATGACCCCAAATCCAATGGTGGCCACCCCGGGGTCGATGCCTAAAATGATCATAGCGCCCTCCCGTCCCTAATCATACAGGGTAAGTATATCACATTCCCCCCGTCAAGGGAAGAAGGAATTCCCAGCCCCTGCTGTTCGCCCGTTTTTTCGAGAAAAAGGCGCGACCTTGTTCTGTCTCCAGGGCAAGATCGCGCCTCAAAAACTTATAAATTTTAATACAGCTTGGCGCCCGCGGGAATGTGGTCATCTACCATCAGACAGTGGAGCTTCTCCACACCCTCCTCGTGGTGAATGGCGGAGAGAATCATGCCGCAGGAGTCAATGCCCATCATCTTCCGGGGCGGCAGGTTGGTGATGGCGATGAGAGTCTTGCCCACCAGCTCCTCGGGCTCATAGTACTCATGAATGCCGCTGAGGATGATTCGGTCGGTGCCGCTGCCGTCGTCCAGGACGAACTTCAGCAGCTTCTTGCTCTTCTTGACTGCCTCGCACTCCTTCACCTTCACAGCCCGGAAATCAGACTTGGAGAAGGTGTCAAAGTCAACAAAGTCGGCAAACAGAGGCTCAATCTCCACCTTGGAGAAGTCGATCTTCTCCGGGGCCTTGGCAGGAGCATCCTTCTCCTCCTTCTTCAGCCCCTCGGGCTTCATGGTCGGGAACAATTCACGGTATGCTCTATCTTGCCTTATCATGCTTTATTATCTCACATTTCGCATGAAATCCAAAACTTTTTTACCCATTTTGCTTTTATCTTGTTTTATCTTGTGATAGTCAAATGTGGTAAAATTTGTGGTAACACCTTAAAACCTCAGATAGGCTTCGTGGTTTGTGTACACCTTATATATTATACACACCAATACCACCCATGTCAAATAGAGACTATTAGCAAAAAAAAGAGGGGTACATTTCTGTACCCCTCTTCATTCATACAAGGAACCCACCGTTTTCCTCATGGTCTTGGTATACTCGCTTAATGTTGGCAATAGCCATGACCGCTCGGTTGTTCTTATATCCGGGGTGTGTTTCACAGAATCTCTCATACTCGTCGATGTCAAGGAGCATATCATTAAAACACTCATGTGTAAAGTCCTCGCCCCTCATAAGCTCAATGTTGAACCGCAGAATACGCTGGCGGTGCATACTCGCATCTCGCTCATCATCGTCCTGAATATGTTTTTCGAGCTTGTCATGTGTCTCACGTTGTTCCTTTTTGATGTCGGCGATCTCATTCAACACCTCACCGTTGATTGCTCTGCCAATCTTCTTTGACAACCATGACCAAGGATTTACCTTGATCGGGGCAATCTGAACAAAGGTCATAAGCAAAAGGAGCGTTCCTCCGCTCCATCCCAAGATCTCTCCCATGTTCATGTCATGTCCCTCCAAAGTGCTTATCGCGCCGTATTGGAGGTACCGTTGACAATCTTGCTCATATCGCACAGACTGTCAATCAGATCGGAAATCTTGTCCATATCGAGATCATAATTTACAGTATCGGCAGAAGCCTTAACCATAGCCATGACCCATTCCTTCCGATCTGCACCCTTCTCGAACATCGTCTCGGCGCGTTCCATGTAACTGGTAACGAGCTTAACAACTTCCGGCCAGTTTTTGTCCTGGATCGTTTTCCGCACATACTTCACCAGCTGGATTGCCAGCGGGATGGTTGCGGCAAGACCAGACAACACCGATACAATCAGTCGTACCCATTCAGAATCCATAGCACTCTATCCTCCTTTTTTATATTGCAGGGCTTTCTTTGCTGCCCTCTATGCCGTCCTCACAAAAATTGTGTGCTTTAGCAGTTGCGAATTTAATTCCTTCTCCATCAGCACCAGAGTTTTCTACCTCGCTCTTGTGTACAATTTTACTGAGCACAATACTGCAGGCAGTTCCTATCGGGGCAAAAGCTGCCGTGTAGCAAGCCAGTGCCCCAGTATACCCATATACGATACTCAGTCGAGCAAGGTAAAAGCCGCCGGCCAATCCAGCGGCAAGGAAAATCATGATACATACAGCAAGCCAGTTGGTAAATCCAAGGCGTGGCCTCTTCGATTTCGGCTTGCTTTTCTTCTTACCACGCTCGATCGAGATGGTCATTTTACGCCTTGCCCATCATCTGAGTCCAACGATAAAGAACGGTGACGAACTGCTCGCGGGTCAAAATGTCGCCCCACATACAATTCGGCTCGCCGCTGACGGTCGTACCATTACCGGCGATCAGACCATTCTTCGTTGCCCACTCGCGTGCTTCTGCGCTGTATGCGCTTGCGTCATTGTCCTGGAGTTCCTTACGCATTTCGCCCCAGAGTTCTTTGAAACGTGTTACATCCATGTCATCATCCTCCGTTTCGCCATTGAGAATTTCCTGAACTTCCTTCCGCAGAGCATCCATGCTCTTGCCATGCTTCGGCCACCACTGCCCCACGTCGCCATGGTTAGAGCCGTAGCCGGCACGATATGACTCTGCATGATCGCTGATCCCAGAAATCGGATATCCGAATTTCTTGACCATATAGACATTCCATGCCACGACCATTTTCCACATCCGGTCGAAATAGCCCTGGTTTTTCGCCACGTCGTATCCGACCATCGTGCCGCCAGCATAGGTGTGGCCTGCGGGTTCGCAAATCTCCCACTGCACCTTCGTGTTATTCCACGAACCCTTACTGCCGGAACCGCATCCCCACGGGCGACCATTCCATTGCAAAGCGAGAATAATTCGTCCTTCGCCCTTATGGAAGTCACCAAGGAGAGCATTAACACCCCAGCCCGCACTGGACTTGTTCATCGTGTTGAAAAACACATCGACAGAAGGTTGGGCGCAGCCAACAGAATGGTTTACGCAGCCAGCAGGTCTAATCGTTCTTCCGCTGGTATAAGCTCCGTTATCCGTCGCAGGGCGGATCTCCAGATGGCTTTCAACGTACTGGATACATTCTTGAACTGTCATCACTTCAAACCACCTCCACGTATTCTCTGCCCCAGTAAGGCTCGCCGCCGTCCTCCGATGTCTTCAGCACAGCATACCAAGCCTTACCGCCGTCTTTACGGAAACGCGGATCGAGTGTCTTAGAGCAGAACCCGAAGCCACCCTCATCCTCTGCCCCGCCACCCCGACACATTTCACGATTACATTCCGTGTTTTTTCTGGGATCGCACTCATAGAACAGGACTTTCTCTCCTGTCGCGCCATCCACCAGGTACCCACCACGGGATACAATGTTGTTGATATCGACCATTGAAGTTCACCTCTTCATTTCCGAACGGTCAGAAATTTTCATTACCAACCGTAGATACTTTTCATGCCGGCGACCCCATGATTTGAGCAAGACGGTAGAGCACCGTCACGAACTGTTCACGGGTAACAAGGTCTTGCCACATATAGTTGGGTTCACCATTGATGACAGTCCCGTTGCCGGTAATCAAACCCATATCCAACGCCCACTGCCGCGCCTCAGCGCTCCACTGGCCGCAGTCGTTGTCCTGCAGTTCAGCTCTCATTTCCTGAAAGAGTTTTCTGAACTGTTTCAAATCAGAGTCGGACGCAGGAGCAGTCTGTGAGGCAAACTGGTCATAGTACCGCTGCCCATACTCAGCACGCTTCTTCTGAACATCCTTACTCTGGTTTGCCGGCTTCTCAAAGTTCAGCAGCACGGCATTGGAAGCCTCCAATACAGAGGTTGCCGCCCGCAGCACCGCCAGCACGCCGGGGTAGCTCTCGGACAGCTCTTTCCAAAGAAAATCCAGCTGCATAATGAGATCTCCGATAGATTTTCCAGACGCCTTAGCAAAATCCCGCAGGGCTTGCTTCCGAGTCCAAAACGTCCACTGAGCAAGGCCAAAGCCAGCCTTGTCCTGCACGAAATTTGTGTAGGTACCGTTATCCACAGCAGCTACATAAGCATTGTCATTCATGCCAAGGACGTTTTCATAACTGTTCTGCAAATTCCGAGGATTAAGGCCGCTTTCGGCAAACAAGTTGCCCATTATGTTGAAACCAAAGGTGGTTCCAAAGGTTATATCAGCAATCCCAAAACCATGTGGTGGACGTGTACGTGCGAAGGATCAGATGGCTATAATGAGGGTCTTTCTTACACCGTTGCTGGTTTGGAAAAAAATAATCTGGCATTTTTTTATAATCGCATCGGAAGTTATGATTTTACCAAAAAGAATATCCCCAATCGGATTAAACCTCTGGACAGAGAATACACCAAATCCTTCTGTTTTCACAAAATAAACACACAGAATATCCAAGAATCTTTTATTGTTGATCTCGGCGTTATTTCCAACAAAATCAACGAACTCATTGCTGCTGTCAATGAACTGAGGGAGAACCATGAGTAAAATCAAATTGTTGTCAAAACTTGACCTTGCGGTAATCGAAAAAAATAACGGCAAAAAACGATGCCAAGCGGTATTTACCCTTAAACGTTTTATGCCTCTGCTTGATTATGACAAAGTATTGGACAAGCTGAATGAGCTTGTTGAAGCTGTAAACCGATTGGAGGAAAAGATGGCAAAAGCCGATCATGATGATCGAGGAGAATAACCATGAGAGCAACAAAGCAATTCAATAACGTAGACACCCAGAGCAAAATCACAATCAACACTGACGAGCTTCAGGCCATGTTGAGTTGTGGCCGGTATTCTGCCATACAGATTGGCGAGGCTGCTGAGGCTCGTATCCAGATCGGGAAGCGAATCTTCTGGAATGTCGAAAAAATCAAAAGCTACATCAACTCTATTTCTGTATAGGAGACTGCCGTATGAACACTTACCTGACCATCATGGTAACGATCTTAGTTCTTACTCAGATTGTCCGTATCATTCAAAACACCATTCAGCTTCGCCGGCAGTATAAGCTGTTTCAGGCTCAACTCGGACAGCTGGATGACATCACCCAAGAGGATCTTGATATGCAACGCAGAGCATATCGTTTGATCGTAGATCACTTTGAACGCAAGGGGAGTGAGGCGTAATGACCAAAAAAGAAGCCATTCATTTCCTCTATCAAATTGCCGATGAGATACAG
>JAXWVI010000108.1:0-5078 GCA_037245165.1 bacterium
CGCTGACTGATAGGTTATTTCCTGCTTAAACATGAACCGCTTCTGCACCTGCATTTATTCCAGTTAAAATATATTCTGTTATCTGGTCAATAACACCATCAATATCTTGCTGGTTTTCAATGGTTGGATTAATGTCACCAACGCTAACAGCTATTTCCTGCGTAGTATAATGCTGCACTGCTTCCTTACTGGCTAATTCTCTAGCTTCCTTAGCAATCTCGATAAGGTCATTCATTGAATCCGCCATTCGACCAGTATTGTCAGCGGTCTCACGTGCGGCGCCACCGTCTCCGCTTGAACCGCCACCACCGTAGCCATCAGAACCACCTATACCGTCCTGACTATCATAAGTAGTACTTCCTTCACTGCCACCCGTTGGCACATCCCTAATTATATTTTGCCAGCCGTTTTTAAGAATTTCGCTACCTGTATCTATAACATTCTGTGATACATCTCCAATCTGCTTACCTACGGCACCCCAAGGCTTGGCAAAATCAGCCCGCCAGCCTATTTCGCCTATCATGCCGATATGAGTACCAAAAATGTTATTTATAGCCCCAGCTAAGGTATTAAGAACGCCGATAAAACCGTTTATCTTATCTATCATAAAATTGATTGTGTCGGATACAATTTGCCCAATTGAAGAAAATACTGATTCAAACGTTGTGCCAAGTCTGCCAGTAGCGCCCTGCCATTTTCTAAAAATTGTTATGGCACCATACGCAATGATACCGATGATAGCGCCAATAACGATTATAGTTGCTATTATCGAACCGTGAAATAACCAGGAAGCTATTGTAGCAGCCATTACTACTACACGCCAAGCAGCCATTACGGCATTACATACGGCTATTCTTGCAGCAACTAATCCAGTTACAACGGCGTGCCTTATAGCACTGGCATTAGCAATAAGCCAGTATGCAGAGTATATTAACAGGGCACCGCCTGCAATAGTCAGAACAGTCAATAGCGCTGGTAAGGCTATTTCTGTGAAAATATTTAAGCCATCACAGGCCCCTGCCACTGCGTCATATAACATCTGGAACGGTGCCATAACTATGTCGGTTATGTAGTTTATCGCCGTTGGCAATGTATCTAAAAACCAACCCGTCAACTGTGCTCCTATATCTAGTACCTCACTTATGACGCCGATTATGATAATGAAACTTGCAATAATGGCTCCGCCTATAGGTGTATTAATAAACCACTGAAATTCATTAATAAGTCTAGGCGTCCACTCATCCGCCAGCTCTTGAATTGGTTTAATCATAGCACGGTAAGTATCACCGATAGCGTTACCAGCTTTTACTAGTAAACTTACAAGCCCTTGTACGGCCATTGCTAGTGTCTGTATAACTGGTGTTTTAGCTATCCATACCAAGTTATTTATTAACCACTCTAAAGCAGACGCCGCTAACCGTATACCTTGTATAGCTGTGTCCATTATGATTCGGGCGACTGGTGTATTGGCCAAATCTGAAACTAAACTAAATACCGGTTTTAAGGCATTTGTAGCTTGTGTTGTCATTATCTGCCAAATACTTCCCCAAGTTAACGGCATTTGCCCAAACATTTCATTAATTTTATCCATGTTTTGTAGTACGGAATTTTTTAATATCTCGGATGTGATCTGCCCGTCACTTGATAGTTGTTTCAATGCCCCACGCGACACGTTCATGTACTCAGCTACCATCTGTTCAATCATTGGTGCTGCTTCGGCTATGGACCTGAACTCGTCGCCTTGCAATTTGCCGCTGCCTAGTGCCTGCGTTAACTGTAACAATGCGTCAGCTTGTTGTTGTACACCTGTTCCGCCAATAGTAAATAATTTTTGTACCCCTTCCATAAAGGGTACTACTTGTTGCGGGTCCGGAAACGCTTCTTTAGCTGTCATAGCTATTTTACCAACGGCGTCCGCCATTTGGAAATATGAACCGCGGGCTCTGATTGCAGATTCATAAATGCGCTGATTCATTGCTTCAACGTCTCCGCCTTCACCTACTATGAGTCGTAGCCTAGTTTCAATGCCTGCGTAGGTATCACTAGTATGTATCAGATACGTAGGCAGACTAGCTATAGTACTTCCGATTTTAGCGATAGCTCCGGCAGCAAGATTAGCCATTGTCAGCTGACCAAAGGTACTACTAACCAAACCTTTAAGTCTGCTAAATGCTCCCGAGGTATTATTGGTTTGTCTTTGCAGGTTAACCATAGCGTCATTAGCAGGAGTAAACAGATTCGCGTTGAGCCTATTTTTAAGTGCTGCGGTATCAACGCCGGGTATGGTCACATTAGCTCCGATAGTAATTGTCTTGTCTTGCAAACTGTTAATAGCTTGTCGTGCATTTGCGACCGTCTGTGCAGCGTTGGTTCCGATGTTAATACTTTTGCCCTGCATACTATCAACAACTCGCTCTACACCGGAAACAGACTGTCCTAACTGGTCAAAAACTTTCCTACTGTTAGCTATCGAGCTAAAGCCCTTTTGCGTAGCATTGACGCTCTGTGTAATCTTGTTGAGTACGGGTGACACACCGTCGACTAGTTCAATTCGGTTTCGTAATGTAGCCACTGTATCACCTCCGAGCCTTTGACTTCATCTTCTCCGCTTCTTTTTTATCGGCTTTAGCTTTTACGTCTATAGCAGCCCAAATAAAAGCTTGTTCTTCTTCTGATAAACTCATTATTTCACTTGGCAGCTTGTGTAACTTTATAAGGCAATAATACAGGACACCAGCCCACGCATCATTGCCGTTAATCAGTTTTTTGCGGTACTGATTTTTTCCGCCATGCCCATCTGATAGCCGGACACTTCTGATACGGCGCTTACAAGGTCTGTATACTCGCCGGGTGTCAGCATAGCTTTAACCGTGAGCGCTGCGCCAACGGTACCGTAGGACGCTTGTAAGTCCGCGTCGTTAAGGTTTGGGAATATTACGGCCGCACAAACCATTTCCGTCGCTAGTGCTATTTGGTCGGTAGTAGTCTTATATTCGCGGGTACTTTTGTTAAACTCTTTTTTCTTGCACCGACGCTCCATTGCTTCGATCTCATCATTACCAAGAACTCGCAGCTTCCACGGTATCGGATTACCCTGCTCATCTACAAAGCGTTCTGACGCTACATATTCCTTTTCTTTAATAGCAATAGCGTTACCTTTTAAAAATGCTTTCATGCTAAGTTCTGCCACAATTAAATCCTCCATAACTAAAACAGCGGACAGGCTGTTACGACACTAAAAAAAACCCATCCGCTACTATTCTACTTCTTAGCTAACAAGAACACCGCCAAGCTCATCGAAGCTCTGCGGCATTTCAAAATCTTCAAACGAGAAATCCATATCCTGCTCAAGCCAATCGCCGTCCGCGTCAAATGCGGCAATGATGGCACTATCCATGTTGCAGTTTTTAAGAATCAAAGTCTGAGAACCGCTAGCCGACGTTGCATCTTTGTTTACTACCTGCATATCGAAGTAAATATCCTCACCGGTATCTTTATACTTCTGCATCAGCTTAGTAAACATTGACGTGACACTATAAATCGTCATAGAGCCGGAGCCTTCCCAGCCGTTTGACTTGTGACCTACACCTGTCTGACCTAAAATCGGGACTTCCTTTTTATTCTTTTTAACCGTTGCTTTTAAGTTTTTTGCCATCATCAGCAAATAACGGTTATTTTCAATGGTGGCAAAACAGTACGCAAGACGGGCGGCGTTTACATCACGTGCCCGCATACTCTGAATTAGATCTCCCATCAATTTGCACCCCCTTAATTGACGTACACTGTCATATATAATTTTTCCATACAACAAGTGGGTTGTACTGCATGTTCAGTCACAACCGCGGTTTTCTCAGTACCTTGCGTTGGTATTGGAATGTCGCTGGAACTGAAATTCTGTATTGCTCGTACACGCTGTAATTCTTGATAGTAGGCTACAATGTCACCCCACAATGCAATTCTGCCGTCCTCGTCGTTCTGCTCTTTACCAAGATAAGTTTTATTGAAAAGACGGGCAATGTCAATCGCTATCTGGTCAAGTACCCGCATAACCTGATTCTTAGCAAAGTCAGCACTTTTTGCCTTACTAAAGCTTGTAAAGGTATTAATGTCAGTAAGCACATTGATGTTGCCTGTAACATCACCAGCGGTAGGGTCAGTGACACGGTGGAACACAAACTCACCGTTATTGATAGCTTTTTTCAGTTCTGTTTGGCTGTAATCACTTTTTACCTTGAACTCACCATCGTAGGTTTTATTCGTGCAGGACGCATTTACCGCGCAACTTGCCTCAGCACCAACTACCCAGTAAACAAGGCTGGCAGGACTTGCACCACTGTCCTGTACCGGATTTTTAATGCTAATAACACCTTCATAGTCAGTGCCAGCCGCTTCGTACAATACCAGCTGAAACTTCATACCTACATCATCGCGCAAACGCTTAACAAAAGATATGTACAGGTCCTTAATCGTTTTCTCAGTTGTTACTACACCAAGCGTATTGATGTAATACGGTTCAATAGCAGCTAAAAAGTTTTGGTGTTGCAGTGCTGTAATCGTGTCACCGTTAGTACCACCGGTGAATACATCCCCTGCATTAGCAGTTAAAGCACCATCGGTTTCAGTAAACACTACGTAGTCATTATCAACGAGGTCCGCTTTTTTAGCTACTGTCTGTTCATCTACCAGTGTTTTAACCCCGTCAACGTTAATGTACGTTGACACGTCAAACTTGCTAGTCTCATCGACATTAGCGGCTACGACAACAGTTATGTCGTTACCACGCTCACCACCGTATTTAGCCGTCCCCGTTGTTCCTTGCGCTTTTACCGCATTATTTGACATACGATAAAAATAGCCCGTTTTAAGGTTTTTAAACAGATCACGCAGGCCCTTTAATTTATCGTCGGTATACTCATAGCCGAAATACTTCAAAGAGTTTTTCTGAAAGTCCTCTGCTTCTACGGCAAAAATCGTATTTTCAGGCCCCCAGTCAAGTTCTAAAGGCATTGCACCATAGCCGCGGTCTGCCACACTTGCAGCAGCACTTACTTGACTTCTAAAGTTGATGTAAGCACCGG
>JAXWVI010000109.1:0-1289 GCA_037245165.1 bacterium
GCAGTTGCCTTTATTACTCCACCTATTGATGTTGAGTGTTGGGCTGCGGTTTTATCACTTAATATTACTTCTTTATCATTTCCTTTATAACCGATAATTATGTGACCCATATTTCCATCACCACGAGTATTACCAGCTAATGTTGCATCGCCTCCTACTGAACCACCATCTAAATGAATATAACCTGTTTCTGATGATGCATCTAAATTACCACCAACTTTTGTATCCTTCATAAAGAACATTCTTTGGTCTGGACGTGATGTACTTGTTGTTTTTCCTACTCGTGCTTTTGCATTACCTGTTATTGTTGAGTTTGTTAGGTTTGTAAAGTAACCTGCACTTGTATCTAATTCTTTTGTTGTTAATTTATCTATTGAGTTATAACCTTCAGCTGAATTAATTACTGATTTATTTCCTACTTGAACATCTATTATCGCATTTGAACCTTTTGCATTCAAAATTAAATCTTTACCTACGGTTGTATTAGTATTTGTATAACCTGATGATGTTCTATTTATTAATATATTTTTTCCTGAATCAGCTATTAAATTATCTTCAGCTGAACCACCCTTAAATACTAAGTTACCATCTGAATATGCTAGGATATCACCTTTTGCTAATTCTGGTCTATCACTTCTGTGGCCTCTCTTGGCAGTTGCCTTTATTACTCCACCTATTGATGTTGAGTGTTGGGCTGCGGTTTTATCACTTAATATTACTTCTTTATCATTTCCTTTATAACCGATAATTATGTGACCCATATTTCCATCACCACGAGTATTACCAGCTAATGTTGCATCGCCTCCTACTGAACCACCATCTAAATGAATATAACCTGTTTCTGATGATGCATCTAAATTACCACCAACTTTTGTATCCTTCATAAAGAACATTCTTTGGTCTGGACGTGATGTACTTGTTGTTTTTCCTACTCGTGCTTTTGCATTACCTGTTATTGTTGAGTTTGTTAGGTTTGTAAAGTAACCTGCACTTGTATCTAATTCTTTTGTTGTTAATTTATCTATTGAGTTATAAGCCTCAGCATTTATTGTTGCTTTTCCTTTTACATTTGTATTTACAATACCATTAGCACCATTAGCATTAATTGTTAAATTTCCACTTACAAATGTATTTGTAGCTACGGTTGTAGTTGGAGCAGTT
Source organism: bacterium (assembly GCA_037245165.1). Classification (GTDB taxonomy): domain Bacteria; phylum Bacillota; class Clostridia; order Oscillospirales; family Oscillospiraceae; genus Lawsonibacter. The sequence continues at coordinate 1,162 of JAXWVI010000109.1, forward strand.
AATCCTCTATTAAAATAAATATTATGAGCAGTAACATTTGTATCTTTAGCTGTAAAAGAACTTCCAGTTGTAACAACATTTGAAGCCTTATCTGTTACTAAATCAATTAAACCATCTGGATCACTTGA
>JAXWVI010000110.1:0-4710 GCA_037245165.1 bacterium
CCAGCTTGGGGAACAGCTTCGCCACATCCTCGTCGGTGACCTTGCGGGTGCTGTAATAGCGGTTCATACGGATGCGGGAAAAAAGCTGCGCGAACCTGGCCTCCTGCTTGCCGACCATCCGGGTGTAAACCTCGGTATTGCCAATCAGGGCGATGCCCACGCCCTGCTGCCCGGTGATGGGGTTCGCGTCGGCCCAGGTGCGGATCTCCTCCAGGGAACGCAGCTGCAGGTGCTGCGCCTCGTCGATAATGATGACCTTGTTCGTACCCTCCAACTTTTCCCGGATGGCCAGCGTCAGGTCGAGCTTGCTGCGGGTTTCCGGTACCTTCAGCGCCCGCGCCAGTACCTTGAGCAGGTTGCCCAGGGTGCCTGTGCTTGGCGTTGCCTGGATATAGACGCTGGCCGTGGGGTTCTCGCGGACAAACCGCTCGGCCCCCTTGGTCTTGCCGATTCCCGCATCCCCATGGATGATGACCATGCCCTTCTCCAACTGGCAGTAGCGGATGAGCTTATACACATCCTCCGAAATGGAGGTTGGGATATAGTCCTGAATGGGGCGGTAGGGAAGGGCCTTCTCCGTGCTGGCCTCCTGCTCCTCCTGGGTGCGGAAAAACTCCATCAGCTTATTTTCCAGTTCACCTATATTGCCGTTGTCATACATACTGCGGCGGTACTGGCTTAACGCCGTCTGGCTGATGCCCATAAGCGGGGCGGCTTTGGCCTGGCTGATGTTTTTTTCCTTCAAAAACTGCTCCACCCGCGCCTGCAGCGCGCTGTCATACTCCTTGCTCATGCTCGGCTCCTCCGTTTCGTTTCAGTGCGTTTCGGTTCATGGTATCCAGATCGGGACCGCCGACCGCCGCCTTCAGCAGCGGCTCATCGTCAGGCCGCTGAAGCTCCAGTACCTTTGGATTGGCGGGCGGGATGATCCGGGCGGTCTTGCTCTCGTGGGCGGCCTCCATAACCAGCTCCAGCGCCGTATGCCGCCCGAAGGCCGGGAAGGCGCTGACTTTCAATGCCTCCCTGGTGATGTGCTCCATGCGCCGCACCTTGGACATGGCCTCCTTGACCTCCTCCTTGCCGGCCCCGTAGGCCAGCACCGCCGTGTTGTCGGCGGGGACGCTCATAATGAAGCGGTCCTGCAGGTCGTACACCCGCACCTCGCTCAGATCGTCGGGGTCGTATCGATAATAGACCTGCTGGCCCAGGTAGTGGAAAACCAGCTCGTCGTTCCAGTAGTCGATACGCTGCCCCGCGATGTCCAGGTGTACGCCCCGGCGCGTGACCTTCTGCGGGCGGCTGCTCCGCATCAGCATCAGGCTCAAGTCCTCGGCGCTGGCCACCCGTTTGGTATGCAGGTTTTCGTTGAACACCTGCTGCCGGGGCTTGCCGTGGTCGCCGGCCACCGCGCCGCCGTAGGGCTGCTGGTTGAAATACCAGTCCAGCAGCTCCTCCACCGTTTCCACCAGGGTTGCGTCCAAAGGGATCTTGCCATCCTTCAGGACAGATTTCAGGCGTTCCGGCTTCTCAAGCACATTGCCCCCGGTGAAGGTGTCGAACAGGCGGGAAAGGTGGTCCTTCACATCCCGAAAGCGCCGCTCGATGACCTTCGCCTTAGCGTTGCGCACAATAGCGTTTGTCATTTTGATGCCCAGCCGTTCGAATACCGGGGGCGGGTCGAACCGCTCCTGGCCGTCCCTAGGCTTTTTCCTGCGGTGGCCCAGGCCGCCTATGTCATAGGTCAAAAACTCCCTGCCATTGTCCACATAGATGTTCTCCGGGATCCCGTACTTCTGGATGCCCTTCCGCAGCGCGATCAGCGTTGCCTGGGAACAGGGGTTCAGGGTGACATGGCACCCTGTGAAGATACCGCTCCGGGCGTCGAAGAAGGCCGTCAGGTGCAGGCGGTGGCGCTGGCCGTTTTCGCCCTCGGTGATGATGTCAAAGGTGTGGTTGTCCGCGATCCACCACTCGTTGCTGGCCATGTTTTCGTATGTACGGCGGATATATGGGGCGCAGCGGTCACGGAATGCCTTCTCACCCTCCCGGCCCAGCACCTTCAGCGGCTTCGGGATATCGGCCTGCGCCCTGCGGTAAAAGGTCGTGTAGCCCGGCATATCTGCCGCCAGCTCCGGGGCCTCTTTCTGCGCCCACAGCCTGGTGTATTCATAGCATTTCTGAATAGAGTGCCGGCTCTCATCCAGATAGTAATACAGAAACGCCTGCCACATGGAATCTGTGATGCTGCTCTTGCCTTTCTTCCATTTGCCGCGCTTGTCGATGAGGCCGTCCAGGTCATCCTTCCGCACGGCGTTCCAGCGGCGGTACAGGGTATCCACAGAAATGGCCCGCTCCGGGTACTCCAGCCTGCACAGATGCACGAAGCGTTCATCCACCTCGGCCTTGTTGGCCCCCGGCTTGTTGCGGTAGCCCTGCCACCGATCCACCAGCCGCAGCCAGAAGGCGATCTCCTCCTGCTCCCCGGCGGTGTAGCTGTCCAGCGGCTTGGCTGCCTTTGGCTTTGCCTCGTCCGGAAAGCTGGCCTCCGGCAAGTTGGCGCGGAGCTGGTTATAATACTTCTCCTGCAGCTTTGCAGGCAGCTCCTCCACAAGGAACATCCACCCAGGCGAGCCGTCAGCGTTCAAACACTTACGGCCTTTCAGCTTTTCTGTTTTGGCCAGCCTTCGAATGTACTGGGTGCTGCATCCTTTCAGGCTTGCTACTTCCGCAGTACTTAGTTCGATTGCCATTCTAATCACCTGCCTCGACCTACCATCATCAGTACAGGGCGGTCAGTCCCTGCAGACCGCCCTCGCTGGACGGTTTCGGCTTTACAGTGGCCAATTTTTTGGGGTTCCACAAGGCCAGTGTCCATTGGTAGAAAAATCCCATACAATTGAGCCGTCGCTATATTGTGAAACTCCGTGGGCGATAAGCAGCCAGCCATCTGACTCACGCTCAAACTGCGCTGTCATATCCAGTCCGGGTTGAGTCCCTATGGGGGAAGTTAGACATATATAGGTGTCGCCATTTTGGTTGCGGTATCTCTGCCCTGCTATTGGGGTGATATAAGTGGGGTATTCTTTAGATGTGATACGGTTCATACTGCTTCTCCCTTCGCTTCGGTGAATATGTCAGTCACATCACAATGTAAGGCTTTGGAAATGGCTCTAGCTCGTAAGGGATGGGTTTGCTCGCTTTCTCCTCTTTCGATGCGTCCGATAGCGTTGGCAGGCAACCCGGCTTTTAGGGACAATTCCTTTTTATTTAAGCCACTTGCCAGTCGCCGCCGCTCAATTTCTTCTCTCTTTGCAATATACACAGCAATATACACATCCTTATTCTGACTTCATACAACCTGCCTCGTCAGTTACGGGAGGTCGTCTCCGCAAGACCGCCAGATACTGGCAGTTTCGGCTCAATCTTCACTTTCGGCTTCGTAAGCTGCATAGCACCCGGTACGCTTGGCATATCTGCAAACAGATGCTGTCGAGATACTGATGCCCTCCTGCCGCAGCCAGGCACAAATCTCAGAATAGGTGTGCCGCCCGTCACAGAGCATTTTCTCCACCTCCCGCCGCAGCTCCGGACAAAGGCGGTCAATAATACTGGCGGGCTTTTTGCGCAATTTGGGGCGCTTCACCGGCATATCATCCAAAACCATGTACTCCTCAGAAGCGGGAGGTACTGGAGCGCGGGTCATGCCTTGGAAAAGCGGGGCCAGCTGCTTCACCATCTCGGCGCATACGGCGGTAGCCGTCTGCATGATGATGGCGGTTACATCCACCCGGCCATATCCTCCCGTCTTTCGGATCGCGGGCAGGACTTCATCGAACACCCATTTCTCAAACCGCTCGGCGGCGGGCAGCTTGCTGTGGACGATCAGGCGGTAGAGGTTGCCTTCGTTGATGAACTTCATCTCCACCGTCTGGCAGGTGGTCACGCCGTGCTGGTTGGTAGTTTGGGAGACCCCGTCGCGTTTCACGACCCCCTCTTCCTTGCAGTGCCGTTTGATGGCATCGCGGGCATTGCCGTAGCCCAGCATCTTAGCGCACGCTGTGGCCGGGAAATAGGGCTTGCCCTCAATTTCCAGCACCCCCAGTTCGCCGAAATCACTGCTCTGGAATACCTGCATTTCGTTCATATTTATGCTCCTTCCGTAATGGTGAATATATCCTCAACCTTGCAGCGCAGGGCTTTGGCGATTGCTCTGGCCCGGATGGGATATGTGTACCGGGACTGATCCAGCTCGATGCGGTAGATCGCGTTCTTAGGTAGTCCTGCCCGTAAGGAAAGTTCCTGGCAGTTGTACCCGGCCTCCAGGCGGCGACGCTTGATTTCGCTTGATTTTGGGATGTACATGCTGACCCCTCCTTCCTGTTATTAGACTAAGTATAACTCTTTTGTATAGAATAACTTATACTAAGTATAATGTCAAGTGTATTTCAAAAATTTTATTTTACATGGTCTAAGTTCTCTGCTATACTCAATAAAAAAGGGAGAACGTCTAATGGCCAATTACGAGCAGTTTACTTATAAACACTATTTATCAGCCCTACTAAAAGCACTTCGAAGTGAGAAGGGGATCACACAAAAACAACTTGCAGAACAGTTAAATACTAGTATTTCTTCAATAATAAGCTATGAAAATTCTATAAGATTTCCGTCCTCCGCCGTATTAGGGTTATTATCTCGATATTTCAACGTGAG
>JAXWVI010000111.1:0-4556 GCA_037245165.1 bacterium
CCAAGGGGCTGTTGACGGACAGCAATGCGGGGGAGACAGTGACACGGGCAGAGATGGTTCGTGCATTATACAAAATGAGGTGATGAGCATGGTTGGGATCAACGGATACTCCAAGGCCAAAGACGGAAACAAGCGTCTTTCCGCCCACTTCAAGGTCAAGGAGTTTGCCTGCAGGGACGGCAGCGACGCCGTTCTGGTGGCTCCCCGTTTGGTAATGGTGCTGGAATCCATCCGCACTTATTTCGGTTCCGCTGTGGTGATCAACAGTGGCTACCGGACTCCCCAGTACAACGCCAAGGTGGGCGGCGTGACGGAAAGCCAGCACTGCTACGGCACGGCAGCTGATATTTCCGTGGACGGACAGAAGCCGGAACAGGTGGCGGCCTATGCCAGACAGCTGATGCCTGACTGGGGCGGCGTGGGGGTTTATGACAGCTTTTGTCATATCGACGTGAGAGAGACCAAGGCTGACTGGACCGGCTGAGAAAACACAAGCAAAAAGCCCCATGCCACTGGGAATGCGGCGGCATGGGGCAATATTAAAACAGAACATGACTGTTCCGAAGAAAAACAGACGGGACGGAAAACATATAAAACAGGCCAAAAAGGAGGGACGGCTATGGGAACGAGTTGGAGCGAGATCATTTCGGACCATGCCATGGTTTTTATTGATGACGTGAGACTGACGGATCAGGCGGCGGAAAGCCCTGCGCGGTTCCTCCGGCGGATGAGCCTGTACATGAAAAACGCGATCCCGGTATTCAACCGTCCCCCTGAGATGGTGGATTACCTAAAGGAGGGGCTGACGGAACCCGCCTACGGGGACAGCGCATGGATCTCCACGGAGGAAAGCCTGACGGCGGAGACCAAGGTGGAAACGGGGATGACCGGCTACGAATTATTCTCCTGCGCACAGCGGGCGGAGCAGCCGGACGGGTCCGTGCTCTTAGTACCGTATGGAGAGGCGGTATATGACCCGGAGACCGGGACCGTGACCTTTCCTCCCCAGATGGACGCGGGATTACAGTACGAAATGGACTTTTACACCGACGGGGCCTTTGCCCATGACCTGACGGCGGAGCAAAAACGGCTGTTGGGATTGTGCGTAGCCTCCGTATGGGACGAGCGGTTTTTCCGCAACTGGCTCGGCGACGCGCCCAAGGATCATGACCGGAGTTTTAACCCGCCTAACGAACCGCAGTACATGGAAAAGGGCAACAAGAAGAAATTGCAAAACCGGGGGCTTTTGAACGAGGAATTGCGGAAGTATGAGCAGGACTGCATATACGCCACGGCGTTCCGCCGGTCGGCACGGCAGATGGAGCTGATCTGAAAGGAGGGGACCACATGGCGGACGCCAAGCACGGCATGAAAAACATTGGACTTTTGGGCGGTGGGAACGGCAGGGCGACCAACGCTCCGGCTCAATACCGGGACCGGAATCGGCAGTATTTTGCGGATGCCACGGCCCGGTTTGTGGAGGAAATGGCTCCTTACGCCACGGACTTTGTGACGGCCCGGATGCAGGGCTTGGTTCCCGGAGACTTCTACCGGTGGAGCACAAAGCGCATCCGGTTCTCCGACACCACCAAGCAAGGCGTCAGCCTTACCCGAAAGACCGATGACCAGAAGGCGTTTCTGGTGGCGGACGCCGGGGTGGACTACATCCCGGAGGGAGCCAAGGTGGAGACCATGGGTTCCTACTGGCTGGTAACGAACCCTTCTAATCTATCCAGCGCAATAGGGACCGGAATCATGCGGCGGTGCAACGCCGTATGGCGGTTTCTGGACTGGTACGGCAACATCCGAGAAGAACCGATCCTTGTGGAAAAGTCACTGGCGCAGGCCACATCCAATGACTTTCAGGAAATGACCCTCATCATGCAGGGATATTTCAACATCATCTGCCAGCGAAACGAAAACACGGAGCAGCTGGACCAGAACAGCCGCCTGATCTTAGGGCGGCGGGCCTACCAGATCACCGGCTACTCCGACGTGACGCAGGAGTTCACCGGGGACGATGAAAGCACACACCTGCTGTATTTCAACGCCAGAATGCAGGAGCCGAACCACGAGATCGACGATTTGGAAGCGAAGGTGGCAGGGGGGAAGAACTTCTCCTGGGCGGTATTTGTCACCGGGGCGCCCCACATGACGGCGGGAGACTCGGCCCAATTTACCGCAGCCTCCCGGCGGAATGGGGCCGAGGTGGAGACCACGGAGGAACACCCCATCGGCTATATATGGACGTCCAGCGATCCCAATGTAGCCACGGTGGACGGAAAAGGCGTTGTGACCGCCATGGGTGAGGGCACCTGCCAGATCAAGGCGACACTGGAACAGAACCGGGACTGTGCCGGTGAGTTTACAGTGACGGTGGAGGCATCGGCGGCAAAAACACCGGCGGTACGGTTTTTGAATGAGGTTCCCAAGTACATGGCCCCCTACGATGTGGAGACCTTGGAGGCGGCGCTGTTTATTGGCGGCGTTCGACAGGACACGGCGGTGGAGTGGACCTATGAGGGAGCCGCAGAGGGTTCTTACAGCGTGAGTGTCAATGGGAACCAGTTGACAGTCCGATGCTGGGGGAACAGCCCGAAACCGCTGACGGTAACGGCCAGATGCGAGGGCGAGAGCGTCAGCGCGGAGATCGACTTGGAGGGCTTGTGATGGCAGAGAAGTGTCCATACGCTTACAAGCGGCCCGGAACGGTGAGCTTGCTGTGCGAGATGCAGCCGGGGCAGAAATTCCCCATCTGCGGGCACCAGCATTTGTGCGGCGTGACTGGGCAGTGGGAGAACACACCGCAGGCGGCCTTGTGTCCCCTGCGGGGGATTGACCGTGAGAAATTCCAAAAAATCTGAAAGGAATGACGTATATGGAATGGAAAAAACTGACGGAGGAAGAGCTGCTGGCAGCCAGAGACTATGTGCCCCTAATGGAAAAGGCGGCGTTTGCGGCGGAGTGCGCCGGACGGTGCTTTGACCGGATGGAGGTCCGGGTGGAGGGAGGACAGGTGCTCCCCTACTTCAAGGAGAACGTGGAGCGGCGGAGCCGGTATCTCATGGGCGGATTTGTGAAGCTGTATCTGGGAGAGGACTTTGAGCCGGTGGAGGGAGAAACCTACCTTATGTCCGCCGATGACTATGACCGGTGGGCCGGAGGACACATCTTCAACCAGATCGACCGCATGAAGGGGAAAGGGCCGGAGCTGCGGGACAAAGCCTTTGACCTGCTGGCGGACTACCGCGATCTGGAAAAGATGCTGAAAACGGAGATTTACGGGATGCTGCAAGCCATGAACGATCCCGTGAGCCGGTTTCAGGACCTTGCGGCGCAGAGCATGACGCCGGAGGCGGTGCAAAAGACGCTGGACGATCTGAAGGAGGCCCGGAGCGCCTTTGACGCGGCCTTTCAGCAGCGGAAGGACGGCGCACAATGAACCCGGCCTTCCACAGCCCCACCTATCCATTTGAGAGAGTCCAAAGCGGGTTTCTGACCTTCCGTGGGGCGGAGGAAATCCCCCACAAGCTGTTGACCTATCTGATGGACCTGCCGCTGCCGGACGGCTACGAGCCGGTGGATGACAACACCCGGCCCCGTGTCCGGTTGATGAAATATTTATGGCATGACGGGGCCAAGCCGCTGGGAGAGCGGCTGCCTACGGCCAAGGAAAAGCAGAGCCTTCTTTTTGACGGGAACGAGCCTGTGGTAGACAGCAGCACCCAGCGCCGCAAGCACCCGAAAGGGTATCGCCTTTACGCTCAGAAGTTCTGGGGAGAAGCCCAGACGGAGGCGAAAAGCACAATCAAATGTTATTTGGGCCGCATTTTTTCACAGACGCCCTTTGACGCGCGGATCGGGATCACGTTTGTAATTTCCTGCAACGTGAATCAGGAGACCACCACCAAAACAGAGGCATACGCCCGCTCCTACGACATGGAGCAGTGCATCATTGAAGCACTGAACGGAGTGAATCTGGCGGGGATCGGCGTGTGCGATTTCTCCCGTGCCGCACACGCGGACAACGGAAGCCGACCGGTGTATGACCAGACGGGCACGGTGGTGGGCCGGGAACTGAAAATGAGCATCCATTGGGCGGAAAGCGAAGCCGCCATGGGGGACACCATTGAGGACTACTAAATTCACAACGGGAGGACAGCCACCATGAACATGGAAGAAGCAGCCGTAAAGATAGAGGGGCATGAGCACGAGATCAAGTCCCTGAAACATCGCATGGCCGATGTGGAGCGGGATCAGCAGGCGCTGATCAAGCTGACTGCCAGCGTAGAGGTAATGGCGACCAAGCAGGTGGGACAGCCTTGTGGACAAGGTAATCTGGCTGATCGCCGGAGCCTGTATTGCGGCGCTGTTTGCCAGTGCGGGCATTACCATTTGATTTCAGATATTGGAGAGGATGAATTAAAAGAATGGAACTCTCACGGAATATCAAGCGGGCGGCGGACCGCTACGAACCCGTAGAAACCGCTGGACTGACCCTATGGCCCATCCGGGTCTGTGAGCAGGAGGAATTTGATCGGGCGAGACCCGCCATT
>JAXWVI010000112.1:0-196127 GCA_037245165.1 bacterium
CATGCTACCCGGATCGCCGCACTCCACACCTCTGCGATACCAGGAAAAGGCCTGCTCCCAACTCTGCTCCACGCCGCAGCCCTTTTCATAGCAGTATCCCAGATCCGTCATTGCCGCGCTCACGCCACTCTCTGCCGCCTCGCGGAACCAATGCACAGCACGCTCCCAGTTTTGCTCCACGCCGTCGCCGTATTCATAGCATACGCCCAGCCGGTGCATACCTTCACCGTAGCGCTGATACGCCGCCGCGCGCACCCAGTACACGGCCTCGGCAGCGTCGGCTTCCACGCCGATCCCGTCGTGGAAGGCGTGGGCGAGCAGCATCTGTCCGCGGGGCGAACCGTATTCCGCCGCCTTGCAGTATAACTCGGCAGCCTGTTTCGCGTCCGGAGCCGTGCCAATGCCGTATTCATAGCACACGCCCAAGCAGCACACCGCATTCAGGCTCCCCATTTCCACCGCCTGCTGATAAAGCCAAAAAGCCTGAACCGGGTCCGCCTCCACGCCGTTTCCCTGCTCCATGCAGATGCCCAGATTGCATACGCCCCATGCGCTGCCGAGATATGCAGCTTTCCGAAAACAATCCACCATGCGCTTTTTATCCGATGCCTCTGCATCCCAAAGGGTGTTGCCTAAAGCCGTCCAATCATCTCCGGTCATATCGGCCTCGTTGGCGCGCAGCAATTTCCGGCCGCACTGCGGACAGCGCTCCGGCAGCTTTTCGCCTTCATCCCAATAATTACAGGTGTGATCCTCGCAGTGATAAATCATCGTTTCTAACTCCTTCCGCCTGCTGAAAAAAAGCAGCGCGTTACACTATTTTCTATAGCATAACACGCTGCTTCAAAAAAGGAAAGCCCGATCGGTCAGTCCTCGTTGCCGAAGAACTTATCGTGCACCACTTTGATGGCGCGGTTTGCATCGTCCTTGTTCACCAATACCGAAATACGAATCTCGGATGTAGCAATCATCTGGATAATAATATTTCTCTTGTCCAGTTCCGCTTGAATGCGCTCCTTGGAAATTTTTCGGATGCGCGCATCGGTATAGGTGTTATTGGTTTGAATTCCCACCTGCCAAGCCGTCAGAGAAACGACCGGAAGGCCGCGCTTTTCCATCGCCATGGCGCACAGCGCAATGGAAATCTGCTCACCCGTAGACAAAAGCATATCCAGCTCGCGCTTGGAAGCCTGCGGATTGATCTCGTTTGCTTTTGCGATCAAATCATCGGTTGTGTCGCCCTGCGCAGCGTGAAGTCCAAGCTGCTGAAAAGCTTGTCATAAAACATGGCGGCGCTTTGGGATGTAAAGAGCGTCACATCCTGAATGATTTCCTGTCGGTAGATAGCGGCCAGCCCCTTTCTGGTTGGTTTTCTCTCAAGTCAATTTTACCAAAAAGGGGCTCCGCTTTCTATATCATATGAGTGATTTTCGGTTTCAGCCATGGCCGGGAACCATTGCAATTACTACTCTTTTGGAGTTTTGCTCATGGCTGAAGCAACAAAAAACTGGGCGGTGAGAAAATTTTTCACTGCCCAGCTTTCTGCTGAAAAGAGGCTCCACAGTTTTTTAATGGCTGCGGATACCATTTATGGAATAGCTGTTAAATATTTTCTGAATACGCTCGTTCTTTTACCACAGCTTTATACCGTGCCTTCCAGCGCAGGACCTCAGATGCGTGGACGTTATGGGAACCTATGTGGTACACGATCCGGCGCAGAACCGCGTAGCCGGGCAGTGAAGGCGAGAGCAGTTTGATTGTGTTTTCAATCTGCCGAATAGCCTTGGGCAAATCAGAGCCTTTCAATTCGATGTAATAAGAGGTTGCTGCTTCATCATTGAGAAGAAGATAATCGCACCGTTCCTCTCCTGGGCCCCTGAAAACTTCTCCATCCACCTTAAAGTGCCGAACATATTGTCGTTTTGTGTTATTTCCGACGTGTCTGCACCCATTTTCAGAAGATGGAAAAACCGAATGATTGCCTTCGCGGAAAGGCTTATAGTCATTTATATTGTAAGGCATCATTCGTCTCCCTCAGCATAGAGAAAACCGAGCAGATAATCGCTCATATCATTGATTTCGGAAGAGGCCCCATCGATCAGTTCATTTCTGATCAAACGTAGCCCGTCTTCATCAGAGATTCCATCCGTCAGTTTCCCATCAGAGATATAGTGGGCGTTCACATTCCCAGCTTTCAGCCACAGCCGCTTATCAAGCTTCTCTGCCACTTCTTCTTGATGATTCTCTGCAACCTGTCCCGCCATCAGAAGGTAATTAAACGTTCCGAGGACATAGGGGCTGTGGGTCGTAACGAAAACTGAATTTCCGCTGTCAGCCATCAAGGAAAGCGTTTCGCTGATACGTCGCTGGGATTCCGGATAGAGATGTGACTCCGGCTCCTCAATAATCAGGAAAATCTTTTTATCTTCCGACAGATAGTAAAAGAGGAGGTTAAATACCCACACAACTTCCTGCTGCCCGGAGGATGCAAGGTTGATTTTTACATAACGGTCATCCGAGAGATACAGCCGCTCTTCTCCATCCACATACCGATAGGTGCTCTGCATGATCTCTTTTGCCTGGTCCATGAGGACATTAAGAGCAGGGCAGATCCGTTCATATTTCTTAGACTGTGTTGGATCGTCTTTCATACGGTTGGCAATGCCCTCCATTCCGTGGGCAAACACCGGTTTCAGGCGGAGAATCAATTCCGTATATCTCTTTGTGACATAGTCAATATTTCTCAGCTGTGAATCCTCCAACGAGGTAAAGATATAGTTGAGCTGTGTACTCAACAATGTCAGGAGATTCCGGCCAGCAGGAATGAAGACGGGCTCGAACGGATCATCAAAGAGCTCATTCAACTTCTTTTCTTCGTGCTCCTTCTGAGCCGGGGTAATATTGGTGAAGATATGCAAGTTTAATGCTTCCAAATAGTCTTCAATAGACTTGCTGAAATCGATCACAATATAATTCTTGGAAGAGTCATTGAAATCATCTTCTAAGGATACCGTGATAGACACATCTTTGCTGTATTGGTATTCCATCCGCATATCAGATGGCATGACCCACGAGGTCCCGAAAAGCTGCAAAAACTTGTCTTTCATCCGCTGCTTCAGAACGGTGCTCCAAGTGGAAGCCTTGTCCCCAGTAACTGCGTTTGGCCCCCCCTGCATCATAATGCTGAGGATATCCTGTTTGACCGACCGAAAGAAATAGACCGCTTTTGCAACTGTGCTCTTTCCGTTAGCCTGCGGTCCAGTCAAAATCGTAAAAGAGTCAAGCGTCAGCCGACAGTCATTGATGGGACCGATTTTATGAAGGTGCAGTTCATGACTCATTGATATAATTCCTCCATTGAAATCTACACTCTGGTAGTAGTATATCTATTTTTCCCTGATAAATCAAGCAATACCGTATTTCGCCTCTGCAAAAAAGGGAGGGCAAAACGCCCTCCCTCATTTCTTTATGCGCCTTCTCCGGCCATGCGGAAGAACTCGCCGGGTGACAGGATCTTGACCCCAAGTTCCTGCGCCTTTGCCAGCTTGCTTCCGGCGTTCTCGCCGCAGATCAGATAATCTGTCTTGCTGCTTACCGAGCTGCCGGCATGAGCGCCCAGAGATTCAATTTTTTCGTTGATCCCATCCCGGGTGTACGGCTCCACTTTGCCGGTCACCACAAGGGTCTTGCCGACAAAGGGATTGCTCATATCGGTACTGGCCGCAGGCGGCTGATAGGTCTTAATGCACACCAGCCGCCGCAGCTCTGTCCAGATTGTCCAGTTATCCTCGCTGCGGAACCACTGACAGATATTCCTGTGCAGTGTCTCTCCGAAGTCCGGGAGCTGTGTAAAATCAAAGCTCTGGCACACGGCCGTTTCAAATTCCGCAAGGTTTCCGCAGAATCTTTGGCAGATGGCCTTGCTGGCGGTGCTGCCTACCATGGGGATATCCATAGCGGTCAGATACTGCTCAAAGGTGGTAATGCGGCTGTGCTGGATGGCGTCCCAAAGATTTTGCCAGGATCTCACCCCAAAGCCCTCCATCTGAACGATCTCCGACCTGTGTTTGTCCAAAAAGAAGATGTCCATATAGGAGTGGAGCCAGCCTTTTCCAATGAATTTTTCCAGAATTGCTTCAGACAATCCCATGATATTCATCGCCTTCTGGCTTGCAAAGTGGACGAACTTGCGCAGCTTCCGCGTTTCACAATGCTCGTTGTCGCAGAACAGCGCCGCCGTGACCTTTTCCTCCCCGTTTACAGTGTTTTTGGTCGTATGGATACGGGTAGGCTGTCCGCAGCACGGGCATCTGGCAGGAACGACCTTCTCTCTGGCGTAGCAGTCCCGATCCAGATTTTCCTCCACATGGGGAATGATCTGGTTCCGCTTGCTCACCTTGATACGGCATCCCGGCATCAGTTCCAAATTCTCAATGAAGGAGAGGTTGTGGAGGCTTGCCCTGGATACCGCGCAGCCATCGATCTCCACCGTGTCAAAGACCGCCACCGGCGTGATTTCCCCTGTGCGGCTGGGTGTCCATTCAATCGAACGCAGGACGGTTTCATAGGTGTCGTCCTCAAATTTGAACGCCAATCCGTCCTTATAGTGATGCCCGGTCCGGCCGCAGGATCTCGCATAGGTGGCGTCGTTGTAGGTGACCACGATGCCATCGATAGGTATGTCGTTTTCCTGCGCGTATTTCCGCAGGTGCCGGATACCGGCGTCCATATCGAACTGCGTCAACGCCTGCTTGCTCGCCAGATACTTGCAAATGGGAAAGCCGAGCTGTTCGATGGCCCGAAGCCGCTGCGACTTCCAAGCGTATTCTGTAAAGCCCTCCAGCACATTGAAAGCCATAAAGGTCACATGACGATCCTTGCAGGCGCCGCAGTCCAGCAGTCGGACAGAGCCAGCGGCCAGATTGCGCCCGTTTTTATAAGGTTCGCCATTTCCGTCCCGCAGCGTGTCCTTTAACGCCTCAAAATCGCTGGGACGGATAAATGCTTCGCCGGTAACGACCAGCCGTTCCTTGTACGGGATCTTATCCGGGATGCCGGAGATCCCCAGCACATTGTGAGTAATGTTCTCACCTGTATCTCCATCGCCGCGGGTAGCGGCCTCCATCAAAAGGCCGTTTTCATAGGTCAGCTTTACCGTCAGGCCGTCCAGCTTGAGCATCAGCATGACCATCTGCTCTCCCGCAAAGCGCAGAAGCTCCGCACTGCTCTTCGTTTTATCCAACGACAGCAGCGGAATCGGATGCACTGTTTTCACCAAGGCGCTGACAGCGGGATAGCAGCCTACCGTCTGCGTGGGCGAGTTCGTCATGCTGAAGCCGGTTTCCTTTTCCAACGTACTCAGTTCATCAAAAAGTGCGTCATATTCGGCGTCTGTCAGAGACGGCGCGTTGAGATTGTAGTATTCATACCGGCAGCGATTCAGCCGGTCTGTCAATTCCCGTATTTGCTGCTGTTTACTCTGTTCCATTCCTTACACCAGCCTTTCCTCAGAGAATGCTCCGAAATTCAGTTCATAGATCATCTTTTCGATCCGTGCGTCATCGTCCCATGCGGCCTCCATCGCCGCACGGTTTTTTGCCTGTACCAAGACCAGACCGCCCCGGAGCTGCATCAGCAGCTCCGGGCGTTGGGCACAAATAACCGCGAGGTTTCCCAACTGTTTCATTTTCACATGACTCCTTTTATACAGCAATATAGGTTTCCCAGTACGATTCCCGCTGTGCCGCAATCGTGAGCGGAACAATGGTGCTGCCAATATTGGCCGGCGCCTGCGTCAGTCCATAGACAGCCTGCGTACTCCGGATACGAACCATCTCCCGCTTGAGCTGAGAGAGGATGTACTCCTTCAGATACCCTTTACGGGAATCGTAGCTGTTGACTGCCCGGATCAGGCGTACCGCCAAAGACTGGTACACATCATCGGGGTCTACGGGTTCTGTCTGCATAAACGCGGCGTACTGCGCCATGATCGTGTCAATGCACCAAAGATGCTGCTCCACCACAGCATTGCGCTGCGTGATCGTAAATCCGTTTTTCATTTTCTGTATAGTTTCCTTTCTTTCGTTCAAATGTGTTGTATTGCGGCTTAGGCCGCAGTTTCCATGAGATCCGACACCAGAACATCCACCAATCGCTGACCGGCAAGGTCGCCGGTATGGATACGGATGTCATCCTTTCGCAGCTGCTCGAATTCCTGCAGGCGAAGGACCTTGCTCTTTTCCGCTTTTTCACGGTCGCTCTCTGTCAGACGTTCGGAGACAACTTTCTGCCATTCTTTCAGGAACCGCTCCGCGTCCTTGAGGTCATCGTTCTGTCGGTCAAAGTAGGTTCGTTTCTGCCGTATCGTGCCGTTTGGTTCCACCTCAAGGGTGTAGTACGGCTTGTCGATCTCTGCGGTCTTGCGCAGGAACAGGATATATGCCTCCTGCTGCTCGATGCGCTCCCAATAGCGGTCTGACTTGCCGACACAGTGGGAAAGCGCGTCGCCCTCTCGCATAATATCGCGCACACCTGACGGGACAACGATGGAATACACCTCGCCGGTGTATTCGTATTTCGGTTTGATCAAGCGGCAGATGCCTGCAATTTTCCGATACTTTCTTGCTGTTGCGGCAGCTTCCATGTCCCGTTCTCTTTTCCGCAGCTGCTCCACCAGTTCATCGTGACGCTGGCGCAGCAGCTTGACGCGGTACACGATCTCATCATGGGTGTTGATTCCCAGCTTGTCCGCCATAGAAAGGTAATCCCGCCATGTGAAAATAATCTGCCGCAGGGAATCCCGTGTGCCGCTTTTCTGACGCTGAAGGTAGTTGCAGACCTGCTGCTCCGACATTCGATCCAGAATGAAGTCGATATCGGAAACATGGATTTTCTCCTGCTCCAGCCAGTGCAGCACATGATCCGGGATGATTCTGCCGCTGCATTTCTCCCGCTGCAGCCAGTCGAGCATAATGGCGCCGCCGTTGAGTGTCCGGAGCCGCGAAAGCCGGTGCGTATCAAGTGCCAATGCCTTGACGAGACTGGTTTCAGACTCCTGCCGGATACAGCTTTTTACGGCTTTGACATTTTCCATACATTCCACCGTCAGCCTGAATAGGCCCGCCTTGCATATCTGCTCAATGCGGGGAAGGCTCTCCCACGCGGCCAGATACCAGTTAGGACTTACGTGCCCCCTGCAAAGTCTTACATACTCACTCAATCCGGTCCTTACAAGAAATGGGGCAATGCTGGAAAGCGTTTTTCCATAGATGCTCCCCGGCTGATAGCAATACTCGTTGTAGGAATAGCCCATACCTGTGTTGATGTACTCATCGATGCCCTGCACCCACCGGACGCGGCGCTGTTTGTACCAGCCCCAGTGATACGGGTGAGAGGACAGATCCGCACGGTAGAAAATGCGCTGCTTCTCAAAGCAGGAGGTTTTCGATACGATGGTGTTCTCTTCTTTCCGGTACTGCCTGTTCACGTGAAACTGGCGAACCACAAACCCGTCTCCGCACTTCTGGGCCAGATATGCACATTCGGTCGGTGAGCGCAGGTACTCCGTTATTTTCCCTTTCGCCTTGAACGTGATCTTATGACGGCATCTCGGGCACTTTCCCACCGCGTTATGATAGGGCCGCTGTTTCAGTGCGACTTCCTTTTCACAATAGGTGCAGTAGCCGTACCTTGCCCCGCCCTTGCGGTAATCGTAGAAGATGTAGTTTTCCTGAATACCCACCTTATTGACCCAACGCTCCCAGTCCTTCGGCAGCGGCGGTGTCTGAGAGAGCTCCGCATCCCACGGATCGGTTTCCTTTCTGTGCCGGCGTTCCAGTTCAGCATCACGAACGGCGCGCTGAAATTTCAGAATAGCCCGATATACGCTTTTTTCATCCGACGCCAGATATTGCCGGATCTGTGCATCATCCACGGCGCTGATCCACACATTATTGGACCCCTTCGCCTGCCACTCCAAGTAGTTGATCTTTGCCGTCCGCCATTTGTCATGGGCACGGTCATAGGTGAGAAACTGCTGCTTTTCTTTCTCCATGAAAATCTCATAGACCGGCAGCGTCCCACCAAGGCGCATTGCATCCGGGTCATACAGGGTGACCTTCAAAATGCCGCCTTCCACCGAGCTTCGTGCAAAACCGCTGTATCGGCATCGATAGGAAGTGTTCCAGCCCGAACCGACCTTGACCGGGACATCCTCGCGGGCCACCGCAAGCATTTCTTCAGTCGTAGGCAGATTCTTCATTTTCAGCAAACTGCTTTTTTTCATTTCTGCACCGCCTCTCTTTTCACAAAATCAATGTCATACCATACTCCGGGCTGGATTTTTTCTCCATCTACTTCGGCAACAGCAATCTGACAGATTACTTCGGTTTCACGCCGCTCTCTGGCAAATGCGAGAATATCGCCCAGTTTTCCACACGCAGCGGGTTCCTTGCCTCGAACGATGGCATAGCCGTTGCGGCTGGTGCTGTGCTCACGCTGTACCTTGCCGCTTACCTTGCGGCATGGGTGATCCACCATGTAGGCAAGTGCATGAAGAAAGAATTCTTTCCTCGTCAGTTGCCGCAGGATCGTCAGCTCTGTGCAGGCAATTTTGGAGTCACGATCGTCCTCGTCAATATCCCCGCCGGGCTGCACCAAGCAGTAAATGGAGCGATTCATGTCACCATAGTAGGAAAGACAATCCAGCGGGTTCTCTGCACAATGAAAGCCGTTGCTGGCGCAGTTTGCCTCCGGGGTAACATTCTTTCCCATGACGAACCGATAGCCACGGCAGGAGAGATCCGGCTCAAAGCCTTTATAAGCGTACATCAGGCTGCCTCCCCAAAGGAGGAGAGATCGCCCAGCGAGATCTGCCCATCGTCGGCTTCCGCTTTTTTCGGCGGTTCCTTCTTCTCCGGCTCTTTCTTCTTTTCTTCCTTTTTCTTCTTGGAAACGGACTTGGAAGCTGTTTTCCCACGATAGGGCTGCGGGACAAACTCCTCTTCATCCCCCTGATCCTCCTTGGCATCGGGGTCACGGAAATAGTCCTCCGCCCACTGGTAACAGAGATCGTCGGGAATATCGCAGCCGTATGTCTGCTGACCGGGGGCCGGCTGAACGCCGTTTGCCTTCAGCTCGTCCTGCACATAATCCCATGCCTTCCGGCTGATGTACTGGAAACAGTGGATCATGCTTTTGCGCGGGTGCATGGTGAGCCGGGCAAAGCCGAGGTCATCAATACACTTGGTCTGGATAAACTCGGCAACGCTCTCTTTCATGTTGCGCCGCGTCAGCTTCTCCGTATCTGCGGACACACGCTTTGCGGCAGCCTTGAGCAACTCTGCCGGGCCCATGGCATCCAACCTTTCCAGCGTGGCCTGTTCCGCCCGCCGCTTTTCCGCCTGTTTGGCGTCCCACTCTGCTTTGCGCTTGGCTTCAGACGCTTCGTGCGCACGGCGGGCCTCATCCTCACTTTGGGTATTGGGGGCAGTTGCCGGTTCGCTGGCCGCCGCTGCTGGAGTCGGAGCTGCAGTCGGAGAACTTGCTGTCGCCGGTTCCACAGGAGCCGCCTGCGGCATATCCATAGCATCATCTTCCGTAAAGGCGTCGGAAACGGCAGCCTCGCTGTTTTGAAGCTCATAATCCATATTTGAAAAAGCGCCCATTCGTACATTCCTCCTAAATAAAAAATGAGAAAAGGACGCTCCTGTGCCAATGGCACAAGGCGTCCCTTCTTACATACTGCGCTCAAACCGTATAGACCAGTGTGCTGAATGGGTCAAAGCAATAGCACACGACGGCCGGATACTGAGCGGCTGTTCTTTGAATTTTCTGTTGGACAGCAAGGGCCTCTCCCATTCCACAGGGAGTATCCCATCCAGTCCAGACCATAACTGTGAAATAACGGTGTTCCGGATGATACCGTGTCTCCGCCCCAAGTCTTTGACAGATTCCCAGCATGGCTTTCAGCTGCTTTCCCTTCTGCTCGTCCATTTCTAAATGGATCGTCTGCGGTAAAGCCTGCATTCAAGCCTTCTTTGCCAGCGCGGGAGAGAATTTCACCTGCGGAAAACCGGCCATATCACAGTAAAAATATCTGCGCTCGCTTTCATCATACAGCTCCAGCACATCGGATGGGGCAATGCTGCGGCCACGATAGTCCGGGGGGAACGCCTGGTTATAACGTTCAAAAATGCGCTCCAGAATATCACGGTCATCTTGCCCGACGGGGCAGATCAGCTCACCGTCATAAACGAGTGTGTATTCCGCCGCTGGGGGCTGCTGAAAGCCAGCCTTGTGCAGCGCGTCAATGCCGCCAAAGGCGAATGCGCGCGTCTCGCCATGCTCCAAATCCAGCTGATAAACACGAAACCGCTGCGTTTTGCGCTGACTGTCCAACAGCTTCTGAAAAGAAACGCCGGGGTCAGTCTGTAAGTACGCATCGTATTCCTGCTCTGTCAGCCCCAGATAGTCCCGCAGGGAAATACTGTCCACCTTCATCGCGTGCCATTTTTCCGTACAGGCTTCCAGCATTTCCAGCCCGCACAGCCCGTTGAGATATTGCTCCTTAAATGTCATTCCTGGATCCTCCTTCATTTTCTGTTCTTTGCGGCGCAGCGCAAGCTGCCAGTCATCAATGCCCTTGTAATTAGGATTCCATGTGAGCCTGCGGCAGCGCATCCCGTGCCTGGCCGCCAGCGCATAGATCTTCGATGCGCCTTTTCCCACCATTTCATTACTGTACTTATCCATGTCCTCCGCCTCGATGATCTCCTCCGTCCCGTTTCGGTGCAGGAACGCAAACAGTTCATCCAGCTTGGCGGTATTGTTGACGCCCAGCGTGGCAACAAAGGTCCTGTGCATCAGCGCGTGAGCGACATCCGCCTTGAGACAGCCTTCCGTCACATATACAACGCGGGAGCATGGATCGCCCATAAAATGAATGGGGCTCCCCGAGGTCGTTCCCATGCGCTTTCCCGTGGAGGACAGCGTCAGGTATTTCACGCCCGTTTTCTCCGGCGGATCGTCTTTATCCTTGAGCGGGTGATCCAACCGGATCTGCGCGCCGTGGATCAGACCGTCTACACCGAAGATGGGAATGATGATGCCTGATGTCCGCTGGTGGAATTTGACCGTCCAGCAGCCGTTATCATCCACATAGAAGCCGGGAACACCCTGCACCCTGCAGCCCGCCTTGACCAACCGATTGGTCAGGGAGCGGCACAGGAAAGGGGGCGGCGTACTCTTGAAGCCAAAGCGTGTGATCTCATCGTCGGACAGCCCCCGCACAGACTGAAGGTGTGTGTGGTGCTCCGGAATGAGGGTCAGCATGGACAGCAGCATGGAGAGGGTCTGATGCACTTCCTGAACAGAAGCCGCGTCAGACTGCTCGGCCTCCGCAGGCGTCGTCTTCTCCGGAACGGTATAGTCCGGTGAAAAACCATTTACCGCCAAAGCGTCGCAGATCTCCCGATAAGCGTCAGAATTGCTGACGCCATATACCTTTGCGTAAAGGGACAGCATTCCGCCGCCTTCACCGCAGTAGTTACAGCGCCACAGGTCTTTTGCCGTGTTCAGATTCATTTTCCCCCGGCGGTCACCGCAGATGGGACAATCCACATACACCTGACCGGGAGCCCTCCGCCTGATATTCAGGCGGAGGAGCCCGGCCACATCCATAATGCCAAAGGGGAGATCATGCTTTTTCCCGTAATGCAAACCAGCATCCCTCCCAAGACGCAAAATTTACGGATGGAAAGCGGTCAGCTTGCCTTTAACTGCTGCGAACCGCCCATCAGAAGCATGGCGGCAGCCTTCATAATATTGCCGCAATCCTCACAGAGATAGGCGTAATATTTCAGGCTGGAGGGACGTTGCTCAGAAACCTGTGCCATCGTCCAGCCCTTATTGACGCCGGTGGTTACGACCAGCTCCGCGGCTTCCTCTTCTGTCATCAGCGAAAGGATCTCGTCCACCGTCATATCGTTCGAATATTTCGGTGCAGCCGCTGTCGATGCCGCTGCCGGCATATCGACCACGACAGGCTTCACCGTCCGCGCTGTTTCAGCCCGCTCCATGACAGCAGGCTCCGCTGTTTCCGAAGGAACCTCCTGCGCCTTTTGGGGCATAACCGGATCAGGCTCAGAAGCCGCAGTTCCGCCGCTTAACGCCTGCAGCAGACTCATGGCGTCTGAAACGCTTTCCGCCTGCTGGGCGGGGGGAACCACCTGCTGATTTGCGCTGGGCGTCTTTGCCGCCTCCTGCGGTTGAACCTCTTGCGGTGTATGCACTGCCTGCACCGGATGATTTTCACCGACAGACGTTTCTCGCTGCGGCGCTGTGGTTCTATTTACCGCCGGAGCAGTCTCCTGACGATTTACAGCGCCCGTTGCGACTTCCTGTTTTCCATCGGCCTGTGCATCTACCACCGCAGAGGGGTTGATCTCACAGAGCTGGATGCCGAAGCCTGCATTATCCAGCGCCGTTTTCAGTGCCTCGTCCTGCGCGGCCTGCACATAGCGTCCGGCAGGAGCCTGAGCCTTTTCCACCGCCGCGGTAAAATTGGTAATGGGCTGGTTGTCCTCTCTGGACAGAAATACCTGCGCCTCATAGACGGCGATCTGGTCGGTGACACGCAGTCGATTCAGCAGCATTTTTCCATCGGGGCAGGCCAGTCGAAACCAGAGCCGCTGATAGCGCGGCTCCAGCTCGACCCCGCCGCTGGCATTTCTTTTCAGAAAGCGCAGCGGGTCAAAGCCCTGCACCCTGCGAAGCTGCTGCACGGCGGGGATCGCCTGGGTCAGCATAATTCTTTCTCTGGACATGGTTCGATACTCCCTTCATAAAATAAATAAGAGATGACTGTGCGTTTTTTTGCACATTCATCTCACATTAACTGGCACGCTGCCATTCTTCGCCCTCTTCGTTACGGAGGGCCTTGCGCGTGACTGCCTTATAGTAGAGGGCAATGCGTTCGCCCAGCATGGTATTGCGTTTTCCTTTTCGGCTCCGATGGATCGCCATATACAGCGCCCGTTTCTCACCCACCAGCAGCACGCGGCGCTTGGCGCGCGTGATTGCCGTGTAGAGAAGATTCCGCGTCAGGAGCACATTATGGGCAGCCAGCAGCGGAATAATGACCGTATCATACTCTGAGCCCATGGATTTATGGATTGTCATAGCATAGGACAACTCCAAATCATCCAGAAGCACCTGCGGACAATTCATATAGCGGCCGTCAAACTCGATCACGACATTGGTACCGCTGATTTTGCGGATGGTGCCGATGTCACCGTTGAAAACACCCTCGCTGACCTGCTTGCCGGAGCGGTTATACAGCTTGATCTCATAGTTGTTCCGCATCTGCATCACGCGGTCGTTGAGGCGGAATATCTTTCCGGCGTACACGATTTCCGGCGTCTGCGGCGCTGCGGGGTTGATCTCCTCGCGGATAGCTTCATTCAGGCTGTTGACCGATGCCTCGCCCTCGGAGCGGAACGGCGATAAAATCTCCACCTGCTCGATTCCTTTTGCGGCGATCTGCTCTTGATACAGCTCACGGATGATGCCGGCAGTCTCCTCCTGGCTCTCTGCCTTATGAAAGGCAAAGTCCTCACCATAGTAGAGCGTCGTTTTGCCCTCGTTGATAAAACGGGCATTGTGGGCGATCAGGCTGTCCTGTGCCTGACGGAAGATCTCGTCCAGCACCGTGACCGGCACGACACCGGAGCCGATCAGCTCGTGAAATACATCACCGGCGCCCACACTCTCTAACTGGTCTGCATCACCGACCAAAAGGACTTTGGTTCCGGGACGCAAACTCGAAAAGAGCTGGTGGATCAGCCACATATCGACCATGGAAGTCTCGTCCACGATCAGGAGCCCTGCTTCCAGCGGTTTCCGTTCCCGGTCTTTCTTCGATTCCGAATCACCGTGAAGTCCCAGAATGCTGTGGAGCGTCTGTGCTTCATCGATCCCCGTTGCCTCCGCCATACGCCGGCTCGCCTTACCTGTGGGCGCTCCGAGTACGATCTTCTGCCGCGGATAGAGTTGACGGTACACCTCGATCACCGTTTTCAGAACCGTGGTCTTGCCGGTGCCAGGGCCGCCTGTGATAATGGACAGGTTATGCCGGAACACCATTTCCACGCCTTCTGACTGGCGTTTGGACAGGTTGAGCCCTAAGCTATGCTTCACTCGCTCCAACGGCCGCGCAATGTCCACCACCGCCGGCTTTGCCAGAAACAGCTCTACCGCTTTCTGTGCGGTTTCGCTCTCCTGCAGGAATTGCTTGGGCAGATACACATTGCCGTGGTTCGATACCACCTCATCCTGCCGGATCATGGCAGACAGCTCCTGTTCGACCTGGCTCATGGGGACGCGCATCTGCGGGAGGGGTATCCGCTCATTGAGCAGCTGCATAGCCGCTTTGAGCAAAGACTCTGCCTCCAGATAGAGATGCCCGTCCTTTGTCCGTGCGTCCTCCAGCGCATAGAAGAGCGCACCGTGAACACGCTTCGGATCACGCAGGTCTCCACCGGATTTTTGCACGATGGCGTCAATACGCTTGAATCCGAATCCCGGCACCTGACAGAGATTGAAGGGACTCTGTCTCACGATGTCTGCACAGGCAGGGCCGAAATGCTGATAGATCTTCTGCGCGGTCGTCGGCGTGACCTTGAACGGGGCCAGCAGGGTCATCAGGACACGCATCCGGCTGGTTTCCGCATAGGCGTCCTTGATCTCCGCAAGCCGTTCCTTTGTAATGCCGCGGATCTCAAGAAGCCGGTCTGGCTGATGTTCCAGAATCTCCAGAGCGTTGACACCAAACTTTTCAATGATCGCGTCGGCGGTCTTTTCTCCGATGCCTTTCAGCAGACCGGAGGCAAGATAATTGCGGACGCCCTCCAATGTGGGCGGCACGATCTCCTGCCAATGATCGACTTGAAGCTGGAGCCCGTATTTTCCGTCCTTCCACTCTCCATCCATCTCGATCTTCACCGTATCCGTCTGCGGCAATTCGATGCCGACGGCGGTAAAGCGGATCAGGTGGTCGTGATAGCGATAGGGACTCCGGGCTTCTGCCGGTACGCTGCTGTCCTCCGTCTTCATCCGAAGGACAGAATACTTGCTGGACGCATTGAAAAACAGTACCTTGTCCAGTGCTGCAACAATGCTCACAGCACATCACCTCCGTTTCCTTTCACGCTGCCTGCAAAGCAGCTTTTTTCACATGGAATCTTCGCCATTCAGACACCGTGACATACTGATCGTAAATATCAGGGTGTTCGTCCTTCAAACGCTCTAAGGCGTCCTTCGATATGCCTGCGGAGCGTACCGGATTGTAGGTTATGGTGTAGCTCTCCGCAAGACCGTTATACACGGCGGTGCAGCTTGTGCCCAAGCTCTCGATGAGCATACCCTTCAACCGCTTGATGTCCTTCTCCAGTTTGTTCACATCAGCCGACAGCGTCTTTTTCTGCTCTTGCAGGGAGAGAAGCATGGACAGCTGCCCAAACTGCGTCTGCCCCAGCAGTACGGGCGGCGCGTCCTTGTCCGCGGGCCCCAGCTTTCGCCGCAGGCTTTCGAGGATCAGGTCACCATCCGCTTCCACATAGGGAGGCGGCGTTTTTGTGAGGACATGGTGCTCCCAGAAGTCCCGTTCCAAAGCGATCAGTTCCTCCTCATAGGCCATGTCACGGTCAATGCGGCGAATGATTGCCTCGTCTTCCGAATTGCCGTAAAGGCAGCAGAAGTAGACCCGGTCAATGTTCATGACCGCCATGTAGTGCCGCCCCTGCGATTCGTAGTAGATAGGAACGATTTCCTCGCCGTTGTACCACCAGTTATCCTTGGCGTTATAGTTCGTGGTCTTGATCTCAAGGATGGCTGTTGTACCGTCCGGCAGTTCCACCATATAATCCAGATCTGCCAGCATCCAGGGATACAGCGGGTGCTGGAACATGAATGGTCGGCGGTATATCTTATAGCCCGTCTTATACGCGAAGATCTTGGCAACCAACGGCTCCAGCAGGGTTCCAACCTCCAACTGGACCCAGTTTTCGGCATCATCTGCTGTGACGATATTCAGCTTGTCATAGTAGAGATCCCGTCCGGTGCGGAATGGTGAAATTCCGAGGACAGCAGCGGCGTCACTTCCGCCGATGCCCTTGCGCCGGTATTCCAGCCATTGTTCACGCGGCAGACCTTCTGTACCGATGAGAATTTGCGGAGCGTAGCACTTTGCGTTTTCCATGGATGCATTCCTCCTCGGTTTCATATTTGATGCGCGGCTTATTCAAAAGCCGCTTCTCTCTGTACCTGTGATACGGTCGGGAGGAACGTCTGGGATGCCCTCCGGGTTTCCATTTTCGTCTGAATTTCATTTCTTGTTTCCACCTTTCTTGATGATATATCCTCAAAGCCTTTCGGCGTTTGGGCGCAAAAAAAGCGGGAACAACGATCCTGGTAAAATCCAGTATGTTTGCCTGACAGCAAACTCTCGTCATTCCCGCAGCATGGGGCAGTACCCCGTAAAATAAAAAAGCCAGCAGCAGCCGGCTCTCATGGCACAGCAATACTACTGACAAAAACGTACAAACCTGACAACGTGCGCAGGTGGATCACTCCACACACAGATCAATGACCTATGCCCAAAGGGAGATTGCGCAAAACTCACTTACGGGCAAAGTGTAACACAATATATTGTATAAGTCAATATAAAATACCATATTTAGTTTTTCTGGCGTGCGTGCAAAAAATACGGACATGGCCCCGTATTTATTTTGTGAACGGTAAAAACCACCTATTGAACCTTGAAAACGCCGCCCCCAAATGCGGCTGCATCGATTTGTCCGGGAGTTATACAGGATCGGCTGACAGTATGCGTTTGCGTACCTGCCGGGGAAGTGCCGCACAGCGGCAGCCTGCAAATACGCGGCCTGAAGCGAGGGCGCAGGAAATGGCCCGGATATAGTTTCAAGTGAATACAAATTCCAGCTTATGGTTAAAATTTTTACATCATTTTTTACAAAGGAGGTCTGCACTTGAATAATAACCTGAAAGAATCTGCTTTACACTACCTCTCGTCTCCTGCTTTCAATAAGAACACTTTGGTTGATATTACAGAGATTCATGTACGGTCAGAATCCGATGGCGATAAGATGAAAGCATTTGTAGATGCTGTCAAAAATCCGTATCTATTCCGTGTCGGTAGTATTGGCGTTCATGTGACTTATTCAGGAAATGCAGGGGATACTTTACAGCGCCGTATCCATAACTTGCTCATTTCGGAGAATTGATTTTGCTGTTTCGTATGATATAATTAGTGCGTGTAGTATAGCCATATCATACGGCCTTATAGTAGGAGGTTTATATGGCATACAGAAACCGATATGATGAATATTTGCGGAAACGCCAGGGAGTTTTGCCTGATGCAAAACAGTGGAAAGCTGCGGATTACGCACGTATTTCAAGAGAGGACGGTGATAAAGAGGAAAGCGATAGCATCGGGACGCAATTTGACATCATTGATGATTATATTGCCCATAACGATGATATCACCTTTGTTGATCGCTACTCTGATGATGGTTGGAGCGGAACTAATTTTGATCGTCCGGATTTCATGCGTCTGATGGAAGACATCAAAAAGGGAAAAATCAACTGTGTCATTGTCAAAGATTTATCCCGGTTAGGCCGAAACTATATTTTAGTGGGTCAGTATCTTGAGATGATTTTTCCTATGCTGAACATTCGCTTTATATCCGTCAATGACCGAATCGATAGTATAAAAGATCCTGCCTCCATTAACAACGCGCTGGTTTCCTTCAAAAATGTGATGAATGACGAATACTGTCGTGATATTTCAAACAAAGTTCGTTCATCGCTGGATCGTAAACGCAGCAAAGGAGAGTTCATTGGTTCTTTTGCATCATATGGCTATATGAAAGATCCTGATGACCACCATCATCTTATCGTTGACCCTGTTGCTGCTGAAGTCGTCAAAAACATCTTTGACTGGTTCTTGCAGGGAATGAGCATCCTTGGTATTGCAAAAAGGCTAAACCATATGGGAATCCCTAATCCCAGCGCCTATAAACGCCAATGCGGCCTAAATTATAAGCATCCTGCCGGACAGTTGGACAGCGCATGGCCTGATTCCTCAGTAAAGCGAGTTTTGAAAAACAGACTTTATGTTGGAGATATGGTTCAGAATAAAAACCGAACCAAAAGCTATAAGGTGCAGATTAGCGTTGCTGTTCCCGAGGAAAACTGGGTGATTGTTCCGAACATGCATGAAGCTATCATTGACCGCGAAAAATTTGAAACGGTACAACAGCTTTTAATGCGAGACACACGGACTTCACCCGGTATCAATCATGTCAGCATATTTGCAGGGTATATCCGCTGTGCGGATTGCTTGAGAGCAATGGGGAAAAAGAGTGTAGCACAGTCGTATGGAAAGTACCACTACTATGTTTGTCAGACTTTCCGTAAAGCAGGGCGCAATTTATGCACCAAGCATACCATTCGGGAAAAACTGCTTTATGACGCCGTTCTTGCTACCATCCAGTCTCAAATAGATCTCGCGGTTTCAATGGATCAGCTTGTGAATGACCTGAAAAGTCAAAATGTACGAGCTGCGAAGTCTTCTCGCCTTGAAAAGATGCTTCAATTAAAAGAAGAGGAATACGAGAAGGTTTCCCGCTGTCGAATCGACCTTTACCCCGATTGGAAAGCAGGGATACTGTCCAAGGACGAGTATCTTTCACTAAAAGCCAAGATTGGTGAGCAGCTAGAGCAAATCGAAATTGCAATTGCCAACATCAAAGAAGAGATCAGCAAGTACCAATCCGCCCCCGTCTCAGAGAACAAGTTTATTTCCAGTTTCCTTCGTTATCGCAATATTCAAGTTCTAACTCGTGAGGTAATTGTAGAACTGATTGAAATGATCTACGTTCACGAAGGTGGCACTATAACAATACAATTCAAATACCAGGACGAATATCAGCGACTCCTTGATTTGATTGATGAACAGGGCCTTGCCAGTGCTGCTGGCTGATATTTATGGGTCTATTGGAACATCATCCCCCGCCGCCTACGACACGATTTCCGCCCACTTTCAGGACACCGGGCGCACCCCCAGCAGCTACGACCTCATCATCACCGGGGATCTGGGCACCCTGGGCAGCGAGCTGCTGCTGGAGCTGCTGCGCCGGGACGGAATTCAGATGCCAAACCACGCCGACTGCGGCGCACTGATCTTTGATTTAAAAAAGCAGGACGTCCACTGCGGCGGCTCGGGCTGCGGGTGCTGCGCATCGGTACTCACAGGTCACCTGCTGAACGGGATGAAGGCGGGCAAGTGGAACAACATCCTCTTTTGTCCCACCGGGGCCCTCCACTCCCCCACCTCATCCTTCCAGGGGGAGTCGGTGCCCGGCATCTGCCACGCCATCGCCATTTCGACCAAGAAGTAGGAGGCTCATATGGAATATTTGAAAGCGTTCCTCTGCGGCGGAGTCCTGTGTCTGATCGGACAGCTGCTCATTGATAAAACGCCCCTCACACCCGCCAAGATTCTGGTGTGCTACGTCACAGCCGGGGTCATTCTCAGCGGGGTTGGCCTGTACCAGTATCTGGCCGACTGGGCCGGGGCGGGCGCCACCGTCCCCCTCACCGGCTTTGGCCATCTGCTGGCCAAGGGCGCCAAAAAAGCGGTGGAGGAACAGGGACTGCTGGGGGCCTTCACCGGAGGTTCCACTGCCGCGGCCGGTGGCATTACCGCCGCCATCTTCTTTGGATTTCTGGTGGCCCTGGTGGGAAAGTCCCACCCAAAGCGTTAAAAAATGGACCGCAAAAGGGGCAATATTCTGAAATTAAGAACGGTAATCTCCATCTGCTGTCTGGAAAAATCAACTGGTCTGTGCTATGCTTAATAAAATCAGCAAATTCTCTCCAGGAGGAACAAATGCCATGACAGACGTACAGCAGCGGGCATCGGCAAAAGAGTTTACAAAATATTGGACAGGCCGTGGTGACGAAAAGCAGGAGACCCAGCGCTTCTGGATCGATCTGCTTCGGAATGTCTATGGTGTAGAGGAGCCGGAAAAGACCATTGACTTTGAGTATCCGGTCAAGCTGGACCATATCAGCTTTATTGACGGGTATATTCGTCAGACCCGTGTGCTCATTGAGCAGAAGGGCGCAGACATTGACCTGCGGCGGGGATATAAGCAGTCTGATGGTTCCATTCTGACGCCCTATCAGCAGGCCCGCCGCTATGCGGGCTACCTGCCCCACGATATGAACCCCCGGTGGATTGTGGTGTGCAACTTCCGGGAGTTCCATATCCATGATATGAACCGCCCCAACGACGAGCCGGAAGTGGTGTCGTTGGCCGACCTGGAGAAAGAGTATCACCGTTTAAACTTTCTGGTAGACACCGGGGACGAGAACATTAAAAAGGAGATGGAAGTCTCCTTACAGGCCGGCGAGATCGTGGGCACTTTGTATGACGCCCTTTTGAAGCAGTACAAGGACCCGGAGTCCCCGGAGACGCTGAAAAGCCTGAACGCCCTGTGCGTTCGGCTGGTATTCTGCCTGTATGCCGAGGATGCGGAGATTTTCGGCGGCCATGGCAAATTCCACGATTATATGCAGCGGCACCAGAGCGACGCCCGCCGCGCCCTCATTGACCTGTTCCAGGTGCTGGACACCAGGCCGGAGGCCCGGGACCCCTACATAGATGACGATCTGGCCGCATTTCCCTATGTCAACGGGGGCCTGTTTGCCGATGAGACGGTGATTATTCCCCGGCTGGATGAGGACATTGTAGACCTGATCCTCCGCCGGGCAAGCGAGGATTTCAACTGGTCCTCCATCAGCCCCACCATTTTCGGCGCTGTGTTTGAGAGCACCCTGAACCCGGAGACCCGGCGCTCCGGCGGGATGCACTATACCAGCATTGAGAACATTCACAAGGTCATCGACCCGCTGTTCCTGGATGATTTGAAGGCGGAGCTGGCGGAAATCCGGAAGGTTGCCGTGGAGACCACCCGGAAACGCCGTCTGAAAGACTTTCAGCAAAAGCTGGCGGGACTGAAATTCCTGGACCCGGCCTGCGGTTCCGGGAACTTCCTGACTGAGACTTACATTTCTCTGCGCAAGCTGGAAAATGAGGCGCTTCGCTCCCTTTCTGACCAGATCATGCTCGGCGATGTTACAAACCCCATCCAAGTCTCCATCGGCCAGTTCTACGGCATTGAGATCAACGACTTTGCCGTGACCGTGGCCAAGACGGCATTGTGGATCGCCGAAAGCCAGATGATGAAGGAGACCGAGGACATCATGCACATGTCTCTGGACTTTCTGCCGCTGAAATCCTATGCCAACATTGTGGAGGGAAACGCCCTGCGGCTGGATTGGGAGAGTGTGGTGCCCAGGCAGGAACTGAACTACATCATGGGGAATCCGCCGTTTGTAGGATTTTCGCTAATGTCTCCTGAACAAAAGAAAGACGTGGCCCTGATATTCCCGGGCACAAAAAATGTTGATTATGTCGCTTGTTGGTATATGAAAGCAATCGAGTTTGCAGCAGAGTCGAGGATTGAATGTGCCTTTGTGTCAACAAATTCGATATGTCAAGGTGAAATTGTCCCGGTTTTATGGCCTAAACTATTGACAAAAGGTATTATAATCAACTTTGCATATCGTACATTTATTTGGTCTAGTGAAGCAAAGGAGAAGGCAGCTGTCCATTGTATTATTATCGGCTTTTCCCTCCTTTCACGGTCTGAAAAGATTATCTTTGATGGAAAACAAAAGAGGATTGTTCAGAATATAAATCCTTACTTACTCGATGGTAGCAATGTAATTGTATATGCACAGAGAAAACCATTCAAAGATATTCCACCTATGATTTATGGAAATAAGCCAGCAGATGGCGGAAATTTAATTATCGAAGCAGATGAATATGAAGAATTAATAATAAAGGAACCAGATGCGAAAAAATACATTCGTCAATATGTTGGAGCAGTTGAGTTTCTACACAACAAGAGAAGATATTGTTTGTGGTTGAAGGGGGTATCTCCTAAAGAATTAAAGAACATGCCGTTGGTTTTGGAAAGAATCGAGAAATGCAAGGAGATGCGCAATAACAGTGTAGCAGCAGCAATACGCAAATTTGCCGATACTCCAACACTATTTGCTCAGATTACACAGCCCGAAGGAAAGCCATATATTATTGTTCCTGCACATAGCTCTGCTTCACGAAGATACATTCCGTTAGGCTTTGTTGGCCCTGAAGTTATCTCTAGTAATGCAGTATTCATTATCCCTGAGGCAACCATTTTTCATTTTGGCATTTTAATGTCCAACGTTCATAATGCATGGATGCGAACAACTTGCGGAAGGCTGAAAAGCGATTACCGATATTCTAAAGAGATTGTCTATAATTGCTTCCCCTGGCCCACGCCCACTGACGAGCAGAAGGCAAAAATCGAGCAGACCGCCCAGGCCATTCTGGACACCAGGGCCCTCTATCCCGACTCCAGCCTGGCCGATCTCTACGATGAGACCACCATGCCCCCAGAGCTGCGTAAAGCCCACCAGCAAAATGACAAGGCCGTCATGCGCGCCTACGGCTTCGACATCAAGACTACCACCGAGACCTCTTGCGTAGCGGAGCTCATGCGCATGTATCAGAAATTGACGCAGGAAAACAAAACGTAACAAACGGACAGCCATGTGATTCGTTCAACGTTAAAAAAATACCACCGTCTGTTGATCCAAACCAGGCGGTGGTATTTTTTGCGGCCCGAAGCCGATTTTTTTATTTCCGTTCCCAGTCCGGGATGGCCTTCGCCTCTTCATACAAGCGAAGATAGCTCTGGTGCCGGGTGGCGGGAATCTCTCCCGCCGCTACCGCTGCCAGCACCGCGCAGCCCTTTTCCTTTAAATGGGCGCAGTCCTGAAAGCGGCATTTGCCCAGGTAAGGGGCAAATTCCCGGAAGGCGTACTGAAGCTCCTCCTTCCGCCCCAGCTCCATGTGATCCACGTCAAAGGAGGAAAAGCCCGGCGTGTCCGCCACCAGCGCCCCGCAGGACAGGCGAAACAGCTCCACATGCCGGGTGGTGTGCCGGCCCCGGCCCAATTTGCTGCTGACCTGGGCGGTAGCCAGCTCCATATCCGGCTCCAGAGCATTCAGGAGGCTGGACTTGCCCACACCGGAATTGCCTGTAAAGGCGCAGACCTTTCCGGCAATCGCCCGGCGCAAGTCCTCAATGCCCTCTCCCGTCTGGGCGCTGAGACGGACGGTCTGAAAGCCCGCTTTCTCATAAATCCGGGCCAAATCGTCCCCCGACACCAAATCGCACTTGTTCACGCAGATCAGGCTGTCACACCCCCGGCTTTCCGCAATGGCCACCACCCGATCAATCAGGTAGGGGTCGGTCACCGGGACCGCCTGGGAGGCCACTACCACCAACAGGTCGATGTTGGCCACCGCCGGGCGGTAAAACTCATTTTTCCGGGGCAGAATCTCGTCCAGCGCTCCGTTCCCCGGCTCCAGAGGCGTAAACCGCACCCGATCCCCTACCAGGGGAGACTGGCCGGCGTGGCGGTGCTTTCCCCTGGCCCGGCAAGCGGTAACACTTTGCCCGTCATCCACATAGTAGAAGCCGCTGAGGGCTTTCCGGATAATTCCCTCGCTCATGACTCCTCCGGCTGGGTGAGGTCCACGGTTATGGAGCCGCCAAATTCCCCGTTAAAATAATACGTCAGGGTCTTCACGCCCGTTCCGGTCACGGTCACAGGCACCTGTGCGGACATGGTGGCGTCCAGTGCCTGGTTCAGCACCTCTTCCCCATCCACCAGAACCCGTACGTTTACCAGCCCCTCCGCGTCTCCGGGCATGGGTACATAGATAGTCTTGGTCACCTCAGTAGGCTCAGGGGGCAGGGTACTGGGATCGGGCCCCAGGCTGACGCTCAGATTGACCTGATCCCCCTCGGCCACCTCGGTGCCCGCGGTGGGATACTGGCTGATGACCTTGCCGGCAGGGATGGTTTCGTCATAGACCTCATCCACTTTACCGTCGCTGAGGTTATAGGTTCCAATGGTGGACTTGGCCCGTTCCAGCGTCATATCCACCAGATTGGGCATGGCAAAGGTCTTCTTCTCCGGCCCCTTGCTCACCACCATCTGCACCTCGCTACCCGGGGTAAGCGGCACGCCCTTCAGGGGGGTGTAGGAGATGACATGGTTCTCCTCCACCTCATCATCATACTCATACTCCGGGGTCAGCGGCTTCAACCCCATCTCCACCAGGGTATTGTAGGCAGTCTGGAAATCCATATTGGTCAGGTCGATCATTTCGATCATCTCCTGCCCGCCGCTGATGGTCACGGTAATCTCGGTCAGCTCGCTTCTTACACTGCTGTTCTCTGCCGGGTCCTGTTTGATAATGGTACCCGGCTGGGAGTCATCGGCCACAGTGTCGCCCATCACGATGGTAAAGTGTTCTCCCAGCAGGTCGGTGTCATCCCGTACATCTTCATACAGCTTCCCCACCAGGTCGGGCACCGTATAGGTGACAGGGGCCGCCAGCAAATTGGCAAACACAGCGTTCCACAGGAAGAAAAATACCAGTCCTACAAACAGGAACACCGCCGCTACCGCCAGTACTACCGGCCACACGGGCCCCCTGCGTGCAGGCTCCTCCTCCTGGGGATACTCCCGCTCCCGCCGGGATTCCCGGGGCGGAGTATGCACCGTGCGGTGTCCCCCGCTCTTTGGCGTAAATGCAGCCGGACGGATTTGGGTACGGTCCTCATCCAGCTCCGCCTCAGGAGAAAAGTCAGGGGTATGGTAATCAAAATTAATATTGGGATTTTTTCGGAACTCCTCCAGATCAGCCAGCATCTCATCAGCGGAGGAATATCGGTTGTCCGGGTTGGGAGCCATGGCCTTCATGGTAATGGCCTCCAGGGCCTCGGGGATTGTGGGATCAATCTCCCGGGGAGAGAGGGGAATGGAATTGATGTGCTGGATGGCCACGGAAACAGGGGTATCTCCCTCAAAGGGCAGCCGTCCGGTAATCATCTCATAGAGAACCACACCGGCGGAATAGAGGTCGGAGCGCTCGTCAATGTGGCTGCCTCTGGCCTGTTCCGGCGAAATATAGTGTACCGAACCCAACGCTTCCTGGGTGAGCGTGCTGTGCCCGCCGGACGTTACCCGGGCAATGCCGAAATCAGCCACCTTCACGCTGCCGTCCCGGAGCACCATGATGTTATGGGGCTTAATATCCCGGTGGATGATCCCCCGGCTATGGGCATGGCCCAGGGCCTTGACAATCTGAGTGATGAAATACAGGGCCTCTCGCCAGTTAAGCTTGTTTCCCTTTTTCTGCATATACTGCTTGAGGTTGATGCCGTCAATGAGCTCCATGACGATATACTCCAGCTCAGAGGAGCGGCTCACGTCATAGACCGCAACGATGTTGGGGTGGGACAGCATAGCCACCGCCTGTGATTCGTCATGGAAGCGGCGGCGGAACTCTGCGTCCTGGGCCAGGTCCTCCCGCAGAATTTTAATGGCCACCAGTCGGTTGAGGCGGTGGCACCGGGCCTTGTACACCCGCGCCATTCCGCCGGTCCCAACCGGCTCCAATATCTCATAACGATTATCGAGTAATTTACCGATATACGGATCCATGGTAAATATCCTCCCTTGTCCTCACTTGTTCCCCTGGAACGGGTCAACAGCAGACCAGCACCGCCGTCACGTTGTCCGGAGCCCCCCGGTTCAGGGCGATCTCCAGCAGGCGCTGACAACAAGTTTCTTCTTCGCCGCCGTGGATGACCTCATAGAGCATCTCCTGCTCCCCCACCACGTTGCTCAGACCATCGCTGCACAGCAGCAGATAGTCCCCGGGCACAATCTCCTTGCGGAAGCAATCCGCCATCAGCACAGGCTCGGCCCCAAGGGCCCGGGTAATGAGATTTTTGTGGGGGTGGGTCCTGGCCTGCTCCCGGGTCAGCTCTCCCCGCTCCACCAGGTCCTCCACCAGGGAGTGGTCCCGGGTGATGAGGACAATGCCATCCTGATTGATGTGGTAGGCCCGGCTATCCCCCTCGTTGAGGATCACGGCCTCCCGCTCTCCGGCCAGAACCGCCACCAGGGTAGTGCCCATGCCGGTGCAGTCCTCATCCTGGATGGACCGCTGAAATATCTCATGGTTGGCAAGGGAGGCCGCGCGCTGCATGCGCTCCTCCTCCCGATCCAGGTCCTCCCGGTTGAGGAATTCCTTCATAAACAGTTCCACAGCCATGGTGCTGGCTACGTTGCCCGCCCGGGCGCCTCCCATACCGTCGCAGACCAGAGCCACCACTCTGCCATCTCCAAGATGCTTTGCGGCGTATGCGTCCTGATTCTGGCTCCGCACCGCTCCGCGGTGGGTAATCCCCCATACCTGCATTGCCGTTCAACCTCATTTCCTCCGGAATTCCGGACCTTATCTCTGTTTTTCCTTTATCGCTTTGCGCCGCAGCTGGCCGCAGGAGGCGTCAATATCGCCGCCCAGCCTGCGCCGGACCGTGACGGTAACCCCGTGGCTCTCCAGCCGCTTCTGAAAGGCGGCTACCCGGCGGCTGGGCTTCAACGGACTCTCCTCCACCTCGTTGAGAGGAATTAGGTTTACATGCGCGGGGGCACCCCTGAGACGCTTGGCCAGCAGGTCCGCCTGCCAATCGCTGTCGTTGACCCCGTCGATCATGGCGTATTCGTAGGAAATCCTCCGTCCGGTCTTTTCAAAATACCGGCGGCAGGTATCCATCAGCTTCTCCACACCCACGCTCTGGTTGACCGGCATAATTTTGGACCGAGTCTCGTCGTCCGGGGCATGGAGGGAGACAGATAGTGTTAATTGTAACCCATACTGGGCCAGTTTGTCAATTTGATCCGTCAGACCACAGGTGGACAGAGAGATATGGCGCATACCGATATTCAGTCCGTCCGGATGGTTGACCAGCTCCAGAAAGCGCAGGACGGTATCCATATTGTCCAGCGGCTCTCCGATCCCCATAAGCACGATATTGGAGATGGGCGCGCCGCTGTCCATCTGGGTAAAGAGCACCTGGTCAATCATCTCCGCCGGCGTCAGGTCCCGCACCTTACCCGCAATGGTGGAGGCGCAGAAGGCACACCCCATCCGGCAGCCCACCTGGCAGGAGATGCACACGGTATTTCCGTGCTGGTAGCGCATGAGCACCGACTCCACACAGTTTCCGTCCCCCAGCTCCCACAAATATTTGATGGTACCGTCCTGGGCGGACACCTGTTTCCGGGCCACCTTGGGAGGCGTGAAGATACACTCCGATTTCAGCTCCTCCCGCAGGGGCTTGGGCAGGTCGCTCATCTCCTCAAAGGAGGTCACACCCCGGTAAAACCATTTGAACACCTGCTTGGCCCGGAAGGCCGGCTGGCCCTGCTGCTTGAACCACTCCGTCAGCTCCTGGAGGGTCATAGATTTTATGTCTACCAAAGGGTTCACTCCCTTTTCCGCAATTTGCAGATAAAAAATCCGTCCGTCCCCTGGCGGTGGGGCCAAAGGGTCAACATCCCGTTCCAGGAAAGTCCTATCGTATCAGGGAGTGTAAAGTCTTCTCCCTTGAAATCAGGGTGGCAAGACAGGAAATCCTGGGCCACCTGCTCGTTTTCCCGGCGCAGGACGGTGCAGGTGGAGTAAAGCAGCACGCCCCCGGGGCGCACATAGCGGGATGCGTTGTCCAAAATTGCCCTCTGTGCCTGAGGCAGATCCTCCAGCGGGGCCGGGTCCTTATACCGGATGTCCGGCTTTTTCCGAATGACCCCCAGCCCGGAACATGGCGCGTCCACCAGCACCCGGTCAAAGGCCTGCTCCCACTCCGGGCGAAACACCTTGCCGTCGGCGGTCATGGGCGTCACAATAGTAAGCCCCAGCCGGTCCGCTCCCGCCTGAATCAGCTTCTTCTTGTGGGGGTGGAGGTCACAGGAGATCACCTCTCCCCTGTTTTCCATGGCGATGGCAGCGGCAAAGGACTTTCCACCGGGCGCGGCACAGCAGTCCAGCACCCGCATCCCCGGTTTGACCTCCGCAGCCTGGACAGATAGCCGGGAGGCGGGGTCCTGAATATAAAAAAGTCCTTCCTGAAAGGCGCTCAGCCGCTCCAAATCTCCGGTTTTGGAGAGGATCAGACAGTCGGGCAGCCAGGGATGCTCCTTTGCCTCCACCCGCTCCTCCTTCAGCTTCTCCAGAAGGGCCTGGGAGGATGTTTTCACGGTATTGACCATGGCGGTGATGGGGGGACGGGTGTTGTTGGCGGCCAAAAGTTTGGCTGTCTCGTCCTCCCCCAAAATCAGGAGAAACTCCTTTACCAACCACTCCGGGGTGGAGTAAAGGATGGACAGATAATTTGCTGGGTCCTCTTGTGGGATGGTGGGCAGACTGTTCAGATTCCGCTCCAGATTGCGCAGGATGGCGTTGACCATCCCGGGAGCCCGGGGGTTCTTGCAGTGGGCGCGGGTCAGCTCCACACTGCGGTTGACCGCGGCGCTGTGGGGAATTTTGGTGAGAAACAGCATCTGGTAGGCCCCCAGACGCAGGGCCTGAACCACCTTTCCCTCCATCCGCTTCAGGGGAAGGTTAGAGAACTTGGACAAATAGAAATCCAAAAGCAGCTGGTTTTGGAGCACGCCAAAGCAGAGCTGGGTGGCCAGCGCTCCGTCCCGGCTGTCCAGCCCGGCCTGGGCAAGCTGCTTTTTCAAAATATTGTCCGACCATCCGCCCTGCCGATGGCAGGCGTTCAGGGTCAGCAGAGCCACCTCTCTGGCGTCCATCTCGTTTCCTCCTTACCGCTCCCCCCGTCCGGCCTTCTTTTCAGGCCAGGGGGTGCCCTCTCAGATAGTCTCCGGCAGACATGCGCCGGGAGCCAGGGGCCTGAAGTTCCAAAATTCGGAGCACCGCCCCATCTCCGCAGACCACCTCGATGCCCTCATTTCCCCCGCCCAGAATGGTTCCGGGGGCTTTCTGGGATGTCTTTTCCGTCACCTGGGACCGAAAGACCTTAACCAACTCCCCGCCGAAAATATCCGTGGAAGTGGCGGGCCAGGGGTTGAGGCCCCGAATCTTGTTGTGGATGTCCCGGGCGTTCTGGGTCCAGTCGATGGGGCTGAGGGCCCGGGAGAGCATGGGCGCATAGGTCACAAGGGCGGGGTCCTGGGGAGTGCGGCGGGCAGTTCCATGGGCAATCTGCTCCACCGCCCGGACCAGCAGCTCCCCGCCCAGACCGGCCAGCCGGTCGTGGACCTCCCCCACCAGCTCATCCGGGCCGATAGGCGTCTCGCCCTGAAGAATGATGTCCCCGGCGTCCAGCTCGTGGGCCATATCCATGATGGTCACCCCCGTGCGCTCGTCCCCGTTTACCACCGCCCAGTTGATGGGGGCGGCCCCCCGGTACTTGGGCAGCAGGGAGGAGTGGACGTTGATGCACCCCTTGGGGGGGAGGGCCAAAATCTCATCAGGGAGCACCTTTCCATAGGCCGCCACCACGATCAGCTCCGGCTGAAGCTCCTTCAAAAGGTTCAGGGCCTCCCCATCCCGAAGGGTCTGGGGCTGAAAAACAGGGATCTCAAAGCTCTGGGCGCAAACCTTTACCGGGGTAGGCTGGAGCTTGTTCTGGTGACGGCCCACAGGCTTATCCGGCTGGCTGAAGACGCCAACCACCTCATGCCCCGCCTCCACCAGAGCCTTCAGAGAAGGGACGGCAAAATCGGGGGTTCCCATAAAGACGATTCTCATTTGTGCTCTTCCTCCGCCTCCATGGCGTCCAGCTCCTCGCTGGTATAGAGTCGGTCGGTAAGCTCCACATACAGGTGTCCGTCCAGATGGCTCAGCTCATGGCAGAAGCAGCGGGCGGTGACGCCGGTGCCCTCCGCCTCAAACCAGCTTCCATTCCGGTCCTGGGCCTTCACCTTTACCCACTCAGGGCGCTTCACATAGCCCCACTTGCCGGGGACGGACAGGCAGCCCTCCAGGCCGTCCTGCTCCCCCTTCTGATCGATGATTTCCGGGTTCACCAGCTCCAGCATCTCCCCGCTGCCGTCCACCACGATGACAGCCCTTCTGAGAATGCCAACCTGGGGCGCGGCCAGGCCCAGGCCGTTGGCCCTGGCCAGAGTCTCCTTCAGATCATCCAGCAGGTCGGCCAGCTTGTCGTCAAATTTGGTCACGGGATGGCACACCTTGGTCAAAGCGGGATCTCCCTGGGTCAGAATGGTACGGATCGCCATAGTCAATTCTCCTCTTTCTTAACTGTTATAGGGGTTCACATCCACATAGACGGACACCCCTTTGTTTTCTTTATCCTTTTGGGCCGAGCGCAGCAGGTGGGCCAGCAGGGCCCGGGCCTCCTTTCCCACCGGCCCGGTGAGGGTCAGGCGGTAGCGGTAGCGGTTATTGACCTTGGCCACCGCCGCCGGGGCGGGTCCCAGCAGCTGCCACTGGCCGGGCAGCTGGACCAAGGCCTGTTCCAGGCTCCGGCGCAGCCGGTCACAGCAGCGCAAAACCGCCACTTCCTCCAGCCCGGATGCGGTGAGGACGGTCAGATCAGCAAAGGGCGGGTACCGCCGCAGCTGACGCAGCGCGATCTCCTCCTCATAAAAGCTGTCATAGTCCTGGCGGGCGGCACATCGGATCACATCGTTGTCCGGGGTATAGGTCTGGATGACCGCGCGCCCGTCCTTATCCCCCCGGCCGGCCCGGCCTACCACCTGGGTAAGCAGAGAGAAGGTACGCTCTCCCGCCCGGAAGTCATCCACATAGAGGGACAGATCGGGAGCTATCACCCCAACCAAGGTGACATTTTCAAAATCCAATCCCTTGGCCACCATCTGGGTTCCTACCAAAACGGGGATTTTTTCCTTTCGGAAGCGGTCCAGCAGCTCCTCATGGGGATGGGCGGCGGAGACGGTGTCCGTGTCCATCCGCAGCACTTGAGCATACGGGAACAGCTCCCCCAGCTCCTCCTGGACCCGCTGGGTCCCGGTACCGATGAAGTTCAAAATCCCCCCACAGGAGGGACAGGCCGGCGGCAGGGGCTGGGAGTGGCCGCAGTGGTGGCACATGAGACGGTGGTTGGCGGAGTGGTACGTCAATTTCACTGAACATCTGGGACACTCCGGCACCTGGCCGCACTCTCCGCAGGAGACCATGCGGCTGGCTCCCCGGCGGTTGAGAAACAGGATGGCCTGCTCCCCCCGCTTGAAATTCTCCTCCAGCTCCCGCTGAAGGACCACACTGATGTCGGTATGGTTCCCCCGGCGCAGTTCCTCCTTCATGTCAGCCACCAGCACCCTGGGCAGCGCCTTCTGATTGTACCGGCGGCGCAGTTCAAACAGGGCGTAATCCCCCGTCTTCGCCTGGTACATGGACTCTACCGACGGGGTGGCCGATCCCAACACTAGCAAAGCCGCGTTCTGAACGCAGCGATATTTGGCCACATCCCTGGCATGGTACCGGGGTATATTCTCCGATTTGTAGCTGCTCTCCTGTTCCTCATCCAGAATGATGAGCCCCAGATTGTCCAGAGGGGCGAAGACAGCCGAGCGGGTTCCGATGACCACCTGTGCCTCTCCCCGGCGGGCTCGCTTCCACTCGTCGTACCGCTCCCCCGCCCGCAGGGAGCTGTGGAGGACGGCCACCTTTTTTCCAAAGTGTGAGGCGAATATCCTCAATAGCTGCGGCGTGAGAACAATTTCCGGCACCAGCACCAGGGCGGTTTTCCCTCGCTCCAAAGTTTCCTGGATCAGGCGGATATACACCTGCGTCTTCCCGCTGCCCGTCACCCCATACAGAAGGGCGGCGGCGGCCTTACCGGAAGAGGCCAGCTGATTAAGCCCCTCAAAGGCCCGCTGCTGCTCCTCATTCAGGATGGGGGACGGCGCGGGATCGACCAGTTCCAGGGCAGGTCGGCGAAGAATCTCCTGGCTCTCCAGGGTTAGAATGCCGCTTTTTTCCAGGGATTTCAGGGTCTGTGTGGATGCGCCAGTAAAATAGCACAGCTCCTTGGCTGAAGCGGCCCCCAGGGCGCACAGCAGTTCTGTTACCGCGTAACGCAGGGGGGCGCTTTTCCTTCGTGGGGTCACCATGGCCATGGCGTCTTCCGCAGGGATGGCCAGCACCGCCAGCTTCTCCCGCTTATCTCCCACTCCCCGCTGGGTGCTGGTTTCCAGGGAAACCACCCCGGCCTCTGTCAGGCGGCGGATAGCGGGGTTGGGGTCCCGGGTCCCGAAAGCCAGACGAATCTGCTCCATATCGCCCTTCCCGCCCCAACTCCACAGCAGGTCCAGCAGCTGAACGGAGGCAGCGTGACCCTCGGCGGCGGCGTAGGCCCGTTCCCGGTCCACTCCCTCCCGCAGGATAACGCAGTCCCGCAAAGCAAAATAGAGTCCCGCGGGGAGCATGGCCTTCACGCAGTCATAAACGGTACAGAAATACCGCTCCCGCATCCACAGCGAGAGCTGGATGGCTTTGTGATCCAGCACCGGCTCC
The DNA here is from genome assembly GCA_037245165.1 of bacterium. GTDB lineage: Bacteria > Bacillota > Clostridia > Oscillospirales > Oscillospiraceae > Lawsonibacter. Next base: position 32,591 of record JAXWVI010000112.1, read on the forward strand.
TCATCCAGCACCGCCTCAATCAGCTTCAACCGCTGGTCGGCGTCGTCCTTCTCACAGACAGACAGCACAATTCCGTCCGACCCCCGGTTCCCCGCAGCGAAGGGGACCAACACCCGCATACCGGGACGCAGCCGGTCCTCCAGCTCTGGCGGAACCAGGTAATCATAGGGGCGGTCAATGGCGTAAACCGCCTTTGCCACGGCCACTTTTGCAATTTTTCGCCTCATGGCCGTATACCCCCTTAAACGGAAAGGAAAGCAAGCGAAGGGACATTTTTCTCCCTACGCTTGCTTTGTGCTTCACTCCTGCTCGTTCTCCGTCTGCTCCTCCTGATGCTGAGCGTTCTCCGCCTCCAGCTTGCCGTCCGCCACCTCCTGGATGGCGATGCTGACGGGCTTCTCCTGAAGAGGCTCGCCCTCCAGTTCGGCCTCACGGGCAATGCGCCGAGCCCGACAGGCCACCACATTGACCAGCTCGTAACGGCTGGGTATATGCTTGAGAAGATCTTTCATAGCGGGATAGAGCATCATAATAAAAACTCCTTCTTCTTCAATTTCTTTTCCCTCAGGCGAATTGTGCTAAAATCGATGCCCGGTTTTCCACCCGGCATTCGGCGGCAGTCAGGATCGCCTCTATCTCCCTTACCGCATGGGACACTTTATCGTTGATAACCAGATAGTCATAGTTGGGAATCTCCCGAAACTCCAGCCTGGCCTTCTCCAGCCGCCCGGCAATGACCTCTTCACTGTCGGTGTTCCGGTTGTGAAGACGGCGGGACAGTTCTTCAAAGGAGGGTGGAATAATAAAGATGAACAGGGCTCCGGGACAGCGCTCCCTGACCTTGGCCGCGCCCTGAACCTCAATATCCAGCAGCACGTCAATGCCTTGGCTGAGCTTCTCCTCGATGGCCTTCAGGGAGGTTCCGTAGTAGTTGTCCACATACTCGGCATACTCCAACAGTTCATTCCGTGCAATCATCCCCTCGAACTCCTCTCGGGAGACGAAGTTGTAATTCACCCCGTCCTGCTCCCCCACCCGGGGCTGCCGGGTGGTGTAGGAGACGGAAAAGTGGATGTTGCTGCGCTGGCTGAACAATTCCGCGATTACCGTACTCTTGCCCACGCCGGAGGGGCCAGAGAGCACGATCAGCTGCCCCTTCTCTTTCTGTTTCAGCATGGTTCCTCCTTCTTGCCATCCTCCTCTACCCGTCCGGAGATGGTTTCCGGGGACAGAGCGGACAGCACAAGATGATCGTTATCCAAAATGAGCACCGCCTGAGTGCGCCGGCCGTAAGTAGCATCCACCAGCTGCCCGCGCTCTCTGGCCTCCTGAACCATACGCTTGATGGGGGCGGAGTCGGGACTGACCACGGCAATCAGCCGCCCGGCGGACACCAGGTTCCCAAATCCAATGTCAATGAGCTTCACACCCCGGCCTCCTCACTCAATGTTCTGAACCTGCTCACGGATTTTCTCAATCTCCGCCTTGATATCCACCACCTGGCGGGAGATATCGATATCGCTGCACTTGGAGCCGATGGTATTGGCCTCCCGGTTGAACTCCTGGATGAGAAAGTCCAGCTTCCGCCCGGTGGCGCCGCCCTTGGCCAGCATTTCCCGCAGCTGGTCGATGTGGCTGCGCAGGCGCACCGTCTCCTCGTCCACCGCCACCTTGTCGGCAAAAATAGCCGCCTCGGTGAGGATGCGGGCGGGGTCAAGCTGGGTACTGGAGAGGACCTCATTCATCCTCGCCTCCAGCTTGGCGCGATATTCGGCCACCGTCTGGGGCGAGCGCTCCTCCACCAGGGCCACCTTCTCCTCAATGGCCGCGGCCCGGAAGAGAATATCCTCCTTCAGCCGTTCTCCTTCCCTGGTCCGCATGGCGTCAAAGTCGGCCAGGGCCCGGTCCAGCACCGAGCAGATATCCTTGGCCATCTGTTCCACGTCCTCCTCGGACTTTTCCGCCAGCAGCACCTCAGGGAACCGAGAGAGCAGGGAGACGGAAATGTCGTTGGACAATCCATAGTCCGCCGCCAACTGGGTAAGGGCGGCGTAGTAGCCGTCAGCGGCCGCCTTATTGACAGATACCTGCACTTTCTCCGCGCCGGTACTGTCCAGGGTGACAAACACGTCCACCTTTCCCCGGGAAATAGTGTTCTGCACCCGGCTTTTGATGGCATCCTCCGCAAAAAGATAAATCCGTGGAATGCGGACATTGCAGTCCAGATAGCGGTTATTCACGGAACGCAGCTCCACGGTAATGGTACAGCCATTCACTGTCTCCTCCGCCCGGCCGTAGCCGGTCATACTCTTGACCAAATCGGTCACACTCCTTTATCCGTCGTGGAATCAGCCCCGACCCCTGGGACCCAGCCGAGCCCCCAGCATGGCGATCAGCCGGGACAGACCCACATCGTAAATCACAAACACCACATTTCCCGCCCCATAGAGAAGCAGGGTATTGTCCCCCAGCCACTGGGGGGGATTGGGAAGAAAGAGCTGCCGGAACAAAAACCAGCTGAGCGTCAGCACCACGTTGAAATAGGCCAACTTCAAAATCCATTCCACCGGGAGCCTCCGCAGACTCTCAATGGCCTCCTTCACCACAGGGTAAAGGCCAAAAAAGGCCAGGAACAGCAGCGCCACACCTTTATCAGGCAGGATGACCAGGGCCAGAAGCCCCGCGGCACCCCAGCACAGGTAACCCGCCGCCCGTCCGGCGGCCAGGGTGGCGGCCATGGGAAACAGTCCCCCCACCGCGGTCAGGCCCAGCCGTCCTGACGGAGCTACACTGGCCAGCCACAGCATCACCAGCGCTCCCGCGGCCAGGATGCCTCCCAAGGCGGTTTTTCCGCCCCGTCCGGAACCCGCGCCTCCCATTTAGCAGTGCCCTCCGCCGCACAGGCAATTCAGGCACAGCATAGTGGTACAGCAGTCCAGGCTATCCATACCGCCGGCATAACCGGCAGGCCGGTAGCCTCCCGCTCCCCGCTGCATGATGGCCAACGCCTGGCGGTACTCCATATTGTTGGGCTCCATTTGAACCGCCCTGGAATAGTTCTGCATGGCCTCATCCATCCAGCCCTTTCGATAGGCGATGCTGCCGCTGAGGAAGTACCACTCTCCATCCCGCTGGTTGATCTCGTAGAGCAGGCGCTCCGCCGTGGCCAGATCCCCCGCGTTGATCAGATTGCGGATCTGGGCATAGGCAGAATTGCCGGAGGAATAGCTCTGCTGATAGGAGCCTGCGTAGCCGGAGGAGCTCTGATAACCTCCGCCGCCGGCGCGCTGCTTGGTGATGGTATCGTAGGCTTCGTTGATCTCCTTCATCTTCTCTTCAGCCAGGTCGGCCAGGGGGTTATTCTGATAGTTGTCCGGATGGTATTTCCGGGCCAGCTCACGGTAGGCCTTTTTGACCTCCTCGTCGCTGGCGTTCTGGCTTACGCCAAGGACGCTGTACGGGTCTTTCATGTGTCGTGTCTCCATATCTTTTGTTTTTTGATCTGAGCCCAACTGCCGTCAAAGACGGCCCTTTGAACCAAGGGCAGGCCCAGGTAGATCATATTTTCCAAAAGAGCTTTCCGGCAGCCAAACTCCCCTAATTGGAGGGCGGCCCCCATTTGCCCCAGGGACTGGTCCATAGTCAACGCCAACGCGGCGTCGTCACCCTGTGTCCCATATCGGGCAGCCACAGGGTTATATCGCCCCGCCGCCAGGTCCTCCTCCAAATCATCCCTGGCATCGGCCAGGTAGATCCAGCGGCCCAGATGGTACAGCAGCTGCCCCAGCACTCTGCCGTTCTCCGCCGGGGCGGCAGACTGGAGCAGGCGGGCAAAGGCATCCGCCGTCCGGTCCAGGGAGGGACAACGCTCCCCCTCCAGCCGATCCAACTCCTCCAGGCATTCTCTGGCTGAGCGGTCAAAGTCCGGGCAGCGGCCCCGTGCTTTCCGGTAGGCTCCTTTCAACAACCAGGACAGCAGCCGGGCCGGCATACCGCCCCAGAATCCGTCGTCCTTCACACTGTCCCGCAGCTTCCACCAGGCCAGCACCACGCTCTCGTCCGCTGCCAGGTCCAGGGCCGGGCTGTCAGCGCACATGGGCTGTTTCCGCAACGGGTTGGCGTGACACCGTCCCCGGCAGAGTTCCGCCCGGTCCTCCGGCTGCCACAGCACCAGGGCAAGGAAGGTAAAGTCAAAATTGAGAAACATGGGGGCGATCAGGCCATACCGCCGTCGAAGGCAACGGCAAAGCCCACAGTAGGTAGCCTGATACAGGTCAAAATCCTTACACTTTAATTCCGGACGGAAGGGGCGCACGTAGCCAAACACAATCCGCTCCTCACCGCAGCTGTTTTAAAATGGAAAACTCCGGGGCCTGGTTCCGGGTCATGGCCCGGTTCAGCAGAAACGCGGGAAGAAATCCCACCGCCAGCCCAAGCACCGCGGTGCCCATGGCGGCCAAGTCTCCCAGCTGCAGCAAAGACTGCCCCAGCACATACCCCACGCCCAGGCCCACGCAGGGCAGCAGGAAGACCACCACAGAGGTGCCGATGTTGTGGCCGATGGAAGGCTCTACCTCCACCACGTCCCCCGGCTGCGCTCCGATGGGGTTGGCCGCCAGAGCCAAAATCTCCTGGGGCGGCTTTGCCGTACAGCCCGCGCAGGCCCCATCGCAGTGAAGCCCGCATTCCATCTGGCGCAGCAGAGAGACTTCCGCCACACCATCCCGAACAATTTTCTTGACAATCGCGTTTTGAACCATGGTATTTTCCTCCATATTTGGGGGGTGACCAGCCTTTACCGGCTGATGCTCACCACAATGGTGTACTCCCCGATCACGCCCACCGAGCTGTTGGTATTGAGATAAACCCTTACTGGGACGGAGATCTGCCCGGTGGTGGTGACGTCCGACAGGTCGGCTACGATCCGCAGCTGACTGGCGTCAATCTCCTCCAGATCCTCCGCTTTGCCCCGCACAGTAATCTGTTTTTCCTGTGTCACTGCCACAGCGCTGTATCCGTTGGAGGGCTGGACAACGGAAATATTGTCCACATTAAACACCTGGGTATCCAGACCCTTAACAGTAACCGTCACCACAGCTTCGTTCTCTCCACTGGCATTTTCCAGGCTGGGGTCCAGGGAGATGGGGAAGGTAAAGGTGTTCGTCCCCACGACCTTGGCCAGGTCAATGCTGCCCACGGACAGCTCGGTCAGGTTTTCCACGCTGCTCTTTTCCCCGGAGACTGTGATGATCTCAGGATCAATCTCATATGCAATGTCGTCGGCCGTGGCGCCGCCGCCGTTCTGGAAGCTGACGGTCAGCTTCACGTCCTTCTCCACCACCACAGGAACCACCACATAGGCAGTATCAGAACTCAGGGTCACATTCAGGTCCGTGAGGGGATTTCCCTGGCTGTCCAGTAAGGTCAAGGGCAGGTCTCCGGTATAGCGCTCGTCCAGGTTCTCGTCCTCCAGAATGGCCACCACCTTGGCAACCTTGCTCACTTCCTCCGCTGAACCGCTCACCGTCACGGTGGAGGGTTCAATGGTAGAGGTGCCCATCTGATATCCGTCGGCCACCTGGCCGTCCAGACGAAACTCCACATTCAGCGTATTGGTATACAGCTTGCCCACCGTCACTGTAATGGTTCCCGGGTCCTTATTCTGCAATACCACGTCGCTGGTATTGAAGTTTTCCGGCCACTTGGGCTGATAGGCCAGGCGGTTTTCTCCTTCAGTACACCGGGACACGTCCAGGGGGATATAAATATCGTCCCGATAGCGGATCAGGTTATTGATGACGCTCACAGTGGCCGACACACGAAGGTCCACGGTATCCGCAGAAATCCCCGTTACCGTCAGACCCTGACCCGTCAGAACATTTGTTCCTGTCAGTTCAATGGGCACATTGTGAATGGTCGTGCTGTCCTCCGGGTCTACCTCCACACGCACATACATCCAAAAGGTCACTGCCAGTACAACAGACAGCAGGACATAGACCCATCTGCTGTCCTTAAGCCGTCCCATCATTCCCGGTCACCTTCTTTCCTGCCGCTTCCGAAGAGCTGCCCCAGCAGAGGGATCTGGCCGCTTTTCTTCTGTTTTCCCGTATCATCATTTAAAAGCTCATTGCGCAGCAGGCGCTCCAGCGTCTCCGGAGCCAGGTGCCGTTTGAGCATACCGCCCACCGCCGCGGAGATGGAGCCTGTCTCCTCAGAGACAATGACCACCACCGCGTCAGAGTGCTCGCTCATACCGATGCCTGCCCGGTGGCGCATACCCAGATCCCGGCTTAAATTCACATTTCCGGACAGGGGCAGCATACAGCCCGCCCCCACGATTCTTCCATCCCGGACAATGACCGCCCCGTCGTGAAGAGGTGCCTTGTTCCAGAAGATATTCTTCAGCAGCTCGCTGGACACCGCGCAGTCCAGCGCCGTGCCCGTCTTGATCACATCGTCCAGCAGGTTCTGGCGCTCAAAGACCATCAGTGCGCCCACCTTATCCCGGGACATATCGGTATAGGCCTCGGTGGTCTGCTGAATGGCGGTCTCCAGCTCCGCCCCCGGTTCCTTGGTGGAGGCAAAAACCAGGCCAAGGCTTCCGCTTCCCATCCGCTCCAAAAAGCGTCGGATCTCCGGCTGAAAAAGGATCACCAGCACCAGAACGCCCAGCTCCACCACCTGCTTGAGCAGGAAGCTGGTGGCAGTGAGAGAGAGCGCCGAGGAGACCACCATGGCCAACAGCAGGATCAGAATTCCCCGCAGAACCCGGCCGGAGCTTGTTTTGCGCAGCATCCACAAAAGCTTATAGATGATGCCGGTCATGATAGCGATGTCCAGCAAGTCGGCCAGTTGGATGCGAATCACAGGAAAATAGCCCTGGAAAATCATCTGGATCATCTCAGCCATAACGCTCCCCCTCTCAGGCGCAAAAATTCTTCATCATGTCATTATACGATATTCCGGCCCCGATGGCAACACGAAACCGGGAGAGTAAAATGAAATTTTTTTAAATTTTTATAAAATTATTTCCTTCTTTTTGGCCATTTCCCCATTTTTCAAAAAGCTCTCCCCAAAACGCGGAACTGGTTCCAGAGGCAAAAAATCCCCCTCATTCCCGGCTTTACGGGAATGAGGGGAAGAAAATGTGTGTTTTCAGGTCCCGGATGGAGTTGCTCCCCCACCTGTCCGTGGCCCTCCGGCCGCGGCCAAAGCGCCCACGGCGTGAAGAAACTGCTCCACATCCCGGCGGGTATTGAAGGCGGACACGCTGGCCCGCACGGTCCCCCGCTCCAGGGTGCCCGCGCTCTCATGGGCCAGCGGCGCGCAGTGGAGCCCTGCCCGCAGGGCAAAGCCCCGATCTCCCAAGGCATCCCCCAAATCCTCGCAGTCCCAGTTTTCCAGCTGGAACGAGAGCACTCCGGACTGCTCCAAAGGATTTTGGGCCAGAAATACCCGGGCCCCCGGCACCTCCTTCAGCCCCTCCCCCATCTGGCGGATGAGCATACTTTCCTGGGCGGCGATGTTCTCCACGCCCCGCCGCCGGACAAAGCGCAGGCCCTCCAACAGCCCCGCCAAGCCCGCTACATTGTGGGTCCCTGCCTCCAGCCGGTCGGGTAGAAAAGCGGGCATAGACTGAAGTCGGGACTCGCTGCCCGTTCCCCCCTGGAGCAAAGGCTCGGGGTCCATACCGCATAAAAGCAGACCTGTCCCCTGGGGTCCATAAAGTCCCTTATGGCCCGGCATGGCGACAAAGGCCGCCCCCAGCTTTTCAAAATCCAGGGGCAGACAGCCAGCGGACTGGGAGGCGTCTATAATCAGAGGAACGCCCCGGTCCCGGCATAATTCGGCGATTTTCTCCACAGGAAGAATAAAGCCAAACACGTTGGATACATGGGTGCAAATCGCCAGATCAGCCCCCTGGTCCAGTTCCTTCTCAAACGCCTCCAGGGCCGCTTCCCCATCAAATAGGGGACTCCGGACCACCCGGAGCTTAAGGTCCGGGACGGCGTGGAGGGGGCGGGTGACGGCGTTGTGCTCATAGCCGGAAATCACCACCCGGCTTCCCGGCTTGGCCAGGGTCTTGATGGCAATATTCAGCCCGTGTGTGGCGTTGAAGGTAAAGACCACCCGTTCCGGTTCGGGCACATGGAACAGCTCCGCCGCAGCCTCCCGGCAGGCAAAGGCAGTGTCAGCAGCGGCCATAGCGGGGCGGTGCCCACCCCGGCCTGGGCTGGCCAGGTGCTGGATGGCCCAGGCGGTTGCCCGAGCCACGGAGGATGGCTTTTGCAGGGTGGTGGCCGCGCTGTCCAGATAGATCATAGCGCCACCTCCTGGTAGCTGCCGTTTCCGGCGGTGATATAAATTCGCTTGGGCGTCAGCCCCAGCCGCTGCAAAATCCGCAGGGCGTCAGGCAGCGAGCGCTGGGATATTTTTACCGAATGGCTGCACCCCTCCCCGGAAATGCTCTTGGGGGAGCGCAGCACCCGGGCGGTAATTCCCGCCCGCTCCAGGGCGGCCGCGGTACGCTGAGCATAGGTCAGCGAGCGGCATACAATGAGATAATAGAGCATTGGCTCGTTCCTTTCCCGGGGCGACCTGGCAGCCGCCTCACAGAAATTCCAGAAAGGGGCCCTTGTGGATTCCCCTCTCGCCTCTATCCTATGCACGCGGGCTCTCCCCCGCCACCAAGAAAGGCTCCAAGCAAAAAACCGCCGGAGAAGCCAGAGGCTTCTTCGGCGGTAAAAGAATCGTTAAACAATCAGTTCCTGCGCCGGCCCAGAATGCTCAGAAGCCGGACAAACAGATTCAGGAAATCCAGATACAGCTGAAGGGCAGAGAAGATCGACGCCTTGGCCAGCATATCGGGATAGCCCGCATAGTAGTTGTAGTAGTCCTTGATGCGCCTGGTGTTGTAGGCGGTATAGGCCAGAAAGATGGCGATGGCCACCATGGAGATCAGCCGGTCAAAGGCCATAAGCCCCGGAATAAACCAGGACAGGAAATAAAAGACAATCAGGAACACCAGGCCAAAGAGCAAAATAGGCCGCAGGAAGGACAAATCAGACTTGGTAAAAAATCCGTAAGCCGCCAGCGCACCAAAATAGAGGGCGGTCACCAAAAAGACCATCAGGATGCTCTCGATCCGGTAGGCATACATGAACAGGGAGACATCAAAGCCAAACAGGGCGGAAAACACCAGAAACAGAGTGATAGCCGTCCCCACGGACATTTTCTCAATCCGGCCTACCATCGTCATGGAAATAATCAGGGTAGCCACCAGCAGGATCAGGTGAAAGCCGGGAATATCCCGGTACACGATCCAGGTCAGATCGGTACTCCAGCACACAACACCCACGCCGAAGCTCACCAGCAGACCCACCATCATCCACAAAAAAGTTTTGGCGGTATACTGACCCAAGCTCTCCTGTTGGTTCCTCGAATAACTGCGGTCAAATTCATAAGGGTCAAAGCTCATAGAAAGCGCTCCTTTCCGCGGGGGGATTTCCCAAATAGTTTCCCCCGCTTTCCCAGTTGTTATTATCTCATACACACTGAGAAAAATCAACAATCGTTTCTCAGTCTCCGCCCCCGAAGACATAATGATAAAAATTATTTTCCACGACCATGTCAGTACACTCCAGCTTATACTGCACCAGCTTTTTCATGGCGGAAACATAGCTCTCCTGCTCCTCGGCGGTCATGGTAACCCCGGCGGCAGGGGTAAACTCCCCGGTATAGCGGTTATAGAAGCCCCGGTCGGATTTCCAGCACCGGGAGGTGAAGACCACCAACCCTTCGCTGTCGGAGAGGATATCGCTGCCTGCCAGCATCCGGGAGTCGTACTCCAGGCCCAGCAGATTGGACACGGTGGGCAGAATGTCCACCTGGCAGCAGGGCTTATCCACCTGGATCGGCTCCTCCATACTGGCCGACCACATGATAAGGGTATTCTTGTACACGTCAAAGTCGATGGCCGACTCGTCCAGGGACTCCAAAGCATCGGAGCTTCCGAACTTCTTGCCCGCCAACTCCTCCAGGGTATCCACGTTGAAGTAGGGGATATGGTCGCCGGTGGCGATGATCAGGGTCTTATCCAGCTTCCCCGCCTCCTCCAGCTTCTGAAGCAGCAGCTCCAGGGACTGGTCCACTTCCATGACAGTGGCCATATAGTTCTGGGTCGTCTCGCTGTACGGCAGAGCCCGTACGGTATCCCGGTAGGGAGCCACGATGCGGTTATTGGAGTAGGGCATATGTCCGCTGATGGTCAGGTAATACACATGGAACGGCTGGTCACTGTTGATATAATCGTCCACGCTGTTTTCAATGACCTGGGTATCCCGGGCGGGCCAGGCGATATCCCCGTTGCTGTTGGTATCCACCTCCAGGCCGCTGCCAAACTGCTTCCAGTTGTAGCCCAGGTTGGTATGGGAGGCCTGGCGGCCGTACATATCATAGTTTCCGTGGTAGCCGTTGACCAGATATCCCGCCCGGCCAAGCTGCTGGGCCAGAGAGAAATAGCAGTCGGTACCCAGCTCCCCGGTGCGCTTCATGGTAATGGGGTTGCCGTTTTTGGGATACAGGCCCAGCAGGGTCTGGCACTCCCCGTTGGAGGTGCTGGTATAGTGGAGGGCGGTGTAGTAGTTGTTGAACACAAAGCCCTCGTTGGCCAGCTTGTAGAGGGTGGGGGTCAGCTCCGGGTCAATGGCATAGCCGGAAAAGCCCTCAATGACCAGCTGGATCACGTTGTACCCCTCAAACATCCCGGTATACTCATTTTTGTTGGTGGGGGTGACGCTGCCAAAGTAGTTACACAGCCACTGAATGTCGCTGTTGTCGGTGCTCTGGGCAATCTGGGCCAAATCCACATCCATCACGTTGGGGGAGGTATCGATGACCGGCTTCTCCTCCTGGGAGGTGTCGCCTCCGGCGGAAGATGATGCGGAGCTTTCCCCTCCGTTCAATCCGTCCAGGCCGCTGAAATCCGCGTCCAGACTTCTGTCAGGTTTGATGAACATATGCTTGATGTCCAGGCGCAGCATGGTCCACATGCCAAGCTGCTCCACCTGGTCGTCAATGTTGGTGTCCATCTGGTAAAGCTGCTTTGGGGTCAAATCCCCCTTCCAGGGTAGGTGGATGACCCCCAGCCCCACCACATGGAACAGGGCCGCCGCCGCCAGCACCAATCCGGCAAAACGGATATCAAAGCGCTCAAAGCCAAGAAGCCTCCCGCCCAGCACACAGATCAGTATGCTGGGCAGCATCACCAGAATGATGATGGGGATGCTGGAGAGGATGGCGGTGCCAATCACCTCGGCGTAGTCCTCCAGCCGGTTGCCAGCGGCGGTCCCCAGGGTACTGAAGGGGTAGTAGGACTGGAGTATCTTTTTGGCAATGATCTCCACAATATAAACCAGGCTGACAAGTACCGCCAGTACGCTTGTCACGATTCTGTTGGCCCGCCGGTGCCAGGGGAGGGTAAAGGCGGCGCAAAACAGTCCTCCCGCCACACTGAATACCAGGTACACAGGGAAGTAGCTCAGGGTGTTTCTCATATAAATATGAAGCACAAGCTCCAAATAGAGAATCAGCACAGGGAACAATAAAACCCTTCCAACGGTCTGGAACGGCTCTGTACGTCCGCCGTGGGCGGAATAGCCTCCCCCATACATCCGCTTTCCATGATAAGACATAGGATGAAAACCTCCGACACAAAATCAAAACCCGGCTCACCCGGTAAGGTGCCGCCCCAGGTTCTTTACGCTTATTTAACATCCATACTTTAACCATTTCCCACCAGGCAGTCAAGAGTTCCTGTGTGAATTTTCCTTTTCTTTTTTCTGAAAAAACGACAACCGGGTCCCTTGGGACCCGGTCTTGTCTGTACATTGCCTATGGTTTTTCTGTCCGTCCCGACTTACAGCACGGAAAACAGGTCCATCTGGCTGGTCTGGGGCATATCGCCAAAGGCCCCGGCCTCAGTGAGCTTATCAATGTGGGTCTTGGACACCTTGGGGCAGGCCGCGGAGACCTCCTCAATGGAGATAAACCGCCGTCCCTTACACTGTTCGGCCAGAGAGATGGCTGCCGTCTCCCCCAGTCCGGCCACCGACACAAAGGGCGGGATCAGGGCCTTCGCCTGCTCATCCACCACAAAGTTGATGGCCTGGGAGCGGTACAGGTCCATTCTCGCGAAGGTAAAGCCCCGAAGATAGAACTCATAGCACACCTCCAGGGTGGTGAGCATATCCTGCTCCACGGCGGAGGCCTCCTTGTCCTTGGCGATGATCTCCCGCATCTTCCGCTGGCACACGTCCATGCCGTGACACATAAATTCCTGGTCGAAGGCTTTGGCCCGGATGGAGAAGTAGGCCGCATAGAAGGCCAGAGGCCGATGGACCTTGAACCAGGCGATGCGGAAGGCCATCATCACATAGGCCACCGCGTGGGCCTTGGGGAACAGGTAGGCGATCTTCTTACAGGAGCCGATGTACCACTCGGGCACCCCGTGCTCTCGCATCTCGTCCTCCGCCCCCTCCGGAAGCCCCCTGCCCTTACGCACCGCCTCCATGATCTTGAAGGAGCGCTTGGGGTCCATGCCCTTGGAAATCAAAAACAGCATGATATCGTCCCGGCAGCCGATGGCCTCGCTGACCTTGGCGGTGCCGGAGGTAATAAGGTCCTTGGCGTTGCCCAGCCACACGTCGGTGCCGTGGGAGAAGCCGGACAGACGTACCAGGATGTCGAACTGGTTGGGCTGGGTGTCCTCCAGCATGCCCCGGACGAAGCTGGTGCCGAACTCCGGGATGGCGGTGCCCCCGGTGGGGCCGAGAATCTTATCGTTCTCATAGCCCAGCACCTTGGAGGACTGGAAGATGGACATGGTGTCCTTGTCATCCAGCGGAATGTCCGTGCGGGCGTTCACTCCGGTCAGGTCCTCCAGCATACGGATCATGGTGGGATCATCGTGGCCCAGCATATCCAGCTTCAGCAGGTTACTTTCCATGGAGTGATATTCAAAGTGGGTGGTGATGATGTCACTGTTGGGATCGTCGGCGGGGTGCTGGACGGGACAGAAGTCGTAAATCTCCTTGTCCTGGGGGATAACCACCATGCCGCCGGGGTGCTGGCCGGTGGTGCGTTTGACCCCGGTGCAGCCGATGGCCAGGCGGTTCTCCTCCGCCTTGGAGACGGTCTTACCCTTCTCCTCCAGGTACTTCTTCACATAGCCGAAGGCGGTCTTTTCCGCCACGGTGCCGATGGTCCCCGCCCGGAACACATGGGTTTGGCCAAAAAGCTCAAAGGTGTACTTATGAGCGCTGGACTGATACTCGCCGGAGAAGTTCAGGTCAATATCGGGCACCTTGTCGCCGCCGAAGCCCAAAAAGGTCTCGAAGGGGATATTGAAGCCGTCCTTCACATACTTGGTCCCGCAGACCGGGCAGTTGGCGTCAGGCATGTCCGCCCCGCAGCCGTAGGGGTGGGCAGGGTCCTGGGCATAGTCAAAGTCAGTATGCTTGCAGTTGGGGCAGCGGTAGTGGGCGGGCAGGGAGTTCACCTCCGTAATGCCCGACATGAAGGCCACCAGGGAGGAGCCCACCGACCCCCGGGAGCCCACCAGGTAGCCGTGCTCCAGGGAGTTCTGCACCAGCTTCTGGGCGGACATGTAGATGACGTCGTACTTACACCGGATGATGTCGCCCAGCTCCACATTGATCCGGTCCACCACGATTTGGGGCGGATCATCCCCGTACAGCTCATGGGCCTTTCCCCATACCAGGCGCTTGAGCTCTCCGTCGGAATCCTCCAGCTTGGGGGCGAACAGCCCCTGGGGCAGGGGTTCGATGGGGTCGCACCAGTCGGCAATGAGGTTGGTGTTCTTCACCACCACCTCATGGGCCTTCTCCTTGCCCAGGTAAGAGAATTCCCGGAGCATCTCATCGGTGGTTTTGAAGTAGATGGGCAGGGGCTCGTCCGCGTCCTCAAACCCCTTGGAGGCCAGGAGAATGTGCCGGTAAATCTCGTCCTCCGGGTCCATAAAGTGGACGTCTCCCGTAGCGCACACAGGCTTGCCCAGCTCCTCCCCCAGCTTTACAATGGTGCGGTTAAACTCCCGCAGCTCCTCCTCGTCTTTCACCATACCCTTGCGGAGCATGAACATATTGTTGCAGATGGGCTGAATTTCCAGATAGTCGTACCAGGAGGCGATGCGCTTAAGCTCCCCCCAGTCCTTGCCGTCCACCACGGCCTTAAACAGCTCCCCCGCCTCGCAGGCCGAGCCGATAATCAGCCCCTCCCGGTTCTCGTTGATGAGGGACTTGGGCATAATGGGCACCCGCTTAAAGTGCTCCAGATGGGACAGGGAGATGAGCTTATAGAGGTTCCGAAGCCCCGTCTGGTTCTTGGCCAGGACGATCAGGTGCTTGGGCTGGCGGCGGGCCTTGCCGCCCTTCCGGAGCTTGGGCATATAGGGGTTGATGTCGCTGAGCTTATGTAATCCCATCTTCTCCATCATTTGGAAGAAGGGGGGCAGCATATAGGCCACAGTGGCCGCGTCGTCGCTGGCCCGGTGGTGATTGAAGGTGGGCAGCTTCAGGTGCTCGGCCACAATGTCCAGCTTATATTTGCCCAAATCCGGCAGCAGGTTCTGGGCCAGGATCAGACTGTCCACCGAGGCATTGTGAAAGGGCAGGCCGTATTTCCGGCACCCGGCGGAAATAAAGCCCATATCAAAGTCGGCGTTGTGGGCGGCCAGGGGCCGGTCCCCGGCGAAGGCCAGGAAGGCCTCCAGGGCCTCCTTCTGGGAGGGGGCTCCTTCCAGCATCTCATCGGTGATTCCGGTCAGACGGATAATCTCCGGGGACAGCAGCCGGCCCGGGGAGACAAAGGTGTTGAAGGTGTCGGTAATCTCTCCGTCCTTCAGCATCACCGCGCCAATCTCGATGATGACCTCGTACTTTTTGTTGAGCCCCGTCGTCTCAATATCAAAGCAGACGATCTCGTCGGTAAAGGCTGCGTCCGTCTCCCCGTGGACCACCACCCGGTCGTCCACATCGTTGACAAAATAGGCCTCCACTCCGTAGAGGAGCTTGATATTTTTGGCCGAGTGCCAGGCATCGGGGAAGGACTGGGCCACCCCGTGGTCGGTGATGGCGATGGCCTTGTGGCCCCAGGCCTGTGCCCGCTTGACCACATTCTTGTCCGGCCCCAGCTTGGGGCCTACTGAGGTGAGGGCGTCCATGGAGGACATGGTGGTATGGAGGTGGAGCTCCACCCGCTTCTCGGGGGCGGTGTCCTCCTTCATCTTCTTCTCCGCCGTGGTGACAGCCATGGGCTCCAGCACCATGTCTCCATAAAAACGGTCCAGGTTCAGCCGCCCCTGAATTTTCAGGTGCATGCCATTTTTTACCCCGTCCACCAGGGGCTTTGCCTCCTCCGCCTGGGGGAAGAACTTACTCACCCGGATGGAGCCGGTGTAGTCGGTGAGATCAAAGGCCACCACCCAGGAGTTGCGTTTTTTCAGCTCCCGATTGTCCACGGCGAACACGTCGCCCTCCACCACCACCATGCCCATATCCAGCTCCAGTTCCCCGATGGGGGTAGGGGCTTTGGTAATGGGGCGGCCGAAGATGGCCTTGCCCTGACTCTTTCCCCCGCCCCCCTTGGCGGCGGAAGGTGTGGAAACAGGATGGGCACTCTTTTTCATGGCAGCCCGGCGAATGGCTTCAGTCCGGGCAAAGGGGTCCTCCTCTGGCTTGTTTTCCGAGGGCTGGGGGGCGGGCTGTGCCGGCCCCTTGGAAGCGGCGGCGGGCCGCTCAACTGGGACAGCCGAAACTTCGACCTTCTGCTGGGTTGGGACGGTCTGGATTTTCACCGAATTCAGCCCGTAACAGCGGCACACAGCCTCCTCCGCCTGGGTCAGCAGATTGGCGCCCGCGCCGGCGGCTCCCTCCACCAGGATTTTGGCACTGCGGCTGGACTTATCAATGGCGGCGGACACGATGAGCCAGCCCTCCACCGCGTTGGACAGTTCCAACCACTGGCGCAGGGCGGCAAACATCTCTAAAAAGGGTATCTTTTTGGACATTGCGCTCTCCTTTGTGCTTGCTGTTACAGAGTATCGATGAGGGCAAACAGCTCATCCACCAGTCTGTCCTGGGGGACCTTCTTGATGATTTCGCCCTTTTTAAAGAGCAGACCCTCTCCCACGCCGCCGGCAATGCCGCAGTCGGCGGCGGAGGCCTCTCCAGGGCCGTTGACGGCACAGCCCATGACCGCCACGGTAATGGGCTTGTCCACGGCCTTCAGCCGCTGCTCCACTTCCCCAGCCAGGGCAATAAGATCAATGCGGGTGCGGCCGCAGGTGGGGCAGGACACCAGCTCCGCCCCCTCCTTACGGATTCCCGCGGCCTTCAGGATGTCCCGGGCGGCGTACACTTCCTCCACCGGGTCGGCGGACAGGGACACCCGCATGGTGTCCCCGATTCCCAGGGCCAGCAGGCCCCCGATTCCCACAGCGGATTTGAGGGTGCCCATGCGGACCGTGCCCGCCTCGGTCACTCCAACATGTAAAGGATAATTACTTTCTTGCGACATGATCTGATAGGCCTTCATGGTCATAGGTACGCTGGAGGATTTCAGCGATACACAGATGTCATCAAAGTCAAACTTATTCAGCAGCTTGATATGTCCGAAGGCGGATTCCACCATGGCCTCGGGGCACACGCCCCCGTACTTGGCCAGCAGGTGCTTCTCCAGTGAACCGCCGTTGACCCCGATGCGGATGGGGATATTCTTTTGGCGGCAGGCGTCGGCCACCGCCTTTACCTTGTCCTCGCCCCCGATGTTGCCGGGGTTAATGCGCACCTTGTCCGCCCCGGCGGCAATGGCCTCCAGGGCCAGCTTGTAATCGAAGTGGATGTCCACCACCAGCGGAAGGGAGCATTCCTCCTTGATCTTCCCCACCGCCCTGGCGGCGGCCATATCGGGCACCGCCACCCGGACAATGTCACACCCGGCGGCGGCCAGCTCACGAATCTGCCTTAGCGTGGCCTCCACATCGTCGGTGCGGGTGTTGGTCATGGACTGAATGGTGACAGGGGCGCCGCCGCCGATGGCTGCGCCGCCCACATGAATCTGCTTTGTCACAGGGACTCCCCCTTATTTTCCAAATAGTTTTCCAATGTCGCTGAAGGTGACCACCAACATAAGGCCCATCAGCATGGCCAGCCCGGCCAGATGGACATATCCCTCATACTTAGCGTCAATTTTCCGCTTGAACAGGAGATTTAAAATTCCGTTGAGCAGAAGGAAAAATACCTTTCCCCCGTCCAGGGCGGGCAGCGGCAGCAGGTTCATCACCGCCAGGTTGACGGCGATCAGTCCCGCAAAATTGGCCATATTGATGGCGGCCGCCGCCGGGGTGGGCGAGTATTCCGGATTGCTGCCCACCTCGGTCATCACGTCCACAATGCCCACCGGGCCGGACAGATCCCGCAGGCCCACCGCGCCGGACACCAGGTCGCCCAGACTGATCCACACAAGGCGCACATTGTCCAAAGCGGCGTACCAGCCAAAGAGCAGCTTGTTGCCCAAGGTTCCGGGCAGCACATCCACCCCGATGGAAAGGCCCCGAAGGTAGGTGGTGTTCCCCTCCGCGTCGGTCTTCTCCTGAAGGGGCATATACACGTCGTTCAGCTCAATCCGCTCTCCGTTTCGCTCCACGACCCAGTCCACCTTGTCCCCCGCCCGGCTCAGGAAAAAGGACAGGTTGCTGTAACCATACATTTTATGCCCGTCCACAGCGATCACCTTGTCCCCCGCCTGCAATCCGCAGTTCTCCAAGCCGTAGCCCTCCATAATTCCGCTGATGGCGGGCATGGTGAAGGCGGAAAACTGAGCGTAAATGACCAGGAACACAATTACGCCGGTCAGGAAATTCATGGCCGCTCCGGCACACAGAATAATCAGCTTTTTCCACCCCGTCGCCTTCCCAAAGGAACGGGGATCGGCGGAGTCGTCGTCTTCTCCCTCCATGGCGCAGTAACCGCCAATGGGGAAAATGCGGATACTGTACAATGTTTCTCCCTTTTGTTTTTTGAAGATTGCCGGGCCCATGCCCACGGCAAACTCATTGACCTTGACCCCCAGCAGCTTGGCGGTGGCAAAATGCCCCAGCTCGTGGGTGGCAATCAACACACCAAAAATCAGGATCGCTAGGATAACAAACAGCATTGGCAGCCTCCAAAAAACTCAGATCATCGGGCTGGCCGTCAACGGACGGCCTCCCGGGCGGCGGCGTCCGCCTCCAGAATGTCGGTAAGGGTGGGGTCCTGTACCACCGGGACCCGCTCCATGGCCAGCGCCACCTTCTCAGCAATGTCCAAAAAGCCGATCTCACCGGCCAGGAATTGGGCGACCGTGCCCTCGTTGGCCCCGTTTAAAATGGCCCCGGCGGTGCCGCCGGTCCTTGCGGCCTTCAGCGCCAGAGACAGACACCGGAACGTCTCCAGGTCGGGGCTTCCGAAGGTGAGGGTACCGCAGTTCCACAGGTCCAGGGGTGTGGTGGCCGTACTGGCGATTCGTCTGGGCCAGGTGAGGGCGTACTGGATGGGCAGACGCATGTCCGGGGCGCCCAGCTGGGCAATCATGGCATTATCACAGTATTCCACCAGGGAGTGGATAATACTCTCCCGATGGATAACCACAGAAATTTTTTCCACCGGCATGTGGTATAGGTGCATGGCTTCTATGACTTCCAGACCCTTGTTCATCAGCGTGGCCGAGTCCACGGTGATCTTGGCGCCCATGGACCAGTTGGGGTGGTGTAAGGCGTCTTCCCGCGTCATTCCTTTCAGCTGCTCCGTGGTTTTCCCATAGAAGGGGCCCCCAGAGCAGGTGAGGATCAGGCGCTTGACCTCTCCCCGGTCCCGGTTTCCCTCCAGGGACTGAAAGAGGGCGGAGTGCTCGGAATCCACGGGAAGAATCCGAGCGCCGTAGTCCCTGGCCTCCTCCAGCACCAGGGGCCCGGCACACACCAAAGTCTCCTTGTTGGCCAGGGCGATGCGTTTCCCCTCCCGGATGGCGGCCAGAGTGGGCCTCAGACCCACCATCCCCACCATGGCGGCAATGGCGGTGTCGGCGCTGGGGACGGCGGCGGCCTCCATCAGCCCCCCCATCCCAGACAGCACCCGCACATTGGTGTCCGCCAGACGCACCCGGAGATCGGCTGCGGCCTTCTCATCGGCCAGGACGGCCAGCTCCGGTTTGAACTGCCGGGCCTGCTGCTCCATCAGCTGCACGCTGGAGTTGGCGGCCAATGCGGCCACCTCCATGCCGCAGGCGGCAATCACCTCTAATGACTGCCGCCCGATGGAACCTGTGGAGCCTAAAATTGTGATTCGTTTACTTATTTCCATAACAAATTACCTTCATAGAACCGAAGTTTCCGGATACGATGCCGCTTACAAAAATGCAGGAATCAACTCCACCAGAATCAGCAGCAGCGGGGCGGCGAAGGTCATAGAGTCGAACCGATCCAGCATCCCGCCGTGGCCCGGGAGGAGATGGCCGTAGTCCTTGATTCCAAACTGCCGTTTGATGAGAGAGAAGGACAAATCGCCCAGCTCGGTCACGCCGCTGCCCAACAGGCCGTATACCGCCATAATGGGCAGAGAAACCTCCAGTCCCGCAAACTGCCGCAAAATCAGGCCGTACAGCAGCAGGAACACCCCACCGGACAAAATGCCCCCGATATAGCCCTCCAGGGACTTGTTGGGGCTGACCTTGGTAATCCCCCGGTGTTTTCCCAAAAACACCCCGGCAAAGTAGGCCCCCGCATCGGTGAGGAAGGCGCAGATCACAGGCAGCAGCACCAGATAACGGCCGTGCTCCATCCCCTTCAGCAGCACCAGAGCGGACAGAGCCAACGGGATCATCAGTCCGCCGAAGAAGCAGACCAGCACATCCTCAAACCGGACTGCCCGCTCCTCATCGTAGAGGCGGATGGCAATATAGAAGATGGTTACCACCAACAGCAGGGCCGCCAGCTGGGTCACCAGCAGACCGTACCCCAGCCAACAGCCGATGGGGATGGCCGCCGCCGCCACCGCGGTATAAAAGTACATCCCGTTGTGGTGGGCCACCTTGGTGGCCCGCAGCAGTTCAAAGGACGCAATGGCACTGATGGCCGAAACCAGCACCGCCAGCCACACAGGGGGCAGGAAAAAGAGCACTACGAAAAACAGCGGAGCCAGCACCACCGCCACAAGAATCCGCTTTACCAAATCATACACCTCCGAACCGACGGCTGCGGTGCTGATAGGCCGCAATGGCCTTGTGAAGCTCCTCTTTGGAGAAGTCAGGCCAGAGTACGTCGGTGAAGTAGAATTCCGCATAGGCGGACTGCCACAGCAGGAAATTGGAAAGGCGCAGCTCTCCGCTGGGCCGAATGACCAGATCCGGGTCCGGGACCCCCCTGGAGAACAGGTACTGTCCGAACTGGTCCTGGGTCAGATGATTCGGGTCGGCTTTTCCCTCCATACAGTCCCTGGCATAGGCCATGGCCCCCCGGAGCAGCTCGTCCCGTCCCCCATAGTTGAGGCAGATGTTCACCTGACAGCCCTCATAGTGCCTGGAAATCTCACGGGTGCGCTCACACAGCTCCCGCAGCTCGGGGGTCAACGGGGACAGGTCGCCGAAAAACTCCATCTTCACCCTGTCCCGCTCCATCCGACTTATGGCCTCCAGAAGATACTTCTTCAAAAGGCCCATGATGGCGGAAACTTCCTCCTCCGGCCGTTTCCAATTTTCTGTGGAGAAGGCGTAGACGGTAAGGTAGTCAAGGCCGATATCTTTACAGTAGGTGGCGATGGTACGGAACGTCTCCGCGCCGGCGGCGTGGCCGGCGGTACGGGGCAGGCCCCGTTTTTTTGCCCAGCGGCCGTTCCCGTCCATGATGATGGCAATGTGCCGGGGCAACTTTGTAAAGTCAACCTCAGTGCTGGGCTGTTCTTTTTTCCTAAACAGAGGCATACTGTCTCATCCTTACATTTCAAAATACAGAATGCAGAACAGCCATGTATTCCGCATTCTGTATTTTTCATCATTCTATATTGGCTCACAAAGGGGGGTTACACCGCCATCAGCTCGGTCTCCTTCTTGCCGGTGAGCTCATCAATGTCCTTGCACCGCTTGTCGGTGAGTTCCTGAAGCTCCTTCTCCAGATTCTTCAGGTCGTCCTCGGTGATCTCGGAATTTTTCTTCATCTTCTTGAAATCTTCCATCGCGTCCCGGCGGATATTGCGCAGGGCAACCTTCCCCTCTTCGCCGTACTTGCGCACCTGCTTGGTCAAATCCTTACGACGCTCCTCCGTGAGCTGAGGGAAGGCCAGGCGGACCACCCGGCCGTCGTTCTGGGGGTTGATGCCCAGATCAGAGGTCTGAATGGCCTTTTCGATGGCCTTCAGCAAGGTACCGTCCCAGGGCTGAATGACCAGGGTGCGGGGATCGGGAGAGGAGATGGCCGCCACCTGATTGAGGGGGGTGGGGGTGCCGTAATACTCCACCATAATGCGGTCCAGCACACCGGCGTTGGCGCGGCCCGCCCGGACAGAGGCAAAATTGGCCTTGACCACATCAATGGTCTTCAGCATCTTCTGGTCATATTCTTTGATCTCGGGGCTCATACGCTCTACTTCCTTTCCGTTTCTGTTTCAGCAGCCCTTCAGCCGCCCACAATGGTGCCGATCTCCTCACCCATAATGGCCCGGTAAATATTTTCCGGGTCCTTCAAGGCAAACAGGAGCACGGGAATCTTGTTGTCCATGGACAGGGAGGTGGCGGTGGAATCCATCACGGCCAGGTGCTGGGCCAGCACCTCGTCATAGGTGATCTTGCTGTACTTGACCGCGTTGGGGTCCTTCTTGGGGTCGGCGGAGTAGACGCCGTCCACATTCTTGGCCAGAAGGATTACATCCGCGTCAATTTCGGCCGCCCGGAGCACCGCGGCGGTATCGGTGGAGAAGAAGGGATTTCCTGTGCCGCAGCCGAAGATGACTACCCGTCCCTTCTCCAGATGGCGAATGGCCCGGGAACGGATATAGGGCTCAGCCATGGCCCGCATCTCCACGGCGGTCTGCACCCGGACCTCTACCCCCTTCTGCTCCAGCACGTCGGCCACGGCCAGCGCGTTGATGGCGGTGGCCAGCATACCCATATGGTCGGCCCGAACACGCTCCATCCGGTCTCCTCCGTCCTTGACGCCCCGCCAGAAGTTGCCGCCGCCCACTACGATGCCCACCTGGACACCCAGGGCCACACACTTGCTGACCACGTCGCATACGCTGCCGATGACATTAAAATCAAGGCCCCGGGACTGTTCGCCCGCCAGGGCCTCTCCGCTGATCTTCAATAACACACGCTTATATTTTGGCTGTGCCATGGGAACCACTCCTGTCCTTTTTCTTGTTCCTTATTTTAATATAATTCTTCCCGTTTGCATAGGGGGAAAGTCAAAGTTTTTCAATTTGTCCACAATTTCCTTTTCAAGAAAAAAATCAGAATCCAGGGGTTGCATTTTCCGGGACAAGAGCGTATAATGCTTCCGAACAACTGGATACAATGTCTTCAGGGCGGGGTGAAATCCCCCACTGGCGGTATAGTCCGCGACCGGGCGCAGGTTCTGCGTCCGCTGACCCGGTGAAACTCCGGGACCAACGGTATAGTCCGGATGGAAGAAGATGTGTTGGACAATTTTTACGCGCCTTTGCGCGTGCGCGCACCTCCTTGATTGTTTTGACACCTGGAAGGCATGGCTTTTCCAGGTGTATCAAATCAACAAGGAGTGTTTTTTATGTCCAATCCCATTGCCGCCAATCCACCCCGGGGCGCAAGCCGAGTCCGGGCCAGAAACCTGGCCGTCACCGCCATGCTGGCCGCGGTGTCCTTTATCCTGATGTTTATGGATTTCCCCATCCCCTTCCTGATCCCCTCCTTTGTGCAGATGGATTTCTCTGAGCTGCCCGCTCTGCTGGCCTCCTTCAGTCTCGGGCCTGTCTACGGCGTGATGGTTTGTCTGGTGAAAAACCTCATCCACCTGAGTATCACCAGCACCGGCGGCTCCGGTGAGCTGTGCAACTTTCTGCTGGGCGCCTGCTTTGTTTTCCCCGCCGGGTACATCTATCAGCGTATGAAGTCCCGCAAGGGCGCGCTGGTGGGCGCGCTGGTGGGCGCGGTTATCATGGCCCTGCTGTCCATCCCCCTCAACTACTACATCTCTTACCCCATCTACACCAAGTTCATGCCCATTGATGCGATCCTGAATATGTACAAAGAGATCCGCCCCACCTCCGGCGGCCTGTTGGAGTGTCTGATTGTCTTCAACGCCCCGTTCACCTTTGTGAAAGGCGCGCTGAACACCATTCTGTGCTTCTTGATCTACAAGTCCCTGTCCCCCATTCTCCACGGAACAAACCGCTGAATCGCACCTTAGCAAGGCAGGAAAGACCCGGCGTTATGCTCAGCCGAGCACCTCTGGGAGAAGCATTTTCCCAAAATACAAGATTCCCCAAACAGCACAAACCGCCATCTCAACGACTTTTTGTTGAGATGGCGGCCTTTTTCTGCCCCAAACCTGTCGCACGCCGCTCTTTGTTACCTCGCTCAGCCGTGCCGCTCGATCGGATTCAGCCGAAACCAGGACCCCTTGGTGTCAAGCTGTCCGGATTTTTTTAACTTGCCCAGTTCCGCCGACATGGCGGTACGCTCCACCCCCAGATAATCCGCCAGTGTCTGCCGGTCGCAGGGGACGACGAACTCTGCGCTTCCCTGCTGCTTCGCCTGATCCAAAAGATAGGTCATCAGCTTGTCCCTTGTGGTCTTTTGAGACATATACCGCACCTTTTGCATAAATGCTAAATTCTTTTGTGCCAAACCCTGCAACAGATTTTCGATCAACAGGCTATGAAAGTGACAGGTATGAGCGCACAGAGTCAGTATCCTCCTGCAGTTCAGGAGCAGCACCCGGCTGTCCTTGACGGCGATTACGCTGACCGGCATACTGTCCAATCCGGCGCAGGAAAAGGCCTCTCCAAAGCAGTCCCCCGGCTGTAAGATGGACAGCACACTCCTGTTCCCGTAGTAATCATCCTGGACCACCTGCACGCCCCCGGAGAGAACAACGCCTACCATCTGTGCGGGGTCCCCCTCCAAAAAGACCGGGTCTGCCTTGGAAACCGATATCAATTTTGCGCCCAGGCACCCCATCATCGACTTCAAATCTTCCAGCTCGATTCCGTGAAACAGAGGGCACTGGGATAAAACAGAAAAATAATGCTCCATAAACTACTCCTATGTTGGAATTCCAACAACTATTTTTGAATGATTATAGTAAAATGCCAGCGTAACGTCAAGTACGCCGGTCTTGCGGAGAAAGATCCGCCTATGCCTGGCAGCTGCTTGCCCCATTTGCAGTGAATAAGTCACAGGAAACGGTATGAAACTGGATACAGCCAAGGAGGTACCACGATGAGCGTGAAAATGAAAAACATCAGCAAGGCAGAGGTCCTGGTTTTGAAGGATCAGATCGCCTATCAGGAGGGCCAGGTGGTCAGCAAAACGCTGGCACAGAACGATGCCCTGAGCATCACCTTGTTCTCCTTTGCCAAGGACGAGGAGATCAGCACCCACGAATCCGGTGGAGACGCGTTTGTCACCTGTCTGGACGGAGTGGGGAAAATTACCATTGACGGCGTCGAGTTTCTTTTGCATGAGGGAGAGTCCATTGTCATGCCCGCCGGGCATCCCCACGCTGTATACGGAGAAGAAGCGTTCAAGATGCTGCTGGTTGTTGTATTCTGAGATAAGACTTGCCTATTTTGATCATAAGAGCTGACTGAAACCAACACAAAGGAGTATAACGATGGAAAATAAAATGTTTTGTTATCAGTGCCAGGAGGCCGCAGGCTGCAAGGGCTGCACCATGGTGGGCGTGTGCGGCAAGAAGCCGGACGTAGCCGCCATGCAGGATCTCCTGGTATATGCGAGCAAGGGGATTTCCGCCGTCACCACCGCCCTGCGCAACGAGGGCAAACCCGTTCCTGCTGAGATCAATCATCTGATCACCCTCAATCTGTTCACCACCATCACCAACGCCAACTTTGACAAGCAGAGCATTGAAGAGCGCATCCGTATGACGCTGGACGCAAAGAAAGAGCTGCTCTCCCAGCTGAACAACACCGCCGGCCTGCCCCAGGCCGCTTTGTGGGACGGCTCCGGCGACTGGGAGGAAAAGGCCAGGACGGTTGGCGTGCTGTCCACCGAAAACGAGGACATCCGCTCTCTCCGGGAGCTGATCACCTACGGCCTCAAGGGCCTGTCCGCCTACTCCAAGCACGCCAATGTACTGCTCCAGGACGACGAAGATGTGGACGCCTTCCTGCAGCGGGCCCTGGCTGCCACCCTGGACGACACCCTCAGTGTGGACGATCTGGTGGCCCTGACCCTGGAGACCGGGAAGTACGGCGTATCCGGCATGGCGCTGTTGGACAAAGCCAACACCACCGCATACGGCAATCCGGAAATCACCAAGGTGAACATCGGCGTGGGCAAGAACCCGGGCATTCTGGTGTCCGGCCACGATCTGCGGGATTTGGAGATGCTGCTGGAACAGACCCAGGGCACCGGCGTGGACGTGTATACTCACTCTGAGATGCTCCCCGCCCACTACTACCCCGCCTTCAAGAAGTACCCCAATTTCGTGGGCAACTACGGCAACGCCTGGTGGAAGCAGAAGGAGGAATTCGAGTCCTTCAACGGCCCCATCCTGATGACCACCAACTGTATCGTCCCCCCCAAGGAGAGCTATCAGGACCGCCTGTACACCACCGGAGCCGCCGGCTATCCCGGCTGCAAGCACATCCCCGGCGAGATCGGCCAGCAGAAGGACTTCTCCGCCATTATCGAGCACGCCAAGAAGTGCCCCGCTCCCACACAGATCGAGACCGGAGAGATCATCGGCGGCTTCGCCCACGAGCAGGTCTTCGCTCTGGCTGACCAGGTGGTGGATGCCGTCAAGAGCGGCGCCATCCGGAAGTTTGTGGTCATGGCCGGCTGTGACGGCCGGGCCAAGAGCCGTGAATACTACACCGAGTTTGCCAAGGCTCTGCCTAAGGACGCGGTCATCCTCACCGCCGGCTGCGCCAAGTATAAATATAACAAGCTTCCTCTGGGCGACATCGGCGGCATTCCCCGCGTGCTGGACGCCGGTCAGTGCAACGACTCCTACTCCCTGGCGGTTATCGCCCTGAAGCTCAAGGAAATTTTCGGCCTGGACGACATCAACGACCTGCCCATTGTCTACAACATCGCCTGGTACGAACAAAAAGCCGTCATTGTTCTGCTGGCCCTGCTGTATCTGGGCGTCAAGAACATCCACCTGGGCCCCACTCTGCCCGCCTTCCTCAGCCCCAATGTGGCCAAGGTTCTCGTGGAGAACTTCGGAATCGCCGGCATTGGAACGGTTGAGGATGACATGAAGCTGTTTTTCGGCGACAACGCCTGATCTCACGATTCAGCCCTGCCTCTTGATGAGAGAGGCGGGGCTGATTTTATATCGAGAACATGTTTCGGCACCCAGTCATTTCAGCCGGGCAGCCACCTTGATTTTATGCTCCCCAACCTTTACCCGTCCAAAAGCTCCGCCAGCACTCCAAGCCCATTTTTCACTCCCTCGGGATCGAGGCCCGGGTACTGGACCACCAGTGTGTGCGTCCAGCCCCCGCCGGACCGGCGCTGGTAATGGGTCAGGAAGGACAGACGGATTCCCGCCTGTGCGGCCTCCGCCTCCAGAACCTCATCCCTCCGGTCCGTATCCAGCTCCAGCAGAAAGTGCAGCCCCGCCTCCTGCCCTATCACCCGGCTCCGCCCGGCCAGGGGGCTGGCCTCAATGGATCGGATGACCTGGTCCCGGCGTCCCCTGTAAAAGGTCCGCATCCGGTTCAGGTGGCGCTCAAAGCAGCCCTCCTCCAGAAACAGGGCCAGGGTATACTGCTCAATGGCCGGGACTGTGGAGGAATAAAAGCCCAGCCGCTCCCGGTATGTCTCCAACAGCGGCCGGGGCAGTACCATATATCCGATTCTTAAGGATGGAGCTAGGGTACGGGAGAAGGTGTTGACATAAATTACCTTTCCGATGGAGTCAATACTCTGAAGTGTTGGGATCGGACGGCCTGTGAAGCGAAATTCGCTGTCATAATCATCCTCTATGATATATCGCTCCTCCCTTTCCTGCGCCCAGCGGAGCAATCCCTGGCGGCGGGAAATCGGAGTGACTGCCCCCGTGGGAAACTGGTGGTTGGGGGATATGTGAAGGACCTGGCACCCGCTCTGCTCCACTTCCTCTCCGGTAACGCCCTGCCGGTCCACGGACAGGAAGACGCATTTTGCCCCGTTAAGGGTATAGACCCGTTCCGCTTTGGAATAGCCCGGGTCCTCCAGACCATAGACCCACTCCCGGCCCAGAAGCTGGACCAACAGGTTGTAGAGGTACTCCGTCCCCGCCCCTACCACGATCTGCTCCGGTGAGGCGGAGATGCCCCGGGAACGGTACAAATATCGGGCAATGGCCCGGCGCAGCTCCGGGATTCCGCTGTGCGGGGTCGCCCGAAGCAGCTCTTCCCCCCGCTCAGTGAGCACCCTCCGGGTCAGCCTGGCCCACACAGAAAAGGGAAAGCCCTCCGTCCCCCCTCCCAAGCCGCCCAAATCCAGCAGCCAACGGGGTTCCGGCTGTTCCTCCAGAGGCTCCGGCGTTTTCTCTGTTCCTCTTTGCGTCTCCACCGGACAGACATAGTATCCCCGCTTTTCCCGTGCATACAGATAGCCCTCCGCCTCCAGCTGGGCATAGGCCGTTTCCACCGTCACCACAGCCGTGTTCAAATGGGCAGCCAGTGTCCGCTTGGAGGGCAGTTTCTCTCCCGGACTCAACCGCCCGGACAGGATATCCTCCCGAATGCACCGATACAGATAGTCATACCGGGCCAAGTTCCCCCGCTTGTCCAAGTCGTAGGTCAGCATGATAGCCTCCTATCTGGTCTTATAAAAAATGATTGATTTGGTACTTTAAATCATGTCAGTTTTTATTAAAATACAATTCAACCGAAAACGCAAGCAGAATATCTCAATCTCATTTCAAAGGAGCGATCTCCATGTCCGACCGAAACATCCGTAAGCTGGTACTGGCTGCTGTCTTTGCAGCCCTTTGTACCATCTTGACTTTGGTCATCCAGATTCCATCCCCCATGCATGGTTATGTCAACCTTGGGGACTGCGCCGTCCTGCTTTCCGCCTGGGTACTGGGCCCGGGGTATGGCGGGGCCGCCGCCGGGATCGGCTCCATGCTGGCCGACCTGTTCTCCGGATACGCCTATTATGCCCCCGGTACCTTTGCCATCAAGCTGGCAATGGCTGCCGCGGCGGCGTACCTCTTCCAGATTCTTCAGCGCCGTACCCACCGCACGC
Source organism: bacterium (assembly GCA_037245165.1). GTDB lineage: Bacteria > Bacillota > Clostridia > Oscillospirales > Oscillospiraceae > Lawsonibacter. Next base: position 61,106 of record JAXWVI010000112.1, read on the forward strand.
TCCTTGCCCGGGCGGTGAGCGGAGCGGCCGCGGAGGCCATCATGGTGGCCGGCTACTTCGCCTACGCCTGTCTGTGGCTGGGCAACGGTCTGGCGGCGGCGGCCTCCATTCCCGGAAACATCGTACAAGGGATTTTCGGGCTGATTGCCGGCGCCGCGGTCTATTCGCTACTCAGCCGCGGTCGGGCTCTGCCTATGCTTTCCGGACGGCACACTTCATAAATCTCCCCTTAGCGTCCGTATAAATAAGCTGACAGGCCCCACCTTTCGGTGGGGCCTGTCAGCTTATTTCCATTTCATTACAGGTCCAGTTTGACCTTCTGTCCGCCGCTGCGGTAATAGAGGGTCAGGTCCTTAAAGTAGTTCAGCGGGTCCACACGGCTTCCGTTGACACGGATTTCAAAGTGGAGATGATTGCCGGTAGAGTTTCCGGTGGTACCCACATAGCCCACCACATCGCCCTGCTTTACCGTTTGTCCCTTGCTGACCGCCCGGCTGCTCATATGGGCGTACAGGGTACTGGTACCGTCGCTGTGGGCGACGACCACATAGTTGCCATAAGACCAGGCTGAGCCGGTCCCGTAGACAGAGGTAATCACCACGCCGCTCTTGGCCGCGTAGATGGGAGTGCCTCTGGAGGCAGGGATATCAATGCCGGTGTGGTTGTCCGGCCGGCCGGTGAAGGGGTCAGGCCGGCTGCCATACAGAGAGGACAGCACATAGATGCCGCTCAGCGGCCAGAGGAAGCCGGACTCGCTTTTCACATTGCTGATCTGAGCGGACAGCTGTCGCTCCAGACTCTTGATCTGGCTGTCCAGAGCGGTGGCCGCCTGATTGAGTTCCGCCTCCATGGCCTTGAGCTGGCTCTCCTGGCTGCTGATCTCGTCAATGACCTTGTCCACCTCGGCCTCCTGTGCCTCCAGCTCCGCCTGGGCGGCCTGCTGCTTGGCCTTGGCCTCCTCCTGGGCTGCCTTGGCCTCCTCCAGCTCCGTCTTTTCCTGTTCCACCTGCTCCCGAATCTGCGTCAGCGTATCCATGACGCTGTTGTCGTAGTCAATGATCTCCTCAATCATCATGTAGTTGTCCAGCAGCTCAGAGAAATCACTGGAACCAAAGAGAATGGCCCAGTAGGAGGTTTCACCCTGCTCCTCCATGGCCCGAACCCGGCTGCAGAACAGCTCAAACTGCGCCTTTTCCTGGGCCTCACTCTGGGCCAGCTCCTGGGCCTTCTGGCTGATCAGGTCCTCATACTTGTCGATCTGGCTGTTGATATTGCTGATCTCCGCCCGGATCACTTCGATCTGTTCCTCCAGGAGCTGCTTTTGCTTTAGCGCTTCGTTTTTGTCCGACTTTACCTCATTGAGTTGGGCCTGAAGCTCCTTCTTCTGGCTGGCCAGGTCGTTGGCATCGCTTTTCAGTGCGTCAATTTCCGCCTGCGTCACCGCTGAAACGGGGAGCACCGAGGCCGGTCCTACCAGAGGAAGGACCAAAGCCAAAACCAGCACCAGCCCCAACACCCTGCGTACACATCTCCAGTGTTGTTTCTTCATCATCATCCGTCCCTCAGTGCAGAAATACATTGGCCGCGATGGGCAGCAGCAACAGCACTACCATAACACACGCCAAAATCCCCATCATCACGCGCTGTCTTCTTTGCCGTTTCATCCTTTGCACACTCCTTATCACCCTAAACCTGAAGGAACTTTCGGATTGCGATCAGCGAGCCTCCTACACCGATCAGCACCCCTACGCCGCAAAACACGGGCAAAATGATGTCAATCATGGAGGTATAGCTGATCATAGTCATGAGAGACAGGCCGTTGCTCTCCACAATATTTTTGGCTACCAGATGATAAACCCCCCATTGCAGGAAGAAGGCCACCAGGGAGCCCGTCAATCCCAGCACCATGCCCTCCACCACAAAAGGCCAGCGGATAAAGCTGTCTGTGGCGCCGCACATCTTCATAATGGCGATCTCCTCCCGGCGGTAGAAGGTGGCCAGTTTGATGGTATTGGCGATAATAAACAGGGACACAATCAGCAAAATCCCCACCAGAACCAGCGCCACACCCGTGGCGATATTGCGCACCATCACAAAGCCTTCTGCAATCTCCACGGCAGCGACAACCTTAGCCACACCGGGAATTTCCTCCAGAGCCTGCTTGGTTTGGGCGATCAGCTCAATATTGTCCATATGGACATAGAAGCGGTCCCGGAACGCATCGTCGGGCAGGTCGTCCATCAAATCCACATCCGAATACTTTTCTTTCCAGCTTTCCAGCGCCGTCTCCCTTGACTCAAACGTTATTTGCGTTACATTGGGCACCTGGGAAATCTGCGTTTCCAGGGAGCGGGCCTTCTCCTCGGTATAGCTGTCGTCTATGTACACCGCAAGCTGGTTTTCATTTTCCAAATCCCCCAGATTCTTGTCCAGGTTCACCGCCACCAGGGTAAAGGAGCCCATAATCAGCAGACAGGCCACAATCATACACACCGCCGCAAAAGACATGAATCCGTGGGTAAAGATGGAATGAAAGCCCTCGCTGAAATAATATCCCGCATCAAATTTTCTCGCCATTGTAGTAACCGCCTGTTCCGTCGCTTATAATCCGACCGTTTTCAATCGCCACCACCCGCTTGTCAAAGCGGTTGACCAAGTTCTTCTCGTGGGTAACCACCAGTACGGTGGTCCCCAGCTCATTGATCCGCTCCAGAAGCATCATGATCTCCAACGAGCGCTGGGGGTCCAGATTTCCCGTAGGCTCGTCGGCGATGATCATGCTTGGGTTGTTCACCAGCGCCCGGGCAATGGCCACACGCTGCTGCTCGCCGCCGGACAGCTGGTTTGGATAGCGGTCCGCCTTCTGCTCCAGGCCAACCAGCTTCAGCACATAGGGGATTCGCCTGCGCACCTCCCGATTGGATGCTCCAACCGCCCGCATGGCAAAGGACAGGTTCTCATACACTGTCTTTTTATCAATCAGACGGAAGTCTTGAAAAATAATCCCCAAAGTGCGGCGCATCAAGGGCACCTGCCGGGGAGAAATATTGTTCAAATTATAGCCGTTGACCATCACCCGTCCCTCGGTCAGGGCGATCTCAGCGGTGATCAGCTTAATGATCGTGGATTTGCCCGATCCGGAAGGGCCCACCAGAAAGACAAATTCCCCGTCGTCAATACGCAGACTGACCCCTTTCAGCGCTTTGGTCCCGTTGTCATACTCTTTATATACATCGATAAGCCGTATCATGTGTTCCTCCGCTTCCGCCAGAACGTCCGTCTAAGCCGGACCCCTCCCACGGCCAAAATTTTTCCTTGTGCTCCAGTGTACCACAAACGAAGTATTATGTAAATGACATTTGTGTGCTTTCTTCGTGTTTTTTTACGCCCACGAAAATGCCTCCCGCCTCCTCTTTTTCTGAAGTCTCACCGAGAAAGCACCTGGCATTTCCTTCTTGGGGCAGAAAAACAGCGCCGCCCTTCCAGGCGGCGCTGTCAGCATATCGTCAGCTTCTCAGGACTCAATTCCCCGGGAAATCAGGTACTTCTTCACCATCAAAGCCACCTTGAAGGTAATGGCGTCATCAAACTCCCGCAGATCCAACCCGGTCAGCTTTTTGATCTTTTCCAGACGGTATACCAAGGTGTTCCGGTGGACAAAAAGCTTGCGCGCCGTCTCAGACACATTCAGATTGTTCTCAAAGAATTTGTTGATGGTCAGCAGAGTTTCCTGATCCAGAGCGTCGATAGGATTCTTCTTAAAAACTTCCTGGAGGAACATCTGACACAGGATGGTGGGCAGCTGATAAATCAGGCGCCCGATGCCCAAGTTCTCATAGTTGATGACCGTCTTCTCGGTGTCAAACACCTTGCCCACATCAATGGCCACCCCGGCCTCTTTGTAGGCACGGGCCAGATCCCGGATATGGGGAACGATGGTTCCGATTCCGATGACCACCTTGATTCCCAGCTCCTGGGTAACCGCGGTCACGATCTGGTTGGCAATCTTCTGCAAATCCCGGGCGTCGGCGCCCTCCGGCAACTGCTTGATCAGCGCCACGTCCGTCTCATTGATGGAGATGACAAAATCCGTCTGTTTGTCAGGGAACAGATTCTGGATGACGTCAATGGTAGACACATCCGCCGGCCCCAACTGACGGACCAGGAAAGCGGCGCGGGGAGCCTCAGAAACAAAGTGCAGTTCCTTGGCCTGGGTATAAATGTCCCCCAAAAGGATATTGTCGGAGATAATGTTCTTTACAAAGGTAGCCTTATCGTGCTTCTCCTCGTAATAGGTCTTCGCGCCATTGAACGCCACCACCGCCATCGCGCACAGAGAGGCGGCCACGTCGTCGTCTCCCTGCACAAAAGCGGCATAGTCAAACTGGGCACCCCATCCAGCCAGAGGCTTAAAGGTCTTTCCCTCGAACCGGGCGGGCTCATTCTCCGCGGAATTGATGGCCGCGACCACGCCGGACCAGTGCTCGCCAATGCAGGTCAATTCGCTGCAGGCGACCACAATCCCATCCGCATCCACAACGCCCACCATCCGGTTGACGCTATCCTTCATTTGGAGTACGACACCTTGGAACATCCTACTGGACAAAGTGATCCCTCCTACTTATTTTTTCTTCGGTGCTATTATAACGGGTTTCCCCCCGTTTTGGCAAGAGGTTTTTCAAGTTTTTTTGTTCATTTCGCCCAAAATATTTAAGTGAGGGGCGTATCCTCTCTCAGCTTTGCTATTTCAGCGCTTCCCAGGTATTTCCATTGACCCGGTTCCAGCTTCTCATCCAGGACCAGCGGCCCCATGGAAAGGCGCTTAAGCGACAGGACAGGTTTGCCCCGGGCAGCCAGCATCCGCTTCACCTGGTGATATTTTCCCTCCCGCAGAGTGACCAGACATGCGGAGCCATCGCCCAGCGGTTTCAGATCGGCCGGAAGACAGTGCAGGCCATCCCCCAGCACCATACCCCCAGCCAGAGCGGTCACGTCATCTTCCTCAATCCGTCCCTCCACCTGAGCCAGATACACTTTATCCACATGCTTTTTGGGGGAGAGCAGCGCGTGGGCCAGCGCCCCGTCGTCAGTGAGCAGCAGAAGGCCGGTGGTATCCTTGTCCAACCTCCCAACAGGGAACAGCCCCCTGCGTCTGAGTTCCGGGGGCAGCAGATCCACCACCGTCTTTTGGCGTTTGTCCTCTGTGGCCGACAGCAGCCCCGCGGGCTTGTGCATCATCACATAGACAAAGGGAGAACAGTCCACCACCTGGCCGTCCACCAAAATTAGAGTCTCCTCTTCCACCTTGTCCTCCGGGCGCCCGGCGGGCGCTCCCCCCACCGTTACCCGGCCCTGGCGAATCAGCTCCTTAACCTCCTTGCGGCTCCACCGTCCGGTGGAAGCCAACCGCTTGTCCAAACGTTCCATCTGAAAGCGCTCCTTCCCGCTGTCGTAAGCCCGCTTCTCTTCCGCCCCCGATTGTGAGGAAAACAAGCATATCCCGCCCCCGTCCGGCATATGGTGAAGAGAAAACAAGCAGACGGAAGGAGATATGCGCTGTGTTGATCGTAACTGCAAAAATGCCCAGGCGCAAGCTGGCTCTGGGCGTTGCGGCGGCAGCTCTGCTGTGCTGCTGCGCTGTGGCGTTGAATTTCAGCCAGTCCACACTGGCCCAGGAGGTTTCCGCCTCCTCTGTCCCCAGTCCCAAGGGGATTAAAAGCAACGAGGACCGGATTGAATATCTGTCCGCCTATGGCTGGCAGGTATCTCCCGAGCCTCTGGCCTCTCAGGAGCTGCTGATCCCCACAGAGATGGATGACTCCTATGACGAGTACCTGACGCTCCAGAAAGAGCAGGGCTTCGACCTGGAGCAGTATGCCGGAAAGCGGGTCAAACGCTATACCTATGAGATTACCAACTACCCAAGCGGGGAACAGGGGGTACAGGCAAACCTGCTGCTCTATAAAAACACCGTCATCGGCGGCGAGGTGCTCTCTCCCCGAATGGACGGTTTCCTCCATGGGCTGGCCATGCCCTAGCCCTTTTGAGGCAGGAAAAAGGCGGAGCCGTCTCTCCTTCGGCGGCCCCGCAGGCGTTTAATGATTGTCGATCAGGTGGACATTGAGGTGGTTATAGGTCATCTCCACTCCGTGACGGGCAAACGACTCCCGTACCCCCTCCATCAGGGCATAGTACACATCCCAATAATCCTGGGTGGTGGTCCAGGCCCGCACCACATAGTCGATGGAGCTTGCGCCGTAGGCGTTGATCCAGATGACGGGCTTGGGGTCCTGGCGGATAGCAGGGATGGCGTCCAGTACCTCCTGAATGGCGGTCTTTACCGTCAGGGTAGGCGCGTCGTAGGAGGCGGAAAATACCATGTCCACACGCCGCCCGTCCTCATTGGTGTAATTGGTAATCTTGGCGCTGGACATCTGGCTGTTGGGAACGGAGATGCGCTTGGCGTCCGGGGTGGTCAGCTTGGTATAGGCCAGGCCGATCTCCGATACTGTGCCCGCAGTCCCCTCTGCGTCGATATAATCTCCCACCGCGAAGGGCTTGGTCACCAGAATCTGAAGCCCCCCGGCCAGATTGGACAGGGTGTTCTGAAGGGCCAGGGACACCGCCAGGCCGGCCACGCTCAGCATGGCAATCACAGAGGTCACATCAATGTCCAACGAGCCGGCTACCATCAGGGCCAGCAGGAACCAGAGGAAAACCTTCACGCCCGTGCTGATGTAGACCCGGATATCCGCCATGGATTTGCTCCGCTCCAGCAGCCGGTTCACCACCCGCATAAGCATACGGATGACAACATATCCGATCAGGACCATCAGCACCACTCGGAATACGGAGCCCAGTGTCAGTTCCTTCAGCCCCACAGACTTCGCCACGATATTCAGCACATCTTGCAGCGCATCCATTTCAGCCCTCCTTACCCTGGGGACATACCCAAACCTTGTGTGTAAAAAAGTCGGCCAGCACAGCGCTGGCCGGCTCTTCAATCGCGATCAATAATTCATCTGCTTGCGGCGGGACAGGTTCATGGTGCCGTCCTGCATCTGATCCAGGCTGTCCAGGCTCTTGCCGGTGCCGTAGGCCACGCAGGAGATGGCGTCATCCGCCACATGGGTCTCAATGCCTGTGTGAGACTCCACCAGCTTGTCAAAGCCCCACAGCAGCGAGCCGCCGCCCGTCATCACAATGCCGTTGGTGGAGATATCGGCCACCAGCTCCGGGGGCGTGCGCTCCAGAACACCGTGGATGGCCTCCAGAATCCGGCTGGAGACCTCCTCAAAGGCGTCGATCATCTCGCTGGAGGAGACAGAGAACACCCGGGGCAGGCCGGTCATCAGACAGCGGCCCTTGATTTCCATAGTGACCTCCTCAGGGCGGGGGAACACGCAGCCGATGGTCATCTTCAGCTCCTCAGCGGTACGGTCGCCGATGAGGACATTGTGCTTGCGGCGGATATACTTCACCACTGCTTCGTCAAACTTATCGCCGGCGATCTTGATGGAGGCTGACTCCACCACGCCGCCCAGGGAAATGACGGCCACGTCGGCGGTACCGCCGCCGATGTCCACCACCATATGTCCGTCGGGCTTGGTAATGTCGATTCCTGCGCCGATGGCGGCGGCCACAGGCTCCTCAATGAGGTAGGCCCGACGGGCGCCCGCCTGGATGCCGGCGTCTACCACGGCGCGCTCCTCAACCTCGGTAATACCGGAGGGGACGCAGATGAGCAGACGGGGCTTGAAAATGGAGAAGGTAGTCACCTTTTTGATAAATTCCTTCAGCATACGCTCCGTCATATCGTAGTCGGAGATGACGCCCTCCCGCAGGGGACGCATGGCCACAATATTGCCGGGGGTACGGCCCAGCATGGCCTGGGCCTCGGCGCCCACCTTCAGCAACTTGCCGCTGTTTTTATCGATGGCCACCACGGAGGGCTCGCGCAGCACCACGCCCTTGCCCTTAATATATACCAAAACGGAAGCGGTACCCAGATCGATACCGATATCTTTACTAAAAAGCCCCATAATTTCGCTCCACCTTATAATTTCTTTATAGTCAGCGCCGCCATAGCGGCCATTACGATTCAGCACAATATATTATAGCCATAAGAGGGCGGTATTTCAATCATTTTTTCTTACAATTTTCTCCTTGAATTTGTTCTTTTCCTGCTTAATCCCGCCGAGCCTGGGCCAGGGTCAGGCCGTAGACTTCCTTCGCCCCGGCCATTTGAAGAAGCCCCGCGCACTCAGACATGGTGGCCCCCGAGGTCACCACATCGTCCACCAGGACGATCCGCTGACCGTTCAGGTCCAAATTGGGCAGCACAAAATAAGCTCCCCGGGCATTTGCCCTTCGGGCGCTGTCTTCCTCCAAATCAGACTGGGGGTCGGTATGCTTCACCTTTTTCAGCGTCCCCACCACAGGGACAGCGCAGGCTTTCCCTACTTCCCCAGCCAGCAGTTCCGCCTGGTCAAAGCCCCTCTCCCGCAATCTCTTTTTGCTCAGGGGACACCAGGTAATCAGGTCCACTTCCCCAGGCAGATGGTCCCGAAGACATTGGGCCATCACCACCCCAAAGGGCGTGGCATAAGCCCGTACCGGGCGGAATTTATAACGCCGCACCGCATCCGGGACAAGGCCGCGGTAAGCCAGCGGTGAGAAACACCCGCGGGTAAAGTCCACCTTCCGCTCCCCAGCCCGGCCGGTCAGCCACGGGAGCTTTTTCTGGCAATCTGGACAGGCCGGGGCGCGGGGCTGTTCCAGAATACGCTGGCAGTAGGGACATTTGGGTGGAAAAAGCAGGTCAAGAATTGCCGTTCCCAGGTTCATTTCAAATCGTCCTCGGTGATGGGGCCGTGTTCTTTTTCAAAGTCGCGGATGCATTTTTGGATCAGATACTGAATTTGCCCGCTCATCGACCGACCTTCCGCGCCGGCAACATATTGGAACTTATCATGAACCTTACTGTCCATCCGTATGCTTAGATGAGTTTTATCAGCCATATGCTTTACCCTTTCTATTTTTAATTATGTAAAGCATATCCCTTGGACTGATTTTAAATTAAAATTTAGTGCATTTTTACGGCTTATTATTTTATCGTTTTAGATTCGCCGCTCCGGCGGCGAGTACCTTTCTGAGCGATCAGAAAGGTACCAAAGAATCGCCGGGGGCAGCGCACGCACAATTATCATTGTGCTACCGCGCTGTCCCCGGACCCCCATTTGCGGGGGTGCACGAAACCAGGCTTGGAAATCGAACCCGGCGCGGGCGCAAATTTGACTTGACTGTGAACCACCGCCCGCTGCCGCTCCCGGTCCAAATTTAGAAGTTTTGCGTCCTACTCGCTTGTAAACACGCCTGGCCTGTGCTCCGGCGGGGTGCAGCGATGAACCGCCCACGCGGGGAGGCCGGTACCGAGGGTCCCAAGAGATGGTGCGCTCCCCGCAGGAAGTCGTTGCTGGGGCCTAATGGATGGGACGGGACTTCTGTTGCATGAACGGAGTCTTCGCTTAGCCAGGCCCCACCTGCGGCCCCTTGCGGAGGGAAGTTTCCATTGGGGCCTTTGGAAGAAGCTGCTTTCGTCGGCTGGCTGCCAGGTCCCTGAGCGCCCGGCGTGCATTGTGCCAGCGCAGACAGTACAACACACTGAAACTTAGCGGCAGCGGCGCAAGGAGCAATTCACTCCCAATGTGACGCGCCGGCGAAAGGTAGGAGAACCCCGGAGACGGTATCAGATCACCAACGAAATATCAATCGAAACAAAAATGTCCAAGTAAAGAAAACGTGTTTGCTTTTTCACGCCAGAAGGAAAGGCTTTCCAATCTCCACCCACCCCAGGGGGTTACATCCAATAGGGGGGCCGAAGCCCCCCTGATTGGTCGCTGTGGGGTGGGGGTTCTCAGGGGGAGGGGGGAATCGAAACACCCCTCCCCCTGAGTGGCGCTTTGCCTCCTTTGCCGACACGGGCAAAGGAGGTCGCCCCGCAGGGCGAGACCCTCTCACCAATCCAAAACCACCATCAAGATAAAACAGAACCGCCCGGGTAAAACTCCCGGGCGGCCGCGCTCACTTCTCGAAATAAGTCCAGTACTCCTCATAGTTCTCCTGGAGCAGGCGGGGGGTATCCAGCCCGTAGGGGCACTTTTTGCTGCACTGGTTGCAGTGCAGGCAGTTTTCAATTTTCTTCATCTCGTCCTGCCAGTACGGGGTTAAATAGTCCTCCCGGCGCATACGCCGGAGCATCAGGCTCATTCTGGCGCACTGGTTAATCTGGATTCCAACCGGGCAAGGCATACAGTAGCCGCAGGAGCGGCAGAAGTTCCCGGTCAGCTCCTTCCGGTCCCGGTCCACAATCTCCTGATACTCCCGGGTCCAAACGGGAGTATCCTTCACACAGGCCAGGAACTGGTCCAGCTCCCACTCATGCTGCACACCCCAAATGGGTACAACCCCCTCCTGCCGCGCCATCCAGGCCGCGGCCACGGTCCCGTTCCGGAGCAGTCCGCCCGACATTCCCTTCATGGCGATAAAACCCATGCCCCGCTCCCGGCACATGTCCACCAGCTCCTGGTCCTTGGACCCGGACAGATAGCTGTATGGGAACTGCAAGGTGTCATACAACCCCGATTCGATGGCCTCCCGGGCCACAGGCAGACGGTGGTTTGTAAGGCCTATATGCAGGATTTTCCCCTGCGCCTTGGCCTCCAGAATGGCGTCATACAGCCCGTCCTCTCCCCCGGGCTTGGGACAGAAGGGCGGATTGTGGAACTGGTATAAATCAATGTGGTCGGTACCCAGGTTCCGCAGACTCTCCTCCAGCTCTTTCTTGACCTGCTCACCCGTAAGCGCCCCGCTCTTGGTGGCGATGACCACTTGATCCCGGCGGCCCTGAAAGGCATAGCCCATCTTTTCCTCACTGTCGGTATAGGCCCGGGCGGTGTCAAAGAAGTTGATTCCCCCGTCCATGGCCTTATGCAGCAGATAGACGGAGTCTTCTTTGGAGATGCGCTGGATGGGCAGACAGCCCATCCCGTTTTTCTCGATGACGATCCCGGTGCTTCCCAGAGTAATCTGGCTCATGGGTATCGCTCCTCTCTCGTTTCATATCCTGCCTCTATTAAACTCCAGACCCGTCCGCTCTGTCAAGAGAAAACAACCGGCCCGGCAGCGCAAATGCACTGCCGGACCGCTGGTCGTGATTACATCCCGCTCAGCTGCTCCTGGAGCTTGGCCACAAGCTCGGTGAGCTTGACTGCCCGCTCCCGCTCGGCCTCTACCACATGGGCGGGGGCCTTGTTCACAAAGCCGGGGTTATTGAGTTTAGTGTTGAGCTTCTGAAGCTCGTCGGTGTTCTTCTTCAGCTCCTTCTCCATCCGGGCCTTCTCCTTCTCCAGGTCCACCAGCTCGGCCAGAGGAATAAAGATCTGGGCGGCGTGGGTAACCACGGTGACCTGTCCGGCGGCGGCGGGGGCCTGGGAGGCCGGGACAATGTTCACCTCGCTGGCGTAGGCCAGCTTTTTCAGGAAGGCCTCGCCCAGGCGGAACACCTCGCCCTCGTCGGTGGCCAGGGTGAGCTGAGCCTTCTTGGAGGGGGGCACGTTCATCTCGGAGCGTCTGGTGCGCACGGCGCGGATGGCGTCCATGATGAGCTCCATGGCCTTCTCCTCCTGGGGGAAGTTCATGGCCTCGTTTGCCACAGGCCAGGACTGGAGCATGAGGAAGCTTCCCTCCTCTACCCCGTCCTCGTGGGGCAGAGCCTGCCAGATCTCCTCGGTGATGAAGGGCATGAAGGGGTGCAGCAGCTTGAGCATATTGGTGAGCACATAGCACAGCACCTGCTGGGCCCGGACCTTGCTGTCCTCGTCGTCGCCCTGGAGGCGGGTCTTGGTCAACTCGATATACCAGTCGCAGTAGTCGTCCCAGATGAAGTCGTAAATCTTCTGGGCGGCCACACCCAGCTCATACCGATCCATATTCTCGGTGATCTCAGGGATGACCCGGTTGAGCTTGGAGAGAATCCACTTGTCCTCCAGCTCCAGCTTCTGGGGCAGCTCACACTTGTCGATGGTCAGGTTCATCTTCAAAAAGCGGCTGGCGTTCCAGATTTTATTGGCGAAGTTGCGCATGGCCTCGCACCGCTCGGTGTAAAAGCGCATGTCGTTGCCCAGGCTGTTTCCGGTGACCAGGTTAAAGCGCAGAGCGTCGGCGCCGTACTTGTCGGCAATCTCCAGGGGGTCGATGCCGTTGCCCAGGGACTTTGACATCTTCCGTCCCTTGTCGTCCCGGACCAGGCCGTGGATGAACACGGTGTGGAAGGGGGGCTTCTTGGTCTGCTCGCAGGCGGAGAAGATCATCCGGGCCACCCAGAAGAAGATGATGTCGTAGCCGGTGACCAGCACGTCGGTGGGATAGAAGTAGGCCAGATCCTCCGTCTTGTCCGGCCAGCCCAGGGTGGAGAAGGGCCACAGGGCACTGGAGAACCAGGTGTCCAGCACGTCGGGGTCCCGCTCAATGTTCTTGGAGTGGCAGTGCTCACACTCGGTGGGGTCGGTGCGGCTGACGGTCATCTTGCCGCAGTCGGCACAGTACCACACTGGAATCTGGTGGCCCCACCACAGCTGCCGGGAGATGCACCAGTCGTGGACGTTCTCCATCCAGTTGGTGTAGGTCTTGGAGAAGCGGTCGGGGACGAACTTGACCTCCCCGTCGTTAACCACCCGCAGGGCTTCCTTGGCCAGGGGGGCCATCTTCACAAACCACTGGGCGGAGATGATGGGCTCCACGTCGTTGTGGCAGCGGTAGCAGGTGCCCACGTTGTGCTGGTGGGGCTCCACCTTCACCAGGTAGCCCTGCTCCTCCAGGTCGGCCACAATGGCCTTCCGGGCCTCGTACCGATCCATGCCGGAGTACTTGCCGTAGCCGTCCACTACCCGGCCGTTGTCGTCCAGGACGCGGATGGTCTCCAGGTTCTGGCGCAGGCCAACCTCAAAGTCGTTGGGGTCGTGGGCGGGGGTCATCTTCACGCAGCCGGTGCCGAACTCCATGTCCACATACTCGTCGGCCACGATGGGCATCTCCCGGCCCACCAGGGGCAGAATGCACTTCTTGCCCACAATGTCCTTGTACCGCTCGTCGTCGGGGTGCACGGCCACGCCGGTGTCGCCCAGCATGGTTTCAGGCCGGGTGGTGGCCACGATCACATACCGGCCCTCCTCCCCCTGGATGGGGTAGCGGATGTGCCAGAAGTAGCCGGGCTTGTCCTGATACTCTACCTCGGCGTCAGAGAGGGCGGTGACACAGTGGGGGCACCAGTTGATGATCCGGCTGCCCTTGTAAATAAGTCCCTTCTCATACAGGGAACAGAAGGTCTCCCGCACGGCCTTGGAACAGCCCTCGTCCATGGTAAACCGGGCCCGGTCCCAGTCGCAGGAGGCGCCCAGCTTCTTCTGCTGTTCCACAATGCGGTTGCCATACTTGCGCTTCCAGTCCCATACCCGCTCCAGGAACTTCTCCCGGCCCAGGTCGTAGCGGGTCAGGCCCTCCTTGGTGCGCAGCTCCTCCTCCACCTTGATCTGGGTGGCGATGCCGGCGTGGTCGGTGCCGGGGACCCACAGGGCGGCGTAGCCCTGCATCCGCTTAAAGCGGGTCAGGATATCCTGAAGGGTGGAGTCCATTGCGTGGCCCATGTGGAGCTGGCCCGTCACGTTAGGCGGGGGCATGACAATGGTAAAGGGCTTCTTTTTCGGGTCGCGGTGGCCCTTAAAACAGCCGGACTCCTCCCATTTTTTATAAATTCTGGCCTCAGCCTCCTGAGGCTCATAGACCTTTGGCAGTTCTGTATTCATTCACTTCACATCCTACATCATATTATTTGTGATTCCTATACCATTTATTTTTCCTTGGGCCCCCGGCCCACCCAGCGGGTCTGCACCTGGCACTTCTCTTCCAGCAGGGCCCGCAGGTCGTCGGGAGAACCGCCCTCAATCTGGCCCTTGCTGATGACCAGTCCCTTTCCGCCCTGGTGAAAGAGATAGAAGGCCAGCTCCGTCTCCATCAGCGTGTCACAGTCAGAGTAGGGATAATGGGCGGACTCGCTCCCACGGGTAATATCCACGCCATAGTCGCCAAAGGTAAACTGGTCGGGAACCTTTTTTCTTCCGATTTTCCGCTTCAGGCGCCAGGCGGAAAATTGATGGAAAAAGCAAAACACCCCTACCAGCACCAACGCCAGTACGAAATAGACCACCGCCTGACCCACATTTCCCCGGGTAGTGAGTAAAATGTTCCCACCCAGAAACGCGCAGGCCGCCGCAGCAGCCAAAACAATCCCTCTGCGCAGCATAACCCACTGTTTGTTTCCCGTATGGGCCCCCACCCGCTGAAGGTCCACCAGATGGGCAAAGTCGTAGTCAGTTCTGGCTCTCATGGCAGCTCCATCCTTTCCTTTCATTTTGGTCACCGTGTAAAAAATCGCCCTGAGCCAAACTTGGCTCAGGGCGAATCAATCCGCGGTACCACCTGAATTTCCCCACAGGGACGCTCATATCCCCTGTAACGGGAGGACCCGTTATCTCCTACTGCTCCTTCAGAGATACAGCTCCAGGGCCACTTCCCCCCACCGCCATGATGGCCTTGCACCTTCCGGCCACTCTCTGTCCATGGACGCTGCGGGTACTCTTCCCCTTCCGCGCTGTTTTCAAGCGGTATTATATCCAGTTTCCCCGATTCTGTCAATAGTTGTTACGGCAGAAGCCCCACGCCGGTGGTAGGCAGGCCGGTGATGGGGTCCGCCGTTTCGGGCTGTGCCGTTTCCTCTTGGTCACCCTCCCACTGGCTGAGATACATCTGGTTGGTTCCGGCCAGAACCCCCTCCAGCTGACTGGGCGTTACACAGTCGGAGTAAAACCCGTCCGCTCCCCAGTTGGACTCCAGCATCTGACGCAGCCGGTTCACCGTGTGGAGATAGACCTTGCAGCCGTAGCTGTGAAGAATGTCTGAGCGTTCCTTGGTCAAGCGTTCAGCAGCCATGGTCACCACCTGGATTCCCCGTTC
This sequence comes from bacterium, assembly GCA_037245165.1. Lineage (GTDB taxonomy): Bacteria > Bacillota > Clostridia > Oscillospirales > Oscillospiraceae > Lawsonibacter. Next base: position 76,175 of record JAXWVI010000112.1, read on the forward strand.
CTGACAAAACGCGCCGATTTGATGATAGTCCGGGTTTTCAATCTGATACAGTGTGAAAATGAAATTGGTGACCGGAGTCTCCTCCTTCACCCAGGTATACATCTCCTGATGATAGATTTGGACGATGATCCGATTCCAAAGCTCCGGCCGGCCCGTCGCCTCCACCGCTTGTGCCAACCCCCTGAGCTGGGCTCGCACCGACTGTTCATCCGTGTCCTTGCTGTCTGTGACCAGATAGACATCCGGATGCTGAATCAGCAGTTCCATCAGCCCCTGAATATCCAGCGGCGTATAATAAAAGCAAATGGGTGTGGAAAGAAATGTCTCATGATCCATCACCCCGGCATAGGTCTGTTCCAAATTGTAGTAGGAAATCTGTTCCCAGTCATGCCGGGCCACCAGATTCCCATCTGAGGTCAGCTGCAAGTCCACTTCAAACACCCGCTGACCGGCCTGATAGCTCTCCAGGAACGCGTCCTTGCTGTTGGTATTCGCCCTCCCCTGAACCGTGCCCAGAGCATGGGCAAAAACGGGATACTCTGTCCAAAAGCGTGGCTGCTCCCTTGACCGCTTCTCCAGCTCCATCTGCTTTTTCTCTGCCTCATAGGTACTGAAAGCGCCGGCGGAGCCCTCCGCGCCAAAGCTGACCAAAACGCGCTGGCCGATAAAATCAGGGCCGCCAGCGGCACCATCACAATTTTTTTCAAACGCATTCTGCCATCTCTTCTCCAAACATACACTGCACACTTCTCTCCACATATTTTCCCGATAAAAGACTGTTTTTATTATATTCTCCCCAAAATTTTATGTCAAGAACGCCCCTTTGTGGAGGAAACAGGCGCTTGCGCCATCAGCGCCAATCCGTTGCCTGCTCCCCGATATAAAACTTACCGGCCCTGAGCTGTTCAGGACCGGCGTTTTCTTTCTTCACTTTTCCATATGCTTTTGCTCTGTGGCATTTTTCTTATAGATGATGTTCAGACCCTTGAGCAGCAGGTCCCGGTCCACCTGAATTTTCCTTCGGCACAGGGGCACCACAAACTGGGCCATGCCCCCGGTGGCCACCACAGTGGTTTGATAACCAAGCTCCTCCTCCACCCGGTCCAGCATACCGTCAATCATGGCGGCGGTGCCGAACATAATGCCGCTGCGCATACAGTCGATGGTATTTTTGCCAATCACCCGCTTGGGCTTGTCCAGACGGATGCCGGGCAGCTGGGCGGTGCGGGAGGTGAGAGCCTCCAGGGATACCCGAACGCCGGGGATGATACAGCCGCCCAGATAGGTGCTTCCCTTTCCCACCACCTCAATGGTGGTGGCGGTACCCAGATCCAGCAGGGTCAGCGGGGGCTGAAACTCCGCCAGCGCAGCCACGGCAATCACAATCCGATCGCTGCCTACCTGAGAGGGGGTGTCCATCTGGATATTGAGCCCCGTCTTGATCCCCGGCCCCACAACCATGGGCTCCCGCCCGGTCAGCTTCACAATGCCGGTGCGCACGGAATTAAACACCGGGGGCACCACCGAGGAAATGATGCAGTCGTCAATATCCTTGGGCTTCACCTCAAACAGGGAGAGGATATTTTTAATTTCCACCCCGTACTGGTCAGAGGTCTTGATGTGGTCTGTGGCGATACGCCCCTCAAAGAGGATCTTGTCGTTTTTGATTCCGCCGATCACAATATTTGTGTTTCCAATATCAATGGCCAAAAGCATAACTGACACCTGATTTCTCTCTCAAATTTAAGCCCGCCGCAGGGCCGCCCGCTCCAGCATCAGCAGGGCCTTGCCGATGGCGGTGACCAGGATCACCGCGCCGATGGCCTCGGCCACGCCCGAGGTGGCGATGACCCCCAGGATGGCCCCCATGACCGCCTCCATCCCAATGTTGTTGGCAGCGGCGTACTCCGGGGCAAGGAGCAGCGCAATGCTGCCCATCACCGTCACTGTGTTGGTCAGGGCCCCGGCCGCCCCCACAATGGGCAGGGCCAAAAGGTCGTGGAAGCCACGTTTTTTCAAGAAAATCCACAGCCAACCGGACACCACGCCGATGAGGATTCGGCAGCCCAGTACGATCCACAGGGACTTCACAGCCCCCATCACTCCGGTGTTGGCCGCAGCAATAAACGGGGAAAAGGCAAAGGACAGCAGCGCCGGAGTCATGGTATTGTTCCAAATGGAGCAAAGGCCGAACACGCCGCCTAAAATGCCTCCCGCCATGGGTCCCAGCAAGATGGACCCGATGATCACGGGGATGTGCAGGGTGGTGGCCTTGATCAGGGGCAGGGGGATCAGGCCGATGCCCGTGATGTTCAGAAAGAGCTGAATGGCGATGAGCAGGGCCATAATGGCCAGCCAATGGGTATCCTTTTTCTGTGTCTGCATATTCAATTTACCTCCTGCTGCCGCTCCTATGGGGATGCAGCGCAATTTTGAGAACATCCAATTCTCGCGGGTGGTATTATACCGTGTTACAGGCTTGGATGCAAGAAAAAATCAAAATCCCGCAATATTTTCGCAACCCTTTACAGTTGATGAGAAAGCCGATATAATCAGAACAGACCGCATCTATCCGTATTTGGGAGGAATTGATGATGTTAACCAACAAAACCATTCTGCTGGGCGTGACCGGAGGAATCGCCGCTTACAAGTCCGCCTACCTGGCCTCGGCGCTGACAAAGCTCCACGCCAACGTGGAAGTGGTCATGACCGAGCATGCCACCCGCTTTATCGCGCCCCTGACCTTTGAACAGCTCACCGGAAGGCGGTGTATGGTGGACACCTTTGACCGGAATTTCAGCCATCAGGTGGAGCACATCGCCTTGGCCGACCGCACCGATCTTGTCATCATCGCCCCGGCTACCGCCAACGTGTGCGCCAAGCTGGCCCACGGCCTTGCCGACGATATGCTCACCACCACGGTGCTGGCCTGCACCTGTCCCAAGCTCGTCGCCCCGGCCATGAACACCCATATGTTTGAAAATCAGGTGACCCAGGACAACCTTGACATTCTGCGCCGGTACGGCTGGGAGGTCATCGCCCCCGGCTCGGGCCATCTGGCCTGCGGCGCGGTAGGTCCCGGACGTATGCCGGAACCTCAGGAACTGGTGGAGCACATCCTCCGCGCCATCGCCCTGCCCCACGATCTAACGGGAAAGCGGGTGCTGGTCACCGCCGGCCCCACCCAGGAGGCCCTGGACCCGGTGCGCTACCTCACCAACCACTCCACGGGCAAAATGGGCTATGCCATCGCCAAAACGGCCATGCTGCGGGGGGCTCAGGTTACTCTGATCTCCGGCCCCACTGCCCTGCCAAAGCCCCCCTTCGTGGAGGTGGTGGACGTGGTTTCCGCCCAGGATATGTTTGAGGCGGTTACCTCCCGGCAGGAGCAGTCCGACCTCATCTTCAAAGCCGCCGCCGTAGCCGATTATACCCCCGCCGGGTACAGCGATGACAAGATCAAAAAGAAGGACAGCGACCTCTCCATTCCCCTCAAACGCACCCAGGATATTCTCCAACACCTGGGAGATCACCGCCGGGCGGGACAGGTCATCTGCGGTTTTTCCATGGAAACCCGGGATATGATAGAAAACAGCCGGGCCAAACTGGAGAAAAAGCATGTGGACATGATCTGTGCCAATAACCTGAAGGTAGCCGGGGCCGGCTTTGGGACCGACACCAATGTTATTACCCTCATCACCCGGGAGGGCATTACCGAGCTGCCCCTCATGTCCAAAGAAGATGCCGCGGGCCGGATCATTGATCAGGCCGTAAAGCTTCTTTCCCAATAAATGATCGTAAGCTTATTCCAGGAGGATCAAGTTCCAAATGTCAATCAAGCTCTCAGACCACTTTACCTACAGCAAACTTCTTCGTTTCACCCTTCCCTCCATCGTCATGATGGTTATTACCTCCATTTACAGCGTCGTGGACGGACTTTTTGTCTCAAACCTGGTGGGAGAACTGGCCCTTTCCGCCGTGAACATCATGTTTCCTGTATCCATGATCATCGCCTCTGTGGGTTTTATGCTGGGTACGGGAGGCGGGGCCATCGTGGCCCGGACCATGGGGGAAGGCAATCAGGAGTTGGCTAACCGCTATTTCTCCATGATCGTATCCTGTGTACTTGGGCTTGGGCTCATCTTTTCTGTTCTCTCCGTCTTGTTCACCGAACCCATCGCCCGGTTGGCCGGGGCCAGCGACCTGTTAATGGATGACTGCATCGCTTACGGCCGGGTGCTGCTGGGGGGCAGCGCTGTCTTTATGCTCCAGGTTTCCTTCCAGGTTTTCTTCGTGGTGGCCGAGCAGCCTCAAAAGGGACTGTTTTTTTCCATCTGCTCGGGCCTTACCAATATGGTGCTGGACTATGTGTTGATCGGGCCTCTTGACATGGGTGTTGCCGGGGCCGCTTGGGCCACAGTGTTGGGCTACGCCGTGGGCGGCGTGCTCCCCTTGTTCTACTTCTTCCGGCCCACCAAAGGCGCCCTTCGCCTGACCTCCACCAAGCTCTACTGGCGGGAGCTGAAAAACGCCTGCTTCAACGGCTCCTCAGAGCTGATGAGCAATCTGTCTTCCTCCATTGTCGGCGTTCTCTATAATATCCAGCTCATGCATATGATTGGAGAATCGGGAGTGGCAGCTTATTCGGTGATGATGTATGTGGACTTCGCCTTTGTGGCCGCCTTTCTAGGCTTCTCCATGGGCAGCGGACCCATTATCAGCTACCACTACGGGGCTGATAACCATCAGGAGCTGAAAAGCGTGTTCCGAAAGAGCATCGCCATCATCTCCATTGCCTCTCTGGTTATGGTAACGGCCTCTGAGCTTCTGAGCCGCCCCCTGTCCATGGCCTTTGTAGGATACAGCCCGGAGCTTCTGGAAATGACTGTCCACGGCTTCCGACTGTTCGCTCTTAGTTACCTGTTCTGCGGTTTCGGCATCTACGGTTCCGCGTTCTTTACCGCTTTGTGCAACGGAGCCATCTCCGCCCTGTTGTCCTTCCTGCGCTCCTTTTTGTTCCGGGGCGGTCTGGTCCTGCTCATGCCCTTGGTGCTGGACCTGGACGGGATTTGGCTGGCCGTGGTGGCCGCCGACGCTCTGGGAGCTCTGGTGGCCATCGCCTTCCTGATCGGTAAACGAAAACAGTATCACTATCTATAAGCAAAAAACGCACCCGCTCCTTGTGAGAACGGGTGCATTTTTTAACTCTCCATGTGCCGTCCTAAAAAGGCGGCAATGGATTGGGCCAGTTTGTACTCCACCTCGCCGCCGGCGAGCTGGTCCGGAGAACCGGCAAAGAGAACACAGCCGAGTACGTCCCCCTCAGATAAAATGGGAGCCGCTATGCTGATGGCATACTTCTCGCTATCCGCGCACAGAGGGATGGCTGCTTCCCCCGGCTTGTACTGGTAGATCTGCCGCCCCTCCATCAGCCGCTCCAGCTGGTGGGAAACCTGTTTATCCGTCAGTTCCCTGCGGGGCGCCCCCGCCACGGCAATACAGCTGTCCCGGTCGGTAATAACCGTGAGCTTTCCGGTGGTTCTATTCAGGGTCTCGCACAACTGTCCGGCAAAGTCCACCACCCCGCCCATCAGGGAGTATTTTTTAAAAATGACGCCGCCATCTTTATCCGTGAATATTTCCAGCGGGTCACCGTCACTGACAACGTTGGCATGGAACACCTTGTCCGGCCGTTTAGCGGCGGACTGGATGACGGTTACGCTTGCGCTATGCTCCATGCCCCCCTTAAAATTTACGGCTTCCTCCCTGGGGGCCGCGTGGAGGATGGCATCGATGTCCGACTGAAGCTGGATCTCCAGATGGTCCTCAAAGACCCGGATGTTCCGGATCATCAACTCCAGGTCGGTGCGCTCCAGGTGCTCCTTTTGGAGGATGTCTTCAAAGACCTCCAGGGCCGTCCGGGCCGCCCGGTTCACCTGGATGATAGTGTTGCGCTTGTTTGCGAGCATCTCGATCTGGTGATTGAGGCCCTCGATTTTCTTTTGCAGATCGGCCTCCAGCTCGTCATAGGTTTCCGCCAGCAGCGCCTCCTGCTCCGGGTGCTTCATCACATCCCGGATGCGCTGGCGCTTGGTGACCTTCAACTCCTCCTGGAGGTCGGCTAACACCTCGGCTAGGTGGTCGGCGCTCAGCTCCGTCTCCTGTACGTCCTCCCGCTCGTGGGACAGGTCCTCGTTAAGCCGGTCCAGCAGCTCTTTGGAGCTGTCCATCACCAGGCGGACGTAGCTTTTCAGCAGCTCGTCCAGCTTGTCCGTGCGGATGTGGTGGGAGGAGCACCCCGACCGCCCCCTACGGTGGTAGGTGCCGCAGAGATAGGCCGGGCGCAGCTCCCGGCGGCTCATGGCAAACATGGGGGCTCCGCAGTCCCCGCACTGGAGAAAGCCGGAGTATACGTTGTCATACTTTTTCACCCCCCGGTAGTTGGAGGTGGAGCGCTTTTCCCTTAATGCCCGGGTGGTGGCGAAGGTGCGGTAGTCAATGATGGCCTGGTGGTGGTTCTCAATGACGATCTGCTCATCCTCCTCCCGGCGCGCATCCTTGCCGTTAATCTTCTTCCGGGTGTACTTTCCCTGGCGGAGAGTGCCGATATAAAAGTCGTTGTCCAGAATCCCCTGAACGGTGACGATGGCCCACACATTCTTTACCGGGCGCTTATACTCCTCCCCCGCCGCCTCCTTCCGGTCCCGCTCCGCCATGCGTGGGGTAGGAATGCCCTGATCGGTGAGGTAGTTTGCGATCTTCTTATAGCCCCACCCCTCCTCGTTGTAGAGGCGGAAGATGGTGCGGACGATGTCCGCCTCGGTGGGGACGATCTCAAACTCCTGGCGCTTGTTTACCAGGTAGCCGTAAGGGGCGGCGCAGATCCACTTACCATCCGCCTGCCGGCGCTTGATGACGTTTTTTACCTTCTTGCTGGTGTCGGTCACCGGCATCTCGTTGATGAGGAACTGGAACTGGATTTTCAGCCAGTCGTCGTCGTTGGGGAAGTCGATATTGTCTCCGATGGAGATGATCCGCACCCCCGCATCCCTCAAATCCTCCAGCTCCACCAGCCCCCGGCTGTTGCGCCGGGAGAAGCGGGAGAAGTCCTTGACGATGAGGATGTCGTACTGGTGGCTCATGAGCCCCCGGCGCATGGCTTGGTAGCCCTCCCGCTGCTCAAAGGTGTAGCCCGAGCGGTCCCGGTCCTCGTAGAAGGTGAGGGTGCTGCCGGGAAATCTGTGTCTCACAAAATCCTCAATGATGGCCTTCTGGTTTTCGATGGACACATTGTCCCGGTCCAGTTCGTCGTCCACCGAGATTCGGGTGTAGCCCGCAATGTCAAAAGTCTCGGTCATGGTTTCTCCCCTTATCACAATGTAGGTTTCAATCTTTTTCTATTTGCAGATAACATTGTACTCTGGCTTTTGAGAAAAAGCAACTGGAAAAAAATCGGCGAGGAAAACAGCCGTGCTGCCTCCCCCGTCTTTCACATGGTCATGACCGGCTGCACCTGCACCTCCCTCTCTGCCGCTCTCCGGCGGTTGTAGAGGAGCAGGTCCCGGGTCTGCTGGTACAGGTCTTCCTGTCCGGAATAAAATACCGCTACCATGTAGTGCTGTGCCTTATACTGCCGGTAGAGCGGCTTCAGGGATTCCAGGAATTGCTTGTTGTCCTTTTCTTCCCTGGTAAGCCAAAGCTCCATCACTTTGCTTTGTTCCTTTACTTCCATGCGCACTGGGCTGTCATCTCCTCTCCAATAGTTTCCTCTATATGGAGTAAAATATTCTTCTGACTTTTAATCGGTCTGGTTTATGTTTTCTGTACGGGGATTATCTTGATCTTCTATGTACTCCGCTCTCTCTTAAAGTGAGCTTTTCTGGGACTCTCACAGCGAACCGTCTCTAGGTGTTCAGTCCTACAATTCTTTCTCGATCCCATTGTGCATACCCCATGACGTTTCAATTACCGTTGTGGTTTCATGAGTGTTCTTTCCGTTTTTAAGGCGGAAAAGGCAAAAAATGGAGCCTTACTTCAGCTTGAAAAGCTGAAGTAAGGCTCCTAATTCATGGCTCCCGCTTGGCGGTAAAACCCACAAACAAGTGGTTAGTTCTCTTAACATTTTATTTGCTATAAAATTTTAATAAACGGTTATTAAAACCGCCTACTCTGAGGCGTCTCAAGTTCCTCTTAAACCAATCCCCACTTTTGTCCACATTTGAGACACTTCGTAATCAACATAGCCCGGTCCATATATTCTTATGTCAGAAAAGTCAGTTCAGATCTTTTCGCTTTAGGGCCGGCATCAATTACCCTTCCCCGCCCTCAAACTGGGCAGCGAATAGGATGCACATATTCTTTCCCCAGGCTCTTTTCCTCCCCCTTTTCAAATCATACAGTTGTTTGCTTTTTCTTGGGAGTATATCGCTCAACAGACCGGCAGGCAACAAATTCTCGGCTGAGTTTAGCCCCACTTAATTGCTCCTTTCTTCGGAAATAAGGCCTATGCAAAATCCAATATGCCGCTTCATGCGTTTGGTATACCGTTTCCGTCCCAAGTTCTTGATTCAGTGAAGAAAAAGACTAATCAAAACATATCCATAGGTCTCCGTTATAACGATCGACCGAGAGCGCTCATCAAGAGAAGGGATTTCAGCCACATCATTCATAACGTTCAGTCCAAGCACCTCATACCCCCATCACACCAATATATCGTTCTTTTATAAAAAGCCCAGATTATTGAAAAGAAATAAATGAACATCAAAAAATCTTGTTGTTTCAAGATTCTGTGGGACAACTTTTATAAGTACGTCTTGTGCAACTTTTTCTATGTCCGCTCAGATGTGATGATGCATCCCGTCGCAAGCGTCAATTCAACTTTCTATTATTTCCATTCAATAAGGGATATTTCCCCCTAAATCTACTACATCTCAGCGCTGCCTTTAAAAAAATAGCCAAGGTCCCGCCTGTACAAAAGGGCAAAAATTGCACAACACAGAAAACTAGCTACAATGCTCCACAAGACTGAGCTTATCAGTACAAAACGCCATAGTATAATAAAGGCCAGCATAACCGTAGAAGCGATTAAGAATTTTTTCGTCACGACCATCAATTTCATTCGGCATAGTACCACACTACAAATCACAACAGACACAGCATAACCTGAAAGTGTTGCAAGTGCTGCCCCCTCCACGCCTAAGCTGGGAATTAAATACCAGTTTAAAAATACATTGACCATGGCTCCGCCAGACAGGATTAACATAGTTGGCCACGTCTTCTTAATAATCAGGAACTGATTACCAATAACCTGATAAAGCATAAGCAGCAAAGGGGCTAAAAAAAGATATGGTGCAGCAAGAAATCCCACATGATATTCTTCCGGAAATAACCATCCAAAAATCGGCTCTGACAGAGAAAATGTAAATACTGTAGCAGAAAAAGATAAGATTCCTAGGTACTCAAATATTCGAGAATTAGTCTCTACTTGATTTTTCTCTTTCATAGTTGAGAATGCAAAATATTGCCAACCGCCAGCAAAGGCAGTATAAATCAGTTGACTGACCTGACCCAGTTTTGCACTCACAGCATAAATGCCCGTTGCCGATGTACCTATCAACGCAGTCAGCATCAGTCGATCACAGGAATGAAATATCCAATAGATAAGGAAGTTCGGAAGCAAGGGAATTGCAATCGTCAGCAACGGTTTAAGATATTCAACCCGAACTTTTCGGATAGAAAACCACTTTTGGTTCAGCAACAGAAATATAATTTCACATGTTATTCCAGAGAGGACGGAGGCAACCGGCAACGCAATAATGTAATGACCTTGTAATAACAGGTATACTGCTAAAGCATAGGATAATACTGGACTCGCCGTATTCATTACCAAAAATATCTTACGTTTATTCTGCATTCGCGTCGGTGCACATACTATACCATTTGTAGCACTAACAAACGTTGCAGCAGCAGAAAGGCAAACCAAGTAGATATAGTCTTCGCTACCAAACACCAGCACCGATAAAGGTTTGCGCAACACATAAATTCCCACAGAAACAACTAGCGCCGCCAATAACGTAAAAAATACAGTTGTGGAACAAACTTCTTTTTGAAAGTCAGGATCATCTTTTTCAAAAAACATCCGGTACATGGCATCATACATGCCCATAACTGCCAATGCCGAACCAAAAGAAACGATCGTACTAGACAAATCGCTTAGTCCAAAATAAGAGGAATCCGGCATTAACCGCGTTACTATGGGAACCATGATTAATGGTACAATCTTGCTGATCGCACCACCCAGGCCATAGACAAAAAAATTCTCCAGGAAAAGTTTCAGTTTATTCATACAATTCTTCTTCGGGAAATGCGTTTATCGCTGCAATTACATAGTCTACCTCTGCTTCCGGCATCCCCGCATAGATTGGAATACTTAATTCTTCATCTGCATACTGTTCTGTCAATGGAAAATCTCCCTTTTTGTATCCCAATGTCTCATAACACGGCGAAAGGTGTGGCGGAATAGGATAATGGATCTGCGCTTGAACACCTTTCTCCGCCAAATAGGAAATCAATTCGTCGCGACGGGTTGTCCGGATGGCAAAGATGTGATACACATGGGTACAGCCCGGTCTGGTCTGTGGCAACACAATATCCTTATGATGGAGCTCAGACAAATAACGACCTGCGATAGCTTGCCTGACTTTATTCCCCTCCTCAAGATACTGCAATCCCACACTCAGCATAGCAGCCTGAATCTCATCCATCCGGGAATTGATTCCTGTAATCTCATTGACATACTTTTTCCGGCTTCCATAGAACCGCAGCATTTTCAATTTTTCCGCAAGCTTGGCGTCATTGGTCAACACCATTCCCGCATCGCCAAACGCTCCCAATGGTTTCGTCGGGTAAAAGCTGAAACAACTCACATCTCCAAATGTGCCAGCCTTGCGCCCATTTTGTGTAGCCCCATGACACTGGGCACAGTCTTCAATTAAATAAAGCCCATGTCGGTCGGCAATGTCACGCAAAGACTCCAGGTCACAAGGCTGACCATACAAGTGGACAGGCAAAATCGCCTTCGTACGCGGAGTAATCGCACGCTCAACTGCTTCCATATCTACGCCAAAATAGGGATCACTTTCCACAAAAATAGGTGTTGCTCCGTTTTCCGTAATTCCCAGTACAGAGGCAATGTAAGCGTTGGCCTGAACAATAACTTCGTCACCAGGACCAATCCCCAGAGCCCGTACAGCCAAAATTAGTGAGTCTTGCCCAGAGTTGACTCCAACTCCATACTCCATACCAATGTAAGAAGAAAAAGCCTGCTCAAAGCTTTCCAGTTCTTTTCCAAGAACGTACCACCCGGAACGCAGCGCTCTCAGCGCAGCTGCTTCATACTCATCCTGATGTAATGCAAAGCTGCGTTGCAGTACAGAAAATTTAACCTCCATGCTTGCACTCTCTTTTCCCATAGTAATCTAAAAAGCTACTATAATCCCGGATATAGTCATCTTCATTATAATAATCAGATGCTGCTACTAGAAGAATAGAATTTTCATCTTCCCACACCATATCGTGCCAGTAACAAGCCGGGAGGAACAATCCTACAGACGGATTGTCTAAGGTAACATGGTATTGCGATAAACCATCATCCAAATTAATACAAATTTTACCTTGCAAACAAATTAGCATCTGGTCAGTGGTCTTATGTGCATGCATGCCACGTTTTACCCCTGTTTTTGTTCCACAAATATAATATATGCGCTTAATCTCAAAAGGAATGTCATGAGTTCCCTCAAATACGCTAAGTGCACCCATGCTGGCTTTTTGGCTTTTAGAAGTTTTAATGTTTATGATCTTGTATTGCATGGCATCTTTCCTCACCATTACTCCGTTGAATCCCGAAAACTATTACTCGCTAATTAATTTGGCATACCCAAATCCCTCATAGCCATAGTTATTTCCATTATAAAATAGATACGCCTTATCTTTGTATCGGACAAATGCAGGATATGCCATCATTTCACTGTCAAACCCTGTTCCGTCAATAGACAAATTCAGTTCCTTATCTTTGCGGGTCCAATGAATTCCATCCTCTGATTCCGCATAAATGAGATAATAAGTAATCCGTTCTGAACCTGCACCGGTAAACATACGATACCGACCGTTTTCTTTTACAACATAAGGACGACCAACCCGGTATTCATCACCCTGCGTTGTGACAATAACCTCTCCATTTTTCTCAAGAGAGTCAAATTTGTCTGTCATAAGCAGCTTTACATCATAGACGGGCAGAGTTTTCTTTGCCCCCTGGATAAAGTGATCGCCGGCACCATAGTAAATTTTGTACCCGTTATTGTCCTTCAATGCGGTATGAACGACGCGGAAGAGAGATTCTTTGTCTGTTCTCTCCATAACCGGAACTCTGGAGCAGCGGGTAAAGGTCTCACCCCCATCCGTACTGACGGCAAGGCCTGAGAAAATCGTCATACGAACATGATAACCAATGTTATATCCCGCATAGTACAGATAGAGTTTTCCACCCTCTTGAATAACTGCGCATGGAACGACGCCATTGTCATCAAAGCATCCAGGCTCCCCCACATCCAAGCAAGGCTTCTCGCTAACCTTCAAAACCTTGGAGGGATCGTTTGCATCAACATCCACATAACCAACCCGTCCCACTCCGTTCTTGTCACGGAAGCCCACAAAGACTCGAATCTTATCTCCTAACAGAATAGGGGTAGGCTGCAACGCTGAATTATCCCGCCACCAGTCAAGATTTTTTGCGCCATAAATCAGGCCCATTTTTTCCCATTTCATACTAAATCCTCCTCATTCCTCTGTTTGACGCCAAACTGCTCATAGGAAGTCCGGTTGAGCTTTCTTGCAGGGCTTCCCACATACACACAGCCTTTATCCGGCAGGCTATGTACCGTCAATGCCCCAGCCCCAAATACTGTATCCTCGCCTAGCGTTACATTATCACCAAGCGTAGCATTTACTCCCAGGAAGCTGCCTCTGCCAATGTGACAATACCCGGAGACAACACAATGGCTGGTGAGCCAGCAATCGTCTTCAATCACCGTACGGTGGCCAATATGGTTTCCGCTCCACAAGATCACATTATTGCCAATTGACACATGGTATTGGATGGTATTATCTTCAAAAATAAAACTGTTTTCTCCAATCGCCGCATTATGCCAGAAAAAGCTGTGACTGCTCACATAAGAAGCGCAGGTATACCCTTTCTCCTTGCAGGCATGAAACAGCCGTGCCCGTACCTTGTTGAGTTGGACATAAGTTATTGCTACAAAAGTTTCATGCTCTTTGGGAGGATATTTCTGTTCCAACTCTTCAAAGGGTACAATGGGTAGATTGAAAAGAGTTGTCTTTTCGCTGTCAATGTATTGACTTTCTACTGCAAAAGCTACCACTTCATAATCAGAGTCATGGGTAAAATACTCATATGCAATTTCTGCAAATTCTCCCGCACCGACAATCACCAGTTTTTTCATGCTTTTTTCCTCCATGTATATTTTGGCAAAAGAATATCTCCCCCGCCATAACCAGACTTATAATTATACAGTCCTGTATTCATAATATTGCCCCCTGCCTCCGTACTAGCGCCAAAACTGAAGTAGCGGTATCCCTCTTTCATCGCCTGTTCAATTAGCCGCAGTACAAGAAGTAAATTAGGGTATTCTCCGGTATAGTGATAGTTTGTATCGAGATATTGTGTATGATATACATTTTTAAACTTATAAACTAAAGCAAATGCTCCATAGTCTCCATCTGAGGTATCTACATAAAAAGCTTGAATTCTCTCTGGAACTCGGCGTGCTAGGTCACAAATCTCTTCATAGGTATGGGTTGTCTTGGAATTAAATTTGTGGTACAGATTTTCGTTCATCTGGTCCCACACTTCTGAACGAATGCATGGTGAAGTTCCAAAAATAAACGATTCATTTTTTAACGCTTTTTTCGTTTGATTACGTTTTTTAGCATCAAATAGCTGTAGAATATCAACTTCGGTATGCAGTTGAGTAAGGTCAATAACATTGGCCAGCGCCGTCATCCCAAAGGTATAACCACGCCGCAGCAGAAAATATCCAATAGAGTCAAAGGGTTGGGCCGTATAACAGGGCGGTGTAGTCTTGAGAATTATTTCCTCATATCGCTGCTCATAATAGTTCATCAGCAAATCTAGGACTGTTTCAATTCCCTCAATAGATAGTTTTTGATCCAAAATCGGTCCGGCAAAAGTAGTTCCCATATGTGAAACCACTCGCTTTGGATTTTCCGGATCAATGGTAGCTAGCATTACACCCCGAACAGTTTTTGAAGCAACATCCCGCACCACCACAGAGTCCTCTGTAAATCGTTCCCGAGGATGGTAGGCCAAATACCCCAAAGAATTGATAAACTCTCCATTGGTGTTGGGAGAAAGAAGAAAAGCATCGACTGAATTGCGCTCTTTTTCTGTTAACATCTCAATTTGGATAAGTTCAATTTTTTCCTTTTCCATATTGTTTTCTCTTCCTTTTATGCCATAGATTTCAAATCTAAGCAGGGACTTTATGTGTTACGCCTCATCGATTCCCATACATCTTCTCATAATAGTTCTGATACTCACCTGAACGGATCGTTTCCCACCATTCCCGATTGTCTAAATACCACCGAATTGTCTTTTGAAGTCCATCTGCAAATTTTGTTTCCGGTTCCCATCCCAACTCTCTGTGTATCTTAGTGGGATCAATGGCGTAGCGCATATCGTGGCCCTTGCGGTCAGTAACATAGGTAATGAGGTTCTCAGATTTTCCAAGTGCCTTGCAGATCAGTTTGACAATATCAATATTACGCATCTCATTGTGGCCACCGATATTATACACCTCACCTACCCGTCCCTTATGAATGATAAGATCTATCGCTTTACAATGATCTTCTACATAAAGCCAGTCCCGGACATTCAAGCCCTCACCATATACCGGTAAAGATTTATCATTCAGTGCATTGGTAATCATCAGTGGAATCAATTTTTCCGGAAAATGATAGGGTCCATAGTTATTCGAACAGCGTGAAATGGTCACTGGCAAACTATATGTGCGATAGTAAGCCTGTACCAACAAATCAGCAGCAGCTTTGGAACTGCTGTAAGGGCTGGAAGTATGGATTGGAGTGTCCTCAGTAAACAGGAGATCTGGACGATCCAGAGGTAAATCACCATATACCTCATCCGTTGACACTTGATGAAAACGATCAATACCATATTCACGACATGCATCCATCAGCACTGCCGTTCCCATAATGTTAGTTTCCAAAAACACGCCGGGGTTCTCGATTGAACGATCTACATGACTTTCAGCCGCAAAGTTTACTACAATCTCCGGATGTTCCTCCTCAAAAAGTGAGTACACTGCCTTTCGATCACAAATATCTGCCTTCACAAATCGAAATTGGGGAAGCTCCATCACATCAGCAAGGGTTGAAAGATTCCCTGCATAGGTCAGCTTGTCCAGACATACGATCCGGTAATCTGGGTACTTATTTAAGATGTGAAAGATAAAATTCGAACCTATAAACCCAGCGCCGCCAGTTACCAGAATTGTCATGACATTCTCAACTCCCACTGATTATCTTTATTTAAATCGAAATCCCTTGGCCCCGGCTACGCGGCCTTCCGATACGTTCTTTAAATGAGCACCATAGGGGGAATTCCCATAGCGTTGGGCAGACTCCAGCAACATTTCCCGGCTAATCCAATCATTATTGTAGGCAATTTCCTCCGGAGCGGAAAGAACAATACTTTGTCGCTTTTGCAACATCTGCACAAAATTAGCGGCCTCTACCAGGCTATCAGTAGTTCCAGTATCCAGCCACGCATAGCCGCGGCCTAACAGTTCAACATCCAAGCGTCCATCGTTTAAGTACATCTCGTTGAGAGTGGTAATCTCAAGCTCACCTCGTGCAGAAGGCTTGACCATCTTTGCTCTCTTGCTAACACCAGCAGGATAAAAGTACAATCCCGTCACGGCATAATTTGACTTAGGATTTTGGGGTTTTTCCTCAATAGAAACGGCCTTTCCTTCTTGATCAAACTCTACCACGCCAAACCGTTCCGGGTTAGTGACATAATAACCAAATACAGTGGCTCGTCCATTATCTTCAGCATTCACAATCGCCTTGCGCAGAGCTGGAGAAAATCCGTTTCCGTAAAAGATATTATCCCCCAGCACCATCGCACAAGCTTCGTCACCAATGAACTCCTCTCCCAACAGAAACGCCTGGGCTAGTCCATCCGGGGATGGTTGCTCTTTATAGAAAAAACGCACACCGAAAGCACTGCCATCACCCATCAGCCGTCGAAAATTAGGAAGGTCACTCGGTGTAGAAATAATCATAATATCCTGTATACCAGCCAACATCAGGGTCGAAAGTGGGTAGTAAATC
Source organism: bacterium (assembly GCA_037245165.1). GTDB lineage: Bacteria > Bacillota > Clostridia > Oscillospirales > Oscillospiraceae > Lawsonibacter. The sequence continues at coordinate 92,624 of JAXWVI010000112.1, forward strand.
ATAGGCTTGTCATAGACCGGCAACAACTGTTTACTAGTCACCATGGTCAATGGGTACAGGCGAGTTCCTGCGCCCCCCGCCAAAATGATTCCTTTCATAGATCAGTTCCTCCTAGTTGCACCAGTGGCTTTTACGTTTTTGCTCCACCGGACTTTAGGCCACCTTATCTGATAGTGTGGATACATCTCACGGTGTTTCACAATCCAATCATATTATTCTGACACCATTTCTCATAGTCCGGGATTGTATAGTCAAAACCGAAATCGGTGCGCTTCAATGACTTATCTTCATCAACACCCTCTCCCAGCTTAATTTCAACAGGATCTTGACGCAATAATTTGTTGCACAGCTTCAGAAGCTCATATTTGCTTATAGTTCTCTCTGGCACCAACTGTTGTAAACCACTTGCTCCTTCCAAAGCCGCAGCTTCCATTGTCTTGGCAAGCTGTAGAGTCGTCTGCCCACTCCTGTTCAAAGCCTTGACTTCGTTGTTGAAGATATACCATCCAGAACACAGCACCTCCAGCACTTTTGCCTCATACGCCTCTGCATACAAGGAATACTGCCCTTTCAGATTGTTTGCCATAATCATAGTCGCAATCACTACTTTGCTATGCATTCGGTCTGCCAAAGCTCAGCTGATGAGCGGAAGAAATTTTTCCATGAAGGAATCCATGGAGTATAGTTCCCGCAACGCGTACTCAGTGCGTTTCATAGTATCGATATATTCCATATCTGACATACTCAGTACCCGTTCAATCAGAGGCTGCGCAGGTGAGATCGTTTCCGCAGGATTGCCGCCGATTCGTCCTGATTCCTCCCAAAAGAGATGATTGGCATTAAGCGCATAGGTGTGACTCTGTACGGCAATGGTAGGAATTCCCCGCGCGGCGGCCTCTAACACGGTGGTACCCATACCGATGTAGAGATTACTGGAAAGAATATACTTTTCCAACTCATGATATGGTGTTTCTCCAATAAGAGTAATGTCAGAGAAGCCATCATCCTTTGCCATATCGATCCATTGATGCAACTGGTCAATGTCTACGCCGTAAGAGATAATCGTCAGTTGAATGGGATGATCTCGGCACAGTTGCGTACAGACCTCTATTAGCCCTTTCAGATAGCCTTTAAAGGGAAAATCCGCCCGAGTAACGGAAAGAATTGAAAAGGGTTTCCTATTTCTCGCCGCTTTCTCACAGAAACCATCCTGCAGGGGAAAGACATCTACGGGAAGCGGAAACATATCAGAGTCTGCCAAGCCATAACTCGTTTGGTAAAACTTCTCTGTGGCACTAATTCCAATCCGATCCATGAAAATAATATGCTTCTTTTCAATCTCATGCATAATACAGTAAGAAATTGCTGGCTTCAGCAGAGGAAATAGCAAGTGATGAGATTGGAGCCGCTGTATAGTTAACGTGTACATGCCAACCACATACAGAATTACCTTAATATTTTTTCTAAAAAAAGATCGTTGCTTGAATTTTACATAATCCATTAGGGAAAACACAACTACAACATTATTTTCATCCATGTTATTGAGACATTTTTTTGCGTCAATAAGGGGAATTCCCGCCTCAACAAATAATGATTTCATTGTGTCGCTGCAGGTTTTGAAAGCAACTTGAGTGACAAATTCACGTTTGCGCAACTCCACGGAAATTCGATAAATCAGCGTTTCGGCACCACCAACAAAAAGGTGCGGATTATAAAAAGTAATCATAAATTCATTCTCACAATTCTTGCAGGAACGCCAACAACCGTAGCATAATCCGGCACATCTTCCAGCACAACGGCATTTGCCCCAACCTTAACATGGTTTCCAATCCGTATGTCTCCCAATAACACCGCACCCGCGCCAATCAAGCAATTTTCACCGATTTTTGGAACATGATTCGGCTTTGTCTCTCCAATGACAACGTTTACTTCAATTTGTGTACCCCGCCCAATCACCGCTGCGCCGTGAATAGTTACCCCTAAAGCATAGTGGCTGAATCTTACACTTTCGTTTATATCTGCATTCAAATCAATATTAGAGGCGTAAAGTATCCGCATTAGGCGCCTTACGAAAACCGCACCGAACTTATTACCTGTGTGGGCACACGCTTGTCCCCAATGCAGCAAATTATAAAAAAGCATGGTTAACGTCCTTTACCTAAAATTTCAAAGAAAATCGCTCGTACCAATTGTAGACGTGAATTAACCGCCCCAACAATGGTACGGGAATAGTTTCTACAGTTACATGGGCATCTACCAAGCCATTTTTCTTTGCATAGTCCAAGGCTTCAGAGGCATAAGGAAGTGTGCAAAGATCATCAATGTTCCACTCAAAAGGTGCAGAAACAAAGAAAGAACGGTTAAAGAATTTTCTTCCAAGCATACGTACTGCTTTTTTCGAATAGTCAATTCCCTGTAAAAAAATGTCACGCATGAGGTAACGCACTTCTGAAGATGCTGTAGTTGCATAATTTGTAGGAATTCTTGCTACTCGTTTGTTCGCGCTTGTAGTGAGCTTACGGATCTGGTTGTAAAAAAAGCGTTTGCGGCGAGGTAGATGATAGGAATACCGGACATATTCGAATTCATTTAACGGTGCATACATAAACACGCCGAATTCATGTAGGTTGTAATAAAGGCGACGGTTTCCTGATATATAATAATATAGAAAGTCATAAATTTGCGTGTTGATTGAGCGGGAATACTCTTTTAAATGAGCAAGAATTCTCTCCTTTTGATTGATATAGACTGGGCATAACTTATCGCCTAAATAGTTGTTATACTTAAGAAATTCTATCCGCTGATTATAAAACCGGTTTAAATTGGTTTTCCTTCGGTGATAGAACGGAAGATCCTGCATCCATTCCCAATCTTTATGCAAGACTCCGCCATCGCCTGTAACGAACAGTGTTATGTTCTTTTCGCTTAAGTGCTTCTTAAAAAAAGACTGAATATAGTTTCCCACACAGTCAACAGGAGCCATGTCATCCTCTTCCAGAAGTAACTGGAGACTCGTATCTGTATAGTCAGGAGATGGAATCCTGACCACGTCAAGATTCTTCCCCAGTGCCAAACTAACCTTATGTGCCACCACTTCCTCCGGACTGTTTTCCAGATTTGAGCAAATCATAGGAGAAACATCCGCCCATTGACTCAACTGCGCAGTAACCATCCGGCTATCATACCCTCCCGTCAAGGCAGTAACAAACTGCTTTTCTGGCAAGGCATACGCCAACTCTTTATAAAACGTCTCTGGCTCAAAGTTACCAGGATTTCCATCAATTTTGCCGATGCCCTTATCTTTCACCGCTACTGTTCCATCAGATATTTGGAGATATCTCTCTGCATGCAGAATGAATACACCATCCACAAGTGTCCGTTCAAATAATTCTTTTCCCAAAGTTAGATACTCACACAAACCAAGAATATCCCAACGAAGCATTTTTCCTTCGGCACACGCTATGTTTAGCAGGAGATCCATTCTGCACGCTACCATATTGTCATTATAAAATAAACAATTCTGGTTGCTGTTATCAGAAAATGCATAAAATGTTTCCCCATCCTGAAGTACAGCAGAAAATGCACCTCGCAAGCGTTCAAAAGGAATCTTTCGTTCCCTGTTGTAATATCCGAGGAACCACTGTGCCGTTTCTTCGCCCGACCGATATCCCGCGCTATACAAAAAGCCTTTATAATACAACTTACATTGATTCAACTCATACAGCGTGAAAGAATCGTCCAATAGGCAAATTCCTACTTGATAGTACAATTCACTCATAATACTCCCCTTTTTGACTTCAACCACGCATCGCCACTATTCTTCAGTACTAACGGACAACCCATAGCCAAGGGCAAACATAAGTGGAGAACACGCCCACAGGCTGTCATTAATGTTGGCCAAAACCGCATATACAAGGAGAAAAATTAGAAGGTCCGCCACCTTTTTATGCTTTTTGCTATATTGGAGTACTCGGACGAGTGCATAGACAATCAAAGCAAGGAGAAATATTGTTCCCACAAGTCCAGTTTCGCAGAGCAACTCAAATACAACACTGTGCGGATATTGGTGATACTTCATCTCGTACCCAAACGGTCCCATACCGATAATGGGGTTTTTAAGGAATTCCTTCCATGTGAGCATTAAAATGGTACCGCGATCTCCAATATCATATTCTGCAGGGAGGGGCTCATCTGAAGCTACCAGAAAGTCAACCGCCATCTCAGTTCGGCCACCGTCCTGCTCAGTAGTTCCGCCCGGCTCAGTAGTTCCACCCGGCTCAGTAGTCCCGCCCGGCTCAGTAGTCCCGCCCGGCTCAGTAGTTCCGCCCGGCTCAGTAGTCCCGCCCGGCTCAGTGGTTCCGCCCGGCTCAGTGGTTCCGCCCGGCTCAGTATTCCCACCTGGTGTTACACTGTTAAGGTACGAATCCAGCACCTCTTCTGTTCCATCCGATGTAACAATTTCTCCCTCGGATAATCCATTGAGAAAAACATCAAATGTAGCCAATCGGTGAAATCCTTTTGGTGCCGCCACAAACAGGTTAAATCCAACAATCACCACAAGTACCAGTGGAAAGATAGATGTTCTGCGGAAACTATGTTGGAACAGCTGTACAATAAAAATGGCTACACATCCAACACAGACAGAGAGGATCACACCACGCGTTCCCGAAGCAATGACAGCCGTCCAGAAAATCAAGGTAAGTGCACCGCGGACAAATAAGGGATGCTTAATCTGCTTTGTGGAAAACGGAACAGAGAGGGGGGTGTGATTGACAAACCCTAGCAGATGCGAGAGGATAAAGGGAAAAAACAGATAGGCTAATGTTGCATAACTGAAAATTCCGAGGGAGGTCTGGTAATTCCACTCCACGGGTAGGCACTCGGTCAGAGAACCATTGACATACATCAACGCAGCAGGCAGAAAAAACCAGCTGATAGAATCTAACTTTTTGAAAATAGAGGCCTCTTGATGATTGCTTGCCGTACAAATTCCCGCACTGAACGAAGCCACACCGAACACAGCAAACTGTTGCAGAAAAGTCCAGTAGTACGCTGTACCAAAACCATAGCGAAGCAAGGCAATACCATAACCGGCGACAAAAAAGGCGAGAACTGCTGCAAGAAGAAAAATCGCCCGTTTCGATAATCCGTGCTGTCGGACAGTAAATACCAGGAAGGCCATACAGGACAGGAAAAACAGCACATTACAGATGATAAACATGCTGGATCGAACCAGATTCTCCGAAAAGGCAAATCCGAGGTAGAATAGGGCCATATTTGTGACAGAGGAAAATACAAAACTCATTGCAGGAATCCAAGGGCCCCACTTCTCATTTAAGGCGGTTTTAAAACGCTCAACTTTCATAATAATTCTCCATTTTTGCATAAAACCTGGCCACAGGAACTATGCTTCTATTTTCGAAAGGATATCGTGCAGCTGTTCGGCCAGCCGCTGATTATTTGCTCCAATAGGGTTTTCTCGGGCAAACTCCTTTACCCGTTCCTTATATGTCTCATACTGAGACACCACTCGGTTGATTCCATCAGCATATTGATCGTCTGCTTCACCAATACCTGCTTCATCGCATAGGCGCTTCAAGGGCGGATTAGTTGTGGTAACAACGGGAATTCCCTCATAAATAAATTCGTAAAGTTTTCCAGAAGCACAGAATTTATTATTTAAATCGCTCTGGCCATAATTCACAATACCAATATGCGAGTGGGAGATCAAAAATTTCAATTCGCTTTGGCTGACCCGTCCCAAAATCTCCACATTGCTCAAATTGTGCTCCCCTACAATCTGTTCGATCGTCTTTCTATCAGTTTGGGAACTGTCTCCGATGAGGAACAGTCGACATGGCACTGAGACCTTTTCCAACTCGCGTACGAGAACATCATTCGTCCTGGATACGCTGCAGCCCGAAGTAGAAAGAATACGAAGTTCACCAGTTTTCAGATACCTGCCATACTTTTGCTCTGCAATTGCTTCATCAAAATCTGCTTCATATTTCAACTGGCGCAGGTTCTCATATACGAGCGGCAGTTTTCCCAAATGATACATTTCTTGCATAAATTTCGCACGTTCCGCATTAGCACAAATAATCACATCGGCATATCGTATACCGCACTGCTCCACCAGGCAACCTACCTTCCCCGCAAAATGTTTTACATCCTCCACGGTATAAAGCTCGCGGCAATCCTGCACGATAGCTTTTAGAGAAACGAACAGACGCAGAATAAGCCCTGGAAGAACGGCCTTGCGGTTATCCAAGCACAGAACATCAACATCTCTGTGCTTCCAACCGAAGTGAAGTGCCTTCAAAATATATCCGAGATAAGAGCCTTGATATAAGGAGTGCATCGACGAGGACGGTTTGGTGCCTCTGGTGAAAGCGTTTACCTCTCCTAGACTTTCCGCCACCCGCATCAGCTCACGCAGACGACCATCATAATCATAGTCACCATAAGACAACATTAAGATTTTCATGCATCAAACCTTCCCATAAAATCAGTACTGGCCACATCTTTCAATGGCAACTTTACCGCCATTCCAGTAGTAGCAGACTGATAAATGGCTAAGACCATCTCCAATGCATTGCGGCCGGCCACTGCGTCAACATATGGCTTCCGGTCATGCTCGATTGCATCGATCACATCGGCGTAGAGACTGGTATGTCCATTTCCATAGACATTGCTGGTAGCCTCCTGAAGGCCTTTCTTTTGAGCATCGGCAGCATTTTCATCAGCAAAGTTCCAGACGTCAATGTTGTTGGTAGACGTTCCACCGATCTTCACCGTTCCGGTCTCTCCAAAAATATATAATGTCTCTTCAAGATTTTCCGGATAGACGTTGGTGGTACCCTCGATGGTGCCGATGGCACCGTTTTTGAACTTGACAACCGCCATGCCCACATCCTCGGCCTCCAGATAGTGGTGGAACTGCTGGCGTGTGACGCCGTAGACCTCCTCCACCTCATCTCCCATCATCCAGCGAAGCAAATCGATCCCGTGGATACACTGGTTCATCAGACAGCCGCCGTCCTGGGCCCAGGTTCCCCGCCAAGGTGCCTGAGTATAGTAGTCCTGATTTCGGTTCCAGCGCACATGGATAGAACCGTGGGAGAGTTTCCCAAAGCGCCCGGCTTCCAGAGCCTTTCTTGTCTCCTGCACTGCCACATTGAACCGGTTCTGATGACAGGCGGAAACTTTTACGCCCTTTTCCTCGCTGCGGCGGATGATCTCATCAGCGTCTGCAATGCTCATGGCCATAGGCTTCTCAATGATAAGATTTACTCCATGATCGATGCAGTAAAGGGCAATTTCTGCATGAAGTCCACTCTCAGTTGCAATCCCAACAAGGGTGGGTTGCTCAACTTCAATCATTTCTTTGTAATCAGTATATCGATGGATGGTATCATCCTTTTCCAGTCCATGTTTGGCCAACAATACTTCCATAGCCTCCGGAACGGGATCACAGACAGCCGAAATTTCCAAGTGATTATTCACAGCAGCCTTGATATGATTAACCGCTATACGACCGCAGCCGATGAGCGCATACTTCATAATGGTTATCTCCTTTATAGGTATTACAATACCTCGATATTTTCTCGGTTCCGGATATTCTTACACACGTTTTTACAGTCAAACACCGGTATAGTGCATCCACAGACCATCTCATAGTCCACTGTGTTATGTGCAGTGGTGATGATCACCAAATCGTACTGATTGATGACCTCAGGGCTGATGGTCTCCAGACCGGAGTGCCACTCTCCGTGTTCCCGATATTTGGGGATATAGGGGTCATAGTAGTCTACCTGGGCGCCTGTCTTCTCAAACTCCTCGATGACCCGAATGGCAGGGCTCTCACGGTAGTCATCGATGTCCTGCTTATAGGCCACACCCAGTACCAGCACTTTGGAGCCATTCAGCGCTTTTTTATGCCGGTTGAGGATCTTCCCGGCCCGCTCCACAGTGTACTCGGGCATACGGTCATTGATTATCATAGAGGACTCGATCATGCTGGTGTGGAAGCCGTACTCCCGTGCCTTCCAGCTGAGGTAATAAGGATCCAGAGGAATACAGTGACCTCCCAAGCCTGGGCCGGGATAGAAAGCCTGAAAACCGTACGGCTTGGTCTTGGCGGCATCAATAACCTCCCAGATGCTAATACCCATGCGGTTACACAGGATAGCCATCTCGTTAATGAGGCCAATGTTGATATTCCGATAGGTATTCTCCAGAATCTTCTCCATCTCTGCTACAGCAGGAGAGGAAACGGTGTGCACATCACCATCCAAAATAGCACGGTACACCATAGCAATGACTTCCGCCGCGTCTTCTCCAATGGCTCCCACCACCTTGGGTGTATTGCTGGTCTTATAGATCAAATTGCCCGGATCCACTCGCTCGGGAGAAAAACCCAGATAGAAATCTTCCCCACATTTCAGGCCGCTACCCTGCTCCAGAATGGGTCGCAGCAGCTCCTCTGTAGTACCGGGATAAGTGGTAGATTCCAACACCACGATAGTGCCCCGGGTCAGATGCTTGGAAATGTCCTCAGCAGAAGACCGGACATAGCTGATATCCGGCTGCTGGTGCTGATCCAACGGCGTAGGGACACAGATGGCAATAAAGTCCACTTTGCATACCTGAGCAAAGTCAGTGGTAGCATGGAGCATATCAGAGGCTACCAACTCCTGCAGGTCGGCATCCACTACATCGCCAATGTAGTTCTGCCCAGCATTGACCATATCCACTTTCTGCTGCTGCACATCAAAGCCGATGGTCTTAAAACCATGCTTAGCCTTGTCCACCGCCAGAGGCAAACCTACATATCCCAGACCTACTACGCCACAGACCAGGGTCTTATCCGCAATTTTCTTCAGCAATTCCTCTTTCAGGGCCATATCATTCGTTCTCCTTCACCTGGTCATTTTCTTTTACATAGTTCATCCCACAAGCCTTGCAGGCAGCCTTACCTTCCTTAAACACCAACTTCTCACCGCAGCGGCACACATAGCCGTGGATTTTTGCCGGGGAACCATACACCATGGCGTAGTCCGGAACATCCCGAGTCACCACAGCCCCGGCGCCCACAAAAGCATACCGACCGATGTCATGTCCGCAGACGATGGTAGCGTTAGCTCCAATGCTGGCACCCTTTTTGACTGTAGTCTTTCGGTATTCATTTTTCCGCTCAATAAACGCTCGGGGATTAATCACATTGGTAAAGACACAGGAAGGTCCCAGAAATACGCCGTCCTCACAGACCACGCCAGTGTAGACAGACACATTGTTCTGGATCTTGACTCCATCTCCCAAAACCACATCCGGGGAAATCACCACGTTCTGTCCAATGTTGCAGTCCTTCCCAATAGAACAGTCCTTCATGATGTGAGAAAAGTGCCAGATCTTGGTTCCTCTCCCAATGGAGCATCCTGCATCCACATAACTGGACTCATGCACAAAATACTGCTTGTCCATTACAGTGCCTCCAAAACTGCGTTGATGATCTCATGCTGTTCTTTCTCCTGAAGGTAGGGGTGCATGGGCAGAGAGAACGTACGGGCACAGTAGTCGTTAGCGTTGGTAAACTGCTCTGCATAGTGGGGCTCGTCCCGAAACACGGGCAAGGCATGCTGTGGGGTAGGATAGTACACCATGTTGGGAATATGCTTTTCACTGAGATAAGCAACGATGTGATTCCGCTGGGTAGTATTTTCAGCCAGGAGGGCGTACTGCGCCCAGGCGGAAACAGTTCCTTCTGCAACATAAGGTGTGACAAATTTGTCCGCAAAGGCTTCGCTATACCGCTTTGCCACCATCTGGCGGGCATCGATCTCATAATCTCCCAGAGCTTTCAGCTTGGACAGCAGAATGCCAGCCTGAAGATTATCCAAGCGGGAGTTCATACCGACCCGAATGTTGTCATACTTACCGCCAGGCCCTTTTCCATGGACACAAAGTGAGCGGCACAGGTCGGCAACCCGGTCATCGTCCGTAAACACTGCACCACCGTCCCCATAGCAGCCCAGTGGCTTGGCCGGGAAGAATGAAGTGGCTGCAATCTGGCCGAAAGCGCATGCTTTTTTCCCATTCTGAGAGGCACCAAAGCTCTGGGCGGCATCTTCAATCATGACAAGGCCGTACTTCTCACACACAGCAGACAGTGCCTCATAGTCGCAGAGGTTGCCCAGAATATCCACAGCCACCACTGCCTTGGGCTTCAGCTTACCCTCGGCCAGTACTGCCTGGATCTGCCGCTCCAGGCTATGGGGGCAAAGACAATAGGTGTCCAGAGTAATGTCACAGAACACAGAGGTGGCACCGAACATCTTAGCCGGCTCAGTAGAGGATATAAAGGTCATATCCGGGCAAAACACCGCATCTCCCTCTCCAATACCATAGACCATGAAAGCCAGTTGGAGGGCATCGGTACCATTAGCGCAAGTAATGCAGTGTTTCCGGTACACAAAGGCGGCCAACTTATCCTCCAGTTCTTTTACAAAGGAGCCACCGATAAACTGAGCGGAGTCCAGGACCGCCTGGATATTGGCATCGATTTCAGGTTTCAGGGCCTGGTACTGGGCTTTTAAGTCAATGAATTGCATTTGTATTCTCCTCTTCTTGGTAGAACCACTGCTTCTCCGGTTAATACAATCTCATTATTCTGATTAGAACACTCTGTTTTTAATGTAATGCGATTCTTTTCCTGATTTATTTCCATTACAGTAACCCTAGTGCATATTTCATCATCGTAAAAAACCGGCTTTGTAAACTTAAGAGACTGCTTCTCGTAGATGCATCCAAAACCAGGAAGTTTAGACCCTATCACGCCTGAAATAAAGCCTGCTAAAATCATGCCATGTGCAATGGGCCTTGCAAACTTAGATTCATATGCTGCCTGCGTATCAAAGTGAATGGGATTATTATCTCCAGTAATTCCTGCGTATTTGTAAGCATCTTCTAATGAAAGAACATTATTTTGTTCTGCATAATCCCCAATTGCGAGTTCGAAAATTGTTTTTCCAAACACTGGTCACACTTCCTTTTCTCGCAACTTTTTTGCTGGATTTCCCACTACCACAGTATTTTCTTCCACGTCAGACAGCACATTGGAAGCCATACCAACAAAAGCATTTTCTCCAACATGGGTCTGATTCTTGATTACTGAATACACCACATAAGCATTATCCCCTGTATTGCAGGAGCCAAAAAACGCGCTGTTAATAATTGTGCAATTCTTCCCAATAATATTGTTATGCCCAATATGGCATAAATCGGACATTTTTGTACCACTTCCGATGACTGTATCGTCAATGACACCTCTCGCAATGACATTGTTCATTCCCAAATGAACCTTATCACCTATTTGAACGCCTCCAAAATGCTTAACCATCGTCTTTACATGATCTTTTGATTCTGTATATCCAAAGCCATCATGTCCAATCACAGTGCCAGATTGTATCTCACAATCTCTTCCAATCGTTACATGATTCACAATCGTTACATGATTCCAAATTACAGTATTATCACCAATAGAAATATCTCCATCCAAGGTGCAGTTGTGCCCAATATGTACATTCTTACCCAACTTCACTTTTGGAGAAATATATGTAAATTCGCCAACTGCCAGTCTCTTCTCCTCTTGGCCGTAAAACCGCTCCATTGTCGAGAAAAACGCTTTTTTAGATTCCGATGTACGGATGATATTATCGATGCCTTCCACTTGTACCTCTTCAGATACAAAAGCAAGTTTTACCTGCGACAAATCAAACCCATTAGGTATATTCTTCTGTGTCTTTATCCATGTAAAGCTGTTATTTTTATAGCAGGACAACGATGAAAAACCCTCTACATCTACATCAGAATCTCCGCGAAATTCAAAAGGGATATTGCTATCTTTTAAAAAAAATAATATTTCAGAGATTTTCATTGAAAAACTCATCTTCTTTCAAAATCGATGGGAGGTCTGTAATATTCTCCATCATCTGACTGTACCGTTCTCGATTAGCGGAACGAATGAAGTTTCCCACTGTAGTCTCAATGGGTTCTTCTTTTTCATGATACCAAAAGGCATGGGTTAGAATGTGCAACCGATCGCAATCTCCGGACTGTATAATTTTCTGCACAGGCTCTCGCCATCTACGGCGACTGTCCGAAAGGTATTTAAAATCATGAAAAAACGTCTTACCGTAAGAATTTACCATCCCAGGTATTCTTAAATCAGCTTTCAAAGTTGCCTTGGACGGGCGGTGCATAGAAACAGTGGTGACTGGAGTATCCAGGATCATGGATAGGATATCTCGTTCCTTCAGAATGTGCTCTACCATTTCGCTGGCTGTCACTTCCGGATAGACCTTTTCGTCAAAATGCAAACCAATCTCATGGCCCAAAGACTGGATGCGGTGGAGCTGTTCCAGGCTTCTTCTGGAGGCTAGATTATAGACGTCCGTCCGTAGCAGGACAAAATATGTACTTTGCACCTGCTCTTGTGCCTCCACTTCTGCCAATCGAACAGCCTGCCCTAGGTCATTATCGATATCATGTCGTAAAATCACACACCGCTCAGCAGTTTTAAAGTCATGATAATTCTTAATTTGATAACAATTCTGCCTTAATAAGTGCATTATTTTTTTGTAGGCGGCGTAAGTAAACTCCATTTTATTTCCCCTCAATAATTCCAAGCAACTTTTGAGTCAATGGCTTAAAATCAAAGGTCTGCGCCGCCTGATAGGCACGCTCACCCATCACTCTTCTCGTTTGTTCATCTGTTTGATGGATTCTCTCAAGCGCCTCTGGTAACTTATCAATGCTGTCAATACATATACCTGCATCCCATCGCTCTACTGGGTTATATTTGGCTAGAACATCCATAATAATGGGCTTTCCCGCAGCAAAGCAATCAAACATTTTATTGGGGCTAATGCCAAACCGAAACAATGCTTTCCCCTGATCTCCTCCGTGAATTAAGTTTACATCCGCACAACTTACAATATATGGGATATACTTTTTCTCCACTTTTCCTTTAAATATCACATTGTCAATTCTCTCATCCCGTACGCGCCGTTCCAACATAGTCCGCTCATCTCCATCCCCCCAGATCAGGAACTTCATCTTGGGGTTTGTAACCACTTTAGCCGTATCCAGCAACGCACTCAAATTATTTACTTTTCGAATGGAGCCAATATAGACTATTTTAAAGATATCTGCCGATTGTAGATGTGAATCTTTAATTTGATAATGATCGTGATTATAGGAAAATACCTCTAAATCCACTCCATTGTTAATATAGTGGACCTTGTCTCGTGGGATTTCTCGTTCCCAGCTTTGCTCAACAATATAGTCATAAGCTCCCTCAACAGTAAAAATCAAAGCATCGGCATGAACATAAATCCATTTTTCTCCGGTATAAAGAAATTTGATAAGAGGATTAGCCTTAGTCAGCCGAGTAGAATAAGCAACAATGGACTCCGGCCACAAATCCCGTACTTCACAGAGGCACTTCACTCCAAAATATTTTGCCAGCTGAATCCCCGCGACCAAAGTCAAGGGGTGAACAGAAGACGCATAGATTACATCCGGAATGCCATGCTTTTTTGCATATTGTTTGGCAGTCTTTTTCACATTGAAGTAAAAGTCGATCATATTCAACACACGCTGCTTACCGTTTCCCTGATAAAGCCTTGCTTTCACAAAAACAAAGGGTGTATCGATCTCTTCCGCAACGTGCTCATGCCAAAGATTTTTATCGTCAAAATAGGCTTCCTGCTTCCCATGCATAGAATTGGCGCAAAAGATCACCGGCTCATATCCTGATCGACGAAGATACTTTGCAAAGTTATAGTGGCGTCCCCCTTTGTCGAAAAACATGGATCCCGCATAGTGGTTCATAATCCAGACATTCTTCTTCATTCTATAATTCTCCTTGCCGGGATCCCTACATAAATGCCCGGTTCAAAAAGGTCTTTCACAACAACACCGCCTGCGCCGACTATACAGTCTCTGCAGACTGACAAATTATTTTTTACCACCGCTCCAATTCCGATCCAACTGGCCTTACCCACTTCAACAGTTCCGCCCAGTTTGGCTCCCACAGAAATGTGGACGTAGTCCTCAATTTGATTGTCATGTTCTACCACAGCAGCGGTGTTTACTATGCAGTGCTTCCCAATTCTGGCTCCAGTATTGATGACGACGTTTGCCATCACTGCGCTGCCTTCCCCAATCACCACATCCATCCCAATTTGAGCAGATGGGTGAATTGCAGTATACCAGTCCACTTTCAATTTCGCCTCAAGAGACTCCCGAAGGTGGTTATTTCCCACCGCCAGCAGAAACTTAGCCTCTTCGGAAAACGCTTTCCAATTTTCAACGTTGCCCAATACCGGATAACCTAGCACGGAAGTCTTCATGGGGTCGTCATCCAGAAAGCCCAAGAGCTGATCGCCAGACTTCAAGACAATATCTGCAATCACCTTAGCGTGACCGCCAGCTCCTACCAGAATTACCTTATCGGACACTATACTCCCGCTCCGTTCCTCTGAACTCTTCCATGGTTGCACTGGAGTCGCTGGAAATTCCCTCGTGCTTCAGCACCTTTTTTACCGTCAACATCACAATCCGTACATCCAGAAAAAAACTGACCTTCTCCACATACCGGACATCATGGGAAAACTTCTCTTCCCAGGTGATGGCATTTCGTCCGCTCACCTGTGCCAGTCCTGTCAACCCAGGCCGCACGTCGTGGCGGCGGCGCTGGTCCTCATTGTAAAGGGGAAGATACTTTACCAGCAGCGGCCGCGGGCCTACGATGGACATATCGCCCTTGAAGATATTCCACAGCTCTGGCAGTTCATCCAAGCTGGTAGAACGGAGAGTTCGGCCAAACTTTGTTAACCGTGCATCATCCGGCAGAAGATTTCCGTCCTCGTCCCGCTCGTCGGTCATGGAGCGGAACTTGTACATTTTAAAAATCTTCTCATCCTTGCCTGGACGCTTCTGGCAGAAGATCACAGGGCTACCCAGTTTTGTCCGCACCAGGATAGCCACAATAAGCAGCACTGGGGACAGGACAATGAGGGCGCAGCCTGACAACAGGATATCCAGAAGTCTCTTTATGTAGCGGCAGTAAATTCCGTTTTTTCCTCGACTCACAGTATCATTCCTTTGATGATCTCAATGACCCGTCCCTGTTCTTCCTCTGTCATCTTCACGTCGCTTGGCAGGCACAGACCGCGGGCAAAGATATCCTCCCCCACGTTGTCCCCGACTGTGATGAAATCGTGTCCGGCAAAGACGGGCTGCATATGCATGGGCTTCCAGATGGGCCGGGACTCAATGTTCTCACTCTCCAGGGCCAGTCGGATCTCCTCCGGACTTACGTCAAAGCCCGGATCGATGGTCATGCAGGAGAGCCAGAAGTTGGGCCGGCTCTCAGGCAGATAGGGGTTCATCTTCACAGGTGCCCCCTCAAAAGCTTCCTCATAAGTCCGGTAGATCTGCTCTTTTTTCGCCCGGTGCTCCTCCAGGTGGAGAAGCTGGCCCCGGCCGATCCCCGCCACAATGTTGCTCATGCGGTAGTTGTAACCGATCTCTTTATGCTCATACCAGGGGAAGGGTTCCCGGGCCTGGGTGGCCCAGAAGCGGGCCTTTTTAATGGCCTGTTCGTCATCGGACAGGAGCATTCCGCCCCCGGAGGTGGTAATGATCTTATTGCCGTTAAAGGAAACCGCATTATACTTGCCAAATGTACCCGTCTGTCTTCCCTTATAGGTGGCGGACAAGCTCTCCGCCGCGTCCTCAATGAGGGTGGCCCCATGGGCCTCACAGATGGAGGTGATCTCATCCAGCTTGGAGGGAGTACCATACAGGTGAGCCAGTACCACCACTTTGCTCTCCGGGTACTTTTCAAAGGCCAACTCCAAGGCACGGGGGTCCATGTTCCAGGTCTCCCGCTCACTGTCCACAAAAACCTGCTCGCCACCCTCATAGCTCACCGGATTGACAGTGGCGGAAAAGGTCATGTCGGAGCACAGTACTTTATCCCCCGGCTTTACTCCCGCCAGCTTCACCGCCAGGTGGAGAGCCGAGGTTCCGGACACCAGAGCGGCCCCGTGACCGATTCCCAAATAGGTCGCCATCTCCCGCTCAAACTCATCTACATTCTTGCCCAGAGGCGCTACCCAGTTGGTGTCGAAGGCTTCCTGGACAAATTTCTGCTCTTCCCCATGGATTGTGGGGGAGGACAGGAAGATTCGATCATTCATTGTGATTCCTCCCGCTGGCGTTCAGATCAAGAGTCTGACCCCCATAAAATATCACTTTATACTACCACAATCCCCCATAGAACGCAAGGCGTAAAGGGCCGGAAATCTTGCGTATTTTAACCAAAACCATTCTACTTTTCCATTGTTCTTTCTTTTCTTCCGTTTCAATTCTCACATATCTCCTCAACTTCCTATCCGTCAGATTCAGCATTTAATTCCCTTTTCCAGGGGATATAAAGGAGAGTTCTATTTTCCGGCCAGCCACATACATATGAAACAGCAAAAAAGAGGTGATATACTTGTGTCCACCAAAACGTCCTTCCGTCGTTCGATTCTTCTATATCAACGGCGCCGCATCCAGGAGCATAGCGGTACGACAATCTCGCTCGCTCCCCTCGCGTCCGTCCCAGCCGCAAGCCAGCTCCTCCAAGGACCCCCTTTTATTTTTCCTGGAACATCACCACCCCATGCCCACCGATGAATTTCTAAGCGGTTTTCCTCAACCGGAGCCGTTGATTCAAGAGGATCCCGCTGACATTTTTGAACACAACTGGGTGCCTGAACACGACTGGGTGCCTGAACACGACTGGGTGCCTATGTCTGTGGATGATTTTCTGGCAGCAATGAGGCGGAAAAAACCATCTCCAGAAGAAGCTGCCTTTGAAACAGCCGCCGGTTTTCAAGCCCCCAATACATCCCATTCCCACGCGCAGCAGGTGGAGGACGGACAGGACACCCTGTACCCCGGGCATGCCAACATCCCCTGCCTAGGCGTCCGGACAAACAGTGACAAAACTGACCGCGCCAAAAAGATCCTGCTGGAGCAGTATGAATCCCGGGGGCTTGAGCTGCGCTGCCATACCTGCGGGAAGAATCTAAGAGGAGGTAAAATTGCATACGGATTTTTCCTTGAAAATATATGGGTCGGCGACCATCAGCCCCTCACTTCAGCCCATTTCCGGCCGGCAAAAATGCAGGAGATCATGTCTTTTACGCAAAAGATGAACATTCAGGTTGTGGAGAGCCCGGACGGAAAGTTTCAGACCCGCTATCCTGTCCCCGTCCAGCTGACATCTTTGTTCCTGGGACAGCGCCCACACCCTTACCCGTTTTATCCTCCCGGAAAAATCCTTCCACAGCGCTATATATACCCCCAATGTGAGTCATGCAGCACTCTGCAAAGTAATAATCTTTGATACACAGGAGGAAGCAACATGAACCAGTCCAATGTACTCGGGAAAAACGAATATTTTATTTCCGATCTGGGGCAGCTCCTCACAGACCCGGATCACCCCCTCGCCGCCCAGCGCTTTGCCGTATGGAAAAACGCTGTGGATCAGCAGCAGCTTCAGCTGGTGGAAGTGGGGAGCCAGCTGCCGCTTCTTCAGGAAAAGTACCACATTCCAGACGAACGGATAGGCATTGTGGGGGTATGACATGGTGTTTACATTAGAGGAACTGATTGCTTCGGTAGGCGCTTCTGTACAAGCCGCCTGTCATGCGGTGGATCTTCAGGCCGCTCAGCTTTTTTACAGCAGCTTCACCGCGCCGGACAACGGAAATGAGGACGTCAGAAGGCCGGTGTCCTGGGACCTGGTTCTCCCCACCTCTGCATCTCCTGGTGGGCCGGAGAAGCAGGTTCGGGTTCCTGTCGCCGCGCTGATGAGCCACCGGCCCCTTCTGCTCCATTCCGTGGACATCCGTATCCCTCTCTCCCCCTGTGAACAGGATGGCTCCCCCGCCTATGAACTGGCTTCGGGAGAAGGAGATTCCCAGGGCGGAGCGCTGTCCCTACATTTTGTCCAGGGAGACACTCCCGAAGGGATGGCCCGCACCGTTCAAGCTGCAACTCAAATCTTATAGTATGGAGGTAACGACCCATGAGTGAACTCAAAGCCGAAAACGATCTGATTTTGAAGGACGATGCATCTCAGAGCTTTGCGGGGCTTCCCATCGGCCTGCTCATCTGCCAGCCTATTCTGGAGGTTGCCAAGGGACAGGCAGCCCTGTGTCAGGTATATATCCAAACCATTTACCAGTTGGCCTTTATTGACGGTGACCCTTCCAAGGGAACCAAGACCGTGACCTTCTCCTTCAAGCGGCTGATCATCGACCAAAAGACCGGGCAGGAGAGCACCAAGGACATGACGCTGGAAGCCCCCCTCATTTCCCTGGTTCCTCTGCCTGCGTTCACTATGGACGAGGCCACTGTGGACTTCTCCATGGAGGTCCACGAACAGACGGTGGATACAAGCTCCAACACGGAAAGTCTGACCAACACGGACAGCTTCAACTTCTGGGGCTGCAGCGCCAGCATCACCGGAACCGTGGCGGCCACCACCTCCCGCACCCGGACCACTGATAATACCTCCAAGTACATCATCCACGCCAGGGCCGTACAGCAGGCCCCCTCTGAAGGCATGGCCAAACTGACCAGCCTCTTTGCCGCCAGCATGGAACCCATCACCAAACAATAACACTTGTTAGTTCATGCACCGTTTCCAGTGTAAACTTCAAACGACAGCGGAGATTTGCTTAAACGGTAATTCTCCGCTGTTTTCTTCTATGGACTCCCCCAGCTTCCGCAGCACCTGTACTCTACCATAATCAGCTATATGCGACAAATTTTATCTTTTGACATATCTTAAACCGTTTTTCGGCGTCATACTGTTCTATTTTCATTCAGATTTTTATAGTAAAGTACCCCATTTGCTGCTCAGCGTACAACGCTGTTTCACAAATGGGGTACCATTCCGTTTTGTTCCGTGTCGTTCTTTTGATATGGGGAAATTTAGCCTTTCAGATGCTATGTAACACGCATCTCTCGTCTTATGATATTACACGCCTAACTGTTTCCAACAGGAAGTTGATCTTGGCCGCTTTTATTGGTTACAAAGATACTCAGACAGCATCCGAAGTCCAATCACATAGACCGATTCGCCAAATCCTGTCACCAGTCCCGTCACCGCAGGGGCAATCACATTGCTGCAAGTGACCTCTTTATTGATGTTGGACATATGTACCTCCACCACAGGCAGGCCCGCCTGCTTCAGCGCCTGAGCGATCTCCACACCGGAGTCCATCCAGGCAGCCGGGTTGAACACGATTCCCTGTATCCCCTGCCCAGGGGCGGCCAAGATGGTATCGCAAACCTTTTTGATGTCGTTATTCTGGTAGAAGGAAAGGGAAACATCCATCTCTCCGGCCGCCTGCTCCATCTGTTTGTTCAGTGTTTCCATCGTGACAGCGTGGGGACTGTTGGCATCCTTTCCCATTTTATCGTGATCCAATCCATGAATGACCAGTATTTTTTTCATAGAGATTCTCCTTTCAGCTTGTCTTTTTTACCCAATGCTTATCCGAACCTTTTAGAGTAACTGCGCCACAGTAAGCAGCCGATAACCACCAGACAAATTATATATGCCCTGCCCGGGACGGCACTGCATCAGAATTCGCTGGGCAATATATCCCCTCAGCCCCACCTGACAGTACACCCAGATTTCCTTATCTTCCGGCAATTCCTCCAGCCGCTCCCGCAACTCGTCCACCGGAATATTAATGCTTTCCTTCAGATGTCCTTGCTGGTACTCCTCCGAGGTTCGCACATCCAGAAGCACACTTTTCTTCTCGTCCCTTCCCGCCAGATCATGCCAGTGCTTGACAGGAGCACGGCCAGACAGCACATTTTCAGCTATATATCCGGCATAGTTGATCGGGTCCTTAGGAGAGGAATAGGGCGGTGCGTAGCAGAGTTCCATCTCCGCCAGGTCGGAGACACTGCCCCCAAATCTCATGGCTGTGGCGATCACATCCACCCGTTTTTCCACACCTTCAGTACCCACACACTGGCAGCCCAGCACCTTGCCATCCAGTCCGAAAAGCAACTTCATGGTCAAGGGACTTGCGCCCGGGTAAACACCCACATGCTGGGAGGGAGACAGGTAGATGGTTTCGTACGCTTTCTTCTGAGTCTGAAGTGTCTTTTCATTTAATCCCACACAGGCGGCCGTTAGTCCAAATACCTTGCACACAGAAGCACCCAGCACTCCCGAAAAGCTACTGGAAATCCCCACCAGGTTGTCTGCAATCACTCTTCCCTGTTTACTGGCCGGGCCGGCCAGAGGAAGCATGGTCCGCTGTTGAGAGGTCATATGAAATTTTTCCACTGCATCGCCAGCAGCAAAAATAGTTTCATCCGAGGTGGCCATCTGGCTGTCTACCACAATGCCCCCCCTCTCATTAACCTCCAAACCACAGGTTTTGGCAAGCCCGCTCTCCGGTATCACACCTACCGCCACGATCACCAGGTCACAATTCACATTCACTTGGGAAGAACACACCTGAAGCCTGTTTTCTTTGAGCTGTATCTTCTCCACCGCACACTTGGTATAGACTCGAACACCGTTGCGTTCCATTTCTCCAGTCACGATGTTGGCCATCTCCTGATCAAAGGGAGGGAATATCTGAGCAGTTCCTTCCATCACACAGACCTCAAGCCCGTCATGGCGCAGATTCTCCGCCACTTCCAGCCCAACGAAGCCCCCTCCGATCACCACAGCGCTTTTTGCACCACGCTCTACAGCCGCTTGCCGGATCTGTACCGCATCCTCTACGGTACGCAGGGTATACACGCCCGGCAGCTCCGCTCCTTCAACAGGAAGCTTCCGCGCTTCCGCGCCAGGCGCCAGAATCAGGCGATCATAGGGCTGCTCATATTCTTCCCCGGTCGCCGTGTTTTTCACATGCACTGTTTTTTTCTTCCGGTCAATGGCAATCACCTCTGATCGGACGCGGACATTCACCCGGTACCTCGCCCAGAAGGACTGAGGCGTCTGAAGCAGCAGCTCGTCGGCATTGGCAACCACGCCACCGATGTAATAGGGCAAGCCGCAGTTGGAGTATGACACCTCTCCGCCTCGCTCCAGCATGATGATCTCCGCCGTCTCATCCAGCCGGCGCAGCCTTGCCGCGGCGCTGGCTCCCGCCGCCACACCGCCAACAATCACAACCTTCATGCTCAGGCCTCCTTTGCACCGTATTTGGCCAAAATTCCATCCAGGACGGCGGCGATCTTTTCAACCGCCTGGTAGCACCGGCTTTCCTCCTGCCGCCAGACCTGCTTGATGTCGTGGCAGTTCACACTTCCAAACATCTCCCGGCACTGGGTCACAAATTCTTCGGTGGCCTGCTTGCTCAGCTCGAAGCTTTCTTCATCTCCACGATTGATGCTATATCCAATTGCCGCCACTCCACCGAGGATCGCCCCACAAAATGCCTCGCTGCTGACGCCGCCGCTGAAGCCCGCCATCATGCGGCGACTTTCCTCCGGAGGCTGCTGACCGCAGGCACAGATGCCTGCACACAGCATGGTTTCCGCGCAGTTGGTTTCCTGTGTTACATAGAGATCCCAAAGCCCATCTGTTACCTTACCCATTTTTCAGTTCCCTCCATTTGACTCCAAATGTCCAAAATTACCTTCAATTCCTGATTTCCCACGGTTGCCAGGGCGTCAAAGGCATCCTTTCCGTGGTCCAGAGAATAAATGGAGGAAATCAACTGTTCCAGGTGGATTTTTCCCTGAGACACAGCTTCCACTGCGTTGTAAATTTCATCGGTAAATGTATAACTGCTGATAATATTGATGTCCCGTCCGAATATGTCCATGGGGCAAAACTCCAGGGTCTCCTGAATCATTCCCACCAAAACCACATCTCCACAGCTGCGGGTGGTCTGGATGGCCTGATGGAAGGAGCTTCCCACCCCGGCGCAGATGATAGTGCGGTCAGCCCCCAAGCCTTCGGTGGCCTGCTTGGCCACGGTTACAATATCTTCTTTGGACGCATCCACTGCAATGTCCGCGCCCAGCTCCTTGGCCAGCTCCAGTCGGGCTAGGGACGTGTCGCTGCAAATGATCTTTCCGGCCCCCAGCGCTCGCAGGCTCAGGATGGTAAGCAGCCCGATGGGGCCCGTTCCGATGACAGCCGTCGTTTCCCCGGGCGTAAAGCTCCCGTTTTTCGCCGCGTGATAGCCCACGGCCAGCGGCTCCATCATGGACCCGTACACCAGGGGGAATCCCTCCGGCAGGGGCACCAATGTGTACTCCGGCAAACAGATGTACTGGGCAAAGGTCCCGTGGCAGGTATCAATGCCCACTGAGTTGCCCAAACTCAGCCGGTTGGGGCAGATATTGTAATGCCCATGCTTGCAGTACCAGCATTTTCCGCAGTAAATGGGTGGATTGCAGCAAACCGCCTGTCCCACCTTGAGCTTGGTGACCCCCGGCCCCACTTTATCCACAATACCGGATGCCTCATGTCCTAAAATCAGGGGGGGCTTGAAGCGGTCGGATGCGTGCTTATAGGCCCCCAGATCTGAACCGCAAATGGCCGAATACTGAAGCTTCAGCCTCACTTCCCCCTCTTTTGGTTCCGGCGTCTCCCACTGCTCCACTTCCAACTTGCCGGGACCATGATAAACAAGTGCTTTCATAACGAATCTGCTTCCTTTCTGCGATTGCATAATCTGGTGAGTGTGTTTTCAATCACATTTCTTAAAATACTGCATTGCAAAGCGCTTAAACTGGAGGGAACTCTTGGACAAAGAGGCATTCTTTTTCCAGACCAGCAGATACTGGTTTCGTTCCACCGGACGGTCCAGATAGATCGCTCCCAGCGCTTTGTTTTCCCCATAGCCCCAGCTGTGTTCCGGAATCATTGCCAGGCCCATCCGGGAAGCTACCCACTCCATAATCGTGTAGGAATCGCTGCTCTCGGCCACCACATTGGGCTCGAATTTTTCCGCCTCGCACAGCTGATAAAAAATGTGGGTAAAAGTGTAGTTCTTTGGCATGGTGACAAACGACTCCCCCTTCAGCTGAGACAGGGAAATCCGCTCACCCACCAGCGGGTGGTCACTGGGGGCTGCAATGATCATCTTCTCATTGAACAGCGGCGCGTATTCCATGTTGCCGCCCGGCAGCATGGAGTCAATAATAAAATCGCATTTTATTTTCTGTTGGTTGACGCTTCGATTGTAGATAATGATCTTCAGCTCCGCCTCCGGGTATGCCAGACAATACTGCTTGAACATATTGGGCAGCAGCACCGAATCAGTCTTGATCAAAATGCTGGTCTTGGTATTTTCCGTCTCCCGGTTGGCCGACAGCTTTCCCGACAGCTCTTCCAGATATCCTTCAATCTCATCGGCGTATTTCAGCAGCGTCTTTCCGTTTTCATTCAGGTACATCCGCCGGTTCCGACGATCAAACAAAGGGGCGCCCAGATCCGCCTCCATGACCTTTATAGTTTTGCTCAGCGCCGACTGGGCAATGCAAAGCTCCATGGAAGCCTTGGTCATATGCTCCAGTTTGGCCACTCTCTGGAAATATTTTAATTGCTGCAGATCAATCATAGCGTTCACCAAAATTCAAACTGGAAAAGAAATCATAAATGAAGTCGACGAAAAGCTGGGTGACCTTTGGCTGGTAGGGCTGTTCCCGCCATGTGACATTGATATAGCGCTTCATGGGGACGCCCTTGACCTTTACCAGCGATATCTTGTTCATCTGGTCAAAGCAGGTCAGCTGGGGCATAAAAATAATACCCAGGTTGGAGGCCACCAGCTCGATCTCCGTCATAGCGGGATCGGCGATGATGGCGGTTTGGGGTTCAAAGCCCATCTGCTCAAAATACCTGTTCTCCACATAACGGGCAAAGTCAGAATATTCCGTACGCCGAATGAACCGCTGGTCCCTCAGCTGTTCAATTTCCACCTCAGACTTTTGGCTGAAAGGATGTTCCTTGGATACCGCCAGAAAAATGGGCTCCTCATAGATACACCGCAGATTATTCCGCTGGATGGGAAACTCCGTGGGGTAGATAACCACATCCACCTCCTGCAGCAGCTGCTCGCTGTACCGTTGATACTGTTGTACCTGCAAATATGGCTGGGGATACTGCTTGCGAAAGGCGTTCATCGCCTTTGGAATAATCCGAGGCGTGGTGAGCGTGGCCACCTTCAGGCTATATGCCATGGAATTGTTTTGGTCGGCAATCTCCTTCTCGGCGTTGGTAAGGGCGTGAAGGATCTTTTGTCCATACTGGTACATGATCTCTCCGTTTTTGTTCAAATGCATCTGACTGCCGTTTCGTGTGAACAGCTTGGTTCCCAACTCCTCTTCCAGTGCTTTGATGTGGTTGCTGACGGCCGGTGCAAAGATGTGTGCCTCATTGGCCACTTTGCTTACGCTGTTTAGTTCCGCTGTGCGCAGGAAGTATCTTAGCTGTAATATATTCATGGTTCTTCTCCGTTGGCGGTCCCTGCCGCCATGCCGGATAAAACGATCGGGCTGGCACAGCAGGGAAATACTTCAGTCTGTTGACTGTCCGTTCCTCCATGTACACCCCCGCGCCCACTCCGACCGTCGCCCTCAGTTACTTAGGCGGCTGAATGGTAATCATGCCGGTGGTTTCATGGTATTGAAATTGCGTACCGTACCGCTTGCTCATGCTTTCCAGCTCCGCCGCAAAGGCGATGCCCCCGGCCGGTGTGGCGACCTCAGGCAACCCGCGCTTGAGAGGATCTTCCCGCCTCATGTCCAGATCGATGGGAACCAGCTGATACTCGGTCTTTCCCCGTTCATCCACGTCCATCACTACAAAATAGTTCTGCGAGAAACGGCGCTCGGAATAAAAGCCGCTCCACTCGCCCATTTTGTTTTTTGCCCGGCCGCAGTGCAGGTCCGAGGGACAGGCATCTCCGGGCAAATGGTAGGTGTGGTACATCTCCGGAGAGATCATGGACTCACCAGCCTCAAACTCCATCAGCAGGCTTCCCAGATTGTAGAAGATGGGGTGTCCCTTGTAGATCTCCACACCCCGAGAGAAGTGCGCCCCCTGACCAACAAAAGCCGTGGCACCAGCTTCAATGGTCTTGCGGGCAAATTCCTCTACAAAAGCAGGAGGCATCGGATCATACCAGTTCTCGTTCTGCCCCTCATGGGTGTGCAGCGTAGCAATCACCACATGGGAACGCCGGGCGGCATCTCGGATGCTGCGAAGGATTGCCTCTTGATCTTCCTCATTGACAAAGGTTCGGACATAGGCCCGGTCTCCTCGCTCAATGATCAGGTTTCCCTCCATGGGAGAACCGAATTTGATTACACCGTCCCCAGGCATCTCCCAAGTCTCGATCCTACTGACCTCGCGCATGCTATTCTCGGTCCCAAGCATCTGGTCAATACGGCGGATCTCATTGAATTCCCGCTCGGGCAGTACATAAGCGCGTCCCCAACGCAACGGGCAAAGGCCCGGCCTGGACACCACATCCGCTCCTTCGTTGCTGGCCAGTGAGCGCTCAGACCAGGTAGAATTCGCCGCTACCACGCCTACTCTTCCCCGGCCGGTATCCAGAAACCGTGCCTTGCGGGCATCAGCCAGATTGTAGCCAACACCACAGGCAATCAACCCCCGCTCCCGGGCCGCTTCCATGGTGTCCACCGTTCCCTGCCAGCCATAATCTCCAGTATGGTTGTTGGCAAAGGATATCAGTTTGATATTTAAATCCACAAACTCATCAAGCGTCTCCGGCCGTACCGAGGTCAGGTACATGCAAAGTCCGGGAGGCGTGGTTCTCTTGGGCGTGCTGAATTCCGCGTTGGCAAACACGGCGTCGGCGCTCTGCAGCAGGCTGACGATCTTCGGATCAATCCGACGGGACAGATTTCTGCTGGAAAACAATGCGTCACCGCACAGTATAACTTTCATAGTATACCCCTTTGTCGATACAATATCTACTGTGTAAATTTAAAAGCGCAAGGCAATGGGATATTGCCTTGCGCTTTCAAAAACTACCCTTCGATCACGCAAATATCAGAATTTGCGTATGCCTTTTCCGTCAGATCCTGCCCAATGCCAGGCAGCTCAGGAACCGGCATTCTGCCGTTCACCGGCTGATAGTTTTGGGTGCACAATTCGATGTATTCCGGCATCAGCGCCTTCTGGTGATGCTCATGGATACAGAAATTGGGAATCGACGCCTCTACATGAAGGGCCGCCGCGCAGGCAACACCGGTACCGGCCACATGGACCTGCACAGTCATATCATAAGCATGGGCCATATCACAGATCTTCTTACACTCTGTAATACCTCCGCACGTCCCGAGATCGGGCTGAAGCACGTCCAGAGAACGCGCCTCCAGGAAAGGAAGATAGCCCCAACGGGAGTAAATCCGTTCGCCGGCAGCCAGAGGAATATTGATGTTTTGCTTTGCGTACGCCGTCAGCTTGGGATTCAGGGGCATATTCAGTTCCTCGTAGAAGAAAATATTGTATTTCTCGATAGCTTTGGCAAACTGAATTCCCGCCACAGTATCGGTATGTGCGTGGTTTTCTACAATGATGTCCACATCCGGGCCAACTGCTTCCCGAATTGCCCGAATACGCGCCTCGCCCACACGCACTACTTTGTCCAG
This sequence comes from bacterium, assembly GCA_037245165.1. GTDB lineage: Bacteria > Bacillota > Clostridia > Oscillospirales > Oscillospiraceae > Lawsonibacter. The sequence goes on from JAXWVI010000112.1 coordinate 119,363, forward strand.
CAGCGGACCTTCCAGCCAATATCCGCCGGAAACGCCGTTCTCGTCAAACTGAAGCACATCAGCTTTCACTGCGTCATACCCCTGTTCAACCGCCACGAGAGCCTGTTTGGCAAAATCTTCAGGCGTCTTGCAGATGTTGCGCTTAGGAGCCCACGCAAGCTGAATCTGGGAAGCGTAGGTACGCATACTCTCCCGGCATTTTCCTCCCAGCAGTTGGTACACAGGAACTCCCAGAGCTTTGCCCTTGATATCCCACAGCGCCATATCAATACCGCTCATTCCGCCAAAGACCACTGTTCCGCCGCCCTGGCCCCAGAAGGTAGTCTTCAGCAGCTTTTCCCAAATGGCCTCGATGTTCATGGGATCCATGCCCAGGATATAAGGCGCGTAATCCTTCAGCATGCCAACCGCGGCATTTCCTCCGGCTCCGTAGGCCATCCCGACCTCTCCCACGCCGTAGATTCCGCTGTCCGTGTCGATCCGCAGCAGAATTGGCCGCTGCCCCGTCTGGGAGGAATCAGTACGAATGTTATGTACATAGAGTATGGTTAACTTCGTGATTTTCATTATCACATATCCTTTCTGACCTAGTGACGGATTTATGCCCTGGGTCCTTTTGCAAATCTACTGGTTATCTTACTTAACAGTCCGAACTGGCTGGCAAATACCAGGAGGGTCACCAGGGCCAGAATGAGGGAAAGCGGATTGCTGAAAATCTGGACAAAGAACTCAGCCGGATTCAAATGAGCGGCCGTCATGGCCCGGCGGAGATTCTGTTCCAGCAGCTGGCTTAAAATCAGGCCCAGGACCAGAGGTCCGGTCTTAAACCCGTGAATCTTCAGAAAATACCCGGCAATGCCGAAACCCATCATAAAATAGACGTCCATCATGTTCTTGCGGGCGGCGTAAGAACCGACCACCGTCAGGACAATGATCAGGGGAAGCAGAATCTGCTTGGGCACTTCCACGATCTTGGCAAAGACCTTGATTCCTGTCAGGGAAACGGGCAGGAGCAGAATGTTTGCCAGCAGGGTCAGCATAACGATCATTCCGAAAATTCCGCTGCTGTCATCAATGAGCAGGGGCCCAGCTACCACACCGTGGGCAGAAAGGCAGGCCAGCAGCAGGGCTGTGGCGCTGTCGCCCGGGATACCCAGGGTCAGCATAGGAATGATGGCGCCGCCCACCGCGGCGTTGTTGGAACTTTCCGAGGCCACCAGGCCCTCAATGGCGCCCTCTCCAAAGGGGGCCGAAGGTTTCTTACAGGTCTTTTTCGCCCGGTCATAGGACAGCAGCGCCGCAATATTTCCGCCTGTTCCGGGCAGGGCACCAATGAACACGCCGATCAGAGAGGACTCGATGGTTATGCGCAGGTATCCAAAGGCGTCATGCAGGGAGGGCATGATCCGGGAAACGTCCTGCTTGCGAACCTCAACCGCGCGGAAATCCCGCATCTGACACAGAGATTCGGACAGGCCAAACATACCAATAATGATGGCCACGGAGCTGATTCCACTCATCAGATAGATGTTGTCAAAGGTAAAGCGCTGAACCGCAGTGGAAGAATCCATTCCAACACAGCCCACCACCATGCCCAGCAGGCCGGAGAATACGCCTTTTGCAAAGGAACCGCCGGACATAGAACACAGCAGCAGGATGCCCATCAGGGCCAGCAGAAAATAATCCCGAGGCGCAAACAGCAGGGCAAAGCTGGTAATCAGAGGCGCGGCAATGATCAGGAAGATCGCACCGATGATACCGCCGATGACCGACTGGATGGCCGTAATGCCCAGTGCCTTGGCCGCCTTACCCTGCTGAGCCAGAGGGTAGCCGTCAAAGGCCGTGGCAATAGCGGAGGGCGTGCCGGGCACGTTCAGGAGAATGGCGCTGCGCGAACCGCCGTACACCGCTCCCACATAACATCCGATGGCCACTGCCAGGGCGGAATACATATCCCAATTATACGTAAAGGACACCATCAGAGAGATGGCCATTGTGGCGGAGATTCCGGGCATAGCGCCCGCATACATGCCAAACAGCAGGCCGCCCAGGGCATAAACCAGCATAATGGGCTGCATAAAAACCGCCATTCCCGTCTGCAGGGTGAAAATAATTGTTTCCATAGCTCATCCCTCCTTACGGCATTTTAATCTGGAACAACAGCTCAATGATGAGATACACCGCCACAATCATTCCAGCGGACACCAAGAGAGACTGCACCAATTTCTTTTTCTCTCCCTTAAACAGAAAGAAAATGGAAAATGCCAGGTAAACAAAGGTGGAAATATAAAAACCGATCAGGCCCATGGCCACAGCGTAGAGGATGGATGCCACGATCATCACGAACACCACGAAGGGTACTTCCGTAATGAGGCACAGCTTCAGGCGGTTCCATGCTCCCTCCTCTTCCCACTTTTCCATGTTCTTTCTCTTGGCAATGAGCTGTCCAATGGCAATCACACAGCACAAGAGCATACCCATGGAAGCCAGACCCGGATACATGCCAGGGGAATTCATTTCAAACCCGGGCATCCACAAGCTGAGAGACATCCCCAAGATGGCCAGTGTAAAGACGGTCAGCAGGACCAAGCAGGACATTTCCCGTTGGAACTCCGTCTTCTTTTCCATGGCCTCCCGCTGGGCGACCTCCAATTCAGCCTGTTGCTCTTCATTCAGCACTTCTTTATTGTCCATATCTTCTCCTTTGGGTCAGAATCGCTGCTTTCGCTGTCTCTGCGAAACAAAGGCCGTTGTTACGGGCGTGCCACGCCATAGGTCTCCGGGCTGACGTCAGTCTCTCCGCTGTCATAGAGCAGCCAGGAGTTGACCGCCTGCTGGTGCTTCATATACTCGTTGGCCTCATCGCCGGTCAGACCCAGCATTTCACCGTTGTTATTGGTCATCCACTCCTGATAGCCTTCGCTCTCCCAGGTCTTCATAAAGGCGTCCCTCAGAATCTCCACCACCTCAGCGGGGGTATCGGCTGCCACTTCCGCCACAAAGAAAGAACCGTTGGGCATATACTTGTCGAACTCGTCGGTAAACTCAGAGATAGCAGGAATATCAGGCAGGCCCTCCAGCCGCTCAGGGTTCAGCACGCAGATACCTACGATGGAATTGGCATCCAGCAGGGGTTTGCCGGTGGTATAGCCATTGACCAGCAGCTCGATGTGTTCACCCATCAGCTGGGTATTGGCCTCACCACTGCCGCTGTAATCCACAATATTCAGCTCCACACCGTAGACCTGCTCAAACAGGGTCCACCAAATCCAAGGCATAGATCCCAGACCAGTTCCGCCTACGGTGACCTCACCGGGATGCTCTTTCAGATAGTCGATCATCTGATTAAAGTCCATGCCGTCAAAGCGGGAACCGGGATAGGTGACCAGAATACCGCAGTTAGCAGCGGTCAGAACCAGAGGAGTCAGATCATCGTAGTCCACATCAATCAGATTGTTCGCCTTGAACATCGTGGTACCTTCAGAAGAACAGAGAATATAGGTGCCGTCGTGAGGCTGGTTCAGAAAATAGGTCGTACCCACAGCGCCGCTGGCACCGTCGCGGTTATCATAAATGACCTTAACACCCATAACCTTTTCCAACTCCGCGCCGAACGCGCGCCACACGGTATTGGTGCCCGAAGAATCGCTGTATGGAATGACAAAGGTCAGCTCTCCACTCTCCGGGAAATTACTGGCCTCAGCATTTGTTTCGCCTGCAGAAGAAGCACTCCCGACGGAAGAAGCCGCGCCGGAGCTGGTCCCGCTGTTGGAGCTGCTCTGCTGGTTACAGCCTGTGATCAGTGTCATGGTCATAACCATGGCCATGGCAAGACTCATCGCTTTTTTTAACATTTTAATTTTCCTCCTTATTTTTCTAAGCTGTTATTGTTTCGATTCCAGAGATTCTCATATCTTGAATACTCGCTTCACCTCCTGGTGTATGCTTAATTTCGAGGTGTTCCGCTTAGCCTTTGTCAATTGTGTGTCCATCCGGACTCACTCCATTTCGGAACACTCCAGCAAATAGGGCCGATATTCCTCTGCTGTATACAGGGCCAATACCGGAGCGTGTCCCATAACACGATCTTTTGTGATTAATGTGGTCACTGGCGCCTGAGAATACTTGGTAAACAAGCTATCATGGCCCACACACAACCCGACGATCACATTCAGGTCTGTATGGTGGTCGTTAAGGATTTTGGCTTGTAGAATGGGGTTGCAGGTAGCCTCAAAGGTACCGGGATGGATCTTGATTTCATCGTCAATACCCACTTCCGTTTTATCCAAATTGCCTACCTTACATCCAGCGGCAATATAGTCAAAACCTTTCGACTGTAAAATCCTGGTGAAAATTTTTGTCTCCCGAATCAGGCCATGACAGGTGGCGATGCCAATTTTTTTAGCTCCCAGCCGCTTTGCAAATTCACAAATTTCCTCCACCCGGGTATATTTTCCGAAAAACAGCCCTTCCACTTCTGCCGCTGCCTGAAAAATTCTTCTATCATCACTGTCTTCCAGCAGGTGCTGGCGGACCTCGTGGATGACCTCCCGGGCAGGCCGCCCTTCAATCTCCTGGGTGGTCAGACAAAACTTAGGATATTGTTTTTCCCCTTCCTTTTTGCACGCATACACATTGCATTGGGCGCAGCTAAAATCAGTTGGGTTCACAGTTTTCCCCTCCGTTTTTGTCATATTTGTTCAAACAGCATGGATTAACCCCTGCTATTTTGTCTGTTTTATTGGATACAAGCACATTTTACACAGAAATGCATGTCTCGTCCAACATCAATCCATGTTATTTCTGTTATTTAAAAATATATAATTTTTTAATTAACGTTCATTTTGTTTTTTTGCATATATTGAGATAGTACGGTCCAAGGCCCTTATTTTCTCTGAAAAACGCATACTCCTTTGAATCTATCGCTATATAGCAATTCCACCAGATCCAGTCCAAGAAAAAAACTGCGAAAAAAGCCCGGCGTAAAGCCGGGCTTCTCAAGGCTATGGAATAGATGAATACGCGATTCATTAACCTGAAGGTATATACCCATTGAAAGTCTTGCTTACAAAAGCGCCTGGAGTTTTCCAGGCGCTTTTGTATCGCAGTACGAACGATACAACAAAAAGGTGTTATAACAAATCACACAACGCATGACCAGGAAAAAGCATTGGACAATATGTATCAAAAAATATACAATATGATCAACAAATAGATATTTTCTTGTTTATATTTTGTTTATTTTAACATTTTCTATGGAGATATACTGCTCTCCTTCCCACAGGCCATGACATAGCTTTTAAATGCCTGACAAATGGGGGACAAGGGACGATTCTTTTTCCACGCCAGGTTTGTGGTAATGGAAAATTGCTTACCTTGAATAGGGACAAAAGAAATTCCTGATTGGGTTTCATTCCACAAATACCGACAAGTCAGCCCAATTCCAAGCTTTTCCCGGATTAACCCGTACATACTTTGAGAATCCGTACATGTCAGCATCACTTTTGGCGAAAACTGGAGACTTTCCAGATAGTTAAGCACAGACGTTTCACTGGTTTTGGATCTGGAATCAAACGATAACAGAAGAAACGTATTATCCTCCCACTCCCGAAGATTCACCCTAGACATTTTGGCCAGCGGATGAGAATCGGACACAGCAACGGACAGCCAGTCCTGATACATGGGAATCGAGCTGTATGTCTCATCTAACGCCAAATTGATTCCCAATTCAAAATCAAATTGTCCGTTGTAGATCCTGGTGTTTTCCACATAGGACGCAATCTGAAAGTGGGTGTTGGGATATTGCGAGGTAAACCCATGAATCACATCCATCAGGGACGGTGGATTGCTTCGCAGCAAAATGCGGATAGTCCGGCGATCATGTTTATTCTTTTCCCCGATCTCACGGGTCATTTCATCCAACAAGGTACCAATTTGCTGGGCATAGTTCAACAGCACGCGCCCGTTGTTATTTAGCTTAATGCTTTTGTTTTTCCGATCAAACAAGGGCATATCCAGTTCCCGTTCCAACATCCGAATGGTCCGGCTCAGTGCCGGCTGAGCTACATGAAGTTGAAACGCCGCCTGGGTCATATGCTCCAGTTCCGCCGTTACCCGAAACTGCTGCAGTTGGTACAAATCCATACCTGTATCACCCCCGCAAAATCCAATGCTGTTACGAACAAAAACTGTCTATGGTTGTTACTGGCCGGCTCTGCAGAGCCAAAGTCTTTTGAAGAGAGGAAAAGTACTCCTTCGTATAATCGATAAAAGCCCGCGCACTTCGAGACAGATACAGATTTCCGTTCCAAGTCAAATTGATGTATCGGACAATATTCAGCTCCGGCACACGCAGCAAAACGATATCGGGATCATTGTAGTGCAGCCAGGTCAGAAACGGCAGAAAGGCCAGCCCCATATCCTTCGCTACCATCTCATTCAGTAAGAAGGAATTGTCACAGCAATCATAGCAACTGGGGCAAAAATGCGCGGCCTTTAAGCTCTGCTCAATCAAATGATTGATTTCCACAGACAGCGGTGAACGCATAATAAAAGGCTGATCTTGGATGTCTTGCAAATGAACCTCGTCCTGTTTTGCCAGGGGGTTCTGCGCACATACACCGATCAAGCACTCTTCCTGGAAAAGTGTGACGCTGTTGGGCCTGTCTAGCGGCTGCTCTGTGGCATGCAGCAGCAGGCTGCTGGTATTCCAATTGTAGGCCGGCTTACTGAAGGTTTGAATCAGATTCCAGGAAATATCCGGGTACAGGTCCTTAAAGCCCTTGATAATCTTGGTAAACGTCAGGGGACATGTCTCCACATACAAATTAATCGTTTGCAGGGCATGATTTCGATCTTTCAGTTCGTTGACGGCACTGTTTGCCAGGGCCAAGATTTTAAACACATATTCATACACCATCTGCCCATTTTCTGTCAGAATCATGGCGTTGGAGGCACGATAAAACAGTGTGGTCCCCAATTCTTCCTCCAGAGACTTGATCTGTGTACTAATGGTAGAAGGCACAACGTGAAACTGCTTGGCCACCTTCGCCACACTCTTTTCTTCCGCCACTCTGGCAAAATATTCCATGCACAACAAATCCACGTTTATCCCCCACAGCACGTTTATTTTATACAAAATCTTTTTTGAAAATTATATAGTTCATGCACACTATTGTCAACACACCTTCCACAGCGCCCCCCTGTCTCAGCAACTTTACCGTTTGTTACCCTCTTGCTGCGTCTGAACTTATCGGCCGGTAAGCAGGCGCTTTCATACAGGCATGATCATCGCCCCACAATACATCAAACAAAAAATTGGGTTATCCAGTCAGGAGGACATGTTATGCTGCACCCCAGTCAAAAACAGATTTCTCTGCGCAATCAGCGGGTATTCGGAGATGGGAAACTTTTAACCTGCGTACCCCTGATCTCTAAAGATCTTGACACACTCATTCACGATGCCAAGGAGACTTGCAAGGAAAAACCAGACATACTTGAATGGCGCTCAGACTTTTTCCTTGCCGTATCAGAGCCTGAAAAAGTAGCACAGGCGGCTCAGGCTCTTCGTCAGGCGGTGGGCGATGTGCCGGTACTGTTTACGCCCCGACACCCTGCCGAAAACGGCAATACGGAGCTGTCAGACCAGTTGAAAAAGGAGATCATTGAGGCGGTAGTCTCCACCGGCTGCATTGACCTGGTCGATCTGGAGATGCGCTATGAGGAGGACTATATCAAGCAGATCCGCCAAATTACCGCCTCAAAAGATGTCAAGCTGGTACTTTCTTATCATGATTTTGCCGGAATGCCGGACTTGGAGGTAATCCAAGCCAAGTTGGAGCGGGCTGAACGTCTCGGCGCGGACATCAACAAGCTGGCCCTCATGCCTCAAAACTTCCATGACGTAGCGATATTCTGTCAAATGGTATGTGATGCCAAAGCCAGTTGGATGAAAAACCCCATCATTGCCTCTTTAATGGGAGATGTGGGCGCTGTTACCCGGTTTGCCGGCGGAAGTCTGGGCTCGGATATGTGCTTTGTCTCCGTTACCGGAATCTCCGGCCCAGGTCAAATGCACATCCGTGACTATCGAATTCTGAACGCCTTGATCGACGGCGAATAAATACATCATGGGAGGGACAACTATATGCAGAAACAGACTGTATGTGTGGGGACTGTGGGCGCCGGCTATGCCGCTTACCTGCACGGAAACGGCTATGAAAAAGTCAGCAGCATCAATGTGCGCCTCAAGACCATTTGTGATGTAAATCAAGAGCGGGCAGCTGCCGTACAGAAACGATATGGTTACGAGGAAATTTGCTCCGATTACCATCAGATGCTCGCCGATCCCGAGATTGACGTCATCGACATTGTAACGCCTCCTGTGGCGCATCCTCAGATGATTATGGATGCGCTGAACGCGGGGAAACATGTGATCTGTGAAAAGCCCCTCACGGGCTATTTTGGACCGCCGGGCTCTCAGGATGTAGGGGTAACCGTTCCCAAAAAGGTTATGTTCCAGCAGGTCATGGAGCAAATGGACGAGCTGAAAAAGGCCATTGCACAAAGCAACAGCAAGTTTATGTATGCGGAAAATTTCGTGTACGCGACTCCAGTGCAGAAAGCGGCAGAAATCATCCGGGCGAAAAACAGCAAAATTCTATGGCTGAAGGGGGAAGAGAGCGTTAAGGGCTCCACCACCGCTGCCGCCGGACTGTGGAGCTGCATTGGCGGCGGTTCTTTGACCCGGGTAGGCTGTCACCCTCTGACCGGCATTTTATGGCTCAAACAGCAGGAGGCAATCAACCGCGGGGAACACATCACCATCCAAAGCGTCACCTGCGACACGGGTATGGCTACCCACTGTCTGAGCGAATATGAGCATCGCCACATTGTGGCCCGCCCTGTGGATGTGGAGGATGTGGGCGTCATCTCCATTACATACAGCGACGGCACCAAAGCCACCGTCATGGCTTCCGACGTTGTCCTGGGAGGAACCAAAAACTATATCGAAGTTTACTGCAATGACACTGCTTTGATGTGCAACATCACGCCCACGGACATTCTCAACACATATTTCCTGGATGAGGATGGTCTGGCGGATGTAGACATTGCGGAAATGCTCCCCGCCAAGCTGGGCTGGAACAAGGCCTTTGTCACCGATGAAGTTATCCGGGGGTATCTGGGTGAGCTTCAGGACTTTATGGAGTGCGTCGCCTATGACCGCCAGCCTCAGTCGGGATTTGATCTGGCCTATGATACCGTAAAAGTACTTTATGCCGCCTATCAGTCCGCAGAAGAGGGGCGGAGGATCGACTTTTAAACATAGGCCACCGTGCGCCAGAAAACGATTGGACAGGAAAAACAATATGAGGAGGTATTTTGTATGAAAAAGTTTGTGAGCCTTTTCCTTGCAACCGCATTCATTCTGGGATTAACATCCTGTCAGACCAGCCAGCCTGCATCGACCTCCACCGGCAGCGAGCAAAACTCCTCAACTTCCACACAGACCTCCAACAGTGATTTTCCCACCCGAGATATGAACGGCTGGATCACCTATGGTGCCGGCGGCGGAACGGATTCCGCATCCCGCGCTCTGGCCGGCGGTATGGGCGAATATTTGGGCAAGACCATCGTCATGGATAATATGACCGGTGCCTCCGGCGCGGTCGCGACCCAGTATGTACTTGCCCAGCCGGCCGACGGCTATAATATTCTGTTTGGCTCAGAAGGTGTTCACAGCTTCCAGTTCATGGATATTGCTGACATCGGCCTGGACTCACTGAAAACCGTGTTCATCTCTTGCTTTACCGTCGGCACCCTGGTGGTTCCCGCCGACTCTCCTTATGACACCTATCAGGAATTTGTTGACGCTGCCCTGGCCTCTCCCGGCACCATTCGCATGGGCAACACCAACATCTCCGGCATCCCCTACATTGTAACTACCATGATGAACAACGTCCACGGGACCGAGTTCAACAACGTCAGCTACGACAGCGACAGTGATGCTATGACGGCTCTGCTGGGAGGCCACATCGACGCCTTCATCTGCTACAACCCCACAGCAGTCTCTTATCTGGAGTCCGGCGACGTCAAAGTTCTGATGCTCTTCCACAACGAGGCCCTGGATTCTCTGCCCGGCGTACCGTATATTACTGAGGAATACCCCGAGTTTGATCAGTACCTGCCCTATGGTCCCTATTTTGGGGTCTGGGTCTCTGCCGAAACTCCTGACGACATCGTCGAAACTTTGTCTACTGCGGCGACAGAGGCCTATAACGGCGAGGCTTTCCAGGAATATATGTCTTCCGGCGGAGCAATCGGTCTAGCTTTGACGGGCGAAGAAGCCGACGAATTCATGTCCACTATGCAGTCCACAATGGCCTATCTTCTTTATGACACAGGAGCAATCGAGACCGATCCTATGGAATTTGGAATTCAGCGAAACGCCGAGTAAACACCTGAGACCGGGGAAGAAAAGTCCCTTTAAACGGGGCTTTTCTTCCACCTCCGGCTCGTGTCTCAGACAAGGAGGTATCAACCATGAACCTGGAAGAACGAACACACAAAATACGAGAATATTTTGTTTTGACGGTTTGTATCCTGCTGAACTGCTTCTTTCTCTATGAATCCACCCAAATTTTCTTAAAAAAGCCGACCGGCGATTCTCCCGGCACATTTCCCCTTCTGCTATCCATCGCCATGATCATATTGAATATCTGTGTATTTTTTGAATCCCGCTCACAAATGCCAAAACAGGCAGAAAAATTTCCCTCCGTACTGAGCGCGATCAAAGCCGCCGCGGCGGAAGAGCTCCCCATAAACGTTGTGGCTTCTGTTCTGGCCACAGTGGTCTACATTGTTCTGATGATTGTCATCGGCTTTCTCCCCAGTACATTCTTATTTCTGGTGGGACTGAGCGTTTATCTGGATCGTAAAAATTGGAAAGTCGTATTGCTGTCTTCCGCTGTGATTACGATCCTTGTATATGTTGTATTCGGATTGATTTTCCGGGTACGTCTGTAAGATCAGGAGGTGGTCATATGTCAACGCTGCAAAATCTGGTCGTTCTGGTACAGGACCCAAGCCTGATCCTACTGGTTGCAATTGGTGTGTTTGTGGGAATTTATGTAGGAGCTATCCCCGGCCTTTCCACAACAATGGCAATCTCCATTCTCATCTCCTTCACCTACTCCTGGGAGACACTGCCGGCGCTGGCCCTGATGGTCGGCGTTCACGTTGGTGGCTGTTTCGGCGGTTCCCGCTCGGCAATCCTCTTAAACATTCCGGGTACCCCTGCCGCCTTACCTACCACATTTGACGGGTACCCTCTGGCTAAAAGGGGCGAGGCCGCGAAGGCTCTGACCGTTACCACGGTACAATCCTTTGTTGGCGGCATTCTGGGCTGTGTGGCCCTGGTTTTTGCGACTCCCGTCATTTCAAAATTCGCTCTGCAATTTAACGCCCCCGACTATCTGTTTCTGGGCATCCTGGGGCTTATGTTGGTAGGCAGCCTCAGCGGAAAGTCTATGCTGAAAGGCGTCTTGGCTGCTGCCTGCGGCTTGCTCATCGGTACATTTGGCATGGACTCCTTCACCGGCATGCAGCGCTTTACCTTCGGGAATCTCTACCTCATGTCTGGCGTCAACTACATAGTAGCCATGATCGGCCTGTTTGGTTTCTCTGAGGCTTTGGTTCAACTGCGTGATTTGCGAGCCGTGGACGTGATCAAACAAAAAATCGGGCGGCTTGTTCCTGACTGGAAACAGGTGCTTCACTTTTTCCCGCTGGCTCTTCTGTCCTCCATTATCGGCATTATTGTCGGCGCGCTGCCTGGTACCGGCGGCGACATTGCCGCTCTGTTTGCCTATGACACAGCCAAGCGCACGGTAAAAAAGCCCACTGCTCCGTTTGGAGAAGGTGCGTTGGAAGGCTTGGTCGCTCCTGAATCAGCGAATAACGCGGCTGCCCCCGCCGCTTATATTCCCTTGCTGACATTAGGAATTCCCGGCGATACCTGTGCCGCAATTATTTTAGGCTCTCTGGTTATCCATGGCTTTAACCCCGGTCCCACTCTGATGACCAACAACCCCGAGATTCTGGGCATCATCGTAGGCGGCATGATTTTGGCCAACCTGTTTCTGCTGCCTCTGGGGCTTTCCGGCATTCGGCTTTTCTCCAAAATCGCTGAGGTGCCCAAGCAGATTCTGATGCCCGTCATCATTGTCCTTTGCGTGGTTGGCGTATACGCTATTAACAGCAATATGATCGACATCGTGTGGATGGCCATGTTCGGACTGCTGGGCTACTTTATGCGCCGCCACGATTTCCCTGTTGGGCCCATGGTCCTGGGTATCATTCTCTCCTCCCTGATTGAGAAAAATCTGCGCCGCACAATCAGCCTATGCAGCACCACCCCGTTCTTTGAGCTTATTTTCAGCAGCATTCTGTCCACTGTGCTGCTGCTGGCTATCATCCTCATCATTGCCTATCAGTTGCCCCCAGTCAAAAAACTGGTTCAAACGCTGAAAAACCGTTGATAGAGGACCTGTGACGTATGTTGGCCCAATAGCATTTTCTTTCAAGCGGCCATATCATAACATGATGGACAAAGGAGTCGAGTATGCGAATTATACTCTGCGGGGATCTACTCTTTTCCAGCCGCAACTTAGCCAAACGGCTGGACCAGCGGATCGTCTCCCTGCTTCAGGGAGCGGATGCCGTATTTGCCAATGCCGAATTCAGCACCCCGGGAAGCAACACCCCACCCGGACTTTGCATGTATCTTACCTCAGTACCCCAGTCCACCTTGGATGAGCTTGTGGATTTAAACATCCGTCTGGTCTCCTTCGCCAACAACCACACCGTGGACTACGGCTGGCAAGGTGCTTTGGAGACGCTGGAAGCTGCCCAGGCCAGAGGAATCGTCCCTTGCGGCATCGGCCGAAATCTGGATCAGGCACGAAAGGCCCGTTTCTTGGATACCGCAAAGGGACGGGTTGGCGTGGTAGCCGCCTGCTCCACCTGGGCGGAGCGGGGACTGGCCAGCCGAGCCGGAGCAGATACCGTGGCTAGACCCGGCTTATGTCCCCTGAGATGGAATCTCTCCTATGTTCTGCCGGAAAAAGAATTTCAGGATTTGCGCCATATCGACCGGCTGCTTGGAACCAGTCAAAGCATGGCAGAAGTCAGCGCGGTGGAAACCTGGCCCATTCTTGGGGATGACCAGTTCAAATTCGGTTCCGCCATGCAGGGAAACCTGCTCATTCAAAAAGGCGATATAGCCGAAGTACGCACCTGGGCCAATGAAGAGGATCAGAACGAGCTTCTGTGCAGTATACAGGATGCCGTCTGCCGTTCCGATTTTGTCATTGCCACACTCCATACCCACGAAGGACGCAACGAAAACTGGTACGCCGCCGAACCTCCCGCCTTTGTAGAAAAATTTGCCCGTAACTGTATCGATGCAGGGGCCGATGTGTTTGTCGGCCAGGGCGCTCACTTTACCAGGGGGATGGAGATTTATAAGGGACGGCCCATTTTCTATAATTTAGGCAGCCTACTTATGGAATTTGAGGCCGGTGAATCTATGATTTCTCCGGAAATGTATCACACATACGGCATCGATACCCCCGCCCGTCCCTCGATGCTCCACCGCGGACGCGCCCAGGATAAAGATGGAAATTGGACTGGTTTCTACTCACAGCGCCGTTTTTCCAAGAACTTCTTTGTGGTCGTGGACATAGAAAAGGGGCAAGCACAATATAAAATTGTCCCCATCGATCTGGATATGCGCAATGAGAACCATCTGCTGCGGGGATTGCCCCAGCTGGCTGAACGCCAGGTAGGCGAGGAGTTTGCCCGGGATCTGTCCGACTCCAGTCAAAAATACGGGACAAAATTTCACTATAACTGCGACAAAAAAGAGATTTCCTTCTGTCTGTAAAATGATACATACAGCAAAAGCGCCGGCGGCCTCCAACAGGGATCGGTCCGCCGGCGCCTGCAAGCAGTATCTAAGGCTTTTATGTATCGAGCACTCTGCTCGGAGGGGAAGCTGAGTTGCTGCACATCAGTCTAATCAACAGGTGACGATATGGGTGATTTACTCCGAAATGTCGTGCCCTTGCTGCTTTTAATCGCGCTGGGCTATCTTCTTCGCAGAAGCGGCTATTTCAGTGGAGATGAAATTCAAGCGCTCACAGGTTTTATCGGAGATTTTCTGGTGCCCTGTGTCATTTTCAATACCATCTTCGATTTGGAAATCCGCAGCGAACACTTGGCGTTGTCCATTGGATTCTTTTTTCTGCTTCTAATCCTGCTGGTATTAAGCTGGCTTGTTTACCGAGTGCTGAAGCTTCCCTGGCGGTCCTTTATTTTTTTCAGCTGTGCCTTTTCCTTCGGTCTGATGGGGATCCCTCTTTTTTCAGCAACCTTCGGCAGTGAACATATGGAATATCTGGTAGCAATGGGAATCGGACATGAACTGTTTTTTGCCCTAATCTATATCACCAGTGCAAAGGTACTGCTCAGACAGGAAAGCGTCACGGCAGCTTCTGTGCTGCGCAATCTGGCATCTCCGCTTTTCTTGATGGTATTTGCTTCTTTGATTTTGAATCTCTCCGGCCTGAACACAGTGTTGGCAGCTACCACCATAGGCAGCTGCCTGCTTTCCGTCATCTCGCAGCTGGCCTCCATCACCATGGTGCTGACCATGTTGGTGGTCGGGTTTAAGATACAGTTTTTGGATAAGAGGCGTTTGGGAATCAGCGTGCTTTTTGTTCTGTTCCGATACTTCGTTACCTTCACTGTTGGATATGGATTTAAGTTTCTTGTGTTGGACCGACTTGTGGCCCCCTCCGTATACTTTGATCACGCTTTCTTCCTCTTGTTGTCCCAGTTTGGTTCCACGGTTCTGATCATCATGGTCGGCAAATATTGCAGTCGGGAAGAGATGGAGATCTCCAGCAATGCATTTGTCATCAACGCTCTGGTGGGAATCTTACTTTACATCCTCTACATCAGTCTGTATCCTGGTCTTACCTGACCGACTATGGTCAGCCAGACTTGAAACCCGTACTGGTCCGGGACCTCCAGCCAAGGATATCAAAGCCTCTAAAATTCTGCTTCTCCCGCCCCGGTTCACCACCGGAGCGGGAGTTTTTCAGCCCTTTTCCACACTCACAAAGTAAATGGTCTGAATTACAGTATTATGTATCACATCCACCCCCTGCGTTTATGCAGATCGAGCATGCCAAAACAAAATCCTTCCCACCATGACCGTGTTGTCTGTGACGGGTCACCCTCTCGAATCCGCATAGTACGACGAATCTCCTTGGGAATCACCACTCGACCCAGATCGTCAATGCGTCTGACTATTCCAGTTGCTTTCATCTATATTTTGCCTCCCGTGGTTGAAATTCCTTTGACGGGATTATTATCCGCAGGATTTGCCAGCATATGCGAAAAATGCCCTGGCTTTGTTTTCCAAATTTCTACCACGCAAATCCCCGTCCCATCTCCTGCGGCGGCACCCCCAGCAGCAGCAGAGCGCCTACCACCGCCAGAGCGGGCATCTCCTCTCCCCTTCTTACCAAAGGGACGGCAAATTCCTGCCGCTCCACCACCCGCCCCTCCAGGGTCACAACCTCCCGCTGGAGGGTGGCCCACATCCGGTTCTCTTCCCGACTGGAAAGGGTCAGACTGTCCTTTGGGGAAGGGCCATAACTGACCGCGCTGGCTGCCCGCAGTCCCTGAAGAACGTCCCCTCCGCTGCCAGGTACCAGGACGGTACGGCAGGCCCTGGGCAGCTCTTTGCTCTCCAGCACCGCTTTGGGCGATACCACCACCAGCGCCGGATGCCGGTCACTGCATGTTCGTCCGGCCAGCCCTCTCTGTGAGGCCAGTCCCCGCAGAATGGCCGCCTCAATGCCCTCTCCCGACTCGATCACCTGAAAACATTCCATTTCTTTTCCTCCCTGACCTCCATCTTTTGCAGTTTTTGTCTCTTTATGCGCCTGAAGGCACAAGGTCTGCCCCATTCTTGACTTTCTCCCGCAATATCTGGTAATATTATCGTGTATGTGTATGTGATCTTTCGGTCCCGACAGGGACAGCTTTGAATTGTGAGGAATCGACATTATGGCCCAGAAAACCAACAACTACGGAAACGACGCCATCTCCGCACTGAAGGGCGCCGACCGGGTCCGCAAGCGTCCCGGCGTCATCTTCGGCTCCGACGGACTGGAGGGCTGCGAACACGCGGTCTTTGAAATTATGTCCAACGCCATCGACGAGGCCCGGGAGGGACACGGCAGTCTCATCACCGTCACCCGCTTTGAGGACCTGTCCATCCAAGTGGAGGACCAGGGCCGGGGCTGCCCCCTGGACTGGAACGAGAAGGAGCAGAAGTACAACTGGGAGCTGGTATTTTGTGAGCTGTACGCCGGAGGCAAGTACAACAACCTCTCCGGAGACAACTACGAGTACTCCCTTGGCCTCAACGGTCTGGGCTCCTGCGCCACCCAGTATGCCAGTGAGTATATGGACGTCACCGTGTGGCGGGACGGCTTTAAATACTCCCTCCACTTTGAAAAGGGCGAAAACATCGGTGGGCTGAAAAAGGAGCCCACCGACAAGGGCAAAAAGACGGGTACCATCATCCGCTGGAAGCCCGACCTGGAGGTCTTTACCGACATCAACATTCCCACTGACTATTACCAGGATGTGATGAAGCGCCAGGCGGTGGTCAACGCCGGTGTGACATTCCGGTTTCGAAACCAGGTGGGCGGGAAATTTGAGACTACCGACTTTCGGTATGAAAACGGCATTCAGGACTATGTGGCCGAGCTGGCCGGGGAAGACTCCCTCACTTCGCCCGTCTTCTGGCAGACGGAGCGCAAGGGCCGTGACCGGGCGGACAAGCCGGAGTATAAGGTAAAGCTGTCCGTCTCCTTCTGCTTCTCCAACAAGGTCCAGGTTATCGAGCACTACCACAACTCCTCCTGGCTGGAGCACGGCGGCTCTCCCGACAAGGCGGTGCGCTCCGCCTTTGTCTCCGCCATTGACAGCTACCTGAAAAGTCAGAATAAATACACCAAGAATGAGAGCAAAATAACCTTCCCGGACATTCAGGACGCTCTGGTGCTGGTCTCCAACAACTTCTCCACCCAGACCAGCTACGAAAACCAGACCAAAAAGGCCATCAACAACAAGTTTGTCCAGGAGGCCATGACCGAATTCCTCCGTAGCCAGATGGAAGTCTACTTCATGGAAAACCCCATTGACGCCCAGAAGATCGGCGAGCAGGTGCTCATCAACAAACGGGCCCGGGAAAATGCGGAGAAAACCCGGCTGAACATTAAAAAGAAGCTCACCGGCTCCATGGACATCTCCAACCGGGTACAGAAATTCGTGGACTGCCGCACCAAGGACGTGTCCCGCCGGGAACTGTATATCGTGGAGGGCGACTCGGCCATGGGCAGCGTCAAATTAAGCCGGGACGCGGAGTATCAGGGCATTATGCCCGTCCGGGGTAAGATTTTGAACTGCCTGAAGGCGGACTACGGGAAAATTTTCAAAAGTGAGATCATTACCGACCTTTTAAAGGTGCTGGGCTGCGGCGTGGAAGTGAACGATAAAAAGGCCAAGGACCTGGCCGCTTTTGATTTAAACGCCCTGCGGTGGAACAAGGTGGTCATCTGCACCGACGCGGATGTAGACGGCTTTCAGATCCGCACCCTGATCCTCACCATGCTCTACCGTCTGACCCCCACCCTCATCCAGCAGGGGTATGTGTATATCGCCGAGTCCCCCCTGTATGAGATCACTTATAAAGAGAAGACCTGGTTTGCCTACTCGGACAAGGAGAAAAACGACATCGTGGCCTCTCTGGAGGGCAAAAAGTGCGATGTCCAGCGCTCCAAGGGCCTGGGCGAGAACGACCCGGACATGATGTGGCTGACCACCATGAACCCGGAGACCCGGCGGCTTATCAAGGTCATGCCCGAGGACGTGGAGCGCACCGCCCAGGTCTTTGACCTGCTGCTGGGGGACGACCTCCAGGGCCGGAAAAACCACATTGCCGACCACGGCCACGAATATCTGGAGCTGGCCGATATTTCTTGATTTTACCATGAACGGAGGACGGTTATGGCACAGAAAACGTTCCTATTGACTGCCTTAGCGGGCCTGATTGGTCTATGTCTTGGCGAGGTAATAGACCTAGAAGGGTCTCTGGGCGTGGTGCTGGCCATTGCTACCGCCGGGGCCTGCATCGCTCGGGCCATTGAGGAGAAAAAGTGAGGCTGTTATGAATCTGTTTGACATTCTTGGCCCGGTCATGGTGGGCCCCTCCAGCTCCCACACAGCGGGGGCGGTGCGCATCGGACTGCTGGCTCGGGCCCTGCTGGGCCAGGAGCCGGCGCGGGCCAACCTCTTTCTCCACGGCTCCTTTGCCTCTACCGGGGAGGGCCACGGCACCCATCAGGCCCTCATCGCGGGGCTTCTGGGCCTGGCCCCCGACGACAGCCGGGTCCCAGGGAGTTTTGAACTGGCCAAGGAGCGGGGGCTTCAATTTACCTTCGGACAGCGCACCCTTCGGGACGTCCACCCCAACAGCGTTCTCATCCAGCTGGAGGGCGTTTGGGGCGGACGGCTGGAGATCGGGGCATCCTCCCCCGGCGGTGGGCGGGTACTGGTATTCCAGGTGGACGGGCTGTCCACCTCCTTCTCCGGAGAGTTGCCCACTCTGGTGGTCCACAATTCCGACCAGCCCGGCTGCGTCAGCCAGGTCACCGGGGTACTGGCCCAGCAGGGCATCAACGTGGCCACCCTCCAATTAAACCGGGGCGGCCGGGGGGAGAGCGCCGTCATGGTCATCGAGTGCGACCAGCCCATCCCCCAACCCACCGCTGAAACCATCCGCGCCCTGCCCGGCATCCTTCGGGTCAACTGCTACACGCCCAGAACAGGAGAGACGATATGATCGACTTTACTTCCATTCAGCAGATGCTGGAGGACACCGCCCAATCCGGCCTGCCCCTCTGGGACAACATCCGCCGCTCCGACTGCCATGCCCAGGGCATCACCCCGGAGCAGTCCTGGGACAAAATGGCTCTCATGCTGGATACGATGAAAAAATCCGATGAGGACTACCGGGAGGAAGACCGCTCCCACAGCGGCCTGGTGGGGGGCGACGGGGGCAAGATGGCCCGGTATGCCCAGGGAGAAAAAACTCTGTGCGGCCCCTTCCTCTCTCAGGTCATGGCCGGGGCTTTGCGGATGGGGGAATGCAACGCCTGTATGAAGCGGATTGTGGCCGCTCCCACCGCCGGTGCCTGCGGGGTGCTGCCCGCCGTGCTGCTGCCCTATGAAAAAGAGTTTGGCTCCACCCACGACCAGCTGGTGGAGGCCCTCTATGTGGCCTCCGGCTTTGGGATGATCATTGCCTCCCGGGCCTCCATCTCCGGGGCCGAGGGAGGCTGTCAGGCGGAGATCGGCTCCGCCGCCGCCATGGCCGCCCCTGCCCTGGTTCACCTCCAGGGGGGAAGCCCCGAGCAGATGGCCAACGCTTGCGCCATGGCGGTGAAGAACCTGCTGGGTCTGGTGTGCGACCCGGTAGGCGGGCTGGTGGAGGTTCCATGCGTCAAGCGCAATGTCATCGGGGCCATGGACGCCCTGTCCGCCGCCCAGATGGCCCTGGCGGGCATTGAGGGCCGGGTCCCCCCCGACCAGGTGCTGGACGCCATGGCCGAAGTGGGCCGTTCCCTCCCCCACACCCTTCGGGAGACGGGCAAGGGCGGTCTGGCCGCCACCCCCTTCGGGCAGCAGTATGCCCCCAGGGAGCGGTAATGATTTTATGATACCACGGATTAACAAGTAAGGACGGATCACCAATGGCGAAGAAAAAAGCCTCAGAACAAAACCACTCCAGGGTGGACAACCCCAATGTGATGGGTCTGCGGGCCGAGGTACTGGAGCAGCCCATCACCCAGACCCTGGAATTAAACTATATGCCCTATGCCATGAGCGTCATCGTCTCCCGGGCCATTCCGGAGATCGACGGCTTTAAGCCCAGCCACCGCAAGCTTCTCTACACCATGTATCAGATGAAGCTGCTGGGGGGCGCCCGGACCAAAAGCGCCAACGTGGTGGGCCAGACCATGAAATTGAACCCCCACGGGGACGCCGCCATCTATGACACCCTGGTCCGCCTCTCCCGGGGTTACGGGGCCCTTCTCCACCCCCTGGTGGACAGCAAGGGCAACTTCGGTAAGGTCTACTCCCGGGATATGGCCTGGGCCGCCTCCCGCTATACCGAGGTGCGCCTGGACCCCATCTGCGCCGAGCTTTTCCGGGACATCGACCAGGACACCGTGGACTTTGTGGACAATTACGACGGCAAGATGAAGGAGCCCACCCTCCTGCCCACTACCTTCCCAAACGTGCTGGTGAGCGCCAACCAGGGCATCGCCGTGGGCATGGCCTCCAACCTGTGCGGCTTCAATTTGGGAGAGGTGTGCGACACCACCATCGCCTTCCTGAAAAACCCCGACCACGATATTATGTCCACCCTCAAAGCCCCCGACCTGCCCACCGGGGGCGAACTTCTCTACGATGCCGCTGCACTGAGCGAAATTTACCGCACCGGCCGGGGCTCCTTCAAAGTGCGTTCCAAGTGGCGCTACAACAAGGCGGAGAACCTCATCGAGGTCTATGAGATCCCCTACTCCACCACCACCGAGGCCATTATGGACAAGGTGGCAGAACTCATCAAGCTGGGCAAGGTGAAGGAGATCGCCGACATGCGGGATGAGACGGACCTGAGCGGATTAAAGCTCACCATCGACCTAAAGCGGGGCACCGACCCGGACAAGCTCATGCAGAAGCTCTTCCGCTCCACTCCCCTGCTGGACAGCCAGTCCTGCAACTTCAACATCCTCATCGCCGGCATGCCCCGGGTGCTGGGGGTGGGGCAGATTTTGGAGGAGTGGGTGGCCTGGCGGATGGACTCGGTGCGCCGGCGGGTCTACTTCTCCCTGAACAAGAAAAAGGAAAAGCTCCACCTGTTAAAGGGTCTGCGCCGCATTTTGCTGGACATCGACCGGGCCATTCAGATCATCCGGGACACAGAGGAGGACGCGGAGGTCATCCCCAACCTGATGATCGGCTTCGGCATTGACCAGGTTCAGGCGGAATACGTGGCCGACATCCGCCTGCGCAACATCAACAAAGAGTACATCCTCAAGCGCACCCAGGAGGTAGAAGCCCTCCAGGAGGAGATCGCCGACCTGGAGGACACGGTCAACTCCCCCAAGCGCATCCAGAAGATCATCATCGGCGAGCTGGAGGAGGTCAAGAAAAAATACGCCGTCCCCCGGCGCACGGAAATTATCTACGACCACCAGCTGGAGGAGGCATCCGACCCGGAGGAGGATGTGCCCGACTACCCCGTCCACCTGTTCTTCTCCCGGGAGGGGTACCTGAAAAAGATTACCCCCCAGTCCCTGCGCATGGCCAGCGACCAGAAATACAAGGAGGGGGACGGCCCCTTCCTCCAGTGGGAGGCCACCAACCGGGACGAGCTTCTGGTCTTCACCGACCATCAGCAGTGCTACAAAACCCGGCTGAGCGACTTTGATGACACCAAAGCCAGCGCTCTGGGCGACTACCTGCCCACCAAGCTGGGCATGGAGCCGGAGGAAAAGGCCGTCTGGGCCTGCCTCCCCGGAGATTACTCCGCTCAGGTGCTGTTCTTCTTTGATAACGGAAAGGCCGCACGGGTGGAGCTTTCCGCCTATCAGACCCAGACCCGGCGGAAAAAGCTTACCGGGGCCTACTCGGATAAGGCGCCTCTGGTGGCCGCATTCCTTCTGAAGGAGGATTTTGAGGCCGCCGTCATCTCCACAGAAGGGCGGTGTATGATCTTCCACACCGCAAGCCTCAACCCCAAAACCACCCGAACGACCCAGGGGGTCAACGTAATGACCCTGAAACCCAAGTACAAGGTGGAGAAGGTCCTGCCCCTGGACCATACCTCCATCGTCAACGCCGCCCGGTACCGGGCCCGCTCCCTGCCCATTGCCGGCGCTCTGCTCAAGGAGGAGGACCGGGGTGAAGAGCAGATGACGCTTTTGTAACAGCGGCAAACTGCCGCGTGATCCACTCCATTTTGGAAGGAGGTAGGGGGACATGGTTCGCTCCCTTTTGCGCCGTTACGGCCTCATTACGGTTTTTTCCGTGGTATTCGCCATTGGGTTTGACTGGCTGTATGTCCCCAACGACATCGGCCTTGGAGGGATGACGGCCCTGGGACAGATCGTAAACTATCTGATTCCCTCCCTGCCTGTGGGCACGGTGGTGCTGGTGGCAAACATCCCCTTGTTTCTGCTGGGATGGAAGTTTTTAGGGGGGAGTGTGCTGATCTCCTCCCTGTACGCCATGGCGGCCACCTCCGTTCTCATGGACCTGTTCAACGCCCTGATTCCCTTCTCCCCCATGGACCCCATGCTGGCCAGCATCTTCGGCGGGGTCCTGATCGGCCTGTCCCTGGGGGTCATCTTCGCCCAGGGGGCTACCACCGGCGGCACCGACCTGATCGCCCGGCTTTTGAAGCTCCCCTTCGGGTGGCTTCCCATGGGAAAGCTGCTGCTGGCGGTGGACCTGGTCCTGCTGGCCGCCGTCTCTCTGGTGTTTCGCAGCCTGTACAGCGCCATGTACGGCCTGATCTCCCTGTATATCTCCTCTCTGGTCACGGATTTCGTTCTGTACGGCATGGACTCCTCCAAAGTGGCCTACATCGTCACCCGGGAACCCAGGGCCGTCTCCGACGCCGTCCTCCACGAGCTGGACCGGGGCGTGACCATTTTAAAGGGGGAGGGGGCCTGGTCGGGGGAAGAGCGGCCGGTACTTATGTGCGCCTTTAAGCAAAGACAGATTGTAACCTTGAAACAGATTGTCCAACAGTCTGACCCGGACGCCTTCATGATCGTCTGCAACGCCCATGAAGTACTGGGGTTGGGCTTCCGACGGTATCAGCAAAACGAACTGTAACCATATGAAAGGAGTCAATGATATGGCAGATTATGAGAAATTAACGCAGAATCTAGAGCGGCTGGGCTATCATGTGGCCCACTTCGCCACTGCCCAGGAGGCCGCCGATTACCTGGACAGTCAGATCGATCAGACCAGCGCCTCCTTCGGCGGCTCTGTAACTTTGAAGGAGCTGGACCTCTACTCCCGCCTGTCCCGGCACAACCGGGTGGTCTGGCACTGGGAGGGGGGCACGCTGGACGAGGCGGTGGGTACCGAGGTGTACATCACCTCCGCCAACGGACTGGCGGAAACCGGCGAGATTATCAACATCGACGGCACCGGAAACCGAGTGGCCGCCACCCTGTACGGCCACAAGCGGGTCTACTTTGTGGTCGGCTCCAACAAAATCGCCCCCGACTACGACACCGCCCTCTGGCGCGCCAGGAACATCGCCTCCCCCAAAAATGCCCAGCGTCTGGGGGCGAAGACACCCTGCGCCGTCAAGGGGGACCGCTGCTATAACTGCCAGAGCCCCGAGCGCATCTGCCGGGCCCTGGTGGTACTGTGGGAAAAGCCCAAGAGCGCGGAACGCATGGAAATTGTCCTGGTGGACGAGCCCCTTGGCTACTGATTTGACCCTACCCTTTCAGGAAAGGAGGCACGCCCCATGAACCATGCCGGAAGAGCCCTGGCCCTGCTCACCGCCGCCGCTCTGTCCTTGACGGGGTGCTCCTCCCTGCTGGAACAGGAGTACACCCACATCACCCCCCACAACGCTGCCCCCACCGCAGAGGGGGACCCCTCCATCCTGCGGGCAGACAGCTATCAGGAACTGGTCAACGCTCTGATCTATTTCATTGGCACCGGAACGGAAAAAGGGACCGTTCGTCTTTACATGGACGGAGAGGATCTGGATGCCACTTTGGATGCCGCTTGCCTGGAAGTAGACCAGGAAGATCCTCTGGGTGCCTACGCGGTAGAATATATTACCTTCAGCCTCAGCTCTGTGGTGACCTACTCCGAAGCCACGGTAAACATCACCTACCGCCGCACCAAGGAGCAGGTGGCCTCTATTGTTCAGGCCACCGGAACCACCGCCATCCGAAGCGAGCTTACCTCGGCCATGTCGGCCTTTAAACCGGAATGTGTCCTGCGCATCAGCTACTTTAACGAGGACGAGGACTTTATCCAGAGTCTGGCCCGTCAGGCCTACTACAACGCTCCCGCCTCGGCCATGGGGATGCCCCAGCTCCAGGTGTTCCTTTACCCCGACAGCGGCCAGCAGCGGATTGTGGAAATTCTCCTCTCCTACCCCTATGAGAAATCTGAACTGGAGCGGCGGAAGGCCACCCTAACCCAGTGGCTGGATGAGTTAGCCGGCTCTTTGACCGGGATTTCCAATGATTCCCGCTGTCTGGACGCAGCCCGGGCCATCCGGACCTCCGGCACCTATGATCCGGAAGGCGGTTCCAGTGTATGCGCGCTGCTGGAAGAAGGGCGTGCCAACTGTGAAGGCTTTGCTTTGGCAATGGCCGCACTGTACCAGCAGTTAGGCATCCCCTACCGGGTAGTAGAGGGCACCTTGAACGGTGAGCCCTACTTTTGGAACATGGTACAAACCAACTCCGGCTGGCGGCATCTGGACCTTACTGCTTCAGACGGCAGCACGTTCTCGCTGTCTACCGATCAGCAAATGACTCAGTTGGGCTATGTCTGGGACACCAATCTGGTCCCCGTCAGTATCTCAGTGGAGGAACTCCCCGAGTCAGAAAACTGATTTTTTATTCTGCCCTTGAAAAAGGGTGGACACGGGAATATAATGAAAACATTCTTATCGTTTCCCCTTCGGATCATCCCACGAAAGGAGCTTCTCCCATGAAACGACAATGGCGCTGGCTGCTCCCGCCGCTCATTCTTTTGCTGACGGCGGCTGCTGTCGTTCCTGTTTTTGCTCAGGAGTCGGCTTCCACAGCTTTTTCCACGTTCTTTATAGACGCCTCCGATATGGCTTTTTCTCAAAAATCCCTGTCCATTCAACAGTACAGCCGGGACGCAGCGGGGAAATTTCAGCCGGGAGACGTCATGAAGGTGGACTGTACTTTGAATGAGGTCACGGAGGATGCCAGTTTTTACATCCAGCCCAATACCGGCATGGTCTATGTCACAGTGGACTATCTGACCGATCTCAACAATGACGGGATCTATGAACTGCCCCAAGACGATGCCTCCCCGGTCTGGGATTATCTGTCTCCCCAGTCCTCTGTGGCGCTTCAGCGCACTTCCCAGTCTCAGAAGCTGCTAAACGGGCAAACCTATATTCTTTCCGCCCAAACGCTCATTCAGGGCAGCCAGCAGGCGGCCAAGCTTCGTACCCAGGGTGGGAGCTCCACATACCTGAACCTGTCTGGCAGCGCCCAGAATTTTCCGTTGTGTCTGGTCCGACTCCACTACTCCCCCTCGGGCGGGGAGGAGCAGGTACAGTCCTACTATGTGAAGCTGTACGGCCGCGCCCTGTCCCCCAAGGACGTCTCCCCCGACGATGATTACTATGAAGCGGTGGAGTATGTGCTGTCCAAAGGTTACTTCTCCGGCATGGGCAACGGCATTTTCCAGCCAGACGGCCTGTTTACCCGGGCTCAGTTGGCCCAGATTCTGTGGCGCATGGGTGGAAACCTGATTTCGCAGGGCTGCTCCTTCTCTGACGTGGACCGGGGCGCCTGGTACTACGACGCCGTCTCCTGGTGTTTCCAAAACGGAATCATGACCGGCCTGTCCCCCAACTCGTTTGCCCCTGACGCCCCCCTTTCCCAGCAGCAGGCGGCCCTTATTCTCTACCAGTTCGCCCAGTACTGTGGGATTCATTCCGATCTTCGGGGAGATTTGTCCGCTTATCCCGGCGGAGACAACGTCTCGGTATGGGCCAAGCAGGGCATGGAGTGGGCCGTGGGCAACGGGCTGCTTCCCGTCAGCAAGGACAATACCCTGAACCCCAGCGCCAGCATTACCAGAAGCCAGATGGCCATGGTGCTGTACGCCTACGACGGCGCTTTTTCCCTTCGCTGACCGCTCCCCTTCTGCCGCTTTTTCAAGCGGCAGATTTTTTATGCTCTGCCGGGTTAAGGGCTGGAATATTTGTCCAAACTATCCATAAGATAATATTAGAAATGCTGGTCAACCCGGAAGGAGGGCGTCCATATGATGTTACCCCAGCGCAGATCCACTGTCCGCCGCAGCCGCGCTCTGGAGGAGGAGCGGAGAGATCTGATGAATTCCCTGTCCCACACCCGGACGCTCATCCACCAGGCCTATGGCGGATTCAACAGCGCCAGCGACGGGGACCTAATTGAATCCTACGTCTTTGAAATCAACTCCCTTCAGGCCCGGTACAACTATCTGATCCGCCGGGTCAAAGAACTGGAGGGCGCCACATGAGCACCCTTCCCGGATATGTGGCCTGGTGTCTGGCCGGACTTTTGCTGTGCGCGGCTCTTTTGCTCCTGCGCCGGCCGGTGGCCTATTTGCTGCGCCTTCTGCTGCGTTCCGGGGCCGGACTTGCCGTGCTGGCCCTTTTTTCCCAGGTCGGGCACCTGTTCGGCGTGACGCTGGGCGTCAACCTGGTCAACGCCCTGGTACTGGGGCTGCTTGGCGTCCCCGGATTCGGCCTGCTGCTGATGATGCAGTGGGTGCTGAAATAATTCAATTTCTCCGCTTTCAATTCACCATAACATAAACCTAGGCAAGATTGTCCACATTCTTCGGTCTTTTTGACAACCAGGGGCCATTGACACCCCGACCTTTCCACCCTATAATATGAAAGTGCCCCACCCTTTTGTGGAGTGGGGCACTTTTATATTATATTTTATGATGAAAGGGGTTCTCCCAAATGAGCGACCAGCGTGTTTACAACTTCTCCGCCGGCCCTTCCATGCTTCCTCTGTCCGCACTGGAGCGTGCCGGGTCCGAAATCACCAACTACCATGGTTCCGGTATGTCAGTGATGGAGATGAGTCACCGCTCTAAGGTCTTTCTCCAAATCTTTGAGGAGACCCAGGATAAGCTGCGCCGGCTGATGAACGTGCCGGAGGGGTATAAGATCCTGTTTCTCCAGACCGGGGCCTCCGGTCAGTTCTCCATGATCCCTCTGAACCTCATCAGCAAGACCGGAAAGGCGGATTACGCCGTCACCGGCAACTTCTCCAACCTTGCTTATAAAGAGGCTCAGAAGTACGGCCAGATTAACCTGGCTGTCTCCTCCGCCGACCGGGATCACTGCTACATCCCCCGTCAGGAGCAGATCAAGCTTGACCCTGAGGCCAGCTATTTCTACTACTGCTCCAACAACACCGTATACGGCACCGAGTGGGACTATGTGCCCGAAACCGGCAATGTGCCTCTGGTGTGCGATATGTCCTCCGACATTCTGTCCATGCCCGTGGATGTGTCCAAGTACGGCATCATCTATGCCGGCGCCCAGAAAAACATGGCCCCCTCCGGTCTTACCGTCGTGATTATCAAGGAGGATCTGGCCGGCCATGAGCTGCCCTACACCCCCCTGATGATGAACTATCAGACCATGATCGAGAAGGACTCCATGTACAACACGCCCCCCTGCTGGTGCATCTACATGCTGGACCTGGTCATCGACTGGATCAACGAGCAGCGCGGTCTGACCGGCATGGAGAAGCTGAAGTGGCAGCGGGCCAATATGCTCTATGACACGCTGGATAATTCCAAGCTGTTCCAGTGTCACGCCGAAAAGGGCTCCCGTTCCGGTATGAACGTGACCTTCCGCACCGGCAGCGAGGAGCTGGATGCCAAGTTTGTCCAGGAGGCCACCGCCGCCGGCTTCGTCAACCTGAAGGGCCACCGGAAGGTGGGCGGTATGCGCGCCTCCATCTACAACGCTATGCCTGTGGAAGGCGTGGAGAAGCTGTGTGACTTCATCAAGGCTTTTGACAAGAACAACTGAGCCCACTACATAATTTGATCAAGATACAAGGTGATTTAATATGTACCGCATCAAAACCCTGAACAAGATTTCTTCGGTAGGGCTGTCCCACCTGGACCAGAGTCGTTTTCAGGTAGGAGATGACCTAGAAAACGAGGACGGCATCCTGGTCCGGTCCGCCGCCATGCACGACTATGTGTTCCCCGACGCCCTGCGGGCCATCGCCCGGGCGGGGGCGGGCACCAACAACATCCCCATCGACCGCTGTTCGGAAAACGGCATCGTGGTCTTCAACACCCCCGGTGCCAACGCCAACGCGGTGAAGGAGCTGGTCATTGCCGCCATGCTCATCGCCTCCCGCGACATTGTGGGCGGCGTCAACTGGGTTCAGGAGCAGGTCCACACCCCCAACGTGGATGTGGCCGCCGCGGTGGAAAAGGGCAAGTCCGCCTTTGTGGGCCCTGAGCTGTACCACAAGACGCTGGGCATCATCGGCCTGGGCGCCATCGGGGTTCTGGTGGCCAATGTGGCCCTGGACCTGGGCATGGACGTGTACGGCTACGACCCCTTCCTGTCCGTGGATACCGCCCTGCGGCTGGACCGCCACGTCCATGTGGTGCAGAATGTGGATGAGCTGTACAAGGTGTCCGACTATGTGACCATTCACGTCCCCTACAACAGCTCCACCAAGGACACCATCAACGCCGAGGCCATTTCCAAAATGAAGGGCCAGGTCCGGGTGCTCAATCTGGCTCGGGGCGAGCTGGTCAATGACGAGGATATGATTGCCGCCCTGGAGTCCGGTCGGGTGGCCCGCTACGTCACCGACTTCCCCAACGCCCGCATTGCCGGGGTCAAGAATGTTATCGCTCTGCCCCATCTGGGCGCTTCCACCCCCGAAAGCGAGGCCAACTGCGCTGTTATGGCTGTGCGCCAGCTTCAGGATTACCTTCTCAACGGCAACATCACCAATTCGGTGAACCTGCCCAATGTGTCTCAGGACTGGAGCGGCATCGCCCGGCTGTGCATGATCCACAAGAACGTCCCCGCCATGCTGACCAAGATCATGGGCGTGCTGTCCGATGACAACATCAACGTGGAGAACATGACCAACAAGTCCAAGAAGGATTACGCCTACACCCTGGTAGACGTCAACACCCGCATTACTGACGAGGTGGCCAACGAGCTGCGGGCCATCCCCAACATGATCCGGGTCCGGGTTCTGAACCACTAAACGCATATAGCTATCAATGAGAAGAGTCGTTTTTAGGGCTGGTCGTCCGAAAAAAGACTCTTTTGATAATTTTATGGTAGTTTCTCCCACACTTCCCGGGGAATATTTTCCCATCACGGCTGCCCGTTCAGCACCTTCTCCACTTCCATCAGGTTTTCCCGCAAAGTTTTGCTCCGATCATAGACATAGCCGCCGCAGAAGGTCCCATCCTGGAGCCACCACAGGTTGTCCTGGGGGTGATCCGGGTCGATGCCCTCCAGGGCGGCGTCTGTGGTGACCAGAAGCTTGCTCTGCGCCAGCAGGCCGTTCAGCTCATCCATAAAATCAGCGATGGCATCCGAATCAAAGCTCTCATGCATGGGGCCGCTGTTAATGTCAAAGCTGACGCTGTTTTCCCGAAAAATCACGGGATTGCCATCCCCGTCCAGGGAGAACATCTGATAGGTGTAGGTGCAAAAGCCCTGATACATGGTGGGATGATATTGGAGCAGGTAGTCCCCCTCCTCCAGGCGGCAGGCAAAGATGCTATCGTACCCCGAATGTACGGGGTATGCTTCTTCCCGCCACAGGAGGGTTCCATCTGCCCTTGTTACCAGCACCTCATACCAGGTCCCCTCCCCAAAGTATGTGGCCAGCTCCACCGTCTCCGGCGTCCCGTCGTGGTCAAAGTCGTAGTCTCCGGGCAAGACGGTGATCTGCCCGCCCCCTTCCCACTCCAGAGAGCTGTCCAGAATCTGAAGGCAGCCGTCCCGGAAGACCAGAGGACCGGAGGCCGCCACAGTATCCTCCCCATATGGCTTGGCGTCCACATACAGCAGACCGTCCTCCTGGCTGTACCGCAGGGTATAGTCGTACTTCCCCCGGCCTTCCATGGTGTAGCAGGTTCCGTTTGCATAGTCATAGACCATCACCCGGTTATCCACAATTCCGGAACCCCAGCTAAGGGTGGCGCATAGTTCGGGCATGCCGTCGCCGGTGAGGTCACAGAAATAGCCGTTCCAGATGGGCATACCTGTGATGAGCGGAAGCACCCTTCCTTCAAACTTCCAGCCCTGGGCGGTAATCTGTTCCGGGGTATAACGGAAGGTCACCCCGGGAAACTGGGGCGGCTCCGTCACCAGCTCCCCATCCCAGTCCATGTCCGAGGGCGAGCTGGTGTAGTCAAACCATTTGGTCACGGTAGGCGCATCACTCTCCCCGCCGTAAAAGAAGTGGAGAACCTCCTTTGCAGGGGTTGCTTCACTCCCTCCGTAACTGGGCGCCACCGCCAGGTGGATATTCCAGCTGTCAATGGCTCCCAGTCCGTCCGCCGTATAGGTCCAGGCGGGTTTCCTACTGGCGGGCGTGCCATCCTTCACCTGATACACGCAGTATTCCTCCGCTTCAGGGGCACAGTCCCGGATGACCTCCTGGGGCAGATACTTCAGGGCCTCCAAATAGGTCTGGAGCATAAAATGGCTGTCCTGCTCCTCCCACAAGGTGGCCTCGGTCACAAAATACTTGCCCTCGTCGGGGAAAATACGCAGCTGGGCGCTGTAGGTCTCCTGATTGCGGAGATAGAAAAAGCGTACCGTCCCTGAGTCCGCCCACTGAAAGTCACTGGTGAGGACGATCTCAAAATTGTCCCCGTTGACGTACAGATTTGAACCGTCCTCCAGCTGCTCCATTTTGGCTATCTGTTCTACGACCTCCTGGGGATCAAGATCGGCAATATTGTTGCCTTCCATGGGAAATTCCCGGCTGGGGAGCGGATCGGTGAGAAAGCACACCGCCGCTGCCGCGCAGACCGCCAGAGCCGCCGCCGCAATCCAAAAGGCGGGCTTTCGGTAATTCATAACTGCCTTGACCCGCTCCTTCACCCCCACCTCGCCAAAGGCAAGGGGACAGGCGGCAAGGCTGCGTCGGCGGACGCTGCAATGGAGCAGGGCTATGGAGTATCCCTTCCGTGCCTCTTCCCCCATCTCCCGGATGACCTTCTCATCACAGGCCCCCTCAATATCCCGGCAAAGCAGGACATAAGCCACCCACAGCAGCGGGTTGAACCAGTAGACGGACAGAAGCGCAAAGCCCAGGGGCTTCCACCAGTGGTCCTTCCGTCGGATGTGGGCCAGCTCGTGGGCGATTACATACTCCAGGTCCCCTTCCCCGATGTTGTAGGGCAGGTAGATCACCGGGTGAAACAGCCCCAGGACAAAGGGAGTATCAACCTGTTCGCTCTGCTTAACGTTCTCCCGCAGAAGGGTTGCGGTACTGACCCGGCGCTTGACCAGCCAATAGCTCGTAAGGGCGTAGAGGACCATGGCAAACACCCCCGCAATCCAAACCCCGGAGAGGATAAAGGACCAGACCTGGGCAGGGTTGGCGCTGTCTCCCGGCGCCGGGGCCATGCTCTGTCCCAGCACAGGGTTCACCGCGCTGTTGATGGCGCCAATCCCGCTGTCAATTTGGGGTGTGGATGTGTAGAGGATCTCCGGGGGCAGGGTCTGGGCGCTGGGGATGAGGCTCAGGGCACTCTCAATGGAAATGGGACACACCAGGCGCAGGGCCACCAGGGCCCACAGAAGACAAAATATCCACTTGGGCGCTTTTCGGAACACCAACCGCAGTATCAGGACGGCCAGCACCAGCCAGCCGGCGGAGATGCTGAGATTGGCCAGCTTCAAAAACACCGCTTCCATAACCCACCTCCTTACTTCTCAATGATCCGCCGGATTTCCTCCATCTCCTCCTGAGACAAAGACTGCCTGCGGGCAAAGGCGGCCAGAAAGGCGGGCAGAGAGCCCTGAAACTTTTTTTCCATCAGCTCGTCAATCTCGGACACCTGGGCCTCCTCTTTGGAGATCAGGGCGGAAACCAGGCCGTTTTCATTTTTCAGCACCCCCCGCTCCCCCAGGCGCTTGATGACAGTATAGGTGGTGGTCCGCTTCCACCCCAGCCGATCCCAGCACAGCTTCACAAGCTCTGTGGTGGCAACCGGCTCCCGTTCCCACAGGATGAGGCAGAAGCGGTATTCACTTTCAAAAATTTTTGGGGTTTCCATTTCAGTCCTCCTTGTCTAATCTGATAGACTTTTATTTGAGTCTACACCATTAGACATCAAAAGTCAATACAATTTTAAATACAAAAACATCCGAACCCACCATCTCAGAAAAATTGGGGTCGGATGTTCTTGATTTGACGCCGATGCTATGTTTTACGGTTCTATTCCTGTACCGTTGGCTCAAAATTCAAATTCACAGTGGTCATAGCTGTTGATAATAGTGGTGTCCCCATATATTGTTTTCTGGGGAATATGGATTCCATAGGTCTGATGGATATGTCCGTGCAGAAAATACTTGGGCTTATATCGATCCAGCAGATCCACAAAGCAAGAAAATCCCCGATGAGAGAGATTATCAAAGTCGTTGATGTGCCGCGCCGGGGCATGGGTGACCAGGATATCAAAGCCCCCATATTTACGAATCTGAAACCACAGCCTGCGGATTCGCCAGCGCATTTGAGCTTCCGTGTACATATACTTCCCGTCCCGATAGCGGTACGAACCGCCAAGTCCCAGAATACGGATGCCCTGGTAGACATAAATCATATCGTCGATGCAGGTACAGCCCGCCGGAGGAAATCGGTCGTAGCACTCATCGTGGTTTCCGTGGACGTAGAGGACCGGATGATTGGACATGGTGACCAGAAATTCCAGATATTCCCGGTGAAGGTCCCCACAGGCCAAAATCAGATCAAACCCATCCAGCTTACCTGGCGTATAGTAGTCAAAGTAATACTTCGCGGTCACATCGGAGACAGCCAAGATTCTCATAACGATCACCGCTTATCTTTAGAGACGGCATCTACCCCTACCATATCTACCGTCGCCTTGCCCGTCTCGTTGAGCTGGTCATATTCCGGAATGGAACCCACAATATTTTCCGCCAGCCAATCCATGCCGATGATCTGCTCCGTGGTCAGGTCCCCGTCCAAAACCTTCCCGCCCTGGGCATAGAGCTTGCCCCGGAAGGGATAGTAGAGGTCCGCCTGAATGCTGTTTTGCAGCAGCTCTGCCAGCTTATGGGTGCTGGGCGGCACTTTATCTGTACAGCGCATGGCCACCACCCCGGCAGACATGCCCCAGTAATAATTCAGAGCCTTCCCGCTCTCCTCATACTCCGCCTGAAAGGATTTGTCCTGAATCCGCCGAAGCATAGCCTCATAGTAGACGCCCCACTGCCATACGGGAGCCGCCAAAATCACCCGGTCCTCCCCGGAAATGAGGGACAGCCCGAAGCTGGTCCAGCTCCTGTCGCCCTTCCGGGCCAAGTCCCGAGAGGAGATCAGCCGGATATTCCGATCGGTGAGCCTGCGGATGGCCGCCTCGGCCCCCCCTACTGTGGACCACTCCAGATAGACCTTGGTACGGGGGTTCACCATCTGAACCCCCAGAGCGAAGGCATTGATCCCGGCAATCTGGCCGTAAATGGGATAGTCGCACAGATAGCCTACGCTGTCAACTCCCGCAAGGCTGCCCGCAATGGCCCCAATGATAAACTTGGCCTCATACATCCGGGCGTAATAGGTGCGGATATACCGATGTGATTTGTTCAAGGAGCAATTCAGGATGGTCACCTTGGGATACTCCACCGCCGCCCGAAGGGAGGCGGGCAGCAGTCTGGGCGAGGTGGTAAAGATGATGGTATTTCCGTCTGCTATGGCCTGCTGGATGACAGCAAACGGGTCGCTCTCCATAGCGTTGAAGTAGGCAGTGGTCCGAATCGCATCACCGAACACCCGCTGAACATGGAGCCTGCCCTGCTCATGGCTGTTGGTCCAACCCGACTGGGTAGGCGTTTTATCGTGGATGAAGGCCACCTGCATGGCGCCCCTCTCTCCCACGGAAAACATCTTTGCCAGCAAGCCGGGCTTCTTTTCTTCCGGCGCCAGCTTCACATCAATGGGGTCCTTCTCCTGCTGTAAAACGATCTCCTCCCAGACGCTGGACACCAGACGGCCGATTTCCGAAGGCGTCTTGCTGCGCAGGGCCTGATAGCCATAGACTTGAATCACGGCCAGCATGGCGTCTCCCACCGTGGAGGACAGACGCTCTCCCCCATGCGCCGTATAGGCCTGCCGGAAGTAATAGTAGGCAGCGGCAAAATCCCGGCGGTCATCCTCCGTCCACTGTTCATCAGGCTCCTTGCCCAGCAGCTGCTGGAGCCGAAGGTAGCTGCCCGGTTTGGAAAACTCCACATAATTGATCCGGCTGAGGCGGAAAAAGTCCAGCAGCTCATAGTAGAGATCCACCTCCCGGGTCCCATTGCGCTCAGGCAGAATTCGGATGACCGAGGCGCTGACCGTGTCGCCGTCGAAAAACTTCAGCACGCTGACCCGCTTGTTGCCCTCCTGAACATAGTAGCGGTTCATATATTCATAGACCTTGATGGGGTCCCGGATTCCCTCTTCCACATGGGCCTGGCACAGGGCCTGCCACTTGGTGGCAAACTCTGAATCCTCCTCCAGCAGGGGCATGAAATTTCGGGCAAAGGCGTTTGTTCTGACCTCAGAACAGGTTCCCACCACAAACTCCAGCGGAATCTGGAGCAGTCCCAGGTCGGTCCCCCGATTCAGACGATCGTCGGACACGAAGTCATCCAGAACCGGGAGATAGGGATATTCTCCCCGGGAGGTGCAGGCCCGAAACTCTTTTTGCGCACGCCGCTGCGCTTCTTTATAGTAGAGACGAGGCATAACTAATCTCCTTTCCTACTCCTGTTCCCCGCGGAAACAGTACGGTATGCTGAGATATCCTATGCTTTCCCACTTGGTTTCCCCCGGTATCTATGCTATACTGTGCATAGATACCTTGACATGGTCAGGAGGGAACCGAATGGGAGAATTCTCTTTTTCTGTCTTTCCCAATGAGAACTTTCTGGATCTGCGTATCTATCAGTATGGGTATGAACAGTGTAACCCTCTGCAATCTTTCGGCCCCTTCATCCGCAATCACTACCTATTCCACTATGTCATTTCCGGACGGGGCTCCTTGGACGCGACTGCGGAGGATGGCGTGACCACGCGCCGGTATGAGATTCATGCCGGGCAGGGCTTTTTGATCTGCCCCGGTCTGATCAACACCTACTTTGCTGATGAGTCCCACCCCTGGAAGTATGTCTGGATAGAATTCGACGGCCTGCGCGCCTCCGAGTCTCTGCGTTACGCCGGGCTGACCGCCGCCCAGCCTATTTATCAGGCGGATGACGACATCCAGAGCGCTGAGGTCCGGGACCTTATGCTCTATGTGGCCGAACACCCAGACGCCTCCGCTCTCCACCTGATCGGCTATCTGTACTTGTTTGTAGACGCTCTGATGCGCTCCTCCTCCAAACGGCTGAACGCCCAGGGAAATCAGCTGAAAGACTTCTACATTCAGGAGGCTGTCAATTATATTGAACAGAACTATCAGCGCAACCTGACGATTGAGGAGGTAGCCGATGCCTGTCGGCTTAACCGCAGCTACTTCAGCAAGCTTTTCAAGGACAATATGGGCTGCCCGCCCCAGGAGTTTTTAATCGGAGTCCGCCTGGCCAAGGCCGCGGAACTGATGTGCAGCAGCAACGCCCCCATCAGTGAGATCGCTGTCCGGTGCGGGTATTCCAATCAGTTTCATTTCTCCCGTGCTTTTAAAAAGCACTACGGCATTCCGCCTCAGAAGTGGCGTGCCAAGAACCGAAAGCATCCCCGCCCATAGTGGGAAAAAGACAGAGAGCTGGCCGCAGAATCATCAGTGGCCAGCTCTTTTGTTTATTCTGCCTTCAGCCACAGGCGAAGGCTCTGATACTCTCCCAGCATAGGCAGGGGGTATCCGGCCTCCATCAGCACATCGCCGGGCCACGGCGTCTCGTCGCCGGTCACCTGATACTGCCGCTCCGGGTCGAGTCCCTTCAGCTTCAGCCGCCGGAAGGGAGGCCCTGCGTGGACCTGTCCGGACACCACGCACAAAAGGGCCGTACTCCGGTCAGGAGATACATGGAGCCATGCAGTGGGCGGTCCGTCCGGAGACGGGGCGGACAGCCGGTAGTAGTCCCCGGTTTGAACAAGGTCATAGCTCTCCCGATAGTCCCGAATCTGCCGGACCACCATGGCTTTTTCCTGGTCGGACAAGGCCCCCAGATCCATCTCATAGCCAAAGGTACCCGACAGAGCGACGGTGCTCCGGGTCTCCAGGGGGACGCTCCGGCCGGTCTGCTCATTGGGAACGGCGGAAACGTGGGCGCCCATGGTAGCTGGAGGATAGGCAAAGGAGGTGCCGTACTGAATGGCCAGCCGGTCGATGGCGTCGGTATTGTCGCTGCACCAGATCTGAGGGGTATAGTACAGCATTCCCATGTCAAACCGGCCGCCGCCGCCGGAGCAGCCTTCAATCAGGGTGTCCGGACTCAACTGCCGGACGCGCTCCAACAGATCATAGACCCCTAGCACATAGCGGTGGTAGACCTCCCCCTGACGTTGGGCGGGGAGGCCCGCGGACCAGACCTGGGCCAGCACCCGGTTCATATCCCATTTCAGATAGGAGATGCGGGCGCTTTTCAGTAGCTTTTCCAAGGCCCTGGCAATATATTCGCGGACCTCCGCCCGTGTATAGTCCAGCACCAGCTGGCATCGGCCCCGCGTGTGAGGACGGCCGGGGGGATTCAGGACCCAATCCGGGTGGGCCTGATACAGACAGCTGTCCTCACTGACCATCTCCGGCTCGATCCACAGACCAAACTCCATTCCCAGCGCGTTGATCTCCTCGGCCAGCGTGCCCAGCCCCGCCGGAAGCTTTTTCTCATTGACCCACCAGTCTCCCAGACTGCTGGAGTCGTCGTCCCGGTGACCAAACCATCCATCATCCAGGACAAACATCTCCACCCCCAGGGCGGCGGACTCTCGGGCGAACTGGATCAGCCGATTATGGTCATAGTCAAAGTAAAAGGCTTCCCAGCTGTTGACCGGAACAGGCTTGCGCCGACCCTGCCAGGGGTCCCGCAGCAGATGGTTCCGAAGGGCCCGGTGGAACTGCCGGCTCATCTGGCCAAAGCCGTCAGGGGAACAGATCAGAGCGGCCTCCGGCGTGGTAAACGCCTGGCCTGGTTCCAGGGTCCAGCAGAAGTGGAAGGGGTGGATGCCCAAGGTCAGCCGGGCGTCTTCAAACTGGGCCCGCTCCACCGCCGCCTCAAAGTTTCCGCTGTACACCAGGGCGGCCCCATAGCAGGTCCCATGGTCCTCATCTGTATCAGGCTCACACAGAATGACGAAGGGGTTGTGCTGGTGGCTGGAAATGCCCCGGATGCTGCTTACCGCCTGGACACCCGGGCGCAAATGGGTCCGGTTCAGTCCCCGCTCCTTCACATGCCCGCCGTCAAAGGTGACAAAATCCAAGTCGGCGCTGGGAAAGTCCAGACACAGGGAAGCAGCCCGGCGCAGCCGAACCGGCTTCTCTCCGCAGTTCACAATGCGGGCCGCCCGGGTGATGAGGTCGCAGTCCTCAAATACCCCATAAAGAAGCTCCACACGGACATGAGCAGTGGAATCCTCCAGAGTTATGACCAGCGTTTCCGACTCCTCATCCGACCCAAAGAAGGCAGGCAGACCCTCCAGGGTATATTTTCCCCTTTGCACCCTGGCATCCACATACCGCAAATCCGCCACACTGCTGCCGTCAGCAAGTTCCAGCTCCAGCGAGGGCAGGCGAAAATCCCCCGCCCCAGACCCGGAATACTCCTGGGGCAAGGTGTCCAGGGAATATGTGCGGTCGTTTCCGGCCTCGCTGGGGTTGGGAGAAAATCCCCGGTCGGCAAACTGGATCAGGCGGGACAGATCGCCGCCCCGAACCTTCGGCCCATAATAAGTGTGGAGCACAACCCCGTTGGAGTCCGCTTTGAGCTGATAGGTGGTGTTGCGGGTTTGTAAGGTAAAAATCCGATTTTTGTTGTCTTGGATCATCATAAATGACTCCTCGCAAAGAAAGATCAAGCCTATCCCGCGTGCAGCGGGACAGCAAACAGCACACCCATTCTAAGCGATATTCCGGTTGGATTCAAGTGGAAACCCAAAATTTGCAAAATGCGACAGCCCCGGCAGGCCGGACCAACGCCATCGCTGAGGCTGTCACTATGAAAGGGATTGGGCTGATTATTTTCCGCCGGTGTTGGCAATGCCTTCGATAAACTGACGCTGGAAAATCATGTACAGGATCACCATGGGCAGCATCGCCAGCAGACTGCCTGCCATCAGGACAGGGAAGTTGGTGGAGAACTGGCCCCGGAGGGTGGCCAGGCCGGAGGATAGGGTCATCATGTTCAGGTCGGAGTTGACCACCAAAGGCCACATCAGGTCGCCGTAAGCGAACACAGCGGTAAAGATGGTCAGCGCTGCCACCGAGGTGCCGGTGAGGGGGAACATGACCTTAATAAACGTCTCGAACTGGTTGCACCCGTCCAGACAGGCGGCCTCAGCGATCTCATTGGGGATACCCATATAGGTCTGCCGCAGGAAGAAGGTTCCGAAAGCGGAGACGATGCCCGGGAACACCAGGGCAAAAATGGTGTTGGCCATTCCCAGCTTGGCCACCATCTGGTACTGAGGCAGAATAAAAATCTGGGAGGGCAGGGACATCTGCACCAGAATCAGGCCAAAAAGGAGGTTTTTGCCCCGAAAGTTCAGCTTGGCAAAGGCGTAGCCCGCCATGGAACTGAATACCACGGCGCAGATCACCCGGAACAGGATCATCAGGGCGGTGTTCACATACATATTGAAGAAGGGCAGCGAGGCCACCGCATCCACAAAGTTATCCAGGTTCCAGTGGGACGGGAAAATAATGGGCGGGATCTGCATGCTTTCCGTCTGAGTCTTGAAGCTGGTCAGAATCATCCAAACAAAGGGGAAGATCATAATGACCGCCCCCAGGATCAGGCAGGCATAGGTCAGGATAGTGGTCAGCAGCCTTGTTCGCTGTAAAGAGCTCGGTTTCATCAATATTCCCCTCCCTTACACGTCATAGTTGACCCACTTCTTCTGACCGATGAACTGGATGACCGTGATAATGCCGATCAGGAACACGGTCCACACCACAATGGCGGCTCCGGAACCCCGGCTGCCGGCCACGAACGTCTCCCGATAGAACAGATACATCAGGCTCTGTACCGACGTCAAGGCCGGGTTGGTATCCTCTACCATCATGTAGATCAGGTCATAGACCTTGATGGAGGACATCAAACGCATAATCATGACCACAAACAGAGTGGGGGAAACCATGGGCAGGGTAATTTGAAGAAACTGGTTGACCTTGGTGGTTCCGTCAATCTCGGCGGCCTCATAATAGCTCTTGGAAATGTTCTGCAATCCGGCCAGCAGCAGTACCGCGTCGTAGCCGATGTTGCTCCAGATGGCCACGATGGCACAGGCGATCATCACAAAACGGGAATCGGTAATCCAGTTGATATGGGTACCCAGCAGCTGATTGAGGATACCGTAATCGCTGTTGAAGATCCAGCGCCACACCATTGTGATGGCGGCAGGGGCGCAGACCATGGGCAGGAAAAAGATGGTACGGAAAACGCCCTTGCCCCTGATCTTGGCGTTGAGCATCATGGCCACCAGCAGGGACAGGAACAGCCCCACAGGTACCGTGAGAATACAGAACAGGATGGTATTCCAGGTAGCCCGCCAGACCTCGGGATTCTGGAACATTTCCACATAGTTGCCGATGCCGATGAACTTATAGTGTCCAAAGCCCAAGTGCTCACAAAAACTGGTGTAAATGGTCTGAACAAACGGCCACAGGTTCAGCACAATCAGACCGATCATGGTGGGGGCAATCATCAGGTAGCCCCAGTTCTCCTCCCGCCGGGCAGCGGCGGACAGCTTCATTTTCTTGTTTCCCATGTCTCACCCCT
Organism: bacterium; assembly: GCA_037245165.1. GTDB lineage: Bacteria > Bacillota > Clostridia > Oscillospirales > Oscillospiraceae > Lawsonibacter. The sequence continues at coordinate 159,501 of JAXWVI010000112.1, forward strand.
CCTCTCAGGAATCGGCCAGCTTCTTAGCGGTCTCGGTATTGATCAGATTCTGGATGTTGTCCAGACCGGTCTCAATGTCCACCGATCCGTTATAAATGCTGGTCATAATATCCACCACACCGCTCTTCCACTTGGGACGGGCGGAGTTGTTGACGTACTGCACGCAGTAGTCGAACTGGCTCATCACCGCCTCCAGGTCCAGCTGGTAGCTGAACTGGTCAAAGGCGCTCATCCAGGTCTCCTCCAGACCCTCATAGGCGGGGATGGCGGCGCCGGACTCGCCCTGGATTCGCTGAGCCTCCTCGCCGGCAAAATACTCCAGGATGTCCAGGGCCAGCTCCAAATTCTTGCCGTGGGCCCCGGTGGCATAGGTCAGGCCGTTGGAGATGGTAGCCCGGCCGTCACCGCTGACAGGGTTCGGGGCGGCAGGCAGCACCGCAATATCCCACTTACCCACCATATCGGGGTAGTTGGTCATCTCCGCCAGAAGATTCCAGCTGCCCTCCAGGAACATGGCGCCCTTCCCGGAGAAGAAGGCCGTACCGGGGGAGGTCTCCGCAAAGTAGGCCTGGTTGGGGCACCAGTCGTGATCTTGCAGGCCCACATAGTATTTCACGGCCTCACGGGTGGCGGGCTGGTCAAAGCCCCCCTTGGTTTTGTCCTCCGTGAGGATGCAGCCGCCGTTTTGATAGACAAAGTTATGGTAGCCCAGCTGCTCGTCATTATAGGCCATGTAGCCATAGTTCCCGGTGGCGTCGTAGATGGCCTGGGAGGCAGCCTCCAGATCATCCCAGGTCCAGCTCTCGTCGGGATAGGCCACCCCGGCAGCGTCAAACATCTCTCGGTTGTAGACCAGACAGATGTTGTCTTTGTCCTTGGGTACACCGTACATCCGCCCGTCGGAACCCTGGGCATTGCTGATGGAGATTTCGCTGTAATGATCCTCATAGGGGAACAGGTCGGTGACGTCGGCCAGCATGCCGAACTCGGAGTAATAGAGGATCTGGTCGGTGTGCATCCAGAACAGGTCCGGCAGGGTGTTGCTCTCGGCGGCGGCCTCCAGCTTGGTCCAATATTCGCTCCAGCTTGTAACCTGTACCTCAATGACCACATCGGGGTTGACGTTGGCCGTGTAGGCATCGCACATGGCCTGCATGCCGTCTCGCTGTGCCACATCCCAAATCTGGAAGGTCAAATGGGTCTTCCCATCTGACGAGCCACAGCCGGAGAGCGGAACGACCAGCAGCGCCGCCATGAGCAGTGCCAATATGCGCGGTACTTTTTTCATGACATCTCTCCTCCTTTTTGTAATGGTTCATGCCTGGAACGGCGCCAACACAAGCACCGTAAATTTATATTCATGATATAATGAATGTGTCTAAACTGTAAATGAAAGTGTTCCATTAAAATATACCCAAATGCCATATAATGCGTCTTACGAGCATATTAAGCGACATTTGGGTATATTTAAAACATTTTCGTTAAATTATCAATTAATCTCCGTCAGTTTTTGTGTAAAAAGACGAATTATAATAGGATTGTTAATGAGGGCAGGAAAATCAGCCTCTGCCGACAGCGAATAAATATCAGAATTTCCAGAACCTAATATATCAAAATGTGCTGTGAGGCCCGCCTACCACAGGAAGGGTTCCCGCTTGAACGGCCGTTTTCTGTCCTGTCTGGGAACGCTCTCCACATATTCACTGGGGGACATGCCGGTCTCCCTCCGAAACACCTTGGCAAAGTAGTTGGCATTGGCAAAACCCGAGGCCTCCGCCACATAGGTGATGGAGGGGTCCTCGCCCCGGAGCAGCAGCTTGGCATACTCCACCCGCAAATGGGTGATATACCGCCCCGGGGAGACGCCTGTCTTTTTGGTGAATGTCCGGATGAGATGGGCTTTGGATACCTCCAGCCGCTGGGCCAGCTCATCCAGCCCTTCCAGGAATGGAAACTCCTCCTGAATGATGCCCACAGCGGTCTCCACAAGGGGGGAAAGATTCCCTTCCTCTCCCCCCTCCATGACAGAGGGACCGCTGAGCAAATTGGTGAGCATGGTATAGGCATAGGCGGAAGCAGACGTTCCGCTCACCGGGGCGCCCTCGTCCTCCAGGACGGACAGGGACAGCACCGCTTCCCGTACCGCCGCCCCTCCTCTGGGAAAAAAGGCCGTGCCGTCTATGAGCCTCCCCTCCAGCAGCCGGCCCGGCAATTCCCCCTGGAGCCGGACCATCATGCACACACTGTCCCCAACCGACTGCATGGTAAACTCCCCGCACTGATAGAGGGCCAGCGCCTGGCCTGGGGACAGGACATCGTTCCCGGCGTAGGAAGTTGCGGTCAGGGCGCCCTGCACCGCTGCAATGATACAGCAGCTCAGATCCCCGGCGTAGCCGCCATAGCTTCCGCCGGAGGACAGGGGCAGAACCCGGGCGGAGGACAGCGTTAAAAGTCCTTCCAGTACCGGGTCGGGCGGGGCGGGACGGACCTCCCGCGCTTTTTCTGGATCGGAAATCATGTGGTGTTCCTCCAAAAAGGGACAGGAGCGGGGAAAACCCGCCTCCTGTCCCCTGTCGTGACCAATTCTATTTCTTCTGCGCTCAGTGGGCGATAGCCCGCTCCGTCTCCTTGTCAAAGAGGTGAATCTTCTCCGTTTTGAAGGTCAGGATGGCGGTATCTCCCTCACGGCCCTTGAAGGTGGGCTCTGTGCGGATCACCATCCGGTTGCCCTGGCAGTCCACATGGAGGCTGATTTCAGCACCCATCAGCTCGGCAATTTCCACCGTAGAAACCATGCTGCCGGCCCCGGCCTGCTGTCCCCCGTCGGCGGCAATGACGTCCTCCGGACGGATTCCAAGCACCACGGTCTTGCCCTCATAGGGGGCCACCGCCTCGTTCATTCGGGCAGGCAGCGCCACAGTGGTACCGCAGACCTGGGCCGCATACCCGTCGCCCTGTTTGACGATGACAGCGTCCAGGAAATTCATCTGGGGAGAACCGATAAACCCGGCCACAAACAGATTGCAGGGGGAGTCATAGAGCACCTGGGGGGCGTCGTTCTGCTGGATGACGCCGTCCTTCATGACCACGATCCGGTCGCCCATGGTCATGGCCTCGGTCTGGTCGTGGGTAACATAGACAAAGGTAGTCTGCAAGCGCTTGTGCAGGCGGCTGATCTCAGAGCGCATGGCAGTACGGAGCTTGGCGTCCAGGTTGGACAAAGGCTCGTCCAGCAGGAAGACGGCTGGGTTACGCACCATAGCCCGGCCCAGAGACACACGCTGCCGCTGGCCGCCGGACAGCGCTTTGGGCTTGCGGTTAAGCAGGTGCTCCAGGTCCAGCGCTCTGGCCGCCTCGTGGACCCGGCGGTCAATCTCGTCCTTAGGGACCTTCTGCTGGAGCAGGCCAAAGGCGATATTCTTATACACGGTCATGTGGGGATAGAGGGCATAGTTCTGGAAAACCATAGCGATGTCCCGGTCTTTGGGGGCCACATCGTTGACCAGGCGGTCGCCGATATACAGCTCACCGCCGCTGATGTCCTCCAGACCGGCAATCATCCGCAGGGTGGTGGACTTGCCGCAGCCCGAAGGGCCCACCAGAATGACGAACTCCTTGTCTTGAATCTCCAGATTCAGATCGGGGACGACGGTCACATTGCCGGGGTATGTTTTATTGACATGCTTGAATGTAATACTTGCCATGAACCTTGACCTCCACTCTTTCGATATGACCGGATGGGTAATTTGTTGATGACCCAGCCCAACCTATGGAATGGTCCGTTCTGGGGCACCCTTCATTTGCCCCTAGAATATCATGGCCATTTGCCTAACGCAACAGTAAAATATTGACTGTGACGGTAAAAAGATGATGAATTCTCCCAGAAAGCCTGCCATGTCATTAAATTACCCTATCCGTCAGTTTATTGCTATTGAATTGCCCGCCTCAGTATGATATGGTCACGCTGATAAGGACGTGGATGGAAGAGAGGGATTGATTTGTTGTTCCGCAAAGACTATCATATTCCCGGCCCGGGCATCCGCCCGGATGAGCCGGAGAAAACAGGCCCGGCCCGGCTTTTGCAGATCATCCAGCTGGAGGCGGGGTCCATTCTCCTCCTGAACCTGCTCTTTCTGGCCTGCTGTATTCCGATCGTCACCATCCCTCCGGCTGTTTTCGCCATGAACCATGTGATTCGTAAGATGATGCTCGACCAACCGGTGCTGTGCTTTTACGATTACCGCACCGCTTTTTGCACATTCTGGAAACAGGCCTACGCCGCCTTTTTTCTGACCGCCTTCCCCCTGGCGGCGGCCGGCTTCGGCGCTTATTTTTATCTGCAGCAAGCCGCCGTCAACCCTGTGATGTTCCTGCCCTTTTTGGTCTGTTCCACTGTTTTTCTGGTTACCTTGCTCTCATCAGGCTGCCTGTACGGAGCTCTCAGCGCAGGAATAGGGCTTCGGCCCGCGATTCGTCTGGCCCTGGCCTTGGGCGTGGGCAGGCCTCTGCGTCCCATTCTGGCCGCCGTCTTTGGATACGGACTGCTGCTTCTTGGGATTCTTCAGCTCCCGATCAGTCTTATTTACGTCCTCTTTCTGGGCTTCTCCGTTCCCTGCCTGCTGTCAAATTTTTTCCTGCGCACCTTACTGCGGGACTACTGCCCCGTCCAGAACCAGACCTGCCAAAGAGATGACTTCGATTCCAAATCTTAATCTCATACAGAAGGTGGAAGACTATGCCTGAAATCGTTACTGTGGGTGAGGCTCTCATCGACCTGACCCAAACCGCGGAGGACTCCGCGCATATCCGCCACTATGCCGCCTTTCCCGGGGGGGCGCCCGCCAATGTGGCGGTAGCCGCAGCCCGGTTGGGGGCCAAGACCGCCTTTATCGGCAAGGTGGGACGGGACGCCTTTGGCGCGTCCATCCGTCAGACCCTCAGCAGCAATCATGTGGATGTGTCCGGGCTATACGGGACAGACCGCTTTCTGACCACGCTGGCAGTGGTCAGCGTAGACGCCGCAGGAGAGCGGAGCTTCGCCTTCTACCGCACCTCCGGAGCAGATACGCAGTTGACCCGGGAGGATGCGGTACAGGCCCTTGAGACCTATGAGGAGCGTCCGGTATTCCTCCACTTCGGCTCGGTCAGCCTCACGGCCGAACCCGCCCGGAGCGCCACCCTGGGTGTGGCTCAGCGGGCTCGGGAGATGGGCATCCTCCTCAGCTACGACCCCAACTACCGGCCCAGCCTCTGGCCCGATGAGGAAACTGCCCTGGAGCAAATGAAAAAGCCGCTGTCCCTGTGCCATGTGCTCAAGCTGGCAGAGGAGGAGCTGGAGCTGCTCACCGGGCTTTCTGATCTTGAGGCGGGCACTCTGGCGCTCTATGAGACTTATCATATCCCGCTGATCGTGGTCACCATGGGCGCCGGAGGCAGCTTTTACCGGCTGGGCGGACGTACCGGGCGGGCAGCCGCGCAAACCGTTTCGGTGGCCGACACCAACGGCGCCGGGGACACCTTTCTCGGGGCGCTGCTGTCCAGGCTGGTGCTGAATGGCGGACTGGACGGACTTACCCCCGAAACGCTGAAGGCCGGGCTTGCCTTTGCCAACCGGGCCGCCGCCCTGACCTGCACCCGTCCGGGGGCCATCCCCGCCATGCCGCTGCTGTCCGAGATGTCCTCCGGGAAGGAGGGAATGATACCGTGAAAAAAAACGAACTATTTGAATCGAGGCTTCTTCCCTGCCGCGACGAGCTGAGATATCTCTACTTCTCTCTTTACGGAGAAAATGAGGCGGCATTTTCCTATTTCCTCGGCATGCTGGAGCGCTCTCTGGCCCAGCGCAAGCCCGCTCTCCGCCGTCTGGACGAAAAACGGCTGGCAGACCCGGACTGGTGCCGGTCCAGCGGGATGCTTGGCATGATGCTCTACCCCTCCTGCTTTGCAGGGACGCTGAACGGCGTAAAGGAGAAGCTGCCCTATCTGAAGGAGTGCGGCGTCAACTATCTCCACCTGATGCCTTTGCTGGATTCCCCGGAGGGTAAGAGCGACGGGGGCTATGCTGTGTCCGATTTCCGCCGGGTGCGCCCCGACCTGGGCACCATGGAGGACCTGGAGGCCCTGGCCGACGCCTGCCGGAAGAAGGGCATCGCCCTGTGTCTGGACTTCGTGCTCAACCACACCAGCGAGGATCATCCCTGGGCCAAGGCCGCTCGAGAGGGCGATCCGGTGGCCCGGAGCCGCTATTTCTTCTATGACAGCTGGGACATTCCCGCCCAGTTTGAGCGGACGGTCCCCCAGGTGTTTCCCACCACCGCTCCCGGAAATTTCACCTATCTCCCGGACTGCGGACAATTTGTCATGACCTCCTTCTACCCCTTCCAGTGGGATCTGAATTACAGCAACCCAATGGTTCTCAACGACATGACGGAAAATCTGCTGTATCTGGCCAACCGGGGAATGGATGTGATTCGTCTGGATGCGGTGCCCTATATCTGGAAGGAACTGGGGACCAACTGCCGCAACCTGCCCCAGGTACACACCCTGGTCCGTCTGATCCATCTGGCCTGCCAGGTGGTCTGCCCGGGCGTGCTCCTGCTGGGGGAGGTGGTGATGGAGCCTTCCAAGGTAGCCCCCTACTTCGGCACTCCGGAGCGTCCCGAGTGCGATATGCTCTATAACGTGACCACCATGTGTACCACCTGGAACACCGTGGCCACCCGGGATGTGGGGCTGCTCCGCCACCAGATGGAGCAGGTCTGTGCCCTCCCCCGAACCTGCCTGTTTCAAAACTACCTCCGCTGCCATGACGATATCGGCTGGGGGCTGGACTACCTCTGGCTTTCCCGGCAGCAGCACCAGGAGGAGATTCCCCACAAAAAGTATCTCAACGACTGGTTTACCGGCCGGTGGCCGGGAAGCTGGTCCAGGGGAGAACTCTACAATGACGATCCCCGGCTGGGCGACGCCCGTCTGTGCGGCACCACCGCCTCCCTCTGCGGGGTGGAGAGCGCTTTAGCCAGCGGCGACCCCGCCGCGCTGGAACAAGCCATCGCCTGTCACCTCATGCTCCATGCCTGGATGCTCTCTCAAAGCGGCATCCCCGTCCTTTACAGTGGGGATGAGTTGGGTCGGCTGAACGATTACACCTACCATAACGACCCGGCTAAGGCCGAGGACAGCCGCTACCTCCACAGAGGGAATTTCCAGTGGGACCAGGCGGCCTTGTGCCGGGATGAAAGTACGGTCCCGGGCCGAATCTTCCAGTCCCTGCGGCGGCTGGAGCGCATTCGGGGCGACCAGCTTGTATTCCGGGCCGATGCGCAGGTCACACTGCCCGAATCCGGAAATCGTTCCGTTCTGGCCCTCTGCCGGCAGTACGGGGAGGAGCGGCTGATTGCGCTGTTTAACTTCTCAGAGCACCCACAGACCGCTCTCTGCCCGGAGGAACCGCTGACTGATCTGGTAAGCGGGCAGCAACTGGACGGCGGGTCCCTTTCCCTGCCCGGCTACGGGTTTTTGTGGCTGAAGCCCTGCGGCGCATGCCCCAATCCAACCTAATCCCGTCCGGATTCCCATGTTCTATATCAGTAACGCCTCCTTGGCCGAAGGGACGCTTCAGAAAAGCCTCCATGTTTTCTGGTACAATCAGAAAACATGGAGGCTTTTTGTCGTCTGAAAATCCCCAGCATCGCCGGGGCGGTCTGCAAAAAGTCGGAGCAAGCAATATAACGCCTGCTCCGGCTTGGTGCGCGCAGTTAAGCAATCCAAATCCAAACCTGTTTGCTTGGCGGTCAATGCGGCTTTGAGGCCGGCAAAAGCAGTAGACGGAGTAGTAAAACAGGGGGGACTTTTCTCAGTTTTACTCCTCACCTTTTACCACCGTTTCAGCCTCCTATGACGCATGTACTGCACCTCATTCAATCACTCTCAGCACATTTCCATTCTGGTCGGTGATCTTGGTGGGAATCACCTCCACTGTTAACGGGAAGGAGGTCAACGGGTAGGTCCCGGCGTGGGGCTGGAGCATAGTATACAGCTCTTCCAGCGCATCCGTCGGCAGAGTCAGGGTGAACACACCATCCTCCTCGCCTACTCCAGCCTGTTCCCCCGGCCGAAACAGCACAGCCTGATCGCTGCCCTGAAGAAACAGCCTGCGGCCCTTTCCAACTCTGGCACGGAGCATACGGGCCAACGTGTGATTATGACCCGCACCCAAGCGGAGGGCGGCATGACCGTTCTCCACCCGGACACCCAGTTCGTCCATATAAAGGAATCCGGTGGAAGAACCGTCCTGCTCCACTCCTTCCTGCCAAACCGCACAGAAGGTGGAATCCTCCATCATGGAGTCACGGTCCAAGTCGGTCACGCACAAAGGAATTCGCTCCGCCAGCGCCGCTAGGAACTTCTGGCCGTCCCAGCACATCATGGCGTCCATCTCACCCTCTGTAAGCCCCACAACCTGGAGGAATGTCATGTGTCCGTTGGGCGTATCCAGCTCTCCCAATTCCGGGTCGATCCGGAAGCCGAGAGCGGTAAGCTTGGTATCTGTCTCCAGGGCAATCGGCCCGTTGGCGTTCATGTGGTGTCCTGGTCCAAAGACATTTCCGCTGGAAAATACATACCGGGCCAAATTCTGCAGCAGGTTGATGGGCCAGGCGGGAGGCTGCTCCTCATCATCGCTCCGCTTGAGCCGGAAGGTCAGCTCAAAGCCGTAGCCGCTCTCATTTGGATCGTCGCTCTCCTTTGCATAGAGTTCGGTAAAGCCATAAGTAACATAGTGCCAGTGGGGAGTGCCCCGCTCACTTTTCCACACCTCCACGCCATCCAGTGGATCGTTTCCCCCCAGGAAAGAGGGGATAATGGTACCGTAATAGCTGCCCTCCTGGCCGGGGTAAAGCCGCCGCATGGCATTGGAAATGGCGTCAAAGCCAGCCTGGGTCAGTTCGCTTTCATCGCTCATCTTCAATCCTCCTTCGTATTTTCCGCGCAACTTTGGTAGAGAAATTCATTTTTATACACAAAATTATCTGGATCTGCCAATCGGCCCTTCTCTACACGACTTTCCCACAGTATATCTGTTCCTGTTCCACCTGTCAATTTATTGTCTGGAACAAAAATCTTGTCAGAAGGCCTTGATTTATATACCATTGTCTGGTATCCTTAAAAAGCTGACGAGAGGATATGAGTCAAGCAGCACAATCTATGCAGCGGTATCGAAGTGGTCATAACGGGGCTGACTCGAAATCAGTTTGCGGGCAACCGCACGAGGGTTCGAATCCCTCCCGCTGCGCCAAAAAATAAAAATCCACCGGGTGGTCCGGGGGATTTTTATTTTTTGGCCTGAAATCCCTTCATCCATTCCTTGTGCTTCCGGGATAGTACGGCGATGATCTCCCCTTTATCGGATGCCTTTTTGTTTCAGGCACCTCTGCCCACTGACAGCACTGCCGCCATCGGGACAAAATCTGCCATTTTTTCTCCCCGTCAAGAAAACCAAGAAAGCTCAAAATTTGCCGCTTGCTCTTGCCCAAAATGGAGAATTTTGACGTTTTTTCCGGAAACTTCATGAATGATCTGTGAACATAGGATTTTTTTGCTATAATAGTCTTCGCCCCGGGGCCCGGCGGTCCCGGGGCAAATTTTGTGTATAACTGGGAGGATCATCATGGAGCGTTCCAAACCGTATTCCACCCCCTACGAATTTGAGGGTCGACTTCCCCTGCGGCAGGCCATTCCTTTAGGCCTTCAGCATGTGCTGGCCATGTTCGTGGGCAACCTGACCCCGATTCTCATCATCACAAACCTGTGCGCCGCCGGGGGCGGAGCGGAGGACTTCGCCGCCATTCAGGTGACCTTGCTGCAAAACGCCATGCTGGTGGCCGGCATCGTCACCCTGGTGCAGCTGTTTGCCGTGGGCCCTGTGGGGGGCAAGGTGCCTATCATTATGGGAACCAGTTCCGGTTTTATCGGGGTATTCCAAAGCGTGGTCAACGTGATGGGGGGCGGCATCCTCTCCTATGCCGCCATCATGGGAGCCTCCATCCTGGGGGGTCTGTTTGAAACGGTGCTTGGCGCTTTTCTCAAACCCCTGCGCCGGTTTTTCCCCGCCGTGGTCACCGGGACGGTGGTACTGTCCATCGGTCTGTCCCTCATCAGCGTGGGCGTGGGCTCCTTCGGCGGCGGCACCAGCGCCAAGGACTACGGTTCTTTGGAAAATCTGCTGATCGCCCTGGCTGTCATGGTCATCGTTCTGGCCCTGAAGCACGGGGCCAAGGGACTGGCCAGCTCCTCGTGCATCCTCATCGGCATCATCTGCGGCTATGTGATCTGTTCTGTGCTGCCCCTGTTCCTCTCCACCACCGGCGTGACGGCCGACGGGGTGGAGTATACCAAAGCCTGGGTTCTCAACTGGGACAAGGTGGCTCAGGCCGGCTGGGTGTCTGTCCCTGCCCTGCTGCCCGTCAAGCCGGTCTTTGACCTGCGCGCTATCCTGCCGGTAATGATTATGTTCATCGTTACCGCCGTGGAGACGGTGGGAGACATCTCCGGCGTTACCGAGGGGGGTATGGGCCGGGAGGCCACCGACACCGAGCTGTCCGGCGGCATCATCTGCGACGGCCTGGGTTCCTCCTTCGCCGCCCTGTTCGGAGTGCTGCCCAACACCTCTTTCAGCCAGAACGTGGGGCTGGTCACCATGACCAAGATCGTCAACCGCACCGCCCTGGCCTGCGGCGCGGTGTTCCTGGTGCTGTGCGGACTGCTGCCCAAGCTGGCGGCCATTGTGTCCATCATGCCCCAGAGCGTCCTGGGGGGCGCGGCGGTCATCATGTTTTCCTCCATTGTCATGAGCGGTATTCAGCTCATTACCCGCGAACCCCTCACCCCCCGGAGCATGTCCATCGTATCGGTGGCCCTGGGCCTTGGCTATGGTCTGGGTGCCAACAGCGGAGTGCTCGCCGGCCTTCCCCAGGCGGTTCAGCTTATCTTCGGGGGCTCCGGCATCGTCCCCGCCGCCTTTGTGGCCATTCTGATGAACCTGCTGCTGCCCCAGGAGAAGAAAACCGAGTCCATTTCCCGTTGACTTGCTCCCTGGTTTGGGTTAAACTGAATGAGGACTAAAACAGGCCGTCCCCGGTTTTCGGAGACGGCCTTTCCAAATCATCCAAAACAAGGTGGTGCTGTCCATGGTGCGGCGGCAGGAACTGAGCTATATGAACGCCCTGGCCTGTCTGGCGGTGATCCTGATCCATGTGCTGTCGTTGGGGATCTCCAATCTCACGCCCGGCTCCTGGCAAAGCGTGGCGGTCTATCTGCCCTGGCGGCTGGCAGCCTTTGTGGTGCCCATGTTCCTCTATACTGGGGCAGTCAAGCTGTCCATGCAGTTTTCAAACGGGCCTCTGACCTTGGGGGGCTACCTGCGCTACTGCCTGCGGCGCATCCGGAAAATCTATCTGCCCTATGTGCTCTGGGTCGTGATCTACTACCTGGCCTTTTGGGTCATCCACTATGTGCGGGGCGAGGTTGGGGAGTTCTTCTCCTACCTGCTCATTGGCAACCTGTCCTCCCCCTTCTACTACATCGTGATCGTCATGCAGTTCTACTTCCTGCTGCCGGTGTGGCTGTGGATGGCCCGACGGCTGTCCCCCCTTGTGGGGCTGAGCCTCAGTCTGCTGGTAGTTCTTGTCATGCAGCAGCTGCCCGCCCTGCTTCCCTTCCCCTATTACGACCGCATCTTTCCCACCTATCTGCTGTTCTGGACAGCCGGGCTGTATGTGGGCCGATACTATCGACAGGCAATCCGGCCTCTGCGGGGGAGATGGAACCTGGTCATATCAGGGACGGTGGCCCTGCTGTGTGCGGGGCTGGCCTGCTGGCAGTACGCCGCGGGCCGGTGGCTGTTTAATCTGGACCCGATCAAGCTGTGCGCCGACCTAATGTCCATCCTCTTTGTCCACGCCCTGTGCCTTGCCCTCTCCGGCGCTCCCCAACGGTTGCAGCGGGGGCTGGAGTGGCTGTCGGAGCGCTCTTTCTTCGTCTACCTGTCCCACTGCCTGTTCCTGACTTTGGTCACCGCTTTCCTCCAGAACAGGGGAGTGGCCGCCGTCGGCCCCCTGCTGCTGGCCCGGTTCGCCGTGTGCTATACGCTCCCCTTCCTATGCTACTGGATCTATCAAAAAATCGCCCATCGTCTCCCCTTTCTCAAGGGTCTGCTGGGATAAAAAAGCCCGCTGCCTGATGTAATCTCAGGCAGCGGGTTTTCTATTGCTCATTTGCAGTTCATCCGCAGCAAAAGCACTCCGCAGGAGTTTCGCCGCCCGCAGGCGGCGAAATCAATTTCAATCCGTTTTTCCGGCGGCTTGGCCGACCGGAAAAACACTGCTCGGAGCGCAAGTGTGCGAGCAGAGCGAGTGCGCGCGGCGCTCCGCAAACTCTCCCAAACAAGTGGTGAAACCACTTGTTTGATTAAACCTTGAAGTTCACTGCGGTATCGCCCTTCTCGTCGGCGCCGAACTCGTAGTCCTTGCCGGGGAGAATGGCGTTCAGGAGAATACCCACAATAGCGGCCACGGCCAGACCGGACAGGCTGATGGTAGCGTCGCCCACCTGGAAGGTCACCGCGCCGGAGTAGTTGATGCCGATGGCCAGCACCATGATCACAGCGGCAATGATCACATTGCGGCTGTTGGTGAAGTCCACCTGGTTCTCCACCACGTTGCGCACGCCCACGGCGGAGATCATACCGTAGAGCACCATGGACACCCCGCCCATGGTGGCGGTGGGCATGGCGGAAACCAGAGCGGCAAACTTGGGGGAGAAGGAAAACAGGATGGCAAGGCCGGCGGCAATGCGGATGACCCGGGGGTCATAGACCTTGCTGAGGGCCAGCACGCCGGTGTTCTCGCCGTAGGTGGTGTTGGCGGGAGCGCCGAAGATGGAGGCCAGAGAGGTGGCCAGGCCGTCGCCCAGGAGGGTGCGGTGGAAACCGGGGTTCTGGAGATAGTTGCGCTCACAGGTGGAGGAAATGGCGCACATATCACCGATGTGCTCCACCATGGTGGCCAGGGAAAGAGGCATGATGGTCACAGCTGAGGTGAGAAGCATGCCGGTGTCCAGATTGGGACGGCTGAACAGACCGAAGAGAGTATCCTCAAACTGGAAGGGCAGACCGATCCAGGCCGCGTCGGCCAGAGCCTGAAGCTTGTCCGGGTCCATGGTGTTCATTCCGGTAACCTGGCAGATGGCAGCCACCAGATAGGAGACCACCACGCCCAGCAGAATGGGAATGATCTTTACCATGCCCTTGCCCCAGATGTTGCAGCCCACCACAGTCGCGATGGCAATCAGGGCGATGGCCCAGTTGCTGCGGCAGTTGGTGATAGCGCCGGAGGAGAGAGTCAGGCCGATGCAGATGATCATGGGGCCGGTTACAATGGGAGGGAAATAGCGCATAACCTTTTTGGTCCCGAAAATCTTAAAAAGAGCGGAGAGGATAACGTACATCAGTCCCGCCAGCATAACGCCGAAGCAGGCGTATGGAAGCATCTCCTTGTTGGGGGTGCCGTCCTCCAGCATGGGGGCAATGGCGGTATAGCCGCCGATGAAGGCAAAGGAGGACCCCAGAAAGGCGGGCACCATCCGCTTGGTCAAAAGATGAAACAGCAGCGTGCCCAGACCAGCGAACAGCAGCGTAGCGGACACGGAAAGCCCGGTAAGGGCAGGTACCAGCACCGTGGCGCCAAACATAGCGAACATATGCTGTACGCCCAGAATGAACATCTTGGGTCTGCCCAGCTGGCGGGCGTCATAGATGCCTACGTTTTGATTCATTTTCATTTCTCCCTTCTCTTAGCACACATAAAAAAAGACAATCACCATGTGATTGTCGCCGCTTCACAAAAAAAGGAAACACTGACCCAGCCCCTGTGCCCGATCTCATGGACAGTCCGGCCATGGCCCGCTCCCCCTTTCCTGTTCCGAAGTATCATACCAGAACTTTCCCCGGGACGCAAGAGGTATTTTTACCTTTTTTCACATTTTTCCCCCTCTTTCCCGCCGAAGGGAGAGGCGGAGCCTACTCCTCCTCCCCCTCTTGGGCCTGTTCGGCCAGATGGGCCAGCGTAGTGCGGTCGAAATAGTCCTGGATGAGGCCGTTGAGCTCCCGCCACATGGGCAGGGTGGGACACTTCTCCCCTCTGGGACAGCCCTCCTCCCCCAGGCCCTGACAGGACACGGGAGTCAAGGTGTTCTCCGTGGCTCGGAGGATGTCCCCTACGGTACACTCCTCTGCCCGCCGGGCCAGGCGGTAGCCGCCCCCCTTGCCCCGCATGCCGGTTACAAGCCCCTCCTGCACCAGCTTTTTCATAATGGCCTCCAGATATTTTTCCGAAATGTCCTGGCGGCGGGCCACATCCTTCAGGGCCAGGCAGCCCTCCCCCTCCCGCTGGGCCAGTTCGATCATCACCCGCAGGGCATACCGGCCCTTACTAGATATCATCATGGAGTTTCCCTCCTTTTGTTTGTAAAACCTATTATAACAGCAGGTTTCTCCCTTTGCAACCCTCCCCCCTCCCCCTTTCCCCCTTGCAAAATTTTGCCTGCAAGCCTATAATATATGCTGTATTGGTATGAACCGCTATCATCTCTCCCCAGGAGGAACGCTATGTCCATCGACGCAACCAGCCGCGGACTGTGGCAAAAAATTGGTCCCATCCGGCGTGCCGCCTTTTTCGGCTGCTTTGTGGCCGGATATCTGGGCCACCTGTACGCCTTCACCAACCTGATCCCCAACTCCGACGGGCTGAGCCGGGTTTTCGACACCCAGCAGATGACCGTATCCGGGCGGTGGTTTCTTCACTACGCCTCCGCCCTCAACGACTTTACCCAGATGCCCGCCCTCATCGGATTTTTATCGGTCCTGTTTTTGTCCCTGGCCGCCGCCCTGGCGGTGGACGTGCTGGGGCTTCGCAGCCGCGTCCTCGCCGCCCTGACCGGGGCGGTGATGGCCCTGTTCCCCTGCGTGGGGTACACCTTCCTCTACCTGTTCACCGCCTCGGCCTACTGTCTGGCCATTTTCCTGGCGGTATTATCGGTATGGCTGGCCCGGGAGGGCCGGGTGCGGTGGCTGCTGGGGGCGCTGGCCCTGGCGCTGGCTATGGGCACCTATCAGGCCTACGCCACCGTGGCCATCTCCCTGTCCCTGCTGGCGGTATTCCGCCGTCTTCTGGACCGGGAATCTTCTTTCCGGGACACCCTGAACCTGGGCCTTCGGCTGGTTGGCTATCTGGCAGCGGGAGCGGTACTCTACTATGTGATTCTACTAATCTTCCTGAAGGTGAAGAACCTGGAACTGCTCTCCTACCTGGGCATGGACTCTGCTGCCGGGGGCTACCCCTTCGCCCAGCTTCCCGGCCTTCTTGTGGAAAGCTATAAGCAGGCCATTGCCTTCTTCTTCCTTCCCGGCGCGGCCAACGCCTTTGCCAATCTGTTTATGGTCATTCTGGATCTGCTGGCTCTGGGGATAGGCCTTGGGGCCCTGTGGACAGTTTTCTCCCGCCAGGGGCTTTGGGGGGAGAAGTGGCGCATCGCAGGCGCTTTGGCTCTGCTGGCCCTGCTGCCCCTTGGCATGAACTTTATGCAGGTGTTAAGCCCCTACTCCGCCCCCACCCCCTTAATGAAGTATGCCTTCGTCAGTGTCTATCTGCTGGTGCTCCTGGTTCTGGATCGGGCTGACGGTCTCGAACCGGCAGGAAAGCCCCTTGCGCTCCTCCCGGAAGCGGCGGTATTGTGCGCCCTGCTGCTCTTCTTCCTGAACACCAACAATCTCCTCTACACCGCCTCCGCCCAGGCCCACCGGGCTACCGAGAGCTACGCCACCCGGCTTTTAGCCCGGATTGAGAGCTGCGAGGGGTTTGAGCCGGGGATGGAGATTGCCATTGTGGGGGCCGTCCCGGAGGATCAGATTCAGTCGGACATTCCCAGCTATCTCCAGGTGGACCATTACAGCGTCCCCATCAACTCTGTACTCCCCCTGAACAAGCACATCTACTACTACCTGAACAGCTGGCTCAGCTTCCCGGTGGATGAGCCCTCGGAGGAGACCATGATCGCCATCTCCGATTCCGAGGAATTTCAGACCATGCCCCTCTACCCCGCCCAGGGCAGCGTTCAGGTGCTGGAGGGCCGGGTAGTGGTGCGCATGGCGGAGGCGTACACCCCCAAGTCCGACTATGAGCTGGCCTATGAAAACAGGAGATAACGCCTATGCAGGATAAAACCGAAAAACCCTTGCTCTCGGTGGTTCTCCCCGCCTATAACGAGGAGGCCTCCGTTCCCCGGGCAGCCCAGGTAATCGCCGGTCTGCTCACAGGGGCGGACATTCGCCATGAGCTGATTTTTATTGACGACGGCTCCAAAGACCGCACCTGGGCAGTCATCGAGGAACAGACTGCCCGCTATCCCCAGGTCCGGGGCGTAAAATTCTCCCGGAACTTCGGCAAGGAGGCCGCCATCTTTGCCGGTCTGGCTCAGGCCAAAGGAGACTGCACCGTGGTGCTGGACTGCGACCTTCAGCACCCCCCGGAAAAAATTCTGGAGATGTACCGCCTGTGGCAGGAGGGCTATCAGGTGGTGGAGGGGGTCAAAGCCAGCCGGGGCAAGGAGAGTCCCATGCACACCCTGGCCGCCAAAACCTTCTACTCCCTCATCAGCAACGCCACCGGCATTGATATGTCCCGGGCCTCGGACTTTAAGCTTCTGGACCGGAAAGCGGTGGACACCTTGCTGGCCATGCGGGAGAAAAACGCCTTTTTCCGGGCCCTGTCCTCCTGGATTGGCTTTTCCACCGCCCAAGTGGAGTTTGAGGTGCAGCCCAGGCTGGAAGGAACGTCCAAGTGGTCCATCCGCAGCCTCACCAAGTACGCCGTAGTGAACCTCACCTCCTTCTCCGCCGCCCCCCTCCAGCTTATCACCCTGCTGGGCGTGGTGGTATTTCTCTGCTCGGTGGTGCTGGGGCTCTGGTCATTGTGGCAGAAGCTCTCCGGCCAGGCCCTGGAGGGCTTTACCACCGTCATCCTGCTCCAACTCATCATCGGCAGCGTGCTGATGATCTGCTTGGGGATCATCGGCTACTATGTGGCCAGGATTTACGAGGAAATCAAGGACCGGCCCCGGTATATCGTGGCCGAGCGCTGTGAGGGCAGGGCCGATGATGGACAAGCTGAAAAAACTGTTTGACCCTACCTTCTTTCGCTTTATCCTGGTAGGCGTGGTGAACACCTTGGTGGGCTATGGGGTCATGTTCGGGCTTTATAACCTGGCCGGGCTCCACACCTGGGGGGACGCGGGCTACTGGGTCTCCTCGGCGGCCAACTACATCGTGGGCAGCGTGGTGAGCTTCTTTCTCAACAAGCACTTCACCTTCCGAAACCAGGAGAAGGGAGCGGGTGTGGTGGCCCGGTTCGTTGTTAACATCTCCGTGTGCTGGCTGCTGGCCTACGGCCTGGCCCAGCCGGTGATGGAGAAGCTGCTGGCGGGGCTGGGGCTCACGGAGCAGCTCCAGGGAAATCTCACCATGCTGGCCGGCTCAGGGCTGTTTGTTGTCCTCAACTACATGGGCCAGCGCTTCTTTGCCTTCCGCGCCCCACATCAATAGGAAAGACCCGCGAACCTAGTTCGCGGGTCTTTTTTTGCCGGTAATGAAATCCAGGGCGATGAGCACCCCGCACCAGAGCAGAAGCAGCCCAAGGGCCAGGATGGCGCAGTTGCGGAAAAAGTCCTGGGGGAGGATGAGGATTACCGGGTCAGTGCGCCAGTCAAAGATCCAGTTGTCCTTTCCCGGGAAAAACAGGGCGTGGAACACCACGAAGGCCCGGTCAAAGTTCACCGCAGCCAAGCCGCCCACCACCAGGAAGGCGCCTCCCAGGCCCGCCGCTCCCCAGAAACCGGGCCCGCGCCCCAGAAAACGCCGGGGCGTAAGCTTTCTCCACCGGGCAACCAGTAAAACCAGGACCAGCGCCCCCAGGCAGACCCCCAGCACCCGCAGGTCCAGCAGGAACAGCCCCCGCACGTCGGCAAAGTGGCTCGCCCCCGAGTCAGAGAAGGGCAGCAGCCCTGCGGAAAAGCGTTCTGTCTTTCCCGTGCAGTAGTCCAGCACCTCGTCATATGCCTGACGGATCACCTGCTCCTCCAGGCCGGTATATTCCTCCAGCTCCAGGGGACCGATCTGGGCGTAGTAAAAGGGGCGGCACAGGATGGGCACGGCTATGGAGCCGGACAGCACCGCCAGGGCCAGCAGCACAGACAGGAGAAGGGTTAGAAATTTACTTTCTCGCATGGTCAAAACCTCTCAATTCAGAATCAGGCAGAGCAGACAGAGCGATAAGCACCTGCCCCGGCAGGTAGAACAGCCACATCCCCACCCGGGCAGCCTCCAGCCCCCACCGGGGAACGATCTGCGGGACGTTGTGCATTCCCACGCAGATATCACAGCACAAAAACAGGGCCAGTCCCACAAAAAACAGCCGCCCCCGAAGGCCGGGGACCTTTGCCGCCAGCAACACATTGCCCAGGAAATTGGCAAAATAGAAGGCCGCCAGGACATTGAGGGGGGTGAATATCTTGAGCCAGAGCAGCCCGGTCAGGCCCATCATGACAAGGACAGCCCGGAACAAAAGCATGGGCCGCCTGCCCATCTCCCGGCACAGCCGGAGGAGATAGAGCCCCTGGACGGCGCAGAAGATGCCAACCCCCAGGGCGTAGTCCCGGTCCAGGGCCAGCAGGAAAAAGTCCGCGCACAGGGTAAAGGCCATGGCCGTCGCCACCAGCCTGTCCCCTCCCCGGCCTGCCCAAAACAGGCAAAAGGCCAGGCACAGCAAAATAGAGCAAAATTTCACCGGGTCCCCCGCCCGCCCCATATTCAGCAGGTCCATGGATACAAACAGGGCGTAGAGCGCCCCCTGGGCCCACAAAAAGGCCCGCACCGTCCCCTTGCCTTCTCTCATGGCGTTTTTCTCTCCCTCTCCGCCGGGGTCTCTCTCCCCCCGGACGGATTTCCACTCTATGATAGCATACCCATCCCACTCCCGCAAATAAAAAATTCCCCCGGCCGGGGCCGGAGGAATTTGAATGGCTTGGATGGATCAGGCCTGGGGCTTCTTCTTGAAGAAGATGGTCATAACGCCTTCAACAGCCAGCACGATAGCCAGCACGAAGAGCAGCGCGCCCAGAATGGCCTGGGCATAGGTACCCCAGTCCACCTTGGCCAGCACCTCGGGATTGGTGCTGGTGATCTGACCGATCTTGGTGGTGATGGTCTGGAACAGGGAGTACAGGGTGACCACCAGCATAAAGATCATGGGGAAGTAGAACATCTTGTTGTTCTTGCCGATGTTGCCCAGCCAGGCACACACAGCCAGCAGAGCCAGAGCGGCCAGCAGCTGGTTGGCAGCGCCGAACAAAGGCCAGATCTTGGAGTAGCCGGTCATACCCAGGCCCACGCCCAGCACCACGGTGATGGCGGTGGACACCACAGGGTTGCACAGCACGGCCTTAACGCCAGTGGCCTCCTTGGGGGTCTGGCCGGGCTTCAGCCAGAACTCCTGGAACATATACCGGGCCAGACGGGTGGCGGTATCCAGAGAGGTCAGGCAGAACACGGACACGGTGAGCACCAGCAGGGAAGCGATGGTAGACTGCGCGCCGGCCAGGCCGGGGATGGAGGCCACCATCCGGGAGATGCCGGTGGCAAAAACCTGGGTGGGGGTTACGATCTCGCCGGAGGCGTACTCGGTCCAGATGAAGGACACGGCAGCCAGGGAGATGAGGGCCAGAGCGCACTCGATGAGCATACCGCCGTAAGCGATGGGCTTGGCGTCCCGCTCATGATCCAGCTGCTTGGCGGTGGTGCCGGAGCCCACCAGGGAGTGGAAGCCGGAGATGGCGCCGCAGGCGATGGTGACGAACAGGGCGGGGAACACGGAGCCCAGAGAGCTGCCCGTAGGAGCCAGGGTGTCCACCCAGCCGGTGAAGGCGGGCATATCCATGTGGGCGGCGTCCGCGCCGGTGAGGCCGGCACCGATGACGCCCACAGCGGCAATGATCATCATGGCGTACAGCAGGAAGGAGCTGAGGTAGTCACGGGGCTGAAGCAGAATCCACACAGGAGCCACGGAGGCCACCAGGATGTACGCACCAATGATCCACATCCAGGCGGTGTTGCTCAGATAGATGGGGTGCCAGGTGAGGCCCAGCCACAGGCAGATCACGATGCCAATGCAGCCGGCAATGGTAGCCACGGACAGGGAGGCCCCTCTGCGGTAGACAAAGAAGCCGAACAGAATGGCCATCACGATGAACAGCAGGGAGATCATGGCCACGGAGGCGTTGGTCTCATTGTGGGAGCCGTCGGCGTTAAAGCCCACAAAGGTGCTGGCTACGATGGAGGCGAAGGCGGCCACCACCAGGATCAGGGTCAGATAAGAGAAGATCAAAAAGAGCTTCTTGGCCCGGTCGCCGATGTTCAGGGCGATGACCTCACCGATAGACTGGCCCTTGTGGCGGATGGAGGCGAACAGAGCGCCGTAGTCATGGACAGCGCCAAAGAAGATGCCGCCGATCAGCACCCACAGCACGACGGGGACCCAGCCGAAAACTGCGGCCTGGATGGGGCCGTTGATGGGGCCGGCGCCGGCGATGGAAGAAAAGTGGTGTCCCATCAGCACGGGGGCCTTGGCGGGGACATAGTCCATGCCGTCCTCCAGCTCATGGGCGGGGGTGATTCTGGAATCATCAACACCCCACTGCTTGGCAAGCCATCCGCCGTAGAAGATATAGCCTACGACCAGAATGATAATGCCAACAATCACAACAAGCATTGCATTCATTGAGTTTTCTCCTCTCCTTTATAGTTGGCAATGATGCGTCCCACCAGGCGCTTGAGGTCCTTTTCCAGAACCTTACCAGCGCGGTTGGTGGAAATTTTGTCCGTGGACAGATCCACGGCTGCTATTCGAAACTCCATCCATCCATGGAGCGATAGCTTGAATTCCCGGCGCCTTTTCAGCTTTTTCAGCTTGTCCAGGGCCCGGGGGTCGGCGCTGTGGTACAGCACCACAGCCGTGAGGTAGGTGCTCATATGCTGGGAATGGGGCGCTACCCTTGGCTCACCGTCGGAGAGCACCCGGCGGAAAATCTCCTCCACGCCCTCCTCGTCCAGCTTTTCCATATCCCACAGATAAAGATATTCATGGCTCTCCGCCGCCCACAGCTCCACTTTTTTGCTCAGCACATACTGGCTGTCCCGGGAGTGATAGGCGCACAGAGCCTTCAGGGGGCCGTCCCCCGGAATCTCCTCCAAATCGTAGTAGGCGGAATAGACGCCCTTTAGCCCCTGGGCGACGGCTTGGCTCAACTGGGACACACACGTTCCTCGCTTTCATCAAAAAAGCCACCGAAAACCCTGGCGGCACAGATATGAACAAATTGTGAAGTTCCGAACTATTATATCAGATGGAAACGATTCTGACAAGAAAATTCCCATGTCATTTATACAAAAAGGCACTTTTTCCCAAAAAAATCTTGCAGCAAATTGACATTCTTTTTTCCTAATTTACAGTTTCTGCCTGCCCGGCCCACATTGACAACCCCTCGTCAATTCAATATAATCAAGGCAACACAGTCTTCCCTGTAAGGAGATACCGCTCATGTCTGCTCCATGGAATCATCCTCGCCTCGTCCGTCGTTGGGAGCGTTGGCGGTCTTTGGCCGCCCCCTCCCTGTTTTTTCTGGCGATTATCTATTATGAGGAGATTTTTCTGAAGCTCTTCTGCTTCGGCTCCCTGACTCTTCCCGGGGTGGTGTTCACCCTGCTTTTTTCCATGCCCCCCGCTCTGCTGCTGGGCCTTTTGTGCGGAGGCGTATCACCCCGGCGGGGCCGGGCGCTGCTGATCCTGTCCATCCTGCTTCTCTCCCTGTGGCTTGGGGCCCAGACGGTATACTACCGGCTGTTTAAAACCTTTCTTACCATTTTCTCCCTGACCAAAATGACCATGGTGGCCGGCGCTTTTGGCGACATGGCTCTGGGGGAGGTTTTGGTCAACTGGTTCCCTGTGGTCATGATGACCATTCCCCTGGTACTGGCCATCTGGCTGCGGGAGAAGATCATCCCCATCCACTGGCAGGCCGGAGGACTGCGCCTGCGGTGGGCTGGGCTGGCCATCCTGGTTCAGCTGCTGTCCATAGGCCTTGTGATGCTGTGCGGAGACGGAGTTATGTCCCTGCGGTACATCTACTTCCAGACCGCCACCCCGGAACTGGAGACGCAGTACTTCGGGGCTCTGACCCAGACCCAGCTGGAGATCCGCCGGGTGCTCTTCGGCATCGATCCAGACCGGGAGGACCCGGACGGCTCGTCTGGTTCCTCCGGGGCACAGTCGGAGGACCCCACGGTGGAGACCTTTGCCCCCCAGGGGGTCCATGCCTTGCCCATTGACTTTGACACCATCATCGCCGGTGAGACGGACGAGGGACTGCTCCAGGCTCACCAGTGGTTCTCTCAGCGGGACCCCACCCCCGAAAACCAGTGGACGGGTTATTTTGAGGGAAAGAACCTGATCTGGATTGTGGCGGAGGGCTTTTCCACCCTGGCCATGGACCCCCAGCGCACCCCCACCCTGTGGAAGCTGTCCCACGAGGGCTTCGTCTTTGACCACTTCTATACCCCCTTGTGGGGAGTATCCACCTCCGACGGGGAATATGTGACCACCACCGGCCTTATCCCAAAGTCCGGCGTGTGGAGTTACTCCCTGTCCGCAGAGAACTACATGCCCTTCTCCCTGGGAAACCAGTTTCGGAAGGAAGGCTATCGGACCATGGCCTTCCACGACTACCTGTATGACTACTACGACCGCAACCTCTCCCACCCCAACATGGGCTATGAATATTACGCCATCGGACAGGGGCTGGACCTGAATTGGGGGGGACAGTTCCCGCCCTCCGACCTGGAGATGATGGAGGAGATCGTCCCCATGTTCATTGATGAGGATCAGTTCATGGTCTACTGCCTGACGGTAAGCGGCCACCTCAACTACACTCTGGAGGAGAACGCCATGTCCGCCCGGCACTGGAATGTGGTGAAGGATCTGCCGTACAGCGACACGGTCAAGTGTTATCTGGCCTGCCAGATGGAGCTGGAACTGGCCCTCACCCGGCTGGTCAATCAGCTGGAGGCGGCTGGAAAGCTGGATGACACAGTGATCGTCCTGTCCGCCGACCACTATCCATACGGCCTCACGGACGAGGAGTACAGCGAGCTTTTAGGCCATTCGGTGGACCCGGTGTTCGAAATCTATGAAAATACCCTGATCCTATGGAACTCCCAGATGGAGGAGACGGTGCATGTGGACAAGTACTGCTCCAGCCTGGACGTGATGCCTACCTTGTCCAACCTTTTCGGCCTGGAATACGACTCCCGGCTCATTATGGGCTCGGATATCCTCTCTGATGACAAGCCCCTTGTCATTTTTGCCAATTACAGCTTTATCAACGACCAGGGGTACTATAACTCCACCACCAACGAATTTATTCGCTGGGACGGAAAACAGCCCGACTCGGATGAGGTGTCCGCCATGATCGCCGAGGTGCAAAACCGGGTGGCCTATTCCGCTACCATCCTGGACACCGATTACTACCGCATTCTCTTCAATTATGACTACTATCAGCTTATGGAAAAGGGTCCGGCAGGGCTGCTGCCCCTCCCCCTGACCCCGTAGAAAACCTTTTTTGCGACGATGCCAAAGGCCCCGCCGGATGTCCGGCGGGGGCCTTTGGCTTTAAAGAGAGGGAGATAGAAAGCAACGAATATATGCAAACCGTCCCGAAGGGGCGGGAGCTTTTGGTCTGCCGCCCCGTGGCGATACAACAGCGGCGGCAGTGAGACGCATACCCTGCGTCAAGAGGTCGGTTTACAGCCCCGGGAGAAAAGGGCCGTTTCCCGTGATCCGGTATTCGCGCGGTTCCGGATCATCCTCCCACGGCTTCCGCCGTGAGAAAGGAGGAAAACAGATCAGTTGCTTGATCTGTCCATAGCTTAACACAGCCGCCACGGGGATTCTTCACCAAATCTGGAATATTCTATGAATATTATGTGAATCGCCCGAAACAATTTCTAACTTGTCCGCCAAGGAAAACAGATCGCCAGCCGGCGTGTTTTACATGTCGTGCCCCTCCCGTTTCATGCGCATCTCCACCGGGTCGGCCATAGGGTCCTGGGCATTCGTCTCCGGGTCCGTGCGGTTTTGCCCGGCGATGGGGGCAGAACCTGTCAGTCTGCGGCCTTTTTTCTTCTCCTTAGGCTTGCTCATCCTACTCACCTCCCCTCTCCGTTTTTCCTAGTATAAGCGGGAGAGGATAAAAAAATCCGCGCGGAATCGCTTCCACGCGGATTTTTAGAAGTCTCATCAAATGCCCAGCTCAATCCACAGCTCGTTGTAGAGAGCCAGGGTCTCAGCGGGGAGATTCTCATACATGGAGCACCGATCCAGCACTTCCTTGGGGGCGGCCATGATCTCGTAGAGGTCCTGATCCAGACTCTCTCCGTACTTCTCCTCATAGTAGGCGGGGTACTGCTCCAGAGCCTCGGCGTTGGGAGAGGCGTACCAGATGTAGTCCATGTTGGCCAGGTTGGAGTCGGTGGAGGCGATGAAGTTAATCCACTCGTGGGCCTCGTCCACATTCTTGGCGTCCTTCAGGATGCACATGGCGTCCACAAACCAGTTGGAGCCCTCCTTGGGCACACAGTAGGCCAGGTCGGGGTTATTCTCGTGCATGCTGAGGAAGTCGCCGGCGTAGTAAGTGGCAATGGCCAGGTTGCCTCCCTCCATGATCTGGAAGACCTCGTCCATGCCCTGGCCGTCGTAGACTCCACGGGCTTTGGCGTCGGCCACCAGCTGATAGGCCTCCCGGATCTGGGCCTCATCGGTGGTGTTCACGTCGTAGCCCAGGTAGTACAGGGCCATACCGAAGGCGTCCCGGGAGTTGTCAATGAGCAGGATCTTCCCGGCGTACTCGTCGGAGAACATGACCTCCCAGCTGTCAATCGGCCCGTCCACCATAGTGGTGTTATAGATGATGCCCAGGGTACCCCAGGTGTAGGGGACGGTATACTCGTTATTGGGGTCGAAGGACAGACCCTTGTACTGGGGGTCGATCTTCTCATAGTTGGGGATCTTGCTGTAATCCAGAGGCTGAAGCATATCCTCAGAAATGAGACGAGCGATCATATAGTCAGAGGGGACGATGACGTCATAGTTCACGCCGCCCTGCTGAAGCAGGGAATAGAGCTCCTCGTTGCTGGGGGCGGTGTTGTAATTGACCTTGATGCCAGTCTCCTCTTCAAATTTGGTAATCAGGCTCTCGTCGATGTACTCGCCCCAGCTGCACACGTTGACCACCCGGTCGCCGCTTGCGGTGCTGCTGCTGTTATTGCCTGCGGTGCTGCCGCTGGCAGCGGTAAAGGAGCCGCTTCCGCTGCCGGACTCATCCATGGCGCATCCGGACAGGAACAGGCCCAGGGCCAGAGAACAGGCCAGGGTCAAGGCAGTAATTTTTTTCAATTGATCATTCCTCCAGTTTTTTGATGGTGTATATCTCCACGCCCATCGGGCAGTGAGACCGCGTTACTTCCGGGCAGCCTGGCGCTTCTCCAAGCGTCCCTCCCGAACGTTGATGATGATGAGCAGCACCAGTACGATGCCAAACAGCAGAGTGGACACGGCGTTCAGCTCCGGGCTCACCCGCTTGCGCACCATGCCGTAGATCTCAATGGACAGGGTGGAGGCAGAGCCGGCGGTGAAGTAGGAGATGACAAAGTCGTCCACGCTCATAGTGAAGGCGATGAGGGCGCCGGAGACAATACCAGGCTTGATCTCGGGCACCACCACTCTCCAGAATGCCCCCATCCAGGTGCAGCCCAGGTCCTGAGCCGCATCAATGAGGCTGCGGTCCATCTGCCGCAGCTTGGGCAGCACATTGAGGATCACATAGGGGATGTCAAAGGAGATGTGGGCCAGCAGCAGGGTGGTAAAGCCCATGCTCACCTCCGCCATGCGGGGGAGAGTGCGGCGGAAATTCTCCTCCAGATACGTCACGAAGCCATTCCAGCCGTCCACCACCAGGCCGTTCCACCCGGCGATGGCGGCCACGAAGAAGATGCACAGGGCCACGCCGGTGACGATATCCGCATTCATGATGGGGATGTTGTTCACCGTCAGAATGGGGTCGCGCCAGCGCCGGCGCATACCAAAAAGGCCCACGGCGGTAAAGGTGCCCACCACCGTAGAAATTACCGTGGCCAGCACGGAAACCAAAAGGGTAGTGTACACCGCCCCCATGATCTGCCGGTCCCGGAACAGTTCCCCATACCATCTTAGGGAGAAGCCCTGCCAGACCACATTGCTGTTGGCGTCGTTGAAGGAAAAAACCACCAGCAGCAAAATGGGAGCATAAAGGAAGAGAAAGATGAGGGCCATATAGAAGCGGCTGCCAATGCGGTAATTCTTTTTCATAGGATCACCGCCTGTTCCTCGCCCTCGCCGAAGTGGTTCATAACCACCATGCAGACGATGACGATGACCATCATGACCAGAGCGATGGCGCTGCCCAGATAGGGATTATAGGCCCCGCCCAAAAACTGCTGTTCGATGAGGTTGCCCAGCAGCATCTGGTTGTTGCCCCCCAGCATACGGGAGATGGCAAAGGTGGACACCGAGGGGACAAAGACCATGGTCACCCCGGACAGCACCCCTGGCAGGGACAGGGGAAAAATAACCTTCCGGAAGACCAGAGCGGAGCTTGCCCCCAGGTCCCGGGCGGCCTCCAGCAGGGAGTGGTCCAGCTTAATAATCACCGAGTAGATGGGCAGCACCATAAAGGGCAGGTAATTGTACACCATGCCCAGCACCACGGCCCCTTGGGTGCGGATCATGCGGAAGTACTGAAGATCAGTGCCGAAAATGCCGTTAATGAGGTCGAACAGGCCGATGGCCTCAAAAAAGTTGTTGAGAATACCGTTATTTTCCAGAATGGCCATCCAGGCGTAGGTGCGCAGCAGAAAGTTCACCCACATGGGCAGCATAATGAGCACCATGGCAATGCGCTGAAAGCCAGGGCCCTCCTTGGCCATCACATAGGCCAGGGGATAGCCCAGCAGCAGGCAGACAATGGTGGCCACAATGGCCAGCTGGAAGGAGCGGGTAAAGATCACCGTGTAGGTGCCCATTTTGGCAAAGTTGTCCAGGGTGAAGCCGCCCCCGGACTGGGTAAAGGCGTAGACCACCACCATGATGATGGGGGCCACCACCACCAGAGCCATCCAGACCACATAGGGGGCGGACAGCCAGGCAATCTTATTCTTCATGGCCGGCCTCCTGCTCCTCCTCTTCCAGGTCCAGGGAGGCGTCGCTGATCTCCTCATACTCCTCGGAGTAGGACGAATAGTCCCCGAACATGCCGGAGTAGTGGCTCTTTTTCATGACGTGGATGCCGTCGGGGTCAATTTTAATGCCGATGCGGCTGTCCACGGGGCAGAAGTCGGTGGTCTGAATGAGCCACTTGAAGCCGTAGAAGTCCACAATGGTGTCGTAGTGGACCCCTTTGAAGGTGACGGAGGTGACGGTCCCCTTGAGCTGTCCCTGGTCCTCCGGGACGATGTCCACGTCCTCGGGACGGATGACCACGTCCACCGGCTCGTCCTTCTCAAACCCGCCGTCCAGGCACTGGAACTTCCGGTTGAAAATCTCCACCACCCCGTCGGCACGCATGATGCCGTCCAAAATGTTGGACTCGCCGATAAAGTCAGCCACAAAGGCATTTTTAGGCTCGTTATAGATGTCCTCGGGGGTGCCGATCTGCTGGATCTTGCCCGCGTCCATGACCACCACCGTGTCGGACATGGCAAGAGCCTCCTCCTGGTCGTGGGTCACATAGATAAAGGTGATCTCCATGGCCTTTTGGATGCGCTTGAGTTCATTCTGCATGTCCTTTCGGAGCTTCAGGTCCAGCGCTCCCAACGGCTCGTCCAGCAGCAGGACCTTCGGGCGGTTCACCAGCGCCCGGGCAATGGCCACACGCTGCTGCTGGCCGCCGGAGAGCTGGGAGATGTGGCGCTTTTCAAAGCCCCGGAGGTTCACCACCTCCAGCATCTCCATGACCCGCTGGTCGATCTCCTTCTCGCTGAGCTTATAGCGCTTGCCGTCCTTGTCGGTCTTGGCCAAGCGCAGCCCAAAGGCGATGTTCTCATATACATTTAAATGTGGAAACAGGGCGTACTTCTGGAACACCGTGTTCACCGCCCGCTTATGAGGCGGAACAGCATTAATCCTCACACCGTCAAAGAATACATCGCCAGAGGTGGGCGTCTGAAAACCACCGATGATTCGAAGTGTGGTGGTCTTGCCGCACCCGCTGGGGCCCAGCAGTGTGAGGAATTCCTTATCGTTGATATACAAATTGATGCCGTCCAGCACCACCTCGCCGTCAAAGGCCATGGTGCAGTCGGACAGACGGATCAGCTCCTTGGACATGCGCGCTTCCCCCTTATAATTGCTTTGTAACCTTGTCAGCTCCCTCGATTTATTCACCCGGGTCGGCGCCCTTCGTTCCATTGGGTCACCGGGGGGCCGGGCTTTCACGGATAGCGAGATACACTATATCTGACTGTACCCCAAATGTCAATGATTTTCCCCAAATTTTTCCCACAATTTCACGCCCATTTTACCTGCTGTTTTTCTCCCCATGTTTGAAAAGGAGATGGGGGGTTCCCATCTCCCTTTTTCTTCCTGATTGTTCCAGTTTATGTCAAAAATAACTACTTCAGCGTGAGGTAAACCACTCTTCCCATTCCCCGCTCGTCCAGTCGGACCAGGCGGTGATAGACCTCTTCCTCTCCCAAGGTGTAGGCGCTGCGCTTGACCGCTCCCAGACGGTCCGTCTCGGACACCAGAACCCACTCAGCTCCCTGGGGACGCTCCAAGGTAATGCCCTCCTCTCCTATTTCCTCCATGGGGATGGCTCGCTCCATCACTTGCCGGTTTTCCCCGTCAAACCAGGTAACGGAAAGCTCCCGCACTCGCTCTGCCGACTCCATAGTGAAGGATACCTCAAAGGAGGTGGTCTGCTCCTCCCCGTCCACCGTTTCGGTGTAGCTCTCCTTGGTGCTAATGGTAAAGCCGCCCATGCCCCCATAGCTGTTGCCGCTGTCGTCCAGATAGACGGTGCCGTCGTCCATCTGATAGACCCGGTAGGCCGTCCAGCCGTAGTCAAAGTTCTCCGTATTCCAGTTTTTATCGTCTTCCGGGGGGCCGAAGTAAGCGGTACCGCTGATGGAAGTTTCATTGTCCCCTACTGTGATCTTGGTATCAGCCATGTCTCTGTACCCGGTATAGTGCTTTTCGCCCTCTATCTCCCGGATGGCGCAAAAGCAGTTGAGCCCTTCTCGACCAGGAAAGATATAGCGGCTGTTCTCCTTATCGTATTCCCCGATGAGGATTTTTCTGGGGAACGCCAATGTTCCAAGGTCATCGACCTCCAGATCCTCCGTGCCATACTCCACCCAATTTGAGTAGTCCCGGGAGATCACCTCCCCCTCTCCGGGCAGGCGCTCAAAGACCAGCTGATAGCCAATGAACTTGTCCTCCTCCACAGCTTGCTTCTCCGGTTGGGCCAGCTTGCCGCCGGCGGCGTCCACCGCCAGGGCTAGTGTCCCGCAGATCATCAGCACCAACAGTACCTTAGGCCACTTTTTACTCCAAAGGTTCTTCATCGCCGTCCTCCAATCGTCCGTCAAAGCGGAGGATATCCCCCACGTCGCAGTTTAAATAGTAGCATATTTTATTAATGGTATGAAACCGCACGCCGCTGGCCTTCCCCGAGCGGAGGATGGACAGGTTGGCCTCAGTAATGCCCACCTTGGCGCACAGTTCCTTGGAGGTCATGCCCCGCTGCTTGAGCACATCTCCCAGCCTTACCTGAATGGCCATCTCCCCACTCCCTTATATAATAGAGTCGCTGTCCTCCTGAAGCTCCCGTCCCCGCTGGAGCAGACGGCACAGGAGCAGCAGCCCCGCCGAGAGCATCAGAGACAGCAGGGGCAGGGCCAGGGAGAAGTGGGTCGTGCGCAGCAGCTCCATCAGGGCCAGCTGGATCAGGTTGGCGGACACCGCCAGCACCACCGTGGCCTGAGCCACCATGCGGCAGGCAAGGGCGGTGCGCTCACACAGCGCCACCCCCTCATCGCCAAAGTCCTCCTGCCCCAGCACCCGGGCCAGGGCCGCCCCCCACTCCATAGTCAGGGCGGAGAGGAGCCCTGGGGCCGCGTTCAGGCAGCACACCAGGCAGATCATCAGCAGGGTCATTCCATCCGGGTCGGTGTTGCCCTCCACCACCCCAGTCCACCGACCCGCCCCCTCCAGCACCTGGTCAAAGGCGGCGGCAAAGGCGGTAAGGCCGGCGCAGACGTAGAGCAGCAGCTCAAAGGCCCGGGCCAGCTTCTCCCGGGAGGCCTCCTCCAGGCAGCGCAGCAGCTTCAGCGCCGCAAAGGCCAGGGCCATGGACAGGGCCGTTCCCAGTGCGGCGGGCGGAAAGAACTCCCGAACCGGCCAGGACAGCTGAGTGGGGTTCACCAGGAAAAAAAGGCCCAGAAAGAGCACCGGGACCATCAGCCCCAGCAGCCACTCGTCCGCCGCCCGACGCTTCCCTCCCAAAAGGATCAGGGCCAGCAGAGGCAGGGCGGACAGGAGCAGCACGATTCCCCAGGCCGCTAAATTTCCCCAGAATCCGGATAGGGACAGCCCCCGCAATCCCTTGCCCAAAGCCAGCAGAGGGGCGGCCAGGGCCTTCCAGGCCCCATTCCCCAGAAACAGCCACAGCCCCCCGGAGCCCAGGCCCAGGGCGGCCCCGGCAGGAACAATCCAAAATCTGTGTTTCATAGCGCTTCCTCCAAATTATCGCAAAACAATAATTTCATCTTGAGTGTACCAAAGCAATTATTGTTTGTCAATAATTTTAGACGCAAAAAATGGGGCCGCTTTCGCAGCCCCTCAATTTGTCACACAGTCCTTCTACACTCCCGGGCGGCAGACTCAGTCCTGCCCCTCCCGGTCCTGGGCAATGAGAAGCTTCAATGCCTCTATTCCCACCCGGATGGCGGAGGAGGTATCATGGGACTCCTTCTGATCCAGCCCGGCCTTCTCCCGCTCCTGATTCCAGATCACATGGAACACCGAGCCGCACCGCACCCGCCGGGCGGCGGCCACGGTAAACAAGGCGGCCGACTCCATCTCGCTGGCCAATACCCCCAGGCGCTTCCAAGCTTCCCACTTTTCCAGAAGCTCTCCGCTCACAGGCATACGTCCGGGGGAGTGCTGGCCATAGAAGGAGTCCTTGCACTGCACCACCCCGGCGTGCCAGGAAAAGCCCAGCTTCCGGCAAGCGGTACTCAGCGCGCAGGTCACGGCAAAATCGGGGACGGCGGGATACTCGATAGGGGCATACTCCCGGCTGGTACCCTCCATGCGCACAGCCCCGGTGGCCACCACCACGTCGCCGCTCTGCACCCCCAGCTCGATCCCCCCGCAGGTACCCACCCGGACAAAGGTGTGGGTCCCCAGGTTGCACAGCTCCTCCATGGCAATGGCGGCGGATGGGCCGCCGATGCCCGTAGATACTACGCTCACCTTCTCCCCCAGGAGGGTTCCGGTGTAGGTAGTGTACTCCCGGTTGGAGCGCACAAAGACAGGGTCGTCAAAGTGCTTGGCAATCGCCTCGCACCGGCCCGGGTCCCCGGGGAGGATACAGTATTTGCCCACCTCCTCCCGGGCGCACTGGATGTGGAACTGTCTCTCCCTCAGCTGTTCGTTCATGGCGATTCCTCCTTGTACGGTCGTTCCCCGCCTCTTCGGTACAGAAATTTTGCTTTTATTGTACCACACTTTCGCTCTTTACACAAGAAAGACCCCGCCATGTTTAGATTTCGCAGTCATTTTGATGGAAAGCTTGCATATAGAGCGGTCTTCATGTATAATGATGGTTACTCTATTTGCGGGACGGAGGAATTTGACCCGCTCTCCCACCCCCTAGAACAGGAGGCACACCCATGAAACGATTTTTGCTTTTTCCCTGCGCACTCTGCCTGCTGATCGGCCTTTTGATCGGCGTACTGCTGCCCATTGACTGGAGTCCGGAAAAGCCCGCCAAAGTGGATGCCGGAACCATGACCTTCTCCACGCTGGACGGCTCCGGCTCAGGCTCATCCTCCGGCTCCGCTTCCTCCAGCGCTCCTGATGCAAGCGCCCCGGAGGCCGGCGACAACTTCCCCCTGCTCAACACCGCCTGCCTGGTAAATCAGGCCCTGCGCCAGAAGGACTACGCCTCCCTGGCCAAATACGTCCACCCCACGCTGGGCGTCACCTTTACCCCCTATTCCACAGTCAATCCCCTCTCAGACCTGTCCTTCACCGCCGACCAGATCAAGAATCTGGCGCAGGACAAGAACGTGTACACCTGGGGCCTTGAGGACGGCCGGGGCGAACCCATCAAGATGACCATGGAACAGTACTTCTCACGGTACGTTTACAACACCGACTATACCCAGGCCTCGATGATCGGTATCGACCAGATCATTACCACAGGCAACGCCCTGGAAAACCTCACCGAAGAGTATCCCGGCTGCCGCTTTGTGGACTTCTGCCTGCCCAGCTCCGACCCGGTAAATAACGGGCTGGACTGGTTCTCCCTGAAGCTGGTCTTCCGGCTGGAGGACACAGGCTGGTACCTGGTCGGCATCGTCCACGGGGAGTGGACCATCTGACCGCCCGTCTTTACATCAATCTTCAATGAAAAGTTTATAAAGAAAGGACCTCCCAAAACATGGATATCGTGATCGTAGGCTGCGGAAAGGTTGGCTTTTCCCTGGCCGAACAGCTGGTTCTGGAGACACACAATGTCACCATCGTGGATCAAAGCGAGTCCTCGCTCCACCGGGCCGGGGACCAGCTGGACGTGATGACCGTACGGGGCAACGGCGTGTCCGTGGCCACCCTGCTGGAAGCTGGGGCGGACAGCGCCGACCTGCTGGTGGCCGCCACCAACTCCGACGAGGTGAACATGGTCTGCTGCCTCACTGCCAAAAGCCTGGGCACCGGCTACACCATCGCCCGAATTCGGAACCCGGAGTACATCAGCAGTCTGGCCGAGCTGCGGCGCAATCTGAAGATCGATATGGTCATTAACCCGGAAAACGCCACCGCCATTGAGATCTACCGCCTGCTCCGCTTTCCCGCTGCCGCCAACATTGAGACGTTCTGCCGCGGCCGGGTGGAGTTGATGGGAGTACGCCTCCAGGAGAGGGACTTTTTGGTGGGCAAGCCCATCCACACCCTATCCCCCCAGGTCAAAAAGCTCTCCCTGCTGTTCTGCGCCGCCGACCGAGGCGGCGAGGTCTTTATCCCCAACGGCTCCTTTGTCCCCCTGGCGGGAGACAAGCTCTATTTGGTGGGCCAGCCGGACAGCCTGGATCAGTTCTTTCATCTTCTGGGCCGTTACGCCCCCCAGGTCAGGCAGGTCTTCCTGGTCGGCGGGGGCAAGATTTCCATGTATCTGGCCAAGCTATTGTCCGCCACCGGCATTCGCCTGAAAATTGTAGAGCGCTGTGAGGATCGCTGCCGCCTCATCAGCGAGCGCTTCCCCAAGGCCATGGTCATCTGCGGCGACGGCACCGACTCAGAGCTGCTGGACTCGGAAAACCTTACCAGCTCCGACGCTTTTGTGGCCCTCACCGACCGGGATGAGGACAACCTGATTATTTCCCTGTACGCCATGCAGAAGGGACTGCCCAAGGTGGTCACCAAGTGCAACCGGCAAAATTACGCCGGCATTGTCCGCTCCCTGGGGCTGGACAGCGTTGTCTCCCCAAAATTTATCACCGCCTCCCACATTCTGCACCGGGTACGCGGGATGCAAAACTCCCAGGGCAGCGTCATGAACTCCCTGCACCGCATTGCCGACGGGGCGGCCGAGGCCATGGAGTTCACGGTCGGCCCCAACACCCGCCATTTGGGTACCCCTCTGAAGGACCTGAGGCTGAAGTCCGGTGTACTGTTGGCCGTTATCGTCCGGGGCGCCGAGATTATCATTCCTGAGGGTTCTTCCTACCTTCAGGAGGACGACTCGGTTATTATCATCGCCCGCGGAGGCGGCATTCTGGACCTGAACGACATCTATGACGAGGATTCGGGCTTCGTGGTGCCCACGGGAGGCGCCGAAGCATGAACATCAAGCTGGTCTTAAAGCTGGTGGGCCGGATTCTCCAGGTGGAGGCCGCCGCCCTGATCTTTCCCCTGGTGGTAGCTCTGCTGTACCGGGAGGACCCCGTCCCCTTCCTGCTGACCATCGCCATTGTGGCCGCCTGCGGCTTTGGGCTGTCCGCCCTCCCCTGTCAAAAAAAGCAGTTTTTCACCCGGGAGGGTTTTGTATCTGTGGGCCTCATCTGGATCATCACAGGGGTGGTAGGCTCCCTGCCCTTCCTGTTCTGCGGCTATTTTGCCACCCCCATGGACTGCATCTTTGAGTCCTGCTCCGGCTTTACCACCACGGGAGCCTCTATCCTCACAGACATCGAATCCCTGCCGAAGGGCATTTTGTTCTGGCGCTCCTTCACCCACTGGCTGGGAGGTATGGGGGTGCTGGTGCTGGCCACCGCCATCGTGCCCACCATGGGCATCCGCTCCCACTACCTGACCCAGGCGGAGACGCCCGGCCCCGTCTTTTCCAAGCTGGTCCCTAAGCAGTCCCAGACCTCCAAGATCCTCTATGGGATGTATTGCGCCCTCACCGGCCTGGAGATTCTGTGCCTGAAGCTGGCTGGTATGCCCCTGTATGACTGCTTCATCCACGCCTTCTCCTCGGCTGGCACCGGCGGCTTCTCCAACCGAAACGCCAGCGTTGGAGCCTATAACAGCGTGGCCATCGAGATGATTATCACCGTATTTATCCTGCTGTTCTCTCTGAACTTCGCGGTGTACTTTCTGCTGATCACACGCCGGTGGAAGGATGCCCTGGAGAGCGACGAGCTGCGCTTCTTCTTCCTGATTGTGGCCGGCGCCACCGTTCTCATCACCCTGGCCAACCTGGGGGTGTACTCCAGCGTCTGGGAGAGCCTGCGCTACGCGGTATTCCAGGTGGCCTCCATCATCTCCACCACG
Source organism: bacterium (assembly GCA_037245165.1). Classification (GTDB taxonomy): domain Bacteria; phylum Bacillota; class Clostridia; order Oscillospirales; family Oscillospiraceae; genus Lawsonibacter. Next base: position 194,753 of record JAXWVI010000112.1, read on the forward strand.
GGCTTCGCCACGGCGGACTATGTGCTCTGGCCCCAGTTCTCCCAGTTGATATTGATTCTGATTATGTTCTGCGGGGCCTGTGCCGGGTCCACCGGCGGCGGCATGAAGTGCTCCCGGATTCTTACCCTGCTGCGCGCCATCCGCCGGGATCTGCACCACATTACCCACCCCCGTTCTGTGGAGGTAGTGAAGCTGGACGGCAAAGTAATCAGTGAAGAGACGCTGCACTCCCTGCTGGTCTTTGTGGGGGCCTATGTGCTTCTGGTATTCGGGGCCGCCCTCATCATCTCTCTGGACGGCTTCTCCTTCGCCACCTCCTTCAGTGCCTCCCTCACCTGCGTAAGCAATGTGGGCCCTGGCCTGGAGGTGATCGGCCCCACCGGCAACTTTTCCGCCTTCTCCCCCCTGTCCAAAGGGGTCATGTCCCTGTGCATGATCGCCGGGCGTCTGGAGATTTTCCCCGTTCTCATGCTCTTCAGCCCCACAGCCTGGCGCAAGACCTGAATTCAACCCAAAGGGCCGCAAAAACTCCCCCTCTATTTCTCAAGAAGTAGAGAGGGAGTTTTTGTCTTTATTCTATCCTTAACTCCTAATTTTAGTGCTTTATTCCTCTCTTTCTTTTTACGAAAGCAATTGAAGAGATAAAATATTTTAAGACGCTAAATTATTTTCTTGCATTTCTTCTATTATGTGGTAAAATATCCACATAATATTTAGCTTGAATATCCAAAAATATAGTCAAGGATATTCTTAGCAGTCCTAAGGAGTGTGTAAGAAATGGATAATTTGTTTTGGATCGGACTGGCGGGGGCCCTTGCCGCCCTCCTCTTTGCCCTCTTCCAAAGCCGCAGGGTGCTCTCCTTCTCCGAGGGGAACGACACCATGAAAAAGCTTGCCGCCGCCATCCGTCAGGGAGCCAACGCCTACCTGAAAAATCAGTACGCCACCGTGGCCAAGGTCTTTTTTGTGGTCTTCCTGGTTCTGCTGGTCCTGGCCTACTTCCAGCTGCTGGACAACTGGTTCATTCCCTTCGCCTTTCTCACCGGAGGCGTCTATTCCGCTCTGGCGGGCTTTGTCGGCATGAAGATTGCCACCTCCGCCAACGCCCGCACCGCCCAGGCTGCCAGCGAGAGTCTGAACAAAGGCCTCAACGTGGCCTTCTCCTCCGGCGCGGTCATGGGTTTTACGGTGGTGGGCCTGGGTCTTCTGGACATCTCCGTGTGGTTCCACATTTTAAAGTACATCGCCCACTTTGAGGCCGCCAAAATCGCTCAGACCATGGTCATGTTCGGCATGGGCGCTTCCTTTATGGCCCTGTTCGCCCGTGTGGGCGGCGGCATCTTCACCAAGGCCGCCGACGTGGGCGCTGACCTGG
>JAXWVI010000113.1:0-4467 GCA_037245165.1 bacterium
TTTATTCATGATGAGATGTGACTCCTCCCGGCAGAAATCGTATCAGCAAAGCACTGGTCAAAAATCTTGGAGATTTCGGCAGGGCTTTTTGCGCCCATAGACTTCAGATTGAAAATTTTGGATGCGTGAGAGTTCGTAGCTTTTTGCTGGATGTTCTTTGCGGCACGTTCCTTGAACTCCTTTTCGATGTCTTGAAATTGCTGTTCGATCTCATCTTCCCCATCGACGATTTTCAGGTCCTCATTGAGTGCGTTCTGAGCGGCGACGCGCAGACGCTCCATCGCCATTGTCTTGTTGGCCCGGGCGAGTTCGGGATCACGCTTTGCGGCGTAGGCATCTTCGTTGCAGATGTCGCAGAACTCTTTGAAGTTTGCCATCGAAGCATCGTATAAACGCTTCATGCGGTCAGGACCGAAGCCGAGAACATCCATGCAGGCTTTTGCGTAAAGCTGCCATGAAATCGTGGCGGCGGTGTTCTTTGCCATGAGAAGCTGGCGTTCCTTACGATTCTTGGGAGCAGCGTACTGCGGTACGCGAAACTCCTTAATGGAAATCTTCTCTATCCACTTTTCGCGGGCTTTGTCGGCAACGGAGCGGCCTTCAGCCATGAGCAGCTCTGTGTTTTCGGTTTCGAGCAAATCAAGATGGCGGGCAACGTTGTTCAGACGCATGCCACCAAGCCCGAAATTTTCGTGCAAGGCAATCGTGATGCAGTAGCATACGACCATGCTGGTTTCATTTTGAACGTTGTCCATCTGACGTCCGAAATCCTCTTTCATTTTGCACCTCTCAGTTCTTGATGTTGACGAAAGCATTCTTCTTGCCGTTGAGCTGCATATCGTTTGGACCACCGCACTGGAAACAGGTGTAGGTGAACTTCTCGTCCTGAATGTTGGTCATGTACTTGAAGCTCTTGCCGCACTTGCAGTTGATGAATGCAGGGCGCATGCCGCGAAGTTCCGTGGTGCTGTTGCATTTCGGGCAGATATAGTTCTTGATGGATTGCTGAGGGCAGAACGAATGAACGTTGCCACAGGAGCGACATTTGATAATAAGGAATCCACGGTAGCCGTCACGGTTGAACGTGTCGGCGGGAGTTGCGGGAACAGGTGCGTTGTGGCGTTCGCCGAACATTCTTGCAACGCTGCTGTTTCTTGCGGCGCGGGTGTTCCTGACGAAGCCGTAGTCTTCCATCGTTTCTTCTGTGGCGTGAGCTTCATTGACAACAAGGACGTCTTTTTCAGGCCGTTTGTCGTTAGCAGATACTTTTCTCGGTTCTGTGCTATCAGCATTGGAAACGACTTCTGGCGCGGGCTGACGCGCATCATCTGCACATTCGGGATTTGTGACAGCCTGAATCGTAAGATGGTCAAGCTCGTTGGCGGGTTTCATCTGGCACTGCATAAACGTCAGCAGCGCAGAGTTGACAAAGGATGCGGGAAAATCAAAGTCGATGTTAAACTTGTCGGACTTCATGGTTACGATCATAGCGGTAGCTCCTTTACTTGTTTTCTGTGGGCAGTTCCCACTTGGCGGATTCAAACGATTCATATTGGATGGTTACATATCCGGGGCAATACTTCATTTTGCCGTTTTGATAATATCTTTTGTAATGCTCATCGCAACTGTCAACGTGGGTAGTCAGTTCAAAAATCAAATCGGGGAATCCAGTGGAAAGATTGGCAATTTTGTCGCCGATGTCGTATTCAGAGGAATAGCCTTCAGTAAATTCAAGAACACGGCCATCGAGTTCTGTGCCACATTCATTGAGCATCCACGGGATGCGGTTATCATCAAACGGTTCTGCGCGAAGCGGTGCATCGTAGGCCGGGTACAGGAGTTCAAGGCTTCTTTTCATGTAAAAGATAACATCCTTGGCCTGCTCGTGGAAAATAACAGACTTGCTAAAATCAATGTCGCTGTAGACCTTCAGAGAGTTTGCGTACATAATGTCATATTCCTTTCAAACGAGAACTCCAACGGAGATTCCGAGGGATTCATCAATTCTGGTCATTGCGTCATTATCAAGACGCCCTACGTATCGACCGAGTTCATTTTTGGAGACAGTAAAAATCATTTCACATTGAACGATACTGTCTTTTATGAGGTAGTTCATATCATCGGGACGAACATGTACATGGAACGGGAACGCCTTGCCTTTCTCTCCGCATAACGTACAGAGGATAACGTTCGGAGAAAATCGGTTGCCAATATCATTCGATACAATAACAGCTGGTCGTGTGAAGCGCTGAACGCTGTCAACTCCGTGCGGGGTGTACATAAACATATCACCTCGCCGAATGCCCGTCCTCATTCAAAATCCCCCCCCCGAAGTGAGAGCAGGTCTTTAAGCGAGTATTCGTTGCCATTTTCGTCAACGCCACGGACGCGGGTGCTGCCGCGATTGACGACAGGACATTTCGGGTCTTTCTTGCCGATGCCGAAAGGCATATCAAAATCCTTGTCGAACACCCACAAATGATAAACGTCTGCGACATCAACGAGATTCTTGGACTTCGGATAGACCTCGATGGCAACACGCTTTTCGCCAAACAGCTCGTTCTTGATTTGTTGTTTCACGGCCCACGGGATGTCGCGTCTGCCATCGTCACTGAGCAGATTGATGGCGTTGCCGTTTTCATCGTGCGGCGTGGCGGTAATCGTGACGTGTTCAACCTTGCCCCAAGGGGTTCTGAGCAGACGGCTCATGACGCAATACTCGTTGTTTTCATCACGCCAGCAGCGGTCCATTTCTTTCATCCAGCCAGACAGTTGATAGTAGCCGAGTTCATCGTGTGCCTGTTTCGGGGAGATGGCTTCAATCCATTTCATTTCATTGTCTCCTTTTCAAACATAAGTATGCCAATCTGAGTTACAGGGCATTTCCTGAAATTCTTGAAAACGCATCCGTTGCAGCAATCGTCGTGTCTTTTGGAAAAGCAGAACTTGTTGAGCAACGAATATGCCAAGAGCTTAATCTTCAACACAATTCTATGTCGTTTCACGGTCACTGCTCCTTAACGATAAGGGCATGCTTGCCGATTCGGTTCACCCATTCATCACCGTACTTCTTGCGAAGCTCGTAGAAGTTGGCGTTCGGGATGATTTTTTCAATGCTGAAGAACTGCGCGGCAAGAGCTTGGCAGATTTTTTCGGGATCTGGTTCGGTATTGAAAAAGAGTTCGGCGATGAGTGCGCCTACATCAGTCGGATAAACAGTCTCATCCAAGTAAATGTCGCCGATGAACTCCTTGTCAGAATCGTAGAAGACTAGAACAGTTTCTTCCTGCATGTTGTTTGCAGATACAAACTCGTTCTTGAGATTGATTTCGAGTGCCATGTTCAGATACGCTCCTTTTCGTAAATGTCCATAAGTCCTTTCATGGTTTCCATGGCGGAGATAAAACCACGGCGGTGGCTGTGGCAGAGCCTTTCGATGCGACTGACGTATTCCTTACGGTTCTTGGGGTTTTCGTACTTAATCAGGTATGCGGCAAACTCGCATACGAAGCGGGGCTGAAACTTATCCATTTTCATCTTCCTCTACTTTCTTCCAGAGTGCAAAGCTGGTGCTGAACGGATTGTGCTCATCACGAATGGAAAAGACATACTTGCCGTCCTGGTCTTTGTTGAAATGCTTTTGGAACATTTCATACGGGTCATCATCATCCCCATAGAAGCTGTTGTAGCCCTCGTCCACGAGTTCAAAGCCAGCTTCGATCATTGTGGAGTCGCTGATGTGCTGGACGGCGCAGGCGGGGTCATTCAGCATCTCGTCGATGTAGGCATCACGGACTTCTTCGTTTTCGGACAGACAGTCATCGCATACGAGGTCGCCGTTCAGCATGACGTGACCGTGGTTGCCGGTGGATTCGATGCGCTGGAACGCCTTGCCGCAGCAGGAGCAGACAGACCATTCATCCGCGTAGCCGTAGTTGACATCGGTCCAATCGAGTACGCGCTCATCGTACTGGTCTTTCGGAAAATCGTCAAAATCCATGAGGGCGGCAGCTTCCGGGTGCAGTTGTACGAAGCGTTCCTGAGCAAGCATGGCATCTTCACGGCTGTCGAAAATGATAAAGTTGTCGTCAGAATCGGTTTCTGACTTTACGACCGTGGCGTTGATGTCATCGGTCATGTCGAAAATCTCGCAGAAAATATCGAAGTCGTTCATTTCAGTATCCCCTTTCAATCATGTAAATCCAATCGCCTATCCTTACGACATCGCATCTGTACCCCCAAAACAGCTTACGCATGCCCTTTACGCTTCCGCTCTTGTGTATGTTGGGGTTGTTTCTGATGCCGCGTCCTGAATGGCCTGTTTTACGCTGATACTCTTTCAAAGAGTGGTAATAATGCCCGGTAGCTTTCATCGCAAATCACTCCTTGTCTTCGTTCAGTTCGGCATCTTTTTCTTTCAGCCGTTTCAGTTCGTCCTTGAACACCTTTTCGCTCATAATGGCAACA
>JAXWVI010000114.1:0-16552 GCA_037245165.1 bacterium
TCCCCACCCGGCTTTTCAAACAGGCGGTTTCCCTCTCCAAACAGGCCAGAGCCATCGAAGCCACCCTTGACGGCATGAACCCGCTGAACGCCGGAAAGAAAAAGGAAGAAGCCCTCTCCATGCTGAAAAAGTGGTTTCCGCAGATGGAGAACTTCTCCGGGCAGCTGAAAAAATACAAGGTCACGATCAAAGACCTTTTGGAAGAAAATCAAAAGCTGGAAGCAAGGGCAAAGGCCAGTGAAAGCGGCAAGATGAAAGACCGCATGGAACGGGCAAAGCTGGAAAGTGAATTGCACGATATGCAACGGCTGCTTGACCGCATCCCGCCGGAAGTGCTGGTGGAACTGAAAAGGCAGCAGCGAACAAGAGAGAGGTAAACGCTATGAACAGAAATTCAAGCTACATGATGAAAAATAATCACACGGAGGACACTGGATGGTAAAAAGCGAAAGCGACATTATTGATACAATACACACCGGGCAGGTCATTACTGACGAGAACGGCACGCAGTATTTTGTATGTGGGAAAAACCGTATCAAAATCTCCGAACATTTCGCCGCTGGCGGTCGTCCGATTGGCGATCTGATTGTGGACATCGTCCGGCACACGGCGGCAAAGGCCGATTCTTCGTGACCTATCGTTGATACACACCCACGCTTATGATATAATTGCCATAGAGCAAAAGTATTGTAAGCGTGGGTTGTTTCTTTAGAAGGAGGATTTTTAACGGTGAAACAACCTTACAATACTACGATTTACAACACGGCGCTTTATATGAGATTAAGCCGGGACGATGAAAACTATGGTGACAGCGTAAGCATTGAAACACAGCGGACAATCCTGCAACAGTACGCAAAGGAACAGGGACTTCATGTAGTCGGTGAGTATGTGGACGATGGCTGGTCGGGGACGAACTTTGAACGCCCGGATTTTCAGCGCATGATGGACGATGTGGAAGCCGGAAAAGTAAACTGCATTGTCACGAAAGACCTTTCCCGTTTCGGGCGGGAACATGTGATGATGGACTACTATCTGGAATTTCTGTTCCCGGAAAAACGGGTGCGCTACATCGCCGTTGCGGAGAATGAGGACACAGAGAAAGGGCTTTCCGATTTTGTCCCGTTCAAAAACCTGTTCAATGAATGGTTTGCGAAAGATACGAGCCGCAAGGTAAAGGCCGCTTTCAAAGCGAAGTTTGCCACAGGACAGCGTATCGGTGCCTATGCTCCCATCGGGTACAGGAAACACCCGGAAATCAAAAACAAGCTGATAATCGACGAGGAAACCCGCTGGATAGTGGAGAAGATTTTTGACCTTGCCATTCATGGCAGAGGGGCGGCCAGTATCACAAGAATACTGATTATGGAAAAGGTTCCCACACCGGGATTTATCAATTTCCAGCGTGATGGGACTTTTGCAAACATCTATGCGGGTGCGCCGGAGGAAAAAAGCTACGCATGGACGATAGCCCAGGTCAAGAGCATTATGAAAGATGAAACCTATATCGGCCATACCATCCACTACCGGGAAACGAACATTTCCTTTAAGAACAAGCGGAGGGTACGCAAGCCCCAAAGTGAATGGGTGCGGGTGGAGAATACGCAGGAGCCGATTATCAGCGAACAGGTTTTCCGGCAGGTACAGGAGCAGATAGCAAACCGCCGCAGGAAGTGCAAGGATGGTACAACGCAGATTTTTTCCGGATTGGTAAAATGTGCGGATTGCGGCTGGTCGCTGTCCTATGGGGAGAACAGGCAGAACAGCAAGCCTTACGGCCATTATCATTGTAGCAAGTACGGACAGGGCACACGCCAATGCTCCATGCACTATATCCGCTATGATGTGCTTTACGCCTATGTCCTCTCCCGTCTGCAATACTGGTCGGGGCTGGTACAGCATGATGAAGAACGGCTCTTGAAGCGGCTGTTAAATGCCACTGATAAGGGACAGGCCGCCGCAAGAAAGAAGCAGGCCGCAGAACTGAAAAAGGCAGAGAAGCGGAAAGCCGAAGTCGATACCCTGTTTGCCCGGATGTATGAGGACTGGGCGGCGGGGCGTATCACGGAATACAACTTCAATATGCTGTCCGGAAAATACCAAAGCGAACAGGCAGAACTGGAAGAAAAGATTGAACAGCTTCAATCCTCTATTGCCGCTGAAAACCAGAGTGCCGCAGACGCAGAAAAATGGATTGCCTTGATGAAAGAATGCGTCAATCCCACGGAACTTACCGCCGAACTCTTGAACACGCTGATTGAAAAAATCCTTGTCCATGAAGCGGTCAAGAACGAGGACGGGAGCCGGGAACAGGAGGTAGAAATCTTCTACCGCTTCATCGGCAAAATTGATTGAATGACACCAATATCTTTAACTATGTGAAACCGGTAAGGGCTTTCCCGACGTGAAGCTGCTGGAGCCCCTGGCCCGGGCGCTGGGGGTGTCGCTGGTGGAGCTTATGCGGGGGCAGCGGCTGGAGGCGGACGCCCTGCCCGTGGCCGAGGCGGAACAGATGGTGTCCCAGGCCATGGGCCGCTCCCAGCGCTCCACCGCCCGGCGGTATCTGAAGCTGCTCTCCGCCCTGCTCATCGGCATCGGGGTGCTGTGTCTGCTCCAGCTTATTCCTATAATCGGCTTTCTCATTTATTTGGGACAATTTAATCCCCTGTTTGCCGCCGACGACTACGGCATCATCGGCGGAGCGGACGGCCCCACCGCCATCATTACCGCCACCCCAGCCTTTCCCTGGTGGGACATGTGGGGCGCTCCGATCGCCGCTGCAATCGGGCTGATCCTCTGCATTGTGCTGACTATAAAGGTAAAGCGCTTGACAAAAGATATGAAATAATATAGAAAAAGCCCTGGCTCTTTTCAATGAGCCAGGGCTTCCTGCTCCCCTCTTAAATCCAGTAAAGGAGCACCAGGAAGGCCACGTTGAGGACGGTAAACAGCAGCAGATACTTCTGCTTTTCCTGGGGGTAGCGGTTGGCAATCTGCTTATAGGAGATGAGACTGGCCATGGAGGCAATGAGGGTGCCCAATCCCCCCAGGTTGACCCCCACGATCAGCTCTTTCAGATCGCCGCTGTACCCGGACAGGAGCATGGCGGCGGGGACGTTGCTGATGATCTGGCTCACCAGCACACCCACCAGGCGGTCGTGGCCGGCCATCATGCCGGCGATCCACTCCTCCACGGCGGTCAGGTGCTTTAAGTTGCCCACAAAGACGAAGAAAAACACAAAGGTGAAGATGAGAGAGTAGTCCACCCCGGCAAAAAGTTCCCGGCTGCGCCACAGCAGGGCCAGAGTCACCACCACGAACAGAGCCTCGTGGGGGATAAAGCCCCCCACGGTGAGCACGCACAGGAGGAACAGCACCCCGAAAAAGGCAATGGCCTTCTTGTTCAGAGGTGCGGTTTTGCCCACTTCTATGGAGAGGGCGGACTGCTTATAGCCCAGAAAGATGGACACCACCAGCAGCACCGCCGCCCCCACGGTGTAAGGGGCGGTGAGCAGGAGAAAATCCGGGATATTCAGCCCGGACAAGGAGAAGAGATAGAGGTTCTGGGGGTTGCCGATGGGGGTAAACATGCTGCCCAGGTTGGCGGCAATGGTCATGAGGGTGACGGTGTAGCACACCCGCTCCCGCTGATCGGCCATCTCCAGCACCATAATGCCGAAGGGCACGAAGGTGATGAGAGAGACGTCGTTGGTGATGAGCATACTGCTGACAAAGCACAAAAATACCAGGGTACACACTAGGCCCCTTACCGTCCCAACCCGGTTCAGTACCCGACCGGCCACATACTGGAGAAAGTTCTGCCGCCGCAGGCCCTCTACGATGAGCATAAGGCAGAACAGAATAATCAGGGTGTTGAAATCGATGTAAGATATGTACGCCGGGCCGGGCGGCGTGATAAAGCAGGAGGCCGCCGCCAGCACCAGGGACACGGTGAGCACCACATCCCGGCGAAAGGCAGCCAGAATTTTTTTCATCATGACAGATCCCTCTCTCCCATTGGAACAGGCGGAAAGGGCGCTCTCCCAAACGCCCTTTCCCCTTTTCCGTCTCTCAGACGGTCCTGTTTTAAAAAGCCTTATCCCGCCCGCAGGCGGCCATCAAAGCCTCGCAGAGTTCGCGCCCGCAGGTGCGAAGAAATTTTAATCCTCATCGACCAAGTGATAAAATCACTTGGTTGACTCGAATACCGCTTTCATGCCCTTAAAGGTCATATAGCAGTCCAGCTTGCCCACCGTCTCAAAGGGGGCGTGCATACTCAGTACCGGCACCCCGGCGTCCAGGGTGTCAATGTCCCGCTGGGCCATATAGGCAGCTACGGTGCCGCCGCCGCCGGCGTCCACCTTGCCAAGCTCCGCCATCTGCCAGACCACGCCGGCCTCGTCCAGCACCCGGCGCACCTGAGCCACCAGCTCGGCGGAGGCATCGGATGCCCCGGACTTGCCCCGGGCCCCGGTGTACTTGCAAAGGCCCATGCCGTAGTTTACAAAGGCGCTGTTGCGCTTCTCGTACACGTCGGCGAAGTTGGGGTCATAGGCGGCGGTCACGTCGGCGGACAGGCAGAAGGACTTCTCATAGCACACCCGGAGGGGTACCCCCTGGCTCTCGCACAGGTCGGTCATAAAGGTGTCAAAGGCGGCGGACTTCATGCCCGTGACCCCCTCAGAGCCGATCTCCTCCTTGTCGGCCAGCATGCACACGCAGGTATGCCGGGGCTCCTTCACCTGGAGGATGGCAGCCAGACAGGCATAGGCGCACACCCTATCGTCATGGCCGTAGGAACCGATGAGGGAGCGGTCAAAGCCGATGTCGCAGGCATTGAAGGCGGGGACGGCGGACAGCTCCGCCGAGATAAAGTCCTCCTCGGTGATGCCGTACTTCCGGTTCAAAAGCTCCAGAGCGGCCAGCTTCACCCGGTCCTTGCCCTCGTCGTCGGCAAGGGGGCGGCTGCCCACCAGGATGTTCAGGCTCTCCCCGGGGATGGCCTCGCTCAAAGGCTTCTTGGACTGCTCCACCCCCAGGTGGGGCAGCAGGTCGTCAATGGTAAACAGGGGGTCCCCCTCCCCGTTTCCGATGGACACCCGGATCACCTGGCCGTTTTTCAGGGCCACCACCCCGTGGAGCTCCAGGGGGATGGTCACCCACTGGTACTTGCGAAGCCCGCCGTAGTAGTGGGTCTTCAGGAAGGCCAGCTCGTCGGCCTCATAGAGGGGATTCTGCTTCAAATCCAGGCGGGGAGAGTCGATGTGGGCCGCGCCGATATTGGCCCCCTCCCCCAGCGATTCCTTGCCGATGACCGCCAGCATAAGGGCCTTGCCCCGGTTCACCCGGTAGACCTTATCCCCGGCCTTCAGCTGCGCTCCCCGGACCAGAGGCCGGAAGCCGGCGTTCTCCGCCAAGGCGACGGCCCGGTCCACACACTCCCGCTCGGTCTTGCCCGCGTCCAGGAACTGCTTGTAGCCGGTACAGTAGGCATCTATGGCCTCATATTCCCCGTCCACAAGCCGGTCATAGCCGTTTTTCCGGTCGTAGACCAGAGCCTTCCGAAGCTGCTCGCCCCGGCTCAATTCCTTCATCTCGTCCATTTGAAAAACCTCCTTTGGGATAGTATGTTATCCTTCCAATATCTTATGTAGCACCGCCCTGGTCCGGGAGGCAAACTCCTCCTGGGTGGGGCAGTTGTTGACCAAAGTAAAATCGCAGCCCTGGGTAAAGTAGTCGTCCCCCTTCTGGGCCCGGACCCGGGACCAGGCGTAGTCCTCCGGAATGCCCTCCCGGGCCATGATCCGCTTTACCCGGACCTCCGGCGGAGCCACCACGGCGATGGTGGAGTGGCACAGCTCCCCCAGGCCGCTCTCCAGCAGGGCAATGGCGTCGATGGCTGTCACAGGCCGGCCGGCCCGGCGGTGCTCCTCCAGAAGCTGGCGGGTCCGGTCCACCGTGGCGGTCTGGGCGATGGCGTTGAGGCACTCCAGCTTCTCTGGGTCCCCAAAGACAATGGCCCCCAGCTTCTTCCGGTCGATGACCCCGTCCGTCCCACGGAGGGGACCGAACTCCGCCTCCAGCTTATTCTGTAAAGCTAAATCACTTTCCAATAATTGGTGGTACACGGCGTCGCAGTCGATGACCGCGCCCCCCAGCTTTTCCACCTCGTTGAGGGCGGTGGTCTTCCCCGCCCCGGTGGGGCCGGTGATGCCGATGATGGTCATAGCTTACACCTCGATAATATGAAACCCCGCCGCCTTGTTGAGGCGGTTGGCAATGGCAAGGCCGATTCCGCTGCTGTCCGGACACTGGGCCCAGATGGCAGGGACGGTGGTGTGGTCAAAGGACCGCAGGGCGTCGAAGATGTGCCGGGCCTGCTCCTCCTTGTCCCCGGCGGGACCCAGGTCCATGACGGGCCGGGCCGAACAGCGGCCGGTGAACAGGGGCAGAAACTCGTCAAAGCAGATGATGCCGTCCTCGGACTGGGCGTGGGCGGCAATGTACGCCGCGCTCTTTTTGGGGTCGCCGGTGACCACGGTCACCGGGGCCTTTGGGGCGTAGTGTCGGTACTTCATACCGGGCGCCTTGGGCTTCTCCCCCGCCCCCAGCAGCCGGGTGACGGCCGGGTCCACGTCCACCTCGCCCAGTACCGACCGGAGCTGCTCCAGGGTGATGCCGCCGGGCCGCAGCAGCCGGGGCGGATTGCAGGTCAGGTCGATGATGGTGGACTCCACGCCCACGGCGCAGGCTCCCCCATCCACGATGGCCTCGATCTTCCCGTCCATGTCCTCCAGCATGTGCTGGGCTGTTGTGGGGCTTGGTTTTCCAGAGGTATTCCCCGAGGGGGCAGCCACGGGCACTCCGGCGGCAGCGATGATGTCCCGGCACAGCTTGTGGGCCGGGCAGCGCATCCCAACGGTGTCCAGACCCGCGGTCACCGCGTTGGGGACCATCTCTTTGTGGTACAAAATCATGGTCATGGGACCGGGCCAAAAGGCCTCTGCCAGCTGATACGCCGTCAAGGGAATATCCTTGCAATACCGCTCCAGCCAGGAGACATCCGGAATATGAAGGATCAGAGGGTTATCCTGGGGCCGGCCCTTGGCCGCGAAGATGCGGCCCACCGCATCTTCGTCCAGACCGTTGGCCCCCAGGCCGTACACCGTCTCGGTGGGAATCCCCACCAGCCCCCCCTCCCGCAGGATGGCGGCGGCGGCGTCCACGTCCTTCCCAGTGAGCAATTTGGTTTTCACAGTACACTCCCGCTTTATTTTAAAATCAGCTGTTTCAGCTCGTCAGTATTTTCTGCCAGGAAGTCGGCCCCCTCCTGCTCCAGCTCCTCCCGGCCCCGGAAGCCCCAGAGCACGCCGCAGCAGGTCAGGCCGCCGTTTTTGGCGGTGCGGACGTCCACATTGCTGTCCCCCACAAAAAGGGTGCTTTCCTGGGAAGCCCCCATCTCCTTCATCAAGCGGTGAAGAAGCGTGGGATCGGGCTTGGTGGGGATACCGTCCACAGCGCCCTGGGTGTAAGAGAACACGCCGGGAAAGTAGTTCTCCAGGATAGAGGGCACCAGGGAGTGGGCCTTGTTGGACAAAACGGCGATGTTCACCCCCGCCCGCTTCAGCTCATGAAGCAGGTCTGGAATGCCGGGATAGGGGGCGGTCTTGTCCTCCTTGTGGGCGTCATAGTAGGGCATGAACTCGTCCAGAATCTGTTTGATGCCAGCAGGGGTGCGCCAGTCCGCAGGAACAAAGCGCTGAGCCAGCTTGGTCATACCGTTGCCCACATACTGCTTGTACTCCTCCACCGTGTGGGTGGGCCAGCCGTGGTTGACACACACCCAGTTGGCCGCATCGGCCAGATCGTCGATGGTATTGAGGAGTGTTCCGTCCAGGTCAAAAATCACATTCTGATACATACCCAAGTCCTCTTACTCGTAAATCCCGATCTCCATACCGCCGATCTCCACCATGGTGTCCCGGGCGAAAGCGGCGTTTTGCAGATAGGCCTTTACCGCGATCTGGGCGTACTTGGGGTTGACCCGCTCGTCCTCCAGCTCCAGGTCAATGCGGCCCTCCTGGCCGCCGCAGACGGCTCCCCCGTCCTCCAGCACCTGGTTGAGCTCCTCCACCACGTCGCCAAGGTCTTTCCCCTGGGGCAGGGTGGTGTAATGAATATACATTTCCATAAATGTTCTCCTTTGCGTTGGTTTTCCATGTTTATCCGCGCTGGTCGCTGCGGCTCAGTCGCTTTCTTTTAATTTCTCCGCCTGGTCGGCGGCGGCCAGAGCGTCCAGAATCTCGTCCAGGTCCCCGTCCATAATGCTGTCGATCTTGTACAGCGTCAGGCCGATCCGGTGGTCGGTAACCCGGCCCTGGGGAAAGTTGTAGGTCCGGATGCGCTCGTTGCGCATGCCGGAGCCCACCTGGCTGCGGCGCTGCTGGGTGTATTCGCCCACAATTTTCTCCTGCTCCGCCTCATAGAGCCGGGAAGCCAGAAGGCGCATGGCCTTGTCCCGGTTCTGGAACTGGCTGCGCTCCTGCTGGCACTCCACCACAGTGCCCGTGGGCTTGTGAATGAGGCGCACGGCGGAGGAGGTCTTATTGACGTGCTGGCCTCCCGCCCCGGAGGAGCGGAACACCTGCATCTCGATGTCGGCGGGGTTTAGCTGCACGTCCGCCGTCTCCATCTCCGGGAGCACCGCCACGGTGGCGGTGGAGGTGTGGACCCGGCCTCCGGACTCCGTCTCCGGCACCCGCTGGACCCGGTGAACGCCGCTTTCAAACTTCAGACGGGAGTAGGCCCCCTCCCCTTCGATTGTAAAGGAAATTTCCTTTATCCCGCCCAGCTCCGTTTCACTTACCGAGTCCACCTCGGTCTTCCACCGGCGTGACTCGGCGTACATGGAGTACATCCGGTACAGGGAGTGGGCAAAGAGGGCGGCCTCCTCCCCGCCTACCCCGGCCCGAATCTCCACGATGACGTTCTTGTGGTCGTTGGGGTCCTTGGGAAGCAGGAGAATCTGCAATTCCCGTTCCAGCTGGGGGATTCGGTCCAGGGCCTGTTGGTACTCCTCCTGGGCCAGCTCCTTCATCTCCGGGTCGCTCATCAGCGCCTGGGCCTGATCCCGCTCAGCCAGCGTGCGGCGATAGGTGCGGAACGTCTCCACAAGAGGCTGAAGCTCCGACTGCTCCTTGTTGAGCTTGGCCACCTGGGCGGGATCGTCGTAGGTTTCCGGGGCAGCCAGCCGGGCTTCGATCTGGCTGTATTTTGCTTCGATTGCGTTGAGCTTGTCCAGCATAGGGGACCTCCAGATAATTGGAATGATTATCGGTCAAAGACAAAGGATTTCACCAGGGCCAGCGGCTCCCGTATGTACATATAGAGCCGGGATGGCAGGTGGCTCTCCGGGGCGGCCAGGGTGGAGACGTCGTCAAACCCGGCCCGCTCAGCCAGCATTCTGGCCCGAGTCAGGTGAAAGCCGTTGGACACCACCAGCACGCCGCCGGAGTAGTCCACGTTCTCCTGATCCAGCAGGGACTTGGAATACTGAAAATTCTGGGTGGTATTATGGGAATCGCCCTCCAGAAGGACCTGTTCCTCCTCCACCCCGTGCTCCACGAGATACTGGGCCATGGCCTGGGCCTCGGAGGTAGGCTCATCGTCCCCCTGGCCGCCGGAGACTACTACGGTCATGTCCGGGTGGTCGTCCAGATAGGTGAGGGCCTCGTCCAGCCGGTCTTGCAGCAGAACGGAGGGCCCGCTCTCCCGCACCTGGCAGCCCAGGATGATCATCACCTGGGGGTCGCCGGAGATGTGGTCATAGGAGCCGCCCAGCACCAGGCCCAGCAAAATGACAAAGCACAGTACCCCCGCCCCCACCAGGGCCAGCAGGGGCTTGGCCCACCGGGGCCAGCGTCTGCCCTTGTAACTGAACACCTCAATTTTCTCTCTGTTCATCCTCTGGCCTCCTCCAGCTGGGCCGCCAGATCCTCCCAGCGGCCGTACAGCTTCAGAATTTCCTCTTCCAGAGCCTCTTTCTTCTCATAGAGCTCCTGGAGCTTCAGGTAGTCGGCAGAGGCCTCCTCAATTTGCTGGGTGAGGTCGTACATCTCCTCCTCCGCCTTGCCCACCGCCCGCTCGGCGGCGGCCACCTCTTTCTCCAGAATCTTGGTGCCGCCGGGCCGCTTGGGCTTGTCCTTCTTGGGCTCCTCCTTCACCGGAGCCGGGGCCGGGGCGGTTTTTTTGGCCTTGAATGCCAGGTACTCCTGATAGGTGCCCTTGAAGTCGGTGATATGTCCCTCCTCCAGCATCCAGATTCGGGTGGCAAAGCGGTCGATAAAGTAGCGGTCGTGGGAGACAAAGAGCAGATTCCCTTCGTACTCCTCCACCGCCTCCTCAATCCACTCCCGGCTCTGGATATCCAGATGGTTGGTGGGCTCGTCCAAAATCAGCAGGTTGATTTTGGCGTCCATGAGCATGCACAGCCGCAGGCGGCTCTGCTCCCCGCCGGACAGGGCGGAGACGCTCTTGAAGACGTCCTCCCCCCGGAACTTGAAGGAAGCCAGCCGGTTCCGGGCGGTCTGGGCGGTGCAGTCCAAGTCGTAGAGCATGGTGTCCACCAGGCTTCGCTCCGGGTGGTCAAAGTGGATGATCTGGGGCAGATAGCCGATCTTTACCGTGGGACCCAGGCGGATTTTTCCCCCGTCTGGCTCCTCCTCCCCCATGATAATCTTGATGAGGGTGGACTTGCCGGTGCCGTTATCCCCCAGCAGGGCAATGCGCTCGCCCCCCGCCACCTCCAGGTTTACATCAGAAAAGAGCGTCCGGTCCCCGAAGGATTTGGAGAGGTTTTTGATGGACATGACCTCATCCCCCCGGAACTCCCGCTCTCCAAAGCGGACTTCCATCTTCCGCTCCTTTTTGGGGCGGTCGGTGGAACGCATTTTCTCAATGCGCTTCTCCATGGACTGGGCCCGCTTGAAGGTCTTGTCATTGCCTGAGTAGGCCCAGATGCGCAGCTGGTCGGCGGCCTTCTGGAGCTGGTCGATCTTGGCCTGCTCCTTCTCATACTGCTTGAGCTTCTCCTCATACCGCCGCTCCTTTTCCACGGCGTAGAAGCTGTAATTGCCGGAATAGAACTCCGCCTTCCCGTTTTGAATCTCAATGACCCGGTCCACCACCTTGTCCAGGAAGTAGCGGTCATGGGAGACGGTGAGCACCGTCCCCTTGAATTTTTCCAGGTATTCCTCCAGCCACTCGGTGGCCCGCAGGTCCAGGTGGTTGGTGGGCTCGTCCAGCAGCAGGATGTCCGTGTCCTCCAGAATGAGCCGGGCAAGGTTCACCCTTGTCTTCTCTCCCCCGGAGAGCTTGTCAAAGGGCTGCTCCCGCATAGCCTGGGAGATAGACAAGCCATTACAGACCTTATTTTTGTTGGTGTCCGTCTCATAGCCCCCTCCGGCCTGGAAGGCGGCGGTGAGCTTGTCGTACCGGGCCAAAATAGCGGGGTCGCTCTCCCCCGCCGCCATACGCTGGGCCAGCTGGGACATCTCATATTCCATGCCTCGCAGGGGTTCAAAGGCGGTGTCGATCACATCCTCCACCGTGAAGCCGTCCGGGTAGACGGGGATTTGGGAGATGAGGCCCAGGCGCTTGCCCGGTGCGATCATCACCTCCCCCTCGTCGTAGTCCATGACCCCGGTGAGGATGCGCAGCAGGGTGGTCTTGCCGCAGCCGTTGGGGCCCAGCAATCCCACCTGTTCGCCGGTGTCCACCTGAAAGGTGAGTCCGTCCAATATTTTATTGCCAACCTCAAATTCCTTCACCAGGTTGGATACGGAAATGTCGATCATAGCGGTCCTCTTTTGCGGTTGATTGGAATGAGGCAGGTCCCTCCGCTGCCCTGGGGCGCGCCCATGGCGTGGGATTCTGCGGCTCCTGCCTCTCTCAGGGCTGTTTGGTCTGTTTCACCAGAAAGGCGGTGATCTCCTCCAGCTTCATGCCCCGGGATGCCTTGACCAGGATGGTACAGTCCTTTTGGAGCAGGCCTGTCAGCCGCTCCATAGCCTCCCCCTTGTCCTCACAGTGGAACACCTGGGGCACGCCCGCGTCCCGGGCGCCCTGGGCCATGGCCTTGGACTGTTCTCCCACGGCCACCAGGCACTGGATTCCAGCCTTGCCCAGATATTCCCCCACCTCCGCATGGAGGGCGGGAGAAAAGGGGCCCAGCTCCAGCATGTCGCCCAGCACCGCGATCTTATAGGCGCTCTGGCTGTCGGACAGCACGCTGATGGCCGCCCGCATGGACTGGGGATTGGCGTTATAGGTGTCGTCCAGAATGGTGATTCCGTCCCCGCGGCGGAGGATGTTCATCCGCATACGGGTGGGGACGAACTGGCGGATTCCCTGTTCAATCTGGTCGGGGGTGAGGCCGAAGCGCTCGGCCACCGCTGTGGCAATGAGGGTAGGATAGACCATATGCTCCCCCAGGGCGGGGATGCGCACCTCCCGGTCCATATTGGGAGTGGTCAGGCGGCAGTGGATATGGCTGATCCCGTCCCCTCCGGTGAGAACGGCCCGGTAGTCCATCCCCTCTCCCTGGCCGCAGAACACGGTCTTTACCGGGGTGCGGCCCCGGAGGGTGGCAAGCATGGGGTCGTCCCCGTTGAGCACCAGCAGGCCGTCCTCCCTGATATGGGGCAGCAGCTCGCACTTGGCCTTGAAGATATTCTCCCGGCTGCCCAGACGCTCGATGTGGGCGTCGCCGATGTTGGTGATGACCCCCACCTCGGGCTTGACGATGCCGCCCAGATAGTCGATCTCCCCGAATTTGTCCATGCCCATCTCCACCACGGCCATCTGGTGGCTCCGGTCCAACCGCAGCAAGGTCAAGGGCAGGCCGATGTTATTGTTGAAGTTCCCCTCAGTCTTGAGCACCTTATATTTGACGCTCAGAACGGCGGCCAGCATATCCTTGGCTGTGGTCTTGCCCACGCTTCCGGTGACGGCGATGAAGGGGATGTGGAACTGGGACTTGTACCAGGCGGCCAGGTCCCGCAGAGCCCGCTGGGTGGAGGCCACCTTCACATAGAACTTTCCCTCCTGATAGCTCTCCCGCTCCCGCTGGGTCAGGCAGCCCGCGGCCCCGGCCTCCAGGGCGGCGTTGATATAGGCGTGGCCGTCAAACCGCTCCCCCGTCAGGGGGATGAACAGGGAGCCGGGATGAATGTCCCGGCTGTCGGTGTCCACATGAAAAACAGGGGCGTTTCGGTCGTCAAACTCCCCCAGCAGCTGTCCGTTTACCGCCTGGAGCAGTTGTCCCAAGGTAATAGTCTCCACGATTACAGGCTCTCCTTCCGGGCCTCCAGAGAGGCGTCAATGATCCTCTGGCACAAGGTGGGATAGTCGATGCCAACCGCCGCCGCCTCCTGGGGCACCAGACTGGTGGGCGTCATGCCGGGCAGGGTGTTGATTTCCAGAAAATAGGGGGTACCGTCCTCTGTGACGATAAAATCCGCCCGGGAATAGACCTTCAGGCCCAGGATACGGAAGACCTCCAGGGCGGCCTTCTCCACCCGCTGCTCCCACTCCGGAGGGATGGGGGCGGGGCAGACCTCTTCCGCCGCCCCGGGCTGGTACTTGTTCTCATAGTCGTAAAAGCCCTGTTTGGGAATGATCTCAATGGAGGGCAGGGCCCGGTCCTCCAGCAGGGCCACCTGAATCTCCCGGCCCTGGACATACTGCTCCAGCACCGTGCGCCCACCCAGCTTTACGCTGTCCTGAAGGGCCCGCTCCAGCTCCGGGCGGTCATGGGCGATGTACACCCCGATGGAGGAGCCGCTGGCGATGGGCTTGACCACCACGGGCAGCTGGGTCTTTTCCAGAAGGGCGGGGATGTTCTCCTCTGTGACGGTGACTGTCTCCCACCGGGGGGTGGTCACCGCTCCGGCCACCAGACGCTTGGTGAGGTCCTTATCCATGGCCATGGCCGAGCCCAGATACCCCGAGCCAGTGTAGGGCACGCCCAGCAGGTCCAGGGCGGCCTGGATACGCCCGTCCTCGCCGCAGGAGCCGTGGAGGGCCAGAAAGACAATGTCCGCCCCGACGCACAGCTCCAGCACCCCGGGACCGATGGCGGAGCGTCCGCCGCTTTTCCGCTGGGCCCGGACCTGGGCAAGGTCGGGGGCCTGGGGGCTGATATGGCGCAGCTTTTCAGGGATGGGCCGGTCGTAGAGCGCCTCCCCGTCCAAATCCATGCCGTCCAGGCCGAAAAACAGGTCCACCAGAGCCACCCGGTGGCCCAGGTCCCGCAGCGCCTGGGCGATGAGGGCCCCGGAGGACAGGGAGACGTTCCGCTCCGGGCTCAGCCCGCCGGCCAAAACCAATACCTTCATATTGAAACACCTCATTCACAACACATGGGCATACCTATCACATTGTATACACTGGTCAAATATTTTATCACATTTCCATGCGCTCTACAATGGGGACAGGAAAAATTTTGTCTCCCCTCGGGCGCAAAAATACCCCGGTCCTCTGACCGGGGCAACTCTGAACGAAGAACAGCCGGGTATCCCCCGCATACAGTGGCAAAAAACCCTACGCAGGAGTTTCGCCGCCCGCAGGCGGCGAAAGAAAATTCAATCCGTTTTTGGGGCGGCTTGGCCGACCCCAAAAACACTTCTTCGCGCAAGATGAACCGACTTTTTCGCAGAAATCCAGGTTCATCTTACGCGCGATCTTATTCAAAAAAGGGGTTCGCCCCTTTTTTGAGGTTTGCAAGCAGGCCTGTAAGCCGGGTTCTGTCTTTTAAGACAGCCATCTATCTCGACGCGACGTTGCCGGCGCGCTCAAGCCGCCTCCCCGGGACGGTCGGGCCAACCTCATGTCCCTCCACGGCGTTGCTCCGGATAGAGTTTACAGCGATGGGCTGTTCCCAGCCATCGGGTGAGCTCTTACCTCACCTTTCCACCTTTTCCGGCCAAAAGGCCGGTAGTCTATTTCTGTTGCACTTTTCCTAGGGTCGCCCCCGGCGGATGTTATCCGTTATCCTTGCCCTGCGGAGCCCGGACTTTCCTCACAAGCGGGCCTTTCGCCCCGCCCGCGCGGCTGTCCAGCCTGCTTGCTCGACTATGATACAGGAAAATCCCGCTTCTGTCAAATATTTATGAACGGCCGGCCCCATGGCCCCCTTTTTCCTGCTCAGCCTCCTCCAAAGACTGGTTCAACAGCCTGCGTATCCGTTCCATATCCTCCGACTCCCGGCGCAGCCGGTCCTCCTGGCTGACAGCGGGGGCAGACTTCCGCTCCCACTGGCTCCGGCGCTCCATTCTGGCCCGGCGCTGGGCAAACCACTTCTGGGTATCCCGGAAAATGTTGGCCCCCATAAAGCCGCAGGCCACCCGGGTCTGCTCGGCAAGCTGGGGAAAACTGTCCAGCACCTCCTCCATGGTGATCTCCTCTCCCCGGCCCAGCCGGTCGGCGTAGACGTACAGCACCGTCAGAAGCCACCCCCGCTGGTCCGGGGGCAGGGAGATGAGAACGGGGTAGCTGTCAAAGTAGAGCAAAAAACTGGCTTTTTTATTTTCCATTGTGATTCCCTCCTTACCCATGGGGTGAGAAGGGCCTTTGTTGTACGTTTGGATACATCTAAAAGATACAGTAACTGTAACAGGAACAGGAAAAGGAAAAGAAAAAGTAATTGCTTCTGTCCCTGTTAAGGTCACAGTGCCCCTTTTGGGGCCTTGGGGGGAGGCAGAAAAAATTTTTTAAAAATATTTTTGGAGCCGCGCAATAAAATCCCCTTCCCCCGCATTGTACAGTCAGAAAGCAACGCAAGCCCCACCTAAAACAAGAAAGTGAGGAATCATCCTATGAAAAAATCCTATATCGCCGCCGCCCTGGTTCTGACCAGCACCATGGTCATGGGGGCCGCCGCCGTCAGCCAGTCCCGGAACGTCACCGCCACCTTCCGCCCGGACATCACCCTGAAGGTCAACGGCACCGCCTACACCGTCCGGGACACCACCGGGGCCCAGGTCTCCCCCCTTATCTACAACGGCACCACCTACCTGCCTCTGTCCTCCCTGGGACAGCTGCTGGATGTGAACGTCAGCTGGGACGCAGCCACCAACACGGTGAACATCAGCGACGCGGCCACCGCCTCCTCCTATATCGGCGAGGCCAAGGCCAAGGAGATCGCCCTCAACCATGCGGGCCTGACCGCCGGCCAGGTTACCTTCCTCCAGCTGAAGCTGGACTGGGAGAACGGCCGCCAGGTCTACGAAGTGGAGTTCTACTCCAGCAACAAGGAGTATGACTACGAGATCGACGCCTCCACCGGCTCCATCGTGGGCTATGACTACGACATCGAGAACTACACCATCCCCTCCACCGGCGCCTCTACCACCACCGGCCTGATCGGCGAGGCCAAGGCCAAGGAGATCGCCCTCAACCACGCGGGCCTGACCAGCAGCCAGGTGTCCTTCGTCCAGACCAAGCTGGACTGGGAGAACGGCCGCCAGGTCTACGAGGTGGAGTTCTACTCGGGCAA
>JAXWVI010000115.1:0-4434 GCA_037245165.1 bacterium
ACCTCCCATCATTTTGAAACATCACACTGCAAGGTCATGATGCTGTCGATATCGGCTGCGGATAAATAGATGACCTTGCCCGTCTTGTCAAAGGTCTTTTCTTTGCCGTCTTTATCCTGTGCATACCAGGTGTAGGTAAGACTCTGCTTTTCCGTTGCATTTACCCAGGCAGATCCGTTGTATTTCATCAAAGTTACCGTCTTTGCATTGTGATCGACCTTGTACCAGAAAACTCCGCTTGCGGGACTGGACGGTGCCGTTTCGCTGATGTTTCCAAGCAGTGCATCTACTTCCTTCTGATTGGTACGAACAATAATATACGGAACCACACCGCCAAGGTTATTTTTGACGGTATAACCACCGATAGAAAGCATCTCCGACACATACGGGTCTGACTTATCTTCTACAGTGATCACATCCACATAGGTTTTTCCACCATAGGTCATGGTGCATCGATAAGACTGGATATTGATGATATCTGATCCACTGACAGTCAACGTACTTGTTGTTGCTCCGCTGATATTTGTCCATTTACCATCAGCATATTTTGCCCACTGATAGGTGGCAACTGTGATTGCCGTTGTTCCGCTGTAGGCAGAAGTGGCAAGCTGAATACTGCCGGACTGATTCTGCACAATTGTTCCATTTGGAGCATAGACGGAAAAGACAATAGCGTTAGCACCATTACTTCCTGCCTTTGATTTAGTCCAAGTGAATATCTTTGTGACTGTCTTTCCTGAAATGGTAAATGTCAGTGTAATATTTCCATTCAATGTCGATACACTTCCAAGGTCTGAAGATGCAGCTACGGCAAGCTCCAGTTTACCTGTTGCACTGGCTGTTGCAGCAGTATTGGTCTTGACTGTAATTCCTGTAGGCAGTGTTCCAACTGCACAAGTACAAGCAGTCTGCGTAATGCCAACATATCCGGTAAACGGAATACTAATCGTGCTTGCAGCAGATGTCTTTCCTTCTGAAGTACAAGCAATCGTCTGTGCCTCATTTCCAAGAACAACCGAAAGACCTCCTGTTCCGGCTGAACCAGGATTACCTTTATCACCTTTTGCACCATCATAAATCTTGCTGATGGTAAGCGTGTCATATACGTCATTCTCTGAAGTAGTGACTCTGATCTGTGCCACATTATTTACAAAAACACTGTGTGTAGGCTTTACCACCAAAGTTCCGCCAGTGATGGAAGTATTGTCGGAAGTAGTCGGATAATCTGCCCACGCTCCACTGCTGTTCTTATACTGCCATTTGCTGACGGTTACACCCTGCACCTGTACTGTAAGAGTTGCCTGCGATGCACCAACTAAAGCCTGTGAAGTGTCATACTTAAATACATAGGTATCACTGCTTACTGTACACAACTTTGCATTTTCTGCATTCTTTACCAGGGTATAGGTAATATCAGCTGTGATATTAATCGTGTTCTTTGTTTCAGAATCGTAGTAACTGATATAGCAAATATAGGTAATCATCCCAGATGAAGATGCTGACAGCTTATTCTGATTTACTGTCAAAACTCCATTTTTAACAGTTTCACCATTTGTCAGTACCGTCTCAGATGCCACCCCATCTTTTCTCTTCCATGAAATCGTCACTCCACTTGCTGTTGGAGATACATTGGTCTGATCCAAGAAAAGAACAGGAGTTAATACAAGATTTGTGCTTGCCCAGCTTGGTGCATAAGTGTGTGGCAGAACATTCGGATCTTCACTCTGAGTCTTTGGAAGATTAGATGTGATATATGCTGACAGTTTTCTTTGGTCTGTGATATCCACGAATGTCTGCTGACTGGATGTTAAAATTGTAGCCATTGAAATTCCTCCTAAAGTTTTATTTCACAATAAAAGGACGCATTGTCTAACACGTCCTCAGTCGTAATCGTTATTTGTTTCATACCTATGTGATTCTTATCCCACTCGGTATCCGCCTCTTCATCAGAGGACTTTCTGTGCCAGATAAAGCACTCAGCATCAATGCTTTCTGTAATATCCTTGTCCCAAGAATAGACCTTACAGAGCATGGTACTTTTTTCACCTTTGGTCTTGAAGATATTTACCCCCTCCACGATAAGTTCGGTTCGATACATCTTCTGAGCATTGATGTTATCCACCTCTCCCGAAATCACATCGATCTTTCTTGTCTGTCCATAAAGGTCATCTTCAAGTGCAGATATGTTCTTATCCTGCTTTACTGTTGAAGCTGAAAGGGATACACCACTTGCACCTATTGTGATGGTATTTCCTGCAGGATTTAAGTAATCTCTTGTCCTACTGACACAAAGATACGTGCCATTGATACCATGAGGTTTGGAGATGCACTCCACATACATTCTTGCACGGATGTCTCCAATATCTGCACCCGTATCGGATTCATCCACGATTGTAAGCTGAATACTGGTAACTCCATTCACAAGGTCAGATAATCTTGATTTTGCTTTTCTTAGAAGATTACTGGGAAGTGTCACATCATCCCACACTTCTGATTTCCATATCCAGCCTATTTCCTTAACTGCAGCATCGTCTGAAATATAATTCTTTCCACCATTTACAGATGTGATGTCCACTCGTTCCTCAGATTCTGTTTCGTTGCCTTCTGCATCTGTTATTTTCTTCTTTGCGCCAAGTGGAATCAGCACGGTCACTCTTTCCGTATGGTCTCTTGTGATTTTTACATCTGTGATGTTTTTTCCATACTCAACCTTCTGGACGGACTTTGTTTTAAAGTCAGCAAGATAATCGAGATACTTTCCATCGTTCTCATATCGAACCATGAGATATCCACCGTGGGTATTGATGAGTTTATTCTTAATGGCATCCATCGTTATCGAATAATCGGAACTGCTGTATGCCACGTAGTCGTTGTCATCCGTAACTGTAATATTGCCAACTTTGAACTGTTTTTGCTGTTCCACTGCCTTGTTATGAACAAAGATGAACTGTTCAAACAGGCCTTTTAGTGTCCCCTTATATGAAAAAGGTGGCTGCATGGTATCTTTCAGATAGGCAAGTGCTGACTCGCATGTCCAGGTATGTGTGTTATAAAAATCACTGCCATCATCCAGTGCCCTTCCTTCAAATACCGTTTCCTCTCCCTTTTTACAGATAATCACAGATGCCATCGGTTTGATGGAGTCAATGTATGGATGATTGAATGGAGCAGATAAAGTCAGACTATCAATATTCTCTGCATCCTCGCTTACCTTTGCTTCTGTGATTGCAAGTTTGGAAAGATTCGGATGATAGAATACATTCCCATCCACATATACTCGAAAAAGTCTCATAGGCATCCCTCCCTGTATCGGAAGGTTGTCATACCACTTCCTTCTACTTTGACAGCATTCTCACCATAGGTCAGCTGAAGTTCCGGCAGTTCCCACTCTCCTGCACTAAGTGTTTTACGGAAAGAATCTTCTGCTATCTTCCATGAAAGTGTGGTATCTGCTGTTGTAATAACAGTCGGAACCACTGGCATATAATCATTTTTCAGAATGACTGTTCCACTTCCATTTTGCACAATCTCCGTCATATCCACATGATAGCGATAGGAATCCCCATCCGTACATTCCATTACAAGCTGTCCTTTTCCGGTAAGCGGATCATAGGAAGGTGTAAGCTGAAAAGTTCCTACTGCATAAAGGCTTAATTCCTCACTTTTTCTTACCTTGCACAGTCTCCCGGCATATTGGTTCGACATTATTTTTACTTTTTCGTCAAAATCCGACCTTGTACCAAGCATAGATAAAGTAATGGTAAAAGCTCTCGGCTTGAACGAAATCATGCCAAGAGCCTCATTAAATCTGATAGGAGTATTTCTTCCCGGAACAATGACTGTTTCTGTCTGTGCTTCCGGCACTGGAAATTCAACATTTTCTCTGATCCATCCCATTTTCAGCATGGACACATCGTTAATATAAATATCCGGTATCATAGTGAAAGCCTCCTTGTCAGTTTCGTATTTTTACCAAGTCCGTCATCGATTGCAGGAAGTAAATGTCCTACAAGAGTTCCATCGTCAAGGTAGATTCCCTTCGAACTGTTATCTGCAATGATGGCCAAGTACTTCTCCATAGAAGTCATATTAAGTCTTGAGTCAATCATTGCTTCAAGCTGTTTGTAAAAGCCTGAAAGCGGCAGGATTGCCTCTGCTCCTGCTTCTCCTCCCATCATTAGAGAAGATCCATTCATACCGAAAGCTGTAGGCTTAGTCATGATACCACCTTCCTTATACCAATCAATCGACAGATGTGGTACAGATGGAGGTGCAATGGATAGCTTGCCCGTCACCTTGAAATGAGGAAGTTTAATCTTAGGGAGCGACAGTTTCATGCCGGAGAAGAAACCTTTAATGGCATCAACTACACTCTTGACCTTATTCTTTGCTGCCTCAATCGGTGTTATGATTGCAGATTTTATTCCATTCCAT
>JAXWVI010000116.1:0-16959 GCA_037245165.1 bacterium
GCCCGTGTGGGCGGCGGCATCTTCACCAAGGCCGCCGACGTGGGCGCTGACCTGGTGGGCAAGGTGGCCGGCATGGGCGCCGACCTCTATGAGAGCTATGTGGGCTCCATCCTGGCCACCTTTGCCTTAGGCGTAGCCGCCTACCCAGGCAACAGCTGGGGAGCCATGCTGCTGCCCATCGCCATGGCAGTGGTGGGAATCCTGTGCTCCATCTTCGGCTCCTTCCTCATCCGCACAAAAGAGGGCGCTTCCCAGCGGGAGCTGCTGGGCACTCTGCGCAAGGGCACCTACACCGCAGCCGTCCTGGCCGCCATTATCGCCGCCCCCCTGACCTACTTTATTCTGGGCAGCTGGGGAGTTTATGTGGCCATCCTCTGCGGTCTGGTGGGCGGCTGTGCCATCGGCTATTTTACCGAGTACTACACCTCCGACACCTATAAGCCCACCCAGGGCCTGGCCGACGCCACCGAGACAGGCGCCGCCACCACCATCATCGGCGGGCTGTCCCTGGGCATGCTGTCCACCATCGCTCCCATCCTCATTGTGGGCGCAGCGGTGATCATTTCCTTCCTTTGCGCCGGGGGCTCTATGAACACCTCGTCTGAAAACTACACCCTGCTCTTCGCCAAGGGTCTCTACGGCATCGGCATCGCCGCTGTGGGCATGCTCTCCACCCTGGGCATCACGCTTGCCACCGACGCCTACGGTCCCGTGGCCGACAACGCCGGCGGCATCGCCGAGATGTCCCACCTGGGCAAGGAGGTCCGGGAGCGTACCGACGCTCTGGACTCCCTGGGCAACACCACCGCCGCCACCGGCAAGGGCTTTGCCATTGGCTCTGCCGCCCTCACCGCCCTGGCCCTGCTGGTCAGCTATGTGGATATTGTCAAGGCCAAAATGGACCATGCCCCCGACCTGTCCCTCACCAATCCCGCAGTGCTGGTGGGCCTCTTCATCGGGGCCATGCTCACCTTCGTCTTTGCAGCCTTCACCATGAGTGCGGTCCAGCGGGCCGCCCAGTCCATCGTGGTGGAGGTCCGCCGCCAGTTTAAGGAGATTGCCGGGATCATGGAGGGCAAGGCCGACCCCGACTACGCCTCCTGCGTGGGCCTGTGTACCAAGGGCGCGTTAAGAGAGATGGTAAAACCCTCTCTGCTGGCCATCATCGTCCCCATCCTCACCGGCCTGGTCCTGTCTGTGGAGGGCGTGGTCGGACTGCTGGGCGGCGTGTCTGTCAGCGGCTTTGCCATGGCGGTGTTCATGTCCAATGCCGGCGGCGCCTGGGACAACGCCAAGAAGTACATCGAGGCAGGCCACCATGGGGGCAAAGGCGGTGAGCAGCACAAGGCCGCCGTCATCGGCGACACTGTGGGCGACCCCTTTAAGGACACCTCCGGTCCCTCCCTGAACATCCTCATTAAGCTGGTGTCCACCGTCTCCATCGTCTTCTCCGGGCTCATTGTCAACTTCCATCTGCTGTAACCCCCATACATAAGAAAATCCCCGTGTCCCATTTGGGATACGGGGATTTTCCACTCTTTGGAGGCAGTTGGCCGCCGGGGCGAACCTCACAGTCCTCCAAAGCGGTCTTTCTCAAACAAGGGAACTTTCTCCCCTGTTTCAATTTTACTCCATTTTGTCTACCAGCTTGCGGAAGGCCCTGGGGTCTACGTTGTCCTCAGCCACCACGTTGGCTTTCTTGCCCACCAGGGCGAACAGACCCAACAGAGAACGGGCATCCAGCATAACCGTGCCGGAGCTCAGCCAAACCTCAAAGGGAGTGTCGCAAGCCAGGCGGTTGATCTTCTCCACCTGGGAGCCGTCCTTGATCTCAATCTCGCGTACCATAACTTGATTCCTCCGTTATTTCAGATTTTCACGCGCCGCGCAGGCCTTGGGTAGACCCCGTCCGGCCCGGGCGCCGGGGACCGCCTTTCTCATCGGTCACCCGTATTTTACCAGGAAGGACTTGCCAGCGTCAAGGACGATAATTGTTGAACTCGCATAATGGAAACGTTTTCGATTTGTTCATTCGGCACAAAAAGGCCCTCATCTCTAGGGTGAGGGCCTTTCTTATGCTTCTGTTTTTCCGCCCCGGAGGGGCACATCCTTAAATTGCTCTCCCGCCTCCAGCACCTGGATGGTACCGGCAGACAGGTCTAAAATATGGGCAGCAAACTCTGCCGCGCGCTCTTCGGGAAGCAGGGCGGACAGAACCACGTCGGAGCCGTAGTCCACCGACTCCACCACCCCATCGAAGGCGTCCACCTCCCGGCGGGCCTGCTCAAACTGGGCGTAGGTGCAGGGCACCTCCATGGCCACCCACCGGCGTACCACCGAGATTCCCGCCGCGTCCAGCGCGTTTTTGGCGCTCTGGGTATAGGCTCGGACCAGACCCCCGGCCCCCAGGAGGATACCCCCGAAATACCGGGTAACCACACAGCATACGTTGACCACGCCCTCCCGCTGGAACACGTTGAGCATGGGCTGACCCGCGGTGCCCTGGGGTTCCCCGTCGTCGGAGTAGCGGGTGAGGCCGTCCTTCACGATATAGCACCAGCAGTTGTGCCGGGCGTCATAGTGCTTCTTTTTGGTCAGCTCGATTTTCTCCCGGGCCTCCTCCTCTGAGGACACTCGCCAGACGTGGCCAATAAAGCGGGAGCGCTTCTCCACCAGCTCCCCCATGCCCTCCCGGGTGGGGATGTAATATTCGGTCATTTTCTCACCGCCTGTCTGGCTGCCCACTCCTCCCGGCTCAGGGCATAGTAATGGGTCATTCGCCGCTCCCCCATCAGTTCCACTGCTTCCTCTTGGGAAAATTGATGGCGGAAACCGCACGCTTCGATCACCCGGCGGGAACGCTCGTTCCCCTCATAGTGATTACACCAGATGGTGTGCAAGCCCAGGTCCTCAAATCCGAAGCGGATCAGCTCCCTAGCCGCCTCCGACATTAGGCCCCGGCCCCAAAATTCCGGGCTGAGGGCGTAGCCCAGCTCATCATCCGGCCCTGGCAGCTCAGTGCGGTGCCGGCCTACAAAGCCGGCAGACCCAATTACCTTTCCACTCTCCCGATCTACAAGGGCAAAGACATTGGGAGCGGCAAAGACGGTGCGGATGATTTCCAGGCTGTTTTCCACGCTGGTGTGGGGCGGCCAGCCTGCCGCAGGCCCCACACTGGGGGCCTTTGCGTAGGCGTACAGGTCCGCCGCATCCGTCTCGGCAAAGGGACGCAGCACAAGCCGTTTGGTTTCCAGCTCCGCCATGTTCCCTACTCCTCCCAAAATTCCTTTTTGGGTTTCCAGCCCTCCACCAGGGGTCCCAATTGACCGATGATCTTGGGGGTACACACGGCCACTACGTCGATGGTCTCACCGTACTCCACGCTCTCCACCTTGGCCTCCCGATAGAGGGCCTCCAAAACTCCACCCTTGTCATAGGGCAGGTGAATGGTAACCCGGCGGGCGCCGTTGTCCAATACCTTGCCGATGGCGGCCAGAAGCTCAGGCACCCCCTCCCCGGTCTTGGCGGAGATGGATACCCGTCCGTCCCCGTGAGGCCGGATGTCCCCGGTCCACAGATCGCATTTGTTAAATACCTCAATACGTGGGGTCTGGTCTGCCCCCAGCTCATGGATCAACTGCTCCACCACCTCCGCCTGCTCCCGCCATTGTGGGCTGGAGGAATCAATCACATGCAGCAGCAGGTCAGCGTACTCCAGTTCCTCCAGGGTGGCCTTGAACGCCTCCACCAGATGGTGGGGGAGCTTCCGAATAAATCCCACTGTGTCGGAGATGAGCACCGTGCAGGTGTCGGAGATTTCCAGGGTGCGAGTGGTGGTATCCAGGGTGTCGAAAAGGCGGTTATTGGCGGGGATCTCCGCGCCGGTCAGGTAGTTTAAGAGGGTGGACTTGCCCGCGTTGGTATAGCCCACGATGGCCACCACGGGGACCTCGTTTTTGATCCGCCTCTCCCGCTGGGTGGCCCGGACCCTCCGCACATCTTTCAACTCGGCCTCCAGCTTGGAGATTTTTTTATGAATGTGCCGCCGGTCACTCTCCAGCTGGGTCTCGCCGGGGCCGCGGGTGCCGATGGCGCCCTCCTGGCGCTCCAGGTGCTTCCACATGCCCAGCAGCCGGGGCAGCAGGTATTTATACTGGGCCAGTTCCACCTGCAGCCGGCCTTCCCTGGTCCGGGCCCGCTGGGCAAAGATGTCCAAAATGAGAGCGGAGCGGTCCAGCACGGACACCTTCAGTTCCTCGCTGAGCACCCTCTGCTGAGAGGGAGACAGGGTGTTGTCAAAGATCACCATGTCCGCATCCATAGCCTGAACCAGATCCCGGACTTCCCCCACCTTGCCCTCGCCGATGAAGGTGCGGGGGTCGGGGCTGTCCTTCTGCTGCATGACCACCCCCACCGTCTCGCCCCCGGCCGTCTCCAGCAGAGCAGACAACTCCTCCATGGACTCGTCGGTGGCGTTCTCCTCCCGGGACAGGCTGAAGGCGCTCAGGCCCACCAGCACCGCCCGGTTATATTTTTCCTGGGTAAATTTCTCGGACATAAAACCTCCTCAATTCTTCGAAACAGTGGCACAGCCTCTGTTTCGAAGCGTTTTACTTCTGTAAAACCTCCACAATGTGGCCGATATACAGGGTGTGGTAGTCCTTCTCCGGGTACCACTTCTCTTTGATTTCTTCCGGGATATTGTCAGGGTTCATATCCTGGGCGAAACGCTTGCGGCACACCAGCACCAGCTCCGCTTCTTCAAAATAGGGTGCCCCGCAGGCCGCGGTTTTTACCGTGAAACCGCACTCCTTCACCTTATCCACCTCCCGGCCGCTCTTGGAGCCGCACAGGGACAGCTGCTTGCGATATTCCTCCGGGAAGAAGGAGAGGGTAAAGTACTCCTCCCGGTCCACAAACTCCTTGGTATACCGCTGGGGACGGATATAGCAGGTGGCGGCTGGCGCTCCCCAGATGACTCCCAGGCCGCCCCAGGAGGCGGTCATGGTGTTGCACTTATCCGCCGTACCGGCGGTGATGAGCATCCACTTTTCTCCAATGGCAGAAAAAACATTCAGGTCCAGGGACTTGGGGTCCACAGGTGTTAACATGGGACATACCTCCTTATAATATAGGCGCGGTTTATTTTATGCCCCCAGGCCGGGGGCGATACCGAAACGATACGCAAAAAGCCGCACCGAATCCTCGGCGCGGCTTTTGATGGCAGGGTCTTACTTGTCCAGACCGAACTTCTTGTTGAAGCGGCTGACACGGCCACCGGTGTCCACCATTTTCTGCTTACCAGTGTAGAAGGGGTGACACTTGGAGCACACTTCTACGCGGATGTCCTTCTTGGTGGAGCCAGTCTCGATCACGTTGCCGCAGGCGCACCGGATGGTGGTCTGTTCATAGTTGGGATGGAGGCCTTCCTTCATTATATTCACCTCTTTCTCCATGAGGGTAATCTTGTAAACGCAACTGATATAATATCACATATTTTTTGGAAAAGCAACCTCTTTTTTAAAAAATTTTTCCCAGTAAAATGGTACCCCCCCTTGACAAGCGCCTCCCTTTTCGCTAAAATATTCCCTAAGCAAATGTGATGACGGGGAAAAAGACGACAGTCTCCCACTCAGAGAGCCGGCGGTCGGTGCGAGCCGGTGTGAGGAGCCGCCGTGGATAACTGGCCCCTGAGCAGTCTTTCCGAACCGATTCAAGTAGGAAAGGACGTATGGCTGCGTTATAAGCCTCGGCCTTGTTGGAGGTCTTGAGAGCTGTCCGGGCAACCGGCAGTTGAACCAGGGTGGTACCGCGGAATTTTCTTCGCCCCTGACGTGAAAACGTCGGGGGCTTTTTTCATTTGGAAAAGGGCTGTCCCTTTTCCAAATGAGGAGAGATTACAAATTATTTCGCCGCTCCGGCCGCGAAACTCCGCGAGGCTTTTCTGACGCACACAACACACTTTTCATACAGGAGGAAACGCTATGAAACCCGGATACCAAAAGTACATTCCCTTCCAGCCCCAGAAGATTGTGGGCCGTACCTGGCCCGACAAGGTCATTACCCACGCCCCTATCTGGTGCTCCGTGGACCTGCGGGACGGCAACCAGGCCCTGGTAGACCCCATGAACCTTCAGGAGAAGCTGGAGTATTTCCATACTCTGGTGGACATCGGGGTGAAGGAGATCGAGATTGGCTTCCCCTCCGCCAGCGAGACGGAGTATGAGATCTGCCGGGAGCTGATCGAGGGAGGACACATCCCCGACGACGTAACCATCCAGGTACTGGTCCAGGCCCGGGAGCACCTCATTAAAAAAACCTTTGAGGCCATCCGGGGCGCCAAGAACGTCATTCTTCACTTCTACAACTCCACCTCTACCCTCCAGCGGAAGGTGGTCTTCCACATGGACACCGACGGCATCACCAAAATTGCCACCGACGCCGCCGACCTCATCTATGAGATGTCCCAGCCCCTCATTCATGAGGGCATGAACCTGCGGTTTGAGTACTCCCCCGAGTCCTTCATGGGCACCGAGATGGACTACGCCGTGGAAATCTGCCAGGCGGTTCTGGACCACCTCCACGCCACCCCTGAGCGAAAGGTCATCCTAAACCTGCCCACCACGGTGGAGAACTGTATGCCCAACCAGTTTGCCGATATGCTGGAGTACTTCCTGCGCAAGCTCCCCGGCCGGGACCGGGCCATCATCTCCCTGCACCCCCACAATGACCGGGGCACCGGCGTAGCCACCACCGAGATGGGCCTGCTGGCGGGAGCTGACCGGGTGGAGGCCACCCTCTTCGGCAACGGCGAGCGCACCGGCAACGTGGACATGATCACCCTGGCGATGAACATGTACACCCAGGGCATCGACCCCAAGCTGAATTTCTCCGACATCAACAAGATCAAGGAGATGTACGAGCGGTGTACCAAGATGCCTGTGGGCGACCGCCAGCCCTACGCCGGCAAGCTGGTCTTCACTGCCTTCTCCGGCAGCCACCAGGACGCCATCAACAAGGGCAGCCAGTACATGAAGGAGAGCGGCACCGAGTACTGGGAGATCCCCTATCTGCCCATTGACCCCGCCGACGTGGGCCGGGAGTACGAGCCCATTATCCGCATCAACTCCCAGTCCGGCAAAGGCGGCGCGGCCTATATCATGGAGCACAACTTCGGCTTTGACCTGCCCAAAGCCATGCAGCCGGAGTTCGGCCACATTGTCCAGGTGGAGACGGACAAGGTGGGCACGGAGATCTCCCCCCAGCGAATCAACGAGCTGTTCCACCAGGAGTACATCGACATCAACGGACCCTACAAGCTGCTCAAGCACGCCTTCCAGGAGAGCACCGACAGCGAGGGACACTCCCACGTCACCTTCTGGGGCACCCTCCAGCACACCGACACCATTTTCAAAGTGTCCGGCGAGGGTAACGGCCCCATCGACGCTTTCTTCAACGCCATCAAGGACGAGAAGATGGCCCGCTTCTCCTTCCTGGACTACGCCTCCCACGCCATCACCGACGGCTCCGACTCCCAGGGCGTGGCCTACATCCTGCTCAAGGACCAGCGGGACGGCAAGGAGTACTGGGGCGTTGGGCTGTCCCACAACATTAACCTGGCCCCCCTCCGGGCCATCCTGTCCGCCATCAACCGGGCCAAGCGGAACCATCAAAACTGATTTTTTCCTCACTCAGTCTCTCCGGGCCTCCCCATTTTGGGGAGGCCCGGTTTTAGTTTCCTCTTAAAGGTATGAATTTTCCTTTAATCTTTTTCTTGACCCATTGCCTCCCCCATGAAAAAAGGTTAAGATAAGAGATAACAGACCATCCACTTTGACAGGAGGCGCGTTCCATGTCCAAAACTTCCGAAGTCCCTCCCAAAGCCGCCCAGAAAGCTCCGGCCCGTATGTCCAAAAAGGACCCTCTCACCCCTGAACAGCTGGAGGCCCTGGATGCCTGGTGGCGGGCGGCCAACTACCTGTCCGCCGGGCAGCTCTACCTGCTGGACAACCCCCTGCTCCGGGAACCCCTGCGTCCGGAACACCTGAAGCAGAACATTGTGGGCCACTGGGGCACATGCCCGGGACAGAATTTTATCTACACCCACCTAAATCGGGCCATTGTCCGCTATGACCTCAACATGATCTACATCTGCGGCCCCGGTCACGGGGCCAACGCCGTGGTAGCCCAGGACTACCTGGACGGCTCTTACAGCGAGGTTTACCCCAACGTCAGCCGGGACGAGGAGGGACTGAAAAAGCTCTTCCGCCAGTTTTCCTTCCCCGGCGGTATCCCCGGTCACACCGCCCCCCAGACCCCCGGCTCCATCAACGAAGGGGGCGAGCTGGGCTACTCTCTGGCCCACGCCTTCGGGGCGGTGATGGACAACCCCGACCTCATCGCCGCCTGCGTGGTGGGGGACGGAGAGGCGGAGACCGGCCCCCTGGCCGCCGCCTGGCACTCCAACAAGTTTCTCAATCCCGTTACCGACGGAGCGGTGCTGCCCATCCTCCATTTAAACGGCTTTAAGGTATCCAATCCCACCATTTTCTCCCGAATCTCCCACGAGGAGCTGGAGATGTTCTTCAAAGGCTGCGGCTGGGAACCCCGGTTCGTGGAAGGTTCAGACCCCAAGGTCATGCACCAGACCATGGCCGCCGCCCTGGACTGGGCGGTGCGGGAAATTGAGCGGATTCAGGAGTACGCCCGCTCCACCGGGGATATGGAGCGGCCCCGGTGGCCCATGATCGTCCTGCGCTCCCCCAAGGGCTGGACCGGCCCAAAGGAGGTGGACGGCAGGCCGGTGGAGGGGAGCTGGCGCTCCCACACCGCCCCCATCCCCCTGTGGGACGGCGCACCAGGCCGGTTGGAACAGCTGGAACAGTGGCTGCGCAGCTACCGTCCCGAGGAGCTGTTTGACGAAAACGGCACACTCCTCCCCCACCTCCAGGAGCTTGCCCCCAAGGGAGAACGGCGAATGGGGGCCAACCCTCACGCCAACGGCGGGCTTCTCCTCCGGGATTTGCGGGTGCCCGATTTCCGCTCCTACGCCGTTCCCGTCCCCCGGCCCGGGGAAACGGATGCGGTGGACATGGCCGTGCTGGCAAACTATGTGCGGGATGTGATCCGCCTCAACACGGAGGGGGCCAATTTCCGGGTGTTCGCCCCGGACGAGGCCGCCTCCAACCGCCTGAACGCCATGTTTGAGGCCTCCGGCCGCCGGTGGTCGGATGAAATACGCCCTGGGGACGAGCACCTATCCCACACCGGCCGGGTGATGGACGCGGCTCTGTCCGAGCACCTGTGCCAGGGCTGGCTGGAGGGCTACCTGCTCACCGGCCGCCACGGCTTTCTCAACAGCTACGAGGCCTTCATCCGCACGGTGGATTCCATGGTCTCTCAGCACGCCAAGTGGCTGAAGGTGGCCCGGCAGCTGCCCTGGCGGCAGTCCATCGCATCGCTGAACTATGTGCTCTCCTCCAACGTGTGGCAACAGGACAACAACGGCTTTACCCACCAGGACCCGGGCTTTCTGGACCATGTGGCCAACAAAAAGGCGGACGTGGTGCGCCTGTACCTGCCCCCCGACGCCAACTGCCTGCTCTCCTGCTTTGACCACTGCATCCAAAGCCGGAACTACATCAACGTCATTGTGGCCTCCAAGCTCCCCCGGCCCCAGTGGCTGAGCATGGACGAGGCCATCAAGCACTGTACCCACGGCATCGGCATCTGGCAGTGGGCCTCCAACGACCAGGGCAGCGAGCCCGACGTGGTCATGGCCTGCTGCGGGGATACCCCCACCCTGGAGGCCCTGGCGGCGGTGACCATCCTCCGGCGCAGACTCCCCCATCTGAAAATCCGTTTCATCAACGTGGTAGATCTGATGAAGCTCCAGCCCCACACCGAGCACCCCCATGGCCTCACCGACGAGGACTACGACGCTCTCTTTACCACCGACGCCCCCATCATCTTCGCCTTCCACGGCTACCCCACCCTGGTCCACGAGCTCACCTACCGCCGCCACAACAAAAAGCTCCACGTTCGGGGCTACAAGGAGGAGGGAACCATCACCACCCCCTTTGATATGCGGGTGCGCAACGACATCGACCGCTTCCACCTGGTCATGGACACAGTCAAGCGTCTGCCCCAGCTGGGCAACAGCGCCTCCTACCTCATTCAGGAGATGAAGGACAAGCTGGTGGAACACCGGCAGTATATCAACGCCCACGGCCAGGACCTGCCAGAGGTGCGCAGCTGGAAGTGGGAAGGATAATGTCCGGGGACGGCGCGGACGAAAAATTTTTTCAAATGCGGGAACCTTTTTTCCCATTTCTCGTCCAAGTCTGCGTAACAACAAAGCGCTGTAACTGACAGCCCCAGAAAAGGAGTTTTACCATGAAAAGACGTATCTTCGCCGCCGCTCTGGCTGCGGCCCTGATCCTGCTTACCGCCTGCGGCGGGGGGAACGGAGGTTCTTCCTCCAGCCAGTCCTCCTCCAGCCAGAGTTCTTCCAGCCAAAGCACCGGAAGTC
This sequence comes from bacterium, assembly GCA_037245165.1. Taxonomy (GTDB): domain Bacteria; phylum Bacillota; class Clostridia; order Oscillospirales; family Oscillospiraceae; genus Lawsonibacter. The sequence goes on from JAXWVI010000116.1 coordinate 10,532, forward strand.
AGAGCGCTTCGGGCAGTCTGGAGAAAGAGGAGGGAGCCTCCTCTGAAGACGCCCTCCTCCCCGATGCCTCCGCTCCCGACAGCTCTGAAATCGAAAACTCAGACAGCTCCTCCGCCCCCACTGCCGAACCCCAGATTCTGTCCTCCCTGTCCCTGAGCAAGAGCGACTTCACCCTCTTTAAGGCCGGGGCCACATGGCAGCTGAAGGCCAAGGCCGAGCCCGCCGGCGGGAAGCAGGCCTGGAGCTCCAGCGATGAGAAGGTAGCCACTGTGGACGACAAGGGCGTGGTCACCGCCGTGGGGAACGGCAGCGCCACGATCACCGTCACCGATGAAAATACCGGCCTTTCTGCCTCCTGCACGGTACGGGTGCGCATTGAGGAGCAGAAGCCCGAAAGCGGCGGTTCCTCTTCCTCTGGCGGCAGTTCTTCCTCCGGCGGCTCCTCTTCCTCCGGCTCCCAGAGCTCCAAGGTGGACTTGTCCGCCTTTGCCAGCCAGGTGATGAGCGATTACAGCTTTAACCTCCAGCTGGCCGACACCACCATGATGGACTCCCTGTACAGCGGCCTGTCCGCCGTGGACACCGAGCAGTGCCTGGTTTACGCCACCATGATGACCATGAACAACGGCGAATTTGTCCTGGTTCAGGTCAAGAACAGTAAGGACGTGTCCACCGTCAAGGCTATTCTCCAGGCCCGGATTGACTACATGGTAGGCGACGGGGAGAACCCCGGCGGCGCCTGGTATCCCGAACCCACTGAGCAGTGGAAGAACAACTCCCGGGTGACCTCCAACGGCAACTATGTGATGATGGTGGTCCACGAAAACTGCGACGACATCGTATCCGCATTCAATAAACTGTTTTAAACAGTCCCAAACGGGGCAAAACCTCTATGTAACAAAAAGGGGGCCGTCTGAACGGCGGCCCCCTTCTTTTCGCCCCGGATAATTCTGATCGCAAAGGAGAGGGACTATGGTCTTTTCCACCCCGATTTTTCTGTTTTATTTCCTGGTCTTGACCCTGTTTGTCTATTACCTGGTGCCCCGGAAGCTGCGCAACCTGGTGATTTTGTGCGCCTCGCTGTGGTTTTACTACTGGGGAGAGCAGCAGTATGTGGCCATTATGTTCCTGTCCACCGCCATCGACTTCACCCACGGTCTGCTGGTGGAGCGGTGCAAGAAGGCGGGCAATGACAAAGGGGCGCGGATGGCGGTGGCTTCCTCCATCGTGTTCAACCTGGCCCTGCTGTTCTTCTTCAAATACTGGGACTTTGTGGCCTCCTCTCTCCAGGCGGCAGGCCTCAACTTCATGCCGGTGCTGGGCATCCATCTGCCCATCGGCATCTCCTTCTACACCTTCCAGACCATGAGCTACACCATTGACGTGTACCGTGGGGACACCCGGGCCCAGCGTAACATCATCAACTTTGGCACCTTTGTCACCCTCTTCCCTCAGCTCATCGCCGGCCCCATCATCAAGTACAAGGATCTGGGGGATCAGATTGACGAGCGCACCTGCAATGCCGACAAGTTCTCCTCCGGCGTGCAGATTTTTATGGTGGGTTTAGGGAAAAAGCTGCTTATCGCCAACAATGTGGGTATGCTCTGGGACAGTTACAAGGCCATGGCCCTGTCCGATTTGACGGTGGCCGGGGCCTGGCTGGGGGTGCTGGCCTTCACCTTCCAGATATACTTCGACTTCTCCGGCTACTCGGACATGGCCGTGGGCCTGGGGAGAATGCTGGGCTTTGAGTTTTTACCTAACTTCAACTACCCATATATCTCCAAAAGTATCACCGAGTTCTGGCGGCGCTGGCACATTTCCCTGTCCACCTGGTTCCGGGAGTACCTCTATATCCCTCTGGGGGGCAACCGCTGCTCCAAGCCACGGTGGATGTTTAACCTTTTGGTGGTCTGGGCGTGTACGGGCATCTGGCACGGGGCCAGCTGGAACTACCTGCTGTGGGGCCTTTACTTCTTTGTGCTGCTGATACTGGAGAAGTTCTTCCTCTTAAAGGTTCTGGATAAAGCCCCTGCCCTGGTGGGCCATATTTATACCTTGTTCTTTGTGCTGGTCAGCTGGGCCATCTTTGCCATTGAGGACTTCTCCCACCTGACTGGCTATTTGAAGGTCATGTTTGGTCTGGGGGGCGTACCCCTGGTCAACGGCACCCTGGGCTACTACCTGACCAGCTACCTGCCCATTCTGGCAGCGGCCGCCCTGGCCTCCACCCCATTGGGGGTAACAGTCTACCGGAAGCTACCCCGGCCGGCGGCCTGGTGCGTGTGTACCGTGCTGGTACTGGCCGGATTGATCGTCTGCACCGCCTATCTGGTGGACGGCACCTACAATCCCTTCCTCTATTTCCGCTTCTAAGGAGGTGTCAGCCATGAAAAAATTTAATGTATTCCTCTCCGCCCTGTTCTGCCTGTTCATCGGGGGCATGCTGGTGGTGAGCACCCTTCTGCCCGACCGGAGCTTCTCCCCCCTGGAAAACCGCTACCTGGCCAAGCCCCCCCGTCTTACCCTCCAGACCCTCACTGACGGCACCTTTATGGAAAATGCGGAGGACTACGCCTCCGACCAGATTGTGGGCCGGGACTTCTGGGTGGCCCTGAAGGCCTGGTGTGAACGCCTGAGCGGCAAGCAGGAGAACAACGGAGTCTACTTTGGCAAGGAGGACACCCTCCTCAACCGGGTCAACACCCCCTCCCAGGAGGAGCTTCAAAAGCGCCAGGGCTACCTGGACGCCCTGGTGGGCAACGTGTCTGTACCCGTCTATTTGGGCCTCATCCCCTCCTCCTCCGCCGTGTGGTCCGATCGGCTCCCCGCCGGGGCTCCCACCGCCGACGAGTTGTCCCTCATTGACGCGTTCTATTTCAGCACCGGCGCCAACACCCTGGACATGGCCGGCGCCCTGCTGGCTCACCAGGATGAGGATATCTACTACCGCACCGATCACCACTGGACCAGCCTGGGAGCCTACTACGGGGCCAATGCTCTCTTTGAGGCCATGGGTTTGGAGCCGCTGAACCTCAGCGACTACCAGAAGACCACTGTCACCACCCAATTTTACGGCACCACCTTCTCCACCTCCGGGGTGCGGTGGGTCCGTCCGGACTCCATCGACACCTATATCCCCGACGACGGGGTAAAGGTGACCTCCTGGTTCACCGGCCAGCCGGAGGAGGGCAGCCTCTATGTGGACCGCTACCTGTTAGAGAAGGACAAGTACTCCTATTTTCTGGGAGGCAATCAGTCCCTGTGCGTCATTGAGACGGAGCACACCGACGCCCCCAAGGTTCTCATCATCCGGGACTCCTACTCCGACTCCCTGGCCCCCTTCCTCACCGAGCGGTTTTCTGAAATTCATCTCTTTGATCCCCGGTATAACCTCACCAGCGTGAAAGACTATGTGGAGCAAAACGACATTGACTCAGTGGTTGTCCTCTACTCCTTCCAGAATTTCACCACGGACCAGAACCTGTTTGTTCTGTCCCGGTAACGAGCCTTCCCACGCCCATAGGGGCAGGGAGTGGGGAAAATCTGAGAAATATGAAAAAAACTGTTGACACGCTCTAAAAGGGATGGTATAATGTCGTTCAGTTGAGCGCCAAACAGCGGCGTGTCAGCAGTTTTGGGGGTATAGCTCAGCTGGGAGCACGGTACAAGCGTGTAACAGCACCCCACTTGAAAACTGAATAAGAAATACCCAGCGCACCCTTTTATATGGGGGTATAGCTCAGCTGGGAGAGCGCTTGAATGGCATTCAAGAGGTCAGCGGTTCGATCCCGCTTATCTCCACCATAGGATGCGCTGGGTATTCTTAGATAACTTGTCTTACTTCAAGGCAAGTTTTTTCTTTTGCCTATTTCCTGCCGGGAATGGGCTTTTGTTTTTATGCGGCGATTTCCACAATGTCCAGCCCCAGGCTGAACTGTGCAAAATCAATGTTGAAATCAATGTGCAGCTTGTAGTCCCGATAGACCTCCACCCGACGGATCAGGCAGTTGACAATCATTTTCTTTGCCTCCAGGCTGGCCGTGTCGTAAAGATCTGCCCAGGAGATCACATTGTCGTACTGCTCCTCCAGGGAGTGCAGAACGGCCTGCCCTTCCTCATAGGCAGCCTGTGCGTCCTCAAATTGCTTTTGCAGCTCGGCGCATTTTGCTTCGGCCTCGGACACCATAGAACCCAGCAGGTCTTTAGAAAAGGCACTTTCCCCTCGCAGGGCCTTGATGACTTCCGCTTTGAGCATATCCAGTTCATCGGCTGCCTTGGTGTAGTCGGCCCGGACGGAGCGGAGCAAGTTTTTTCGCTCCTCCATCTTTTCCCGGTAGCGGGCGTTGACGATCTCACTTTTGGGGATTGCTTTCATGCGCTCAAAGATTTGCCGCACCAGCTTATCAATGATTCCGTCCAGGATATGTGCTGTGTAGCCCGTCTGCCCATCACAGTCGGTCTGCTTTCGTGTTTTGCCGTAGCAGATGTACCGCACCCGCTTGATGACCCGGTGGGGATCATCCTTGCAGGGGTATGCCTTGCCGCTGGTGGTGAGGTTGAGCCGGGCCCCACAATGGCCGCAGTACACATTCCCGGACAGGAGCGATTGGCCCGCAATGTTGCGGGGAACGGTGCGTTCCGTTTCATTGGCCCGGTTGGTACGAATACGCTGGGCCGCCTCGAACAGCTCCGGGGTAATAATCTGTAAATACGGAAGTACCGGGGAGCGGCTTTCCCCGCTGCGGAGTACGCCAGTATAGGTCAAGTTACAGAGGATGCCCCGGATGGTGGCGTGGTGCCACATCTTGCCGCTCCGAGCCCGGTAGCCCAGGTTGTTCAAGTAGGTGGCGATCCGCTGAGCCCCATAGCCCTCATGCACATACTTGTCAAAGACAATGCGGACAACAGCGGCCTCAGTTTCATTGAGCGCCAGCTCGTAAACCTCATGCTTGCGCTTATTCACGCGCCCGCTTTTCACAAGGTCATAACCATAAGGCGCAACGCCGCCCTTGAAGCCTCCATCCTCCACAAGCTGCCCCAGAGCGGTTTTGGTACGGATGGAGGTTTTTTCGCTCTCGCCGTCCGCTTGCCAGAACCGGATGTAGTTGGTGAGTTTGTCGGTGTGGTTGTCAAACCGCTGCTCCCCCTCCTGGGTGCTCCAGACCCGGACGCCGTTCTTGACGAACCATTCCACAACAAAGGGTGTTTCGTCTGCGATCCTCCCGATGCGGTCAAACATGAACACCAGCAGAATATCAAACTTGCCCTGCCGGGCCCGTTCCTTGATGATTTGCAGCTTGTCCCGGTTTTCGGCTCTTACCTTATGACCAGAAACGCCGTCCTCCTGTTCCTCGTGAACAATCGTCCAGCCCATTTTCTCACAAAAGGCGTGGCAGGCTTTCCGCTGCATGGGAATGTCGGCCTGGTTTTTATCGTTGTGATCTACCTGCTTGTCGGTAGACACCCGGTATAAACAATCAACGCGAGTGCCAGTTATCATTTGATTTTCCATGTATAAGCCATCCTTTCAAATGTCATTTAGGCAGGTGAAAAGAGGCTTTTTGTACGCAGAATTTTTGAACTTGTCAAGGTGCATAGGGACTACCCCCACCATTATTATCCCTCTGTTCCGAGGGTTTGACAAGGATGACTCCGGGCCGGGTGGATGAGGTCTGCGCCACAAAGGACGAAAGCAAAATCTGCTTGACCTGCCCAATGGCCGCTGTGTTTTGTGACTCCGCAAAGGTGGCGGATATTTCAAACCCATCAATGGCAAAAACGGCATTTGCCTTTGGCATATACGGCCTCCTCTCTCATGGATGGACTGACACGAACAAACTCCCCTTTGTCCCGTGGGGAAACGAACAGGGCCAGCACCGTTTCTGATGCTGGCCCTGTTCCTTGCCTCACTTCTGGACAAAGTGTCCATAGGTCTAAAGATTGGGGCCGCCGCGCTCATTTCCTTGGCCTGTCGTTAGACAGCAATACTCGGCGCGACGGCCACGCGCAAAGGGGCGGCGGCCCGGACGGTCAGACGGCCAGCCTGACCCGGCGGATCGTGGCCGTGGGATGGCCTGTCCCACTTGCGGCGCTGGTGCCAAACACCCGCCGCCGAGCTCCCCGCGTTATATCGGGGCCCCGGTGTCCCTTTGCGGAGAGGAACTTCCTCTCATATACCACCAGAAAAAAGAGGTCAAATGGAGATAGCAATTAGAAATTTTCCTGCAAATATTTTTTCATCTGCTTGATACCGCTCTCCACGGAGTGCCGGACGGCGCTCTTGTCCACGCCCTCCTCACGGGCGATCTGACGGTAGCTCTTTCCCAGGATCAGATGAGCGTCCACGCGGCGGCCCTGGATCTCCGGCAGGGAGTTGAGGGCGTTCCACAGCCGGAAGAACAGCTCCTTGCGATCCATGAGCTCCT
>JAXWVI010000117.1:0-4389 GCA_037245165.1 bacterium
GGAGCCTTTTCCCCACGCTCATACATGCCAATCATATTTCCGCTCAGGCCGCACAACTCGGCCAACGTGCGCCGGCTCAGACGCCGCTTTTCTCGTAGCGTCTGCAGCCTTCTGGGAAAGCCGTTTTCCTGCACCACAACTATTTCACTCCTCTGTCAGATCGCCCTCTTTCTTATGCCGCTCAATGGCCATAGCCAGCTTGGCGGCGGCGACCTTGTATTCGTGGGCCATCTCCTTCAGCGTGCTCATACATACCTCCATGGCAAAAATGATGAAAAGGGATACCAGAATCTCATAAAAACCGCGCCTGAAAAATGGTATCAATTTGAGGGCGTCTGAAAACCAGGCACAGGGGCCACATATTCCGGTATGGATCCGGCGGCTTCCTAAAGCAGGGTCTTTTTGAGTCGGAGCAGACTACCAAAAAGTGTTTCGGCGGGGGTACAGAAATCGGTAGTGATTTTACATCGGCCGACTGCCCCGGCAATGGGGTGGCAGATTCAGGTAGTGATCCGGCAGCGCAAAACTGTCTGGGTGTTTTGTGCATGGTCAGTCTGCAGCCGTGTGGCGCCGAAAAAGTGCTTCCGCCGTGACCGGCGTAAGACACTATTTCGGCGCCCGTCTGTTGGGTATACATAGTAGGCAGGTCATGTATCCGGCTCAGAGCCTGGGGCCTTACTGTCGCAAGGGCCTGACCCAACAGAGAAACAAATTAGCTGCTGAACTTTTTTCGCTCAAAAAGTTATGAAATCTGTTGGGTGTCAAAAAAGTTTTACCGTAGGTTTCTATAACTTAGGTAAAAAACTGGTGATTCAGCAGCTCGGGAATATAGTCCCTGCAATGGTTTGATGGTCATTCCGGCATATTCGGTTTTTGGGCATAAAAATGGGGACGAAAACGGATATTATAAAACGGGTGAAAAAGTTGCATATTTGCCCGGAAGCTGCCTCGGCTCAAAGCGCCATCTCTTGGCATCGTCACCGATCTTCTGATGCAGTCTCGCCTCTGCCAGCATGGGCGTATCCTCACAGATGCCGAACTGGAAGCATTTCCTTTGGCAATTCCAGATGCCCCACTTGACACCGGGCAGCCCCCGCTGGTAAGTCTCACGCTTCATGACCGTTCCTCCGTCAGCACGATCGTGGAGATCGCGTGCTTATAAATCATTTGCAGTCTCCCATCGCCCTTCAGAGCGATGACAAAGCGGTCAGAGCCGGTGATGATGCCACGCATCTGGAAACCGTTCGTGGTGATCACCAGCACCGACTTCCGGCACTCCTGCGCTCTCGAGAGCAGCTGCTCCTGTAAATCTTTCTGTTCACTCATACAGTTCGCCTCACTTCTTCTTTCTTGGTTTGGTCTTGCGATGGGTACTACCGACGGGGCCGTAGCAGTCCCGCCCCGGGTTATATGTCACGGTATTCGGTGCGCCGCAGCGGACGCAGGGAATGTCAAAGGTCCAATCCGTGATATTGGTGAGATAGGCCCCTTTCTGGCCACACTCGCATCTGGTGTAGGCACGGTACGCCTTGGGAAGCGGCATCTCATGTCCGCATTCCTTGCAGATGTAGGTGTCGGTCGGCGTCCTCAGACAGGTCGTGGATTCCTTGTGGCAAGCCTCGCAACGGATATGTACGAACCCATTCCACGGACTGATCTTCTCTGGCTCCAGCACAAGCTCGGGTTCAGAAATGGGCTCAGGCACCGGCTCAGGTTCCGGATCGGCAAAGGCCACGGGCTCAGGCTCATCCTCATCCTCGGTTGGCAACTCCGGAGGATCCTCGGTCAGAGATTCCTCTGTGATCCCCTCCATGACCTCGACGTGCCAGCCGCAGCCACAGGAACGCTTGAAGAAGCCGGCGGCGGTATCACATTCCAGCAAGCCTTTTCCGTTCCCGATGACCTCGCAGCCGCATTTGGGGCAGGCTGCGTACAGCTCCATGAGCTTTGAAGCAATAGTGATATTCATGACTTCCTCCTTCAATCGCGGCCCTTTGGACACCACGGCGGCGTAGTACCCGTCCAAGATGCAACGGTACCGATCTTCTTGATACGTGGGGTGGCGAGACAGTAAAAGCAGAAGCGCTGCAGCTTCTTGCCCGAGTTCTGAACAATGTCGCCTTCTTCGGTGCATTTGTAGAAGTCCGGGCAGTCAACACCGTCTTTCATGCATTCAGCCATGGCTACCCTCACTTTCCACATCCAGTGCAGCCCTGGCCGCTTCATAGACCGCATAGCAGTCAGAGAGCGGAAACACAGCCAGATCAGAGTCGAAGTTCACGGCAGTCTCCCTGATGTGATAGGCAAGCGTACTGTCCAGGTCATCCTGGTCATCAACGAACGAGGTGACGATGACTGCATTCCCAGCTACCGCAAGGAGCATATAGCCGTCAACGTCATTGGGCACACCATCTTCGTCTCTCGTGAGCACCCACACCGTATCGCCGGCATGGAACTGCGCGCTCTGGCGAAGCGCTTCAGGCGTGGTCTCCAAGGCCTGTGCCGCCATCTTCAAGGCAGATTCCTCGCTGAAATGCTCCTTCAGTATCGTGATCCGTTCCAGGGCTTCATTGATAATCACGCAGCCGTGAAGAGAGCAGCCGTGCTCATAGCCGCATCCCAGACAGGGCAGGCTCCCAGTCTCTACCTTCAGCCGACGAAGGGCCGTAATCAATTCTTCTATCTTCATGGACTGCACCTCACAATCCGAGATTCAGGACGCGGATCAGATCACAGCTGTCGCAATGCTTATCTTCCAGCTCGTCCTGGTTGGGGCACTCGCGCGGCCAGCGGCAATAGTTATCGCAGAATACCTGTGCGAGCTTCTCTACCTCCTCCTGCCAGCATTCACGGTGGAATACATGGGCTGTAACTACGGCCTTTCCGCAGATTTTACATTTTGCCATCTTGCGTCTCCTTTCGTGGTGGATCAAAGATAAATGGTCAGTACCGGCTCCGAGCGTGGAGCACGGCGTATTTCTTTTGGGCTTGTTTCTTCCGCATGGCCCGGCACTTCGGGCAGTAAGTCTGTTCCTTGCGCTCCAGGAACTCCCCGCCGCACATCCGGCAATATTGGGGACGTATTCGCTGAAACTCGGTACAGGAATCGCAGTCGGCGCAATCAGCAGAGCAGCCTTTCACCGGATCCCAATTTGCGCACATGAAGCGCTGCCAGTATGGGTCATAGCCGAGATCGTTCATGCGTTTCCGCAGAAGTGCATCGAGGATGGACAGATTCTTCCGGACCTCTGTTCTTGTCTTGGAAAGGCTGAATCCCTGCCGCACGGTGGGCTCTGGCGCTCCGTGTCCCCACGGCCCATCACCCAGCATGGCGCGAACCTTATCAGCATCCTCCGTCAGATAGGTGAAGTATATCTTGCCGCGCAGGGCCTTCTCTGATTTTCCAATCATGCGCCCGATCATGGAGTAGCTGTCTCCGTGGCGGATGCCGTCGGCGAGAATCTGGTGTTGTTCATCGTTCCAGCTGCCACCCTTCCGGTGGGGTTCCGCTCTCACCGGCCGCTCCTTCAGCCCCAGATCTCTACAGCGCCGCACAATGGCTCCCTCAGAGCGACGAAGGAGTTCAGATAACTCTGCGTATCCGTATTTCTGTTGCTTCAGAAGCCGGATCAGGTTGTTGTCTTCGTCCGGAGACCATGGATCCTTCCGCTGAAGGGCAAAGGACTGATAATCTTTGCGGCGCTGCTCTACTACCCAGTCCGGTTCCTTACCCAGCGCCAGGGGCTCCAGCTTGGAAAAGTTGATGAAGCTCCGATGCTGCTCTGCCCATTCCCAGAATTCCTCCAGATAGACCACACGGAAGCTGCACGCATTCACGCGCTTGGTATGGATCGGCATTCCCCGGTTTTTCACCCAGCTTTTCATCTGGTAGCTGTACGATTGGCTGTTATCCGTGAGTTCGCGCATCAACTGGTTGAAGGTCACATAGTCACCGGAATTCAGCATCCCACCCAACCCCATTCGGGCCACTCGGACTTTGATGGCGTTTACCGTGCGCCCGAGCTTCTTGGCGATTCCGGGGATCGACACGGTACCCCAATGGTCTTCCAGGTACTGCAGTTCTTCCGGCGTCCAGGTTTTCTGCGGGGAGCAGCGTAGTTCCCGGCGCTTGGTGCGTACAGCACCCTCCGACCGATCCAACGCAGCGGCCATCTCGCTGTCAGTCTGTGATTGCCAATGGTCTTGGATATATTTTTCTTCGTCAGAGGTCCAATGTCGGTAGTCACTCATGGTGTTAGGCTCCCTTCCGTATCAGGCGGTGGAAGGCCGTCCATCGCATTGCAGAGCCGCAGCGCATTCGCCGACGTCGGATTCTTCCTGAAGGCGTTCTTGGCCGCCTCGGTCTCCCGGATGACTTTCACATGGTAG
>JAXWVI010000118.1:0-3673 GCA_037245165.1 bacterium
AGGAGCCGTACTTGTCACAATGCCGAGCAGCCGCTCCTCTGAGACATTTTTGCCGTTGGCCGGCTGCTGCCCGCGCCAGATTGTGTCCAGCATATTGCTGGCCCAGTTATCCATTACACGCTGCCTCCCTCATTTTGTTGGATTTCCTTTTCATCCATCATGCAGTCAAATGCCAAGGTGATATCGACCTCCTGGCTGGCATTCTTAAAGGTGTGGGCGTCGCTTTCTATGAAAAACCGGCCGTAAAGCCCCGTGACAGGTTCCCGGACAAAAATGGAATACCCCGCCCGGATACGGTCGTCGCTGAGGGCTTTTGCCGTGGCGGCCTGCTCAATTTGGGCCAGCATGTTTCCAGCCTCGGCAAAGGCGTCCTTCCCATCAGCTTGCTGGCATATCTTTTGAATGGTCCCATATTTCTGCCTGGATGCGGCGTCCTCTACAACCCCCACCTGATTGCCGCTGCTGTCAACGACTACCACGCGGTTTACCATTTTTGTCATGGTTGTCTTATAGTTGGCGTCCAAAAGATTATGGCCGCCGTCCAGTAGGATACCGCAGGGCTTTCCCATCTCGATGATGTTGAGTGCCCCAAGTTCCATTACAGGGATGTATTTTTTCCCATTTTGCCTGCTGGCCTGCGTATAGGGGGCCATAATCGCTTCATATGCGGATTTCCTGATACATGGATAATAGACGGCGATCCCCGTTTTTGCCGCGCTGCCGAAAGGGATTCCCAAATCGCCGCAAACTGTCTCTGCGATCTTCTCCGGGGAATCTTCAAACACCCGGCTGATATCTGATTGAATCAGATAATACAGCAGGTCATAGGCGAGATAGCTGACCGTGGGCGAACCAGCGGTCACATCAATATCAAAAATAACGCCGCGAAACAGTTCTTCGCCACCATCGGTCCGCATCAGAACAGCGTCGCCTTCATTTAATGCCACCTTGGGAAGATAAGGGTCGGAATGTTTATTGGCCAGTGTGAAAGATAATGTTCTGGAAACCTGCTTGGTGTCGCCGCTCCAGGTAACGGATTCTACCATATCGCTCAAGTCATAGCCTCCTGCCAGCAGAATCATGGGATCAGCATCCTATCCCCGATTTGCAGAAGCTTTGGGTCCTGATTGTTGTTGGCGGCGCTTATCTTTGTCCATTGGGTGCCGTCCCCATAATATTTGCAGGCCATATACCACAGCGTATCCGCCTGGGATTTTACCGTATGGTACCTTGGAGCGGTGCTGGTGTCAGGCCGGTCGTTCAGGCCGTTATCTTTTGGCACGGTGGATGGCATTTGGACGGCCGGAACATCCAGCTGCCTGTATTCCTTTAATTCCAGCGTATAATACACATCCCGATCCCCCTCTTTATAGGTCGTGGCAAGGCGCTCGATTGACGCGGCGAAATTGATATCCGTACCGCCGATGATAAGCCGCACAGTCTTTTTCCGGTTCTTCCATTTTTGCAGCTGGGAGATATATTCTTCCGGCTCCCTGTCCGCATACCGCGCGAGCGGGGACGGCGAGGCGGGAAACAGGCTGGAAAATGAAACCGTAATCAACCCGCGATTACCCAGCAAATTGACCTCGCCCATATTCAGCAGGGTGACCGTTTGATTCACCTGCCCCTGCGATATTTCAAAAGAGAGGGGATTGACCGGCAGGGTAATGGCCTGGCTGCGGTTTGTACCGCTGATTTCAATGGCGCGCATTTCTTCATTCCCCCTTATGGCCTGACAGGTTCCGGCCTCATATTCCTGGCGACTTCGGCCAGTTTTTTGGATATGGCGGAAGCGATCCTGTCAATATCCGCTTCCTCACGGACAATGATTTGATCCGCCAGTTTATCAACAGTGATCTGAATATTCTTCTGCGGCGGTTCTTCCATGCTGCGATCCGGTACGCCTGCCCGGACCGGCGGGATATCGCCGCCTTCGCCGTCCGGCGGCGTATACGGCAAAACGGAGCCGTTTCCGGCTCCCAGCCCCTGTGACAACAGATCAGAGATTGCGCCGAGATGTTTTTCAATATTGTCAAGGGCTGGCGCAAAATTCCCGCCGGCCGCATACATGACCGTTTTTTCCGTTTTGTTTTGTATGATCCCCTGCACTGCAGGCCGGGCCGCGTTTTTAGCTACCTGGACGCTCTCCTTATTCGGCAGCACCCTGCTGCCTTTTGGAAGCTCCACCAGCTCCGGGCCGCGTTCCCCCACCCAGGTAGGGCCGCCGCGCCAGTTATTCGTACCGCCTGCGTTGGAACCGACCTCACCGCCGCCGTCGCCTCCAAATCCAAACAGGCCGCCGATCTTATCGGCAATCCAGCTCAGGCCGTTCCCGATGCCTTCAACAATGGGCTTCACTTTATCCCACACGCTGCCGACAACATTGGCGATTCCTGTAAAGACCGTTTGTACGACGTTGAAAAGCACTTTAAACACACTGACGGCAATATCCAAAACAGGGGAGATAACAGACCAGGCCGTGGTCAGGATATCTGCCACTACGGGAGCCGCTGTGCCGATGATCTCCTGAATCCACCCCATTTTACCGCCGACAAACTCCAGCACGGAGCCGACCTTCTGACCGATCCCATCAAAAATTGTCTGGAATACGGGGGCCAGATTGGAAATAACCGTGCCGATGCCCTGCACCAGGCCGGAAATGACCGGGGCCGCCGCGCTGATGACCTGGCCGATGGTGCTTACAACCGTCTGGATCACAGGGAGCACCGTAGGGATGACTGCCTGCACGGTATGAATAATGCTGGTGACGGCGGGCATGACTGCTACGCTTACCTGCTGCAGGGTCGTCTTGACAGACGCTCCGAAGCTGGCAAACTGCGGTCGCATGGCCGCAAAGCCACTCTTAAAATCCCCAATGGCGCTGAACAGGTCGTCCACCAGGCCGCCCATTCCAGAGGGCAGGAAGCTGACGATACCATCCCGTAGGCTCTGAACGATCGCCGCCCCCAGGCTCTTGATTTTGGGGGCGGCGATCTGAATCCCGGTCTGGATGGCCTCTGGCAGGGAGGTGATGACGCGCCCCACCATGGGGATCGCATTGTCCATCAGGAAGGTGGAAGCGGTGGAGACCAACTCCTTCATGGAGCTGGTCACATCCCCGCCAATGGCCATATTCCCCATCAAGTTCTGCGCGGCGGCCTTCATAGCCGAGAAGGAACCGCTGAAGGTTTCGCTGGCTTCTTTGGCCGTTGTCCCTGTCACGCCCAGGTTCTCCTGGACCGCGTGTATGGCGTTGTAGACGTCGGCCAGATTGTCGATATCATACTTGATTCCGGTGAGCTTCTGCGCGTCCGACAGGAGCCTTTGCATCTCCTCCTTGGTACCGCCATACCCCAGCTTCAGGTTATCCAGCATGGTGTAGTTCTGCTTGGCAAACCCCTGGTAGGCGCTCTGGATGGACTCCATGTCGGTGCCGAACTTGTTGGCGTTGTCCGCCATATCGATCAGGGCCATGTCTGCGACTGTGGCCGCCTTTGCGGTGTCCCCACTCAGGCTGCTGATCAGCGAGGCGGAGAAGCTGGTCACCTGCTCCATATAGGCGTTGGCGGAGAGGCCCGCCGTCCGGAAGGCCGCATCCGCGTTGGCCTTTACCACGCCAGCGTCTTGTTTGAACAGGGTTTCCACGCCGCCGATGCTCTGCTCCAGCGCCGCC
>JAXWVI010000119.1:0-27151 GCA_037245165.1 bacterium
CCCTTCACGGGGGGGGGGGGGGCATCCGGGCTTAAAACCCGGGGGCCCAGCGTAATTTTTACCCCGCGTAAACCCCCCCGGGGGGTTTTGGCAACTTTGCCGCTGTTGGCAAAGTCACTCGCCCCGGGGGGCGAAACCGGCTTCCTCCCCCCAAAAAAATCCAAAAAGCAGCCCGGCGTGTATTCCCCACGCCGGGCTGCTTGCGTTTAAAATTATTACTTCTTAAACCCATCCTTCAGGCTGACCGAGCGGTTGAAGACCAGGGCCCCGGGCTTGGAGTCCTTGCTGTCGGCGCAGAAGTAACCCAGACGCAAAAACTGGAAGCGGTCGCTGGGCTGGGCGTTGGCCAGGCTGGCCTCCAGCTTGCAGCCCTCCAGCACCTCCAGGGAGGCGGGGTTCAGGCACTCCAAAAAGTCCTTGTCCCCCCCGTCGGGGTTCTCGTCGGCAAAGAGGTTGTCGTACAGGCGCACCTGGGCGTCCACAGCGGTGGCGGCGTCCACCCAGTGGATGGTGGCCCCCTTCACCTTCCGGCCGTCGGCGGGGTTGCCCCCCTTGGACTCAGGGTCGTAGGTGGCCAGAATCTCCACCACGTTGCCCGCCTCGTCCTTGACGCAGCCGGTACACTGGACAAGATAGGCCCCCTTCAGGCGGCACTCGGGTCCGTTGGGGTATAGGCGCTTATACTTGGGGATGGGCGTCTCCAGAAAGTCCTCGGCCTCCACATAGAGGTGCCGGGAGAAGGTGACCTCCCGGGTACCGGCCTCGGGGTCGTTGGGGTTATTTTCCACCTCAAAGCTCTCGCTGCACCCCTCGGGGTAGTTGGTGATGGTGAGCTTGATGGGGCGCAGCACCGCCATGACCCGCCGGGCGTTTTCGTTCAGGTCCTCCCGCAGACAGTGCTCCAGGAAGCTGTACTCCACTGTGGAAGTGTTCTTGGCCACGCCGATCCGGTCGCAGAAGTTCCGGATAGAGGCGGGGGTGTAGCCCCGGCGGCGCAGGCCGCACAGGGTAGGCATGCGGGGGTCGTCCCAGCCGGAGACATAGTGCTCCTCCACCAGCTTGCGCAGCTTGCGCTTGCTCATCACCGTGTGGTCGATGTTCAGCCGGGCAAACTCGATCTGCCGGGGTTTACTTGGCACGTCGGTGTTCTCGATGACCCAGTTGTACAGGGGCCGGTGGTCCTCATACTCCAGGGAGCACAGGGAGTGGGTGATGCCCTCCAGGGCGTCCTGGATGGGGTGGGCCAGGTCGTACATGGGGAAAATGCACCACTTGGTGCCCTGGCGGTGGTGCTCGATATACCGGATGCGGTAGAGCACCGGGTCGCGCATATTGAAGTTGCCGCTGGAAAGGTCAATCTTGGCCCGGAGGGTGTACTTCCCTTCCGGGAATTCCCCGTTTCTCATCCGCTCAAACAGGTCCAGGCTCTCCTCAATGGGCCGGTCCCGCCAGGGGGAGCGGGCGGGGGTGTTCACGTCCCCCCGGTACTCCTTGAACTGCTCGGGGGTCAGCTCGCACACATAGGCCAGGCCCTTTTTAATGAGGCCCACGGCCAGCTCATAGGTCTTTTCAAAGTAGTCGCTTCCGTAGAAGAACCGATCCCCCCAGTCAAAGCCCAGCCAGTGGATATCCTCCTTGATGGCGTCCACAAACTCGGTGTCCTCCTTGGCGGGGTTGGTGTCGTCCATGCGCAGGTTGCAGATGCCGCCGAACTTCTCCGCGGAGCCGAAGTCGATGATCAGGGCCTTGCAGTGGCCGATGTGGAGATAGCCGTTGGGCTCAGGCGGGAAACGGGTGTGAACCTGCATCCCGGCGAAGCGGCCGCCGGGGGCGATGTCCTCCTGAATAAACTGGTGGATAAAGTTCTGGCTCTCGGGAGCCTCGTTTTCCGTAACAGCCTTCACGTCTTCCGACATAGCTTGTTCCTCCTGTCTTCTCTGGGGGTATACGGCCCAGCCGGCCGAATCCATCATAACTGATGTATTTTACACCATAGGCAGGGGGAAATGCAAGACCTTGGCGCATTTCTCCCGGAATTTCGGGGGACGGCCCCCCTTTGTGACAAAGTTACGGAAGTCTCGCCCCTTCTGTGGTAGGGTATGGTCACAGGAGAAAAAGACCACTGGAACCTCTTCTTGTATCCGGAGGGAAAAGAGAGTATAATCATCCTGACGCGGAGATCTTCCGGAAAGGCAGGAATGGTATATGACCTATGATATCATCGTGCTGGGCTCAGGCCCGGCGGGGCTGGCAGCGGCGGTAGCCGCCCGTGGGCGGGACAAAAGCGTCCTGGTCATCGGCAACCGCTGGCAGGACAGCCCCCTGGCCAAGGCCGAGCGGGTGGACAACTATCTGGGGCTGCCCGGGCGCACCGGGGCGGAGATGCTGGAAACCTTTTATCAGCACGCGGCCGGAATGGGCGTGGAGTTCGTGGTGGGCAAGGCCATCTCGCTCATGGCCTGGAACGGCTTTATGGTCACCGTGGGCAGTCAGGTGTACGAGGGAAAGGCCCTCATCCTGGCCCCCGGGGTGGTCCGTCAGGCCAAGTACCCCGGCGAGGAGGAGTATCTGGGCCGTGGGGTGAGCTACTGCGCCACCTGCGACGGGATGCTCTACCGGGGCAAGCCGGTCATCGTGGTGGGCCGGTCCGCCGACGCCCCCCACGAGGCCAACTACCTGAAGAGCCTGGGCTGTCAGGTGACCTACGTCTCCCCCCAGCCCCCCAAGGGCCTGGACCAGGGCATCCCCTTTGTCAAGGCGGGCAAGCTGGCCGTCAAGGGGGAGCAAACCGTCACCGGACTGGAAGCGGACGGAGCCCTCATCCCCTGTGATGGGGTGTTTGTCCTCCGTCAGGCCGTGGCCCCCACCGACCTGCTGCCCACCCTGGAAACGGAGGAGGGCTACATCAAGGTGGACCGGCGCATGGCCACCAATGTAGAGGGCGTGTTCGCCGCCGGGGACTGCACCGGCGCTCCCCTCCAGGTATCCAAGGCCGTGGGCGAGGGCCATGTGGCCGCCCTGTCCGCCTGTGAATATCTGGATCAAAAACCGGAATAATAAGGAAAAAATCAATTTATCAATCAGAAAGGAAATGAAGAATTATGTTGGTACATTTCAGCAAGGAAGGCTTCGACAAGGCTTTGAACGAAAAGGGGCTTATGATGGTGGACTTCTGGGCCGACTGGTGCGGTCCCTGCAAGATGCTGGGTCCCGTGATTGACGATCTGGCCAAGCAGTACGAGGGCAAGGCCATTGTGGGCAAGGTGAACGTGGACGAGGAGCAGGAGCTGGCCATTCGCTACGGCGTTATGTCCATCCCCACCATCATCTTCTTCAAGGACGGCAAGGAGATCGACCGCAAGGTGGGCGTCATGCCCGCCGGCGCCTTCACCCAGGTGCTGGACAGCAATCTGTAAGCAAAAAGCGGGGAGCGCGCTCCCCGCTTTTTTTATTTTGCCGCCGGGGCGGCCGGCTCCCTTTCCGCCGCCAGCGGCTTGTCCGTCTGGGGCAGAAGGGTTACCACCCCGTCCCGGCCGCTGAGATACAGCTCCTCACAGGAGCGTTGGGCGGCGATCAGGGTATTTGCCGCCTGCTCCGTGGCCCGGAACAAGGTCAGGTACATCTCTTTATAGTCCGGCATAGGATCACCTCTTGTTAAATAGTTTAGAACAATATATTCAAAATATTAATAGAACGATTTGTTCTTAACTATACTGACTTTGGTGATCATAATGAGACAATACCAAAGAATTCGTAATCTGCGCGAAGACCATGATTTGACTCAAAAACAAGTGGGCCAGGCCATCAATGTTCCCCAGAGAACTTATGCCTATTATGAGAGCGGACAACGGATGATTCCGCCCCATGTGCTTTGTGCTCTGGCGGATTTTTATCATGTGAGTGTAGATTATTTGTTGGAACGGACCGATCAAAAGAATTGATTCGTTTATAAGAGGGTTTCGCCCTGCGGGGCGAGTACCTTTCTGAACGATCAGAAAGGTACCAAAGAATCGCCGGGGGCAGCGCACGCACAATTCACATTGTGCTACTACGCTGTCCCCGGACCCCCATTTACGGGAGTGTACGAGAGGGAGTCTGGCAGACGAATCCGGCGCAGGAGGAAATCTGACTTGCCTGTGCGCCGCCGCCCGCTGCCGCTCTCAGTCCAAATTTAGCAGTTTTGCGCCCTACTCGCTTGTAAACGCGCCTGGCCTGTGCCCCGGCGGGGTACATTCGTGCCGGAACAGAAGCCTTACAATTCTTCGCCTACCCCGGGGAAAAATCAAAAAAGGGGGCCGCAGCCCTCTTTTTTGTCGCTGAAGAGGGGGATTTTTAAGGGGGAGATGAATCGAAACATCTCCCCCTTGAACGGCGCTTTGCCCACTTTGCCGCCGTGGGCAAAGTGGGTCGCCCCGTAGGGCGAAACTCCCCTTTCCCTGTTGACAAAGTCACTCGCCCCGTAGGGCGAAACCTCCATACCTATCGTAGAAAAATCCCCGAGGCAACACGCCCCGGGGATCATTCTATGCCTCAATGTTTCACCAGCTCCTCCCCGGACAGGTAGATATCCCCCGCTCCCACGGTGAGGATGATGTCCCCCGGCTGGGCCAGCTCCCGGAGCTTTTCCGTCACCGCCTCCAGGGTGGGGCAGTAAATGGCCCCCGGAATCTTCTCGGCCAGGTCTTTGGAGGAGATACCCAGGGTATTCTGTTCCCGGGCGGCATAAATTTCCGCCAGCACCGCCACGTCCGCCAGCTTCAGCTCCTCCACAAAGTGGTCAAAGAGGGCGGCGGTGCGGGTGTAGGTGTGGGGCTGGAAGGCGCAGATCACCCGGCGGTACCCCAGCCGCTTCACCATGGTGAGCAGGGCGTGAAGCTCGTCGGGGTGGTGGGCGTAGTCGTCATAGACCGCAGCCCCGTGGTACTCCCCCTTCTTCTCAAAGCGCCGTCCCGCTCCGGTGAAGTCATTCAGGCCCTCCTCCACGGCCTTTCCCGGAATCCCAAGAGCCCAGGAGGCGCAGGCGGCGGCCAGGGCGTTGGACACGTTGTGCTCGCCCCCCACCTTCAGCTCCGCGTGGGCGTATTTCTCCCCGTGGATCATGATGTCAAACCGGGGCAGGCCCTTCTCCCAGGTCAGGTTCCGGGCATAGCAGTCGGCCCGGTCGCTGTCCCGGCTGAATACCAGCGTCTCCCGGCCGCAGTCCCGCACCGCCTCCATGGCGTGGGCGTTGTCCCCGTTGACCACCACCCAGCCCCGGTCCTCGGGCACCAGACGGGCAAAAGCGCGGAAAGAGCGCTGGATATCATGGATGTCCTTGAAAAAGTCCAGGTGGTCCTCCTCCACGTTGAGAATCACCGCCACAGTGGGGGCGAAGGACAAAAACGAGTTGCAGTATTCGCAGGACTCGGCGATGATGGTGTCCCCGTGGCCCACCCGGTGCCCCGCCCCCAGGATGGGCAGGGTCCCTCCGATCATCACCGAGGGGTCCTTCCCGGCGGCCAGGAAGATGTGGGTACACATGGAGGTGGTGGTGGTCTTGCCGTGGGTGCCCGCCACACACAGGGCGTTGTGGTAGTGGCGCATAATGGCCCCCCAGGCCTGGGCCCGCTCGAAGACAGGGATGCCGGCGGCCAGGGCGGCAGCGATCTCCGGGTTGTCGTCGTGGACGGCGGCGGTGCGGATGACGCAGTCCGCCCCCTGTACGCTCTGGGGCAGGTGGCCGATGGTCACCGGAATACCCAGCGACCGCAGGTGCTCCACCGCGGCGCTCTCATGGGCGTCCGAGCCGGTGACGATCACACCCCGGCCCTTGAGCACCTCGCCCAGCGGGGCCATGGACACCCCGCCGATGCCCACCAGATGGGCCCGCTTGCCCGGCTGAATGTAATCCTGTACGTTATGCTCCAAATCCATAATGGCACCTCACATCTCAGGTCTCTCTCTATTTTATCCCGCTCACCCGAAAGGGTGCGCTTTCCGGTAACGATAGCCAAAATTTCTTTCCAATATACCCTGTTTCCTCAATTTTCCCGGCCCAGGGCCAGGTCGTAGAGCTGATTTTTGGCAAGGCCCAGCTCCTTGGCCGCCCGCTTCACTCCGTCCCGGAGGGACAGCCCCTCCTCCGCTCTCAGCTTCTCCACCAGGATAAGGCCGTCCTCCAGGGTGGCCTCCCGCTCCTGCTTTGGCTCGCACCCCCGGACCACCAGCACAAACTCCCCCTTGGGGGCGTTGTCCCGGTAGTAGTCCGCCGCCGCTCCCAGGGTGGTGCGGCGCACCTCCTCATGGAGCTTGCTCAGTTCCCGGCACAGGGACACTGGGCGGTCGGGGCCGAAGGTGTCGCTCAGGTCCCGGAGGGTGGCGGCAAGCTTGTGGGGGGCCTCATAGAAGATCATGGTCCGCTCCTCCCCCCGGAGGGAGTCCAGGTGGGAGCGGCGGTTTTTCTTGTTCATGGCCAGGAAACCCTCGAAGGTAAAGCGGCCCGTGGGCTGGCCGGACACAGCCAGGGCGGTAACCAGGGCGCAGGGGCCGGGGATGGCCACCACCGGGATGTCCAGCTGGGCGCACCGGGCCACCAGCTCCTCCCCCGGGTCGGAGATGGCGGGCATGCCCGCGTCGGTGACCAGGGCGCCGTTCTCCCCCGCCAGCAGCCGGTCGATGACCGCCTGTCCCCCGGTTTCGGTGTTGTGGCGGTGGTAGGTCAGCATGGGCTTTTTCATGTCCAGGTGGTTGAGCAGCTTCAGGGTCACCCGGGTATCCTCGGCGGCGATAAAATCCGCCTGGGCCAGGGTGTCCGCCATCCGGCGGGAGATGTCTCCCAGATTTCCGATGGGGGTGGGGACCAGATACAATGTTCCAGGCATGTCCTCCTCACAAACTCCTCTCCACTCCGTCCGGCTGCAAGCCGGACATCCGTTCCGCTTCGTTGCTCGTCGTCTCCAAACAAGACCCGCTGCGCTGGGCTCTTGTTTGGCCTGCCGGGGGAGTACACAAACTCCTCTCCACACAATTTTTCTTCTCTCCGAAAGTTGTCATAATATTATAGCACAGACCGGGAAAATGTGGTATTCTTTTCTTACCAATTTTCCCGAAAAATGGGGGATTTAACCGTGAATACCGAACAACTGGGACCCTACACCCTGTCCTGGCCCGACGGAGTCTTCCCTCTGGGGGGCGACAGCCTGGCCCTGGGGGCCTTTGCCACCGTAAAACCCCGGTGGCGGGTGTGCGACCTGGGGACGGGCAGCGGGGCTCTGCTGCTGCTCCTGGCCCGGCGGACGGAGGGGCTGTCCCTCACCGGGGTGGAGCTGGACCTCCTCTCCGCCCAAACCGCCCGGGACAACCTGCTGAAAAACGGCCTGGCCGGGGAGATCGTGGAGGGGGACCTGCGGAAGGTAAACCTCCCCGCCGGGGGCTTTGACCTGGTCATCTCCAACCCGCCCTACTTCCCCGTGGGAACCGGCATCAGCGGAGGCCACGCCCGCAACGAGGAGTGCTGCACCCTGGACGAGCTGTGCGCCGCCGCCGGGCGCCTTGTAAAAAACGGGGGGCGCTTTGCCCTGTGCCACCGGCCGGAGCGGCTCACTGATGTGCTGTGCGCCCTGCGTGCCCACGGCCTGGAGCCCAAGCGGCTGAAGCTTATTTCCCACGGCCCCGGCCATCCCCCCAGTGTGATTCTGGTGGAGGGAGTGCGCCAGGGAAAACCGGGGCTTCGGCTGGAGGTCTGAACGCAGGCCCCAGAATTTGACAAACGGCAATTTTTATGATTAGGAGGTATTTCTATGTCCGATCCCCGTCATGTGGTCGCCCCTCCTCCTCAGGAGCAGCAGGTCATCCAACCCCAGGCCGATGTCCAGATTCAAGACCAAACTCAAGCCGACTTGATGGACACGAATTCCTTTGCCCAGTTCGACGACCTCCACACCATTGCCCGGCCCAAGCCAATCACTGCGACCCGACAGGACGGCTGCAACTGCGGCTGCTTTGCCAGCGGCATCGCCCTGGCCTCTCTCATGCGGCCTACTTTCATTGCAAAGGCCGCCAACTATTCCGAACCATACCGTGAACACCAGAATCTACTGGAAGATTTCGCTAAGCACATGTCCAAAGACCTCCAGGCACTGGCCAAGATCAGGCACCTCTCAGCCGATGGGGAGATGTTCAACGCCCAGGCGCTGACAGACACCATCAATCACTATCTCCATTTCTCCGTCTCAAATGAGCCTCTAGGATTTCAAACGCCCTTGCAGAAATTTTTGGAGAAAAAAGGTCCTCACTTTCAGGCCTTCACCCTCTCGTTTGATACCCAAGAACGGCTGTGGACTATTCTCCAGGCAGCCCAAGACAAAGGCGCCCGAGTCCTGTTTCCCTACTTTGCCGGCTGGAATTTGATGCCTTCCTCCAAGGCAGACACCGCGCCCCCACAACAGATGGAAAGAGCCCACTGGTGCAACCTGCAACTGCCCTCCGGCAGTGACGTGGTGGAAATGACCGAGAGCAATATGGTACAAGTACATACTCCCTTTCAGGTGCAAAATCTGTTTGCCTCCAATCAATATTTGGGCGACAAGTTTGACTGGACCAGCTTCTGTGAAAGATACTCCAAAGGCGCCCAATATCACTCCCTGGTCCAAAATCGGTTACAACATGTCCCCGAAGCCTTCGCCAATGTCGCTATGGAAGATAAGCTGCACATCATGGAGCATGTGGATCTTCGGGGCAAGCTGATTCTCATCGGCAGACTGGAACATCCCCTCCCCTCTGCGCAAGACTCCCAGGTCCCTTGAAGCAACGCGGCGGCGCGCCCAAAGGCACGCCGCCGCTTTTTCTTACCGCTGATATTCAAACTCCAGATCGTACATGGACACGATGTCCCCGTCCTTGATGCCCATCTCCTCCAGCTTGTCAAACAGGCCGGACTGCCGGAGCTTCTGGTCAAACCAGTTCCGGGACTCGTAGTCGGAGAAGTTCACGTTGGCGATGAGCCGCTGGAGCCAGGGGGCGTCCACCACCCAGGTGCCGTCGAACTCCACAATGTTGACCTCCCCGTCGGTGTCCACCTCCGGCGGCCGCTCCACATAGGTGGGCTCGTAGACCACCACGGGGGGCAGCTGGGAAAGCTCCTGGGCAGCCTTTTTCATCAGCTCCCGGGTGCCCTGGTGGGCGGCGGCGGAGATTTCATAGAGCTCCAGCCCAAGGCCTTCCACATGCTTTCTCAGCTTGTCCAGCAGACTGGGGTCCTCCATAATGTCCACCTTGTTGGCCGCCACGATCATCTTCCGCTTGGCCAGCTCGGGGGAATACTGCCTGAGCTCCTCATTGATGGCCTCGAAGTCCTCCACCGGGTCCCGGCCCTCGCTGCCCGACACGTCCACCACATGGATCAGGAGCCGGCAGCGGTCGATGTGCCGCAAAAAGTCGTGGCCCAGGCCCGCCCCGTCGGCGGCCCCCTCGATGATGCCGGGGATATCCGCCATGACGAAGGACACGCCCTCCTCCACAAAAACCACCCCCAGGTTGGGGAACAGGGTGGTGAAGTGGTAGTTGGCAATCTTGGGCTGGGCCCGGCTGACCACGCTCAGCAGGGTGGACTTGCCCACATTGGGGAAGCCCACCAGCCCCACGTCGGCCAGCAGCTTCAGCTCCAGAATCACGTCCCGGCTCTGGCCGGGCAGTCCCGCCTTGGCAAACCGGGGCACCTGGCGGGTGGGGGTGGCGAAGTGCTTGTTGCCCCAGCCCCCACGGCCCCCCTTGCAGAGGACGAAGGGCGCGGGGTCGGACATGTCCTTGATGATCTCCCCGGTCTCTGCGTCCCGGATGATGGTGCCCCGGGGCACCCGGAGAATGAGGTCCTCCCCGTCCTTGCCGGTGCAGCGCTTGCCGGCCCCGTCCGAGCCGTTGCCCGCCACATATTTGCGCTTATAGCGGAAGTCCATGAGGGTGGACATGTGGTCGTTGACCTCCACCACCACATTGCCTCCCCGGCCGCCGTCGCCCCCGTCGGGGCCGCCGGCCGCCACATACTTCTCCCGGTGGAAGGACACCACGCCGTTGCCCCCGTCCCCGGAGCGGACGGTGATGCGGGCGGTATCTACAAAGGGTGCAGCCATAAAGGCACCTCCTCACTTGTACATAAGTCAGGCCGCAAACCGTATCTCATTTGCAGCCCCTCGGTCGTGAAAAAGACTGTTCAAAAAAGCTTCGCAGAATTTCGCGTCCGCAGACGCGAAACAAATTAAAATCCGTTTTTGGGGCGGCTCTGCCGACCCCAAAAACACTTCTCGGAGCGCAAGTGTGCGGGCAAGGCCCGTGCGCGCGGCGCTGCGCATCCTCTTGGTAAAAAAGCATCCGCTTTTTTACCAGTTAAAAAGCCGCAAACGGTATGTCGTTTGCGGCTTCGTGTCAGCAAAAATTTACTGAGCGGACTCCTCAATGATGGAGACCTGCTTGCGGTCCTTGCCCAGGCGGTGGAACTTCACCCGGCCGGACTTCATGGCAAACAGCGTGTCGTCGCTGCCCTTGCCCACATTGACGCCGGGATGGATGTGAGTGCCGCGCTGACGGACCAGCACGTTGCCGGCCAGTACGAACTGGCCGTCGCCCCGCTTCACGCCCAGGCGCTTGGCCTCGGAATCACGGCCGTTACGGGTGGAGCCGACGCCCTTTTTGTGGGCGAAAAACTGTAAACCGATGTTCAGCATATCTATTACACCTCCATGACGGAAATATGTTGGGGATACTCCTCCGCCAGCTGGACAAAGTGGACCATCAGCCCGGTCAGGAGGGCCTGACAGGTGCTCTCATTGGTCTGTCCCAGACTTGCGGGGAGTTTGAGGGAGATGGCAGCGTCCTTTTCCTTCACCTTCACCGAAGCCTCCAGGCCCAGCACATCGTTGACGGTGCACTCCACAAGCCTGACGGCGCTGGTAACGGCGGAGCAGACGATATCCTGCCCCTCGGGGGCGTAGCCGCTGTGTCCCTTCACCTCAAAGCCGGTGATGCGGCTGCCCTGGGAAAAAAACGTGATGGTGGTCATCAGGCCTTGATGGCGCCGATCTGCACCTTGGTGTAGGGCTGACGATGGCCCTGACGCTTGCGGTAGCCCTTCTTGGGGTTGTACTTGAAGATGCGGACCTTCTTGCCCTTGCCGTTCTTCACCACAGTGGCCTCCACGCTGGCGCCCTCCACAACGGGAGCGCCGAAGGTGGCCTTGTCCCCGTCCAGGATGGCCAGCACCTGGTCAAAGGTGATGGTCTGCCCGGCCTCGGCCTCCAGCTTCTCGATGAAGAGGGTGTCGCCCTCCGCCACCTTGTACTGCTTGCCGCCAGTCACGATAATTGCGTTCATTTGATATTCAACTCCTTCATTACGGGCTCGCTCTTGTAGGCGAGGAGTGTTCCTCTTGATGTCACGCCTCGGTCCCTTCACGGGCGGGTCGTTAACTTCTCCGTCTCCGGACAGACCCGGTTCAGCCTGCGGCTGCCCCTGGGCTCTGCCCTGCGCTCCGGCGTTAACTCCCCTGTTCAGGGATTCGGCGCTTCGGGCCTACGCAATGCGGCTCTAGTAGTTTATCAGCCCTTTGGGGGCTTGTCAAGAGAAAGCGGACTGTTTTTTATATTTTTTCAAATTTTTTCTCAGCCTATCCCCTTGATTTTTTTGCCGGCGGTGTGGTAGATGGGCTTCCACTCCACCTTCTGCACCAGGGCGGCGATGGAGATGGGGATATAGGTAAACATGAAGATGGGGAAGGTAAACACATACCCCAGCTTTTTCAGCGCCGGCGCGTCAACGTGCTTCCACTCGGACAGCACGGTGAGCAGCCCGTAGATCAGCAGCCCCACATAGAAGTTGACTACCGCGGAGAGCATAAACCGGGTCGTCTCCTCGATGATCCAGGCCGCCAGATAGACCGGCTGGGTCAGGCAGGCCAGCAGGATGGAGGCGTTGAACAAAATCATTGCCAGGGTCAGCAGCATGCCGGGGGCCACCGTCACAAACATATCATAGCAGGAGGTGCCCAGGCGCCCCTTCCGCAGGCAGCCCTTCAGCAGCGGAAGGGTATAGGCCCGGTCAACCTGGTAAAATCCCTTGGACCACCGCAGGCGCTGATCCCAGGACTGCTGGAAGGTGGTGGGCTGCTCGTCATAGACCACGGCCTTGTCACAGTAACCGATTTTTCTGCCCCGAATGGCGCAGTCCACCGAGAACTGGATGTCCTCGGTGAGCAGGTGGAAGGGCCAGCCGCCGTTTTCCTCAATCACCTTGGCCGACACCAGAAAGCCCGTGCCGGAGACATGGCAGTTGGTGCCCAGCAGGGTGCGGGGGAAGTTCAGGAACCGGGCCTCCCGCAAAAACCAGATGGAATATCCGGCGGAAATCCAGTTGGCGGCGAAGTTCTTGGAGTTGCGGTAGCAGGTCAGGGCGTCATAGCCCCGGTCAAAGGTGCGGTTCATCTCCCGGACGAAATTTGGGTCCACCAGATTGTCCGCGTCAAAGACGAAATAGCCGTCGTAGTTCCGCTTTCCCTCCTCCTTCAGGCGGCGGAAGAGGTAGTCCATGGCGTAGCCCTTGCCCTTATGTACGTTGTCAAACCGCTCGTAGACAAAGGCGCCCGCCCGGCGGGCCACGGCGGCGGTGTTGTCGGTGCAGTTGTCGGCTACCACATACAGGTCCAGCAGCTCCGACGGGTAATTCTGCCTGCGCAGACTTTCCAGCAGCTCCCCGATCACCCCCGCCTCATTCCGGGCGGAGACGATGGCGGCAAAGCGGTGCAGCCGGCCGGGCTGGCGGCGGTCCTGCCAGCGGCGGAACACAAGGCCCACCACCGCGTAAAAGCCCTGATAGAAATACAGGATGGCAAACAGGACAAGCACTGCCAGATTCAAATTTCTTACAATCTCTAACATAGTCATTTCAAAGTCCTCCAGGGTAAGCTCAAGCGCCCGGGGTATCCTGTCGCCCCGCGGCCGCTCCTTCTGTCCGCCCTTGGAAAAAGGCGGTTGGAGAAAAGCGCCCCTGTCCGTTTCGAGGGGACATGCTTTGCTCCCAAAGGCGCACGGACTATCATACCATGTTTCCAAATGATTACAAGGGTGTTACATACCAATTAACATCTTATTAAAAAAATGTTTTTATAAATTTAAACAAAATTTAAGAAGCTCAGGCCCTGTTTCCGGCGTGAGCTTCCTGAGTTTCCAAAATCTTCTTTTGAGTGCCTGCCGCTCCGGCTGCGGCCAAAAAAGCCCTCCCTTGGGAATCTCTCCCCCTCGGCGGCCAAAAAAGCCCTCCTGCAAGGAGTTTCGCCGCCCGCAGGCGGCGAAATGAAGTGAAATCCGTTTTTTGGGCGGCTCCGCCGACCCAAAAAACACTGCTCGCAAAAATCCCCCCAACCGTTCCTTTGGGAACCGAGGGGGGGATTTTTGTGCAATCTCTCTCAAACAAGCGGCTTTGCCGCTTGTTTGACTTAAGCTCCGAACTCGCTGAAGAAGCGGTCGTGGACGGCCTGAACGGCCCGGTCGGCGTCCCGCTCGTCCACCAGGACGGACACCTTGATCTCGCTGGTGGAGATCATGTTGATGTTGATGCCCGCGGAGTACAGGGCCTCGAACATCTTGCAGGCCACGCCGGCGTTGTTGGCCATGCCCGCGCCCACGATGGACACCTTGGCGATCTGGTCGTTAAGCTCCACGCTCTTGCAGCCGATGGCCTCCTTGTGCTCCTCCATGATCTCCTTGGCACGCTGGGCGTCGCTGCGGGCCACGGTGAAGCTGATGTCCTTGCTGTTGTCACGGCCGATGGACTGGAGGATGATGTCTACGTTGATGTTCTCCTTGGCCAGCAGGGAGAAGATTTTAAAGGCGATGCCGGGCTGATCGGCCAGCCCCACCAGAGCGATCCGGGCCACGTTCTTGTCCTTGGCCACACCGCTGACATGAGTTTTTTCCATGGTTTTTACTACCTCCTTCACTTGGGTGCCGGGATTGCCGGTAAAGCTGGAGAGGACCTCCAGGTTCACATTGTATCGCTTGGCCATTTCCACCGAGCGGTTGTGGAGCACCTGGGCCCCCAGGCTGGCCAGCTCCAGCATCTCGTCATAGGTGATCTCGTCCAGCTTCCGGGCCCCCTTGACGGTGCGGGGGTCGGCGGTGTACACCCCGTCCACGTCGGTGTAGATCTGGCACAGGTCGGCGTGGAGGGCGGCGGCCAGGGCCACCGCCGAGGTGTCCGAGCCGCCCCGGCCCAGGGTGGTCACGTCGTCATACTTGTTCAGACCCTGGAAGCCGGCCACCAGGACGATTTTCTTCTTGTCCAGCTCCTTCTGAATCCGCTCGGTGCGGATGCGCTTGATGCGGGCGGCGGAGTACACCGAGTCGGTGAGCATACCAGCCTGCCAGCCGGTCAGCGAGATGGCCTGATAGCCCATCCGCTCGATGGCCATGACGCACAGGGAGATGGAGATCTGCTCGCCGGTGGACAGGAGCATATCCATTTCCCGCTTGGAGGCGTTGGGATTGATCTCCCTGGCCTTTTCGATGAGGTCGTCGGTGGTGTCCCCCTGAGCGGACAGGACGGCCACCACGCTGTGGCCCTTGCGGTAGGTCTCGGTGATGATCCGAGCCACATTCCGAATCTTGTCGGCGTCGGCCACGGAGCTTCCGCCGAATTTTTGTACGATAAGTGCCATGTATGTTCTTCCCCCTAAAAGGTCAAATCAAAATTTCAGGTGGCGGGGAGCAAAGCTCCCCCACCATTCTATGCCCCTTCGGGCCCCGTGTCAGGCTAAAACTCTAAACATTGAGCCAACCTCCATGCCCTGGAGCCGCTCTCTGATCTGCGGCTCGGTCATGGACTGGGTCAGGAAGGCCGCCTCCCCGGCGGGAGCACCCGCCCGGGCCAGCAGGTGGATTTCCCCGCAGGCCAGCCTGGCCTGGTCGGCGCTGCACTTGGCCCGGACATACCAGGGCGAGGACAGCACGTCGGAGGAGACCACCAGATCGGGAGCTCCCTCCTCCCAGCCGTTGTGCCGGTCCTTCTTCAGGTCCTTGGCGATGTCGATAACGTCGGCCACCACGGCGGAGGCGGTGGGCAGCTTGCCTGCCCCCCGGCCGTAGAACATGACCTCCCCGATGGCGTTGCCGGTGACGGCGATGGCGTTGAACACGTCCTCCACCCCGGCCAGAGGGTTGTCGCCCGGCACCAGGTGGGGGGCCACAAAGGCGCACACCTTCCCCTGGGGCTGGCGGAGGCAGCGGCCCAGCAGTTTAATTTTATAGCCCACCGAGTCGGCGTAGGCCACGTCCTCCAGGGTCACCCCCCGGATGCCCTGGGTGGGCACCTGGTCGGGGTAGACATGGCGGCCGAAGGCCAGGGCGGCCAGAATACAAATCTTCCGGCAGGCGTCGTGGCCGTCCACATCGGCGGTGGGGTCCTTCTCGGCGTAGCCGTTTTCCTGGGCCTCCTTCAGGGCCTGGTCAAAGGTCAGCCCCGCCTTGATCATCCGGGTGAGGATATAGTTGGTGGTGCCGTTCAAAATGCCGGTCACCTCGGTTAGCTCGTTGGCGGCCAGGCAGGAGGTGAGGGGCCGCAGGATGGGGATGCCCCCGCCCACGCTGGCCTCAAAGAGGTAGCTGCACCCGTGCTCCCGGGCCAGCTTCAAAAGCTCATAGCCGTGGGTGGCCACCAGCTCCTTGTTGGAGGTGACCACGCTCTTGCCCGCCTTCAGGGCCCGGGTGGTGAAGTCCAGGGCGATGGTGGCCCCGCCGATGGTCTCCACCACGATGTCCACCTCCGGGTCCTGCTCGATGACGGAGAAGTCCTTCACAAACAGGTCCGCATAGGGGCTGTCGGGGAACTCCCGCACATCCAGAATATATTTCAGCCGCACCAGGTCATCCACCCGCCGGTCAATGAGCCCCCCGTTCTGGGTGAGCACCTCGGCCACGCCGGAACCCACGGTGCCAAAGCCTAAAATCGCCACATGTACCATGTTCATATCCTCCTGTCAAGCGGTTCATCCCGCCAAAATCTCACACTTAATCACGCCGCTGCCCGCCGACACATGGGACACCACATCCTCCAGGGAGTCCTGGAGGGCGGAAGTCTCCGCCGTCATGGTCACCACCGCGCAGCCGTTGACCGGGATGTTCTGGTTGATGGTGAGGATGTTCACCCCGGTGCCCGCCAGCACGTTCAGCACCCCGGACAAAATCCCCGGTTCGTCCTTGAGCAGCACCTGGAAGGTAACAATCCGCCCGTGGAGCATATCGTTGAAGGGCCGCACCGCGTCCTTATACTTGTAAAAGGCGCTGCGGCTGATGTTCACCGCCTGGGCCGCGCCGTTGACGGTCTTCTGCTCCCCCGTCTCCAGCAGCCGCTTGGCTTCCGCCACCTTCCTGAAAATTTCAGGCATGGAATCGGCTTCCACAATAAAGTACTTTGCCGGACCGCTCATGGCTCCCTCCTGTCCACCCGGATGTTGTCCGCGTTGCGTGGTCATTTGTTTTTGTGCTGGGGTCTATTTTAGCACAGGTCGGCCCTCCTGGCAATGCAAATTCCCCTGGAGGAAGTGTGAAAGTTTTTTGGGGGAGGACAGGCGGATTTTGTCAAATCCTACAATCACAAAAAGACAGCGCCCCGGAAGTGGTCTCCGGAGCGCCGTTCTGGGCTAATCTCTTGGGATGTCCTGGGAAATCCCCTGGCTGCTGTCGCCGGTGGTATTGCCGCCGCTGGCGTCCCCCAAGTCGCCGGGGATCACCGGGTCAATGGGGATGAGGGGGTTGTTGGGGTCCACATAATTGGGGTCGTTGGGGTCCAGGGTCATGTTGGGATCGTTGGGGTCGGGCTCCACAACCTCAGGCTCGGTGTGGACGGTACACAGCCCCGCCTCCATCACCGTGGAATAGCGGTATTTCTCATCTCCGGCCACGGTGCCGGCCACGGATTCCCGGTTGTAGTCCGGGTAGCAGACCTGCTGAAGTCTCTCCTCGGGGCAGTAGGGGCCCGCCTCATGGTACAGGCCCGTCTCGTTCCCGTTGGCGTCCAAAATGGGGTCGTCCAGACAGACGGTGACCACGCTGGCCTCGGTGTGGACGTTACACACGTTGGACTCTGGGTAATCCTCCGCAAAGACGCTGCCCTGGGCCGCCCGGCTGCCCCGGGGGTCCATCTTGCAGTAGTCGGTGGCCAGAAGGCCGCTGTCCTGGCAGTAGGTCACCGAGCGCAGAGAGGACGAGGTGGCATCGGGGAAGTCCTTGTCCGCCAGCCCCTCGTGGATGGGCTGCATGACCATCCGCCACAGGTTCACATGGGTGGTGGTGTTGGGCATGGTGGCGTTCTGGGGGTAGCCCATCCAGACGGCGGCGGTGTAGTAGGGGGTGTAGCCCACAAACCACAGATCGTACACGTCGTTGGTGGTGCCCGTCTTGCCCGCACAGTGCATGCCGCTCAGGCCCTTGCCCGCGGCGGTGCCCCCGGAGGTGAACACCCCCTGGAGCAGGTCGTTCATATAGTAGGCGGTGGTGTCCTTCAGGGCCGTCTCCTGGACGGTGGGGTTGTCCAGCAGCAGGACCTCCTCCCCGTCCACCATGTGGGTCACCTTGGTGAAGGTGCGGGAGTAGGTGTAGGTGCCCCCGTTGGGGAAGGTGGCGTAGGCCTCAGCCATATCCCGGGTGGTGACACCGTCGGTAAGGCCGCCCATGGCCAGGGGGGACACGCCGATGTCGCTGAAGGTTTTGCCGTTGATCTCCCGGCTGTCCACCAGGTCGATGTGGAAGCGGGTCTCCATGAAGTTGAAGCTCTCCTGGGGGGTGACCAGGTCGGCCAGAATCCGTACGGCAATGGTATTGAGGGACACCTTCAGGGCGTAGGGGATGCCGGTCAGGCCCCGGTAGCTGGTGGTGCCTGAGTTATAGGGCCAGGGGTTGCCGTTCATCTCCTGGTAGGGATAGTCGTCCAGCACGGAGATGGGGCTGATCTTGCCCATCTCCAGGGCGGGGGCGTAGACGGACAGGGGCTTGATGGAGGAGCCGGGCTGGCGCTTGGAGGAGTTGGCGTAGTTGCTCAGAAGGTTGCCCTCCTTCTCCCCGAACTGCCCGGCAATGGCCACCACATCCCCGGTGGAGTTGTCGATGACGGTAATGGCAGACTGCATGAGCTGCCCGTCCTTGGAGGTGTAGTTCAGGTTCTCCCGGTTGGTGTACACCGCATCCACGGCGGCCTGGACGTCCGGGTCGTAGCAGGTGTAGATACGCAGGCCGCCCCGCTGGAGGGCCTGGTTGACCATGGAGTCCGACCAGCCCAGCTGGCTTTGGAGGGCGTCGGACACGTCGGAGATCACCGTCTCCTCATACCAGGTGTAGATCTGGCTGTCCGCCTCCTCGTCCTCCGCCCGGACAAAGACCAGCTCCTGGGCCACAGCCTCGTCATACTCGGCCTGGGTGATATAGCCCTGGTCCAGCATCTGGTAGAGGACCACCTCCTGGCGGTACTTGTTCCACTGGCGGGCATCCCACAGCTCCCCCTCGCTGTTTTCCGACTTGGCAAAGGAGTAGGGGCCGTACTTGGAGGGGTTGTTGGTGATGGAGATGAGGCTGGCGCACTCGGCCAGGGTCAGCTCGCTGACCGGCTTGCCGAAGTACTCCAGGGCCGCGGAGCCCACCCCCTCGCAGCCGCTGCCCAGGGGGATGATGTTCAGATACCGCTCGATGGTATCCTCCTTGGAGTTGTTCTGGGTAAAGCGGATGGCCCGGACGATCTCGGTGATCTTCCGCTTCACCGTCGTCTCATTATAGCCAGTCTGGTTTTTAATGAGCTGCTGGGTGATGGTGGAGCCGCCGGAGATGTCGTTGCCCAGGAACATATCCAGCACCGCGTTGACGGTGCGCCGCCAATCCACGCCGGGGTGGGTCCAGAAGCGCTTGTCCTCGATGGCCACGGCCGCGTCGATCAGGTCCTGGGGCATGTCCTCCAGGTCCACCCAGATGGAGCTTGTGGTGTTGAGCAGGGTAGTCATCTCCACATACTGCCCCGTGCTCTTGTCCTGATAGTACATCACGCTGTTCTCCCCGTAGGGGAAGTCGTCCATGCTCAGATCAGCGATGGGCACGATGACCTTATTGATGTATACCGCCGCAAAGCAGCACAGCAGCGCCCCGGTGCACAGCCCCACCAGCAGCAGGGTGCCCAGGACCTTGAAGATCATGGCGACTCTGCCGCCCCGGCGCTTTTTCCGCCTTTTTCTGGGCGTACGCTCCCCCTCCTCCCGGTGGGAGGGCGCCTGACGGCGGGAGGGATATTCACTGTTTTCGTATAAAGAATAATTGTTACGATCTGACACAATGCTACCTCCAGTCGCAAAGGAGACAATACTTCCTTTCGACGGTTCCGGCAGACTCCGTCTGCCCTGGTTTCTGTTTTCGGGCTTCAGACCCTGTCCTGACAAGGCGGGCGTAAAAACCCATTGTGGGTATTATACCAGATTTTCCTTGTTTGTCCACCCATAATCCGCCGCGGCCGCCCCAAAACAGCCTCTTTGCAGGCTCTGTGAAAATTTACCTGGTCCCGCTCTTGCATTTTTGCCGCTCTGGGGTTAAAATAGACACAGGAATTCACAGGAGGTAGCGCATATATGGAGGAGCTGTTCGGCCCCGATTTTATCTCCGTCACCGACGAGGACGGAAACGAGTTTGAGCTGGAGCTGGTGGACACCCTGGAACACAAGGGGGTCACCTACTACGCCATGTTCCCCGCCGTGGACGCCGACGAGGAGACCGGCGAACCCAAGGATGTAGACGCCGACGACGAGGAATACGGCCTGGTCATTATGAAGGCCATTGAGGAAAACGGGGAGGAATTGCTGTCCACCCTGGACTCTGACGAGGAACTGGACGAAGTCTATGAGCTGTTCATGGAGCGGTTCTTCGCGGAGGAAGACGAACAAGAGGATTGAGTTTTTTCCTGCTCGGTGCGTGATGGGCTCTTTTAAACCCACATTTTTAAAACGGGACGCCCACCTCACGGTGCGGCTTGCAGGCCTCCCGGCCCCCCTCGGAGGGCGGTTGGATGTTGGAAGCAGAAAAACACTGTGGAGGCGACCCACCTGCCAGTCGTGCAGGTTTTAAACGGGTCCACACGGCCAGAGCGGGGTATTAGAGAAGATTCAGTCCACTGGGGCGCGGCGGTTTCGCCGCGCTCTTTTTTTAACTTTTTATAAATCTTTTCCCCAAAAGGACCTTTTTCCTTCATTTCCCCTTGAAAGTTCCGATGGTTTCAAGTATAATATTTCGGACCTGCCCATGGGGCTTTTCCGCCCGCCTCTGGGGCATTTCCATTTCCTCCGGCCCAGTTTTGCCGCCGGGGACGATCTGAACGAGAGGACTGAACAAACTGTGAGCGAACCCAAAGAGAACAAGAGCCAGACCAAGGCTGAGCGCCAGGAAAAGCGCCGTCATGAGGAGCGGGCCAACCGCCGTTCCATGGCCCTGTATACCCTGGTGGGCGTGGTGGTGGTGCTGGCCGCCGTCGCCATGATTGTGTGGAACAGCGGCATCCTCCAGCGCAACCTCACCGCCGTGGAGGTAAACGGCAGCAAATACACCGCCGCCGATGTGGAACTTTATTTCAATTCCGCCTACAACTCTGTGGTCAACCAGTATATGAGCCAGTACTATACGACCCCCTTCAACACCAGCACCTCCACCAAAAAGCAGGTGTTCGACCAGGAGACCGGCCAGACCTGGTATGATTACCTGATGGAGCAGGCCATGAACAACCTGAAGTCGGACACCGCTCTGGCCGCCAAGGCCAACGCTGAGGGCTACACCATGTCCCAGGAGGGGCAGGAAAACCTGGATTCCTATGTCAAGCAGCTGAACACGGGCTGGATGACCAACGGCTACCCCTCCCGGGATTCCTATATCCGTACCAACTTCGGCTCTTTCATGACCTATGACCGGCTCATTGAGCTGATTAATATGCAGGCTCTGGCCAACGATTATATCCAGTCTCAGGTCAGCGCCATCACCCACGACGATGCCGATTACCAGACCTATTACAATGAAAACGCCAACACCCTGGACACCTACACCCTCACCCAGTTTGTCTTCCAGGCCACTGTGAATACCGTGGATGAGGACGGCAACACCATCGAGATGACCGACGAGGAGAAGTCCGCCGCCCTGGAGGACGCCAAGGCCGAGAAGAAGGCCCTGGCCGAGGAGCTCCAGGCCAAGCTGGAGGCCGGCAGCGATGCCCAGGCCCTGGCCGACGAGTACGCCGACCAGCTGTACAGCAGCGTCATCTCCCGCCAGACCGTGGGTTCCAGCCTGCTCTCCGCTTACAGCGAGTGGGCCATGGACCAGAGCCGTCAGCCCGGGGACGTGACCCTGGCCGAGTCCGACTACACCAACTCCTACAACTACTATGTGGTCCTCTTTGAGGGCCGCCAGCTGGACGAGACGCCCACCGCCAACGTGCGCCACATCCTGGTGGCCGCCGAGCAGGACGAGGGCGCTTCCGAGCCCACTCAGGAGCAGTATGACGCCGCCTATGCCAAGGCTGAGGAGCTGCTGGATGAGTGGAAGGCCGGCGACGCTACCGAGGACTCCTTCGCCGCTCTGGCCCAGGAGAACAGCGCCGACACCAGCTCCGCCTCGAACGGCGGACTCATCTCCAACATCTCCGCCGCCTCCGGCTATGTGCAGACCTTCACCGACTGGGCCCTGGACCCCAGCCGCCAGCCGGGCGACACGGGGATCGTCCAGAACACCGGCTCTTCCACCAAGGGCTGGCACATCATGTACTATGTCTCCTCCGGCGACCCCATCTGGAAACAGACCACCGCCTCCGCTCTGAAGAATCAGGACTACGAGAACCTGGTCAACGAGGCCACCGAAGGCCTGACCGTCACGGAAAGCACGGGCATGAGCTTCGTCTCCGGCAAGTAACCCCCCTGATGATAAAAAATTCCCCGGCCGCCGGCCGGGGAATTTTTTCTGCCTTATGATCTGGCCAACGCCACCAGAGCGCTGGCGCCGATGCGGTCGGCCCCCGCCTCAATCATGGCCTGGGCCTGTTCAAAGGTACGGATGCCGCCCGCGGCTTTAATGCGCAGGTCGGGGCTGATGTGCTCCTTAAAGAGCTTCACATCCTCCACGGTGGCTCCCCCGGCGGAAAAGCCGGTGGAGGTCTTGATGAAGTCGGCCCCGGACATGGAAACCACCCGGCACACGGCCACCTTCTCCTCCTGGGTAAGCTGACAGGCCTCCACAATGACCTTCAGAATCCGGCCCTTGCAGGACAGCTTCACCGCCTTGATCTCCTGGAGCACACCCTCCCAGTCTCCGGCCTTGGCCAGACCCAGGTTGATGACCATGTCAATCTCGTCGGCCCCGTTGCGGATGGCGTCCTCCGTCTCAAAGGCCTTCACCTCAGGGGTGGAATAGCCGTTGGGGAACCCGATGACGGTACAGATCTTCAAACGGTTTCCCACATGCTCTGCCGCCTTCTTCACATACCTGGGGGGAATACACACCGAGGCGGTGCCAAATTCCAGGCCCTCGTCACAGACGGCCTTCACCTGCTCCCAGGTGGCGGTAGGCGTCAGGATGGTGTGATCCACCCTGCTGAGGATTTCCTGCTTGTTCATAGGCGCAACCCTTCCTCCCTGCCGGAGTCCAGCTCCGGCTTTGTTTCTGTGCCCTTTATTCTACTCCAGTATAGCCGCTTTTGTCCAGTGTCAATCTTGATCGCCCAATAAATTTGGGAACGGCGCCGGGAGGGGGCGGGCTGTCAGGAAAAGCAGAGCTTCAGTACCTGGGAATCAGCGGCCGGGCTTCTCTGTTTCAGGGACAAACGTGATGGAAAAACCGGGGTCATCCCAGGAAGAAGGCGGTGACAGCAAAATCCCCCCATCCCGCTGCACCCATTCCTCCGGAACCGTCATGGCAAACCGCTCGGAGGTCTTGGCCGCCTGAACTTCTGAGTCTCCCGCCGCTGAAGACGGCACACACATCAAAACCGCACACACACAGGCCAGTATCCCTGTTTTTCTCCTCATAAGACCCGCCTCCTTTTTATACTTTGACAGCTTAGACGAATCTGCGGTTCAAAAGTTCCCATTTTCCGGTCATTCAGCCAAAATTTCCCCGGCCACCGGATTGTCCTCCGACAATTGTCCAAAACAGGCAAAAAAAGTCCTGAAATCTGGTGATTTCAGGACTTTTTTGGTGGAGATAAGCGGGATCGAACCGCTGACCTCTTGAATGCCATTCAAACGCTCTCCCGGACAGCGCACTTGCGTACCTCTCCGTGACATTTCACTCGAAATAGAAGTTATGCAGAAATGTCAAGGCCCAAAA
Organism: bacterium; assembly: GCA_037245165.1. Classification (GTDB taxonomy): domain Bacteria; phylum Bacillota; class Clostridia; order Oscillospirales; family Oscillospiraceae; genus Lawsonibacter. Next base: position 23,352 of record JAXWVI010000119.1, read on the forward strand.
TAAACTGCTCGACACTGATAGAAAACTTGACTTTTAGTTCATATCCTCTGAACACGTCCACCCTTTCTATCAGTTGGCATACGATCATTTTCTTTGTCTGGATGTTGGCCGTATCATAGATATTCGACCAACTGATAAATTGGTTATATGTAGTGCGTAGCTCATCCATGAGCATATCGTTCTTGTCCGCCTCTGCCTGGGCCGTTTGATAGGTTTCCTGGAGTTGGACACATTTCTGCTCCATCTCCTTGACGAGACTGCTCAACAAGTCCAAAGGGAACGCGCTTTCTCCATTGACAGCCTTTACAACTTCATTCCTGAGACCTTTTAAGTCATTCTCGGCCTTCTGATACTCACGCTGGGCCTTTCGGATAATCGCTTTCTGCTCACTCATTTTAGCGGCATAACTGGCCCCTAAAACCTCTGACTTGGATAGACACCTTACACGGCGGAATATCTCATGGACAATATCCTCTATCATGCTGTCTAGGATGTGGAGGGTATAGCCGGTCTGTCCGCCGCAGGGCTCATGTTTCCGTGTCTTGGTCTGGCAGACATAGCGCACACGCACGGCGTCCATTCCGTCGCTGCGGGGCCGCCCTTTCCCATTCGTCGTAAGGGACAGCCGGGCCCCGCAATGCCCACAAAACACATTCCCGGCCAAAAGTGATTGGCCCTTGATGTTCATGGGCACATGGCGGGTGTCCTCGTGTTTTTTGCTACGCTGTTTTGTGATTTCCTGGGCCGCCCCAAACGTCTGTTCATCAATGATCCGCAGATGCGGGAGCACCTGGGAACGGCTTTCACCGCTCCGCAAAATGCCGATATAGGTGATGTTCTTAATCATGCCGCGAATACTGGAAGGGTGCCAGTTGTGGCCGGAACGGTTTTTTATATTCCGGCTGTTCAACAGGTTAGCGATACTCTGCGCCCCGCGCCCTTCCGCTACATACAATTCAAAAATCATGCGGACAACAGGGGCCTCGTCCTCGTCGATGACCAGATCATATAACTCATGGCCGCGCTTATTCACACGGCCCTGACGGACCAGTTTGTACCCATAAGGGCAACTACCGCCAGTGTAAAAACCATCCTCTACGATTTGTCCCATCCTGGTAGATGTACGGATAGAAGTCTTTTCGCTCTCTCCGTCTGCCTGCCAAAATCGGATATAGTTGGTGAGTTTGTCGGTGTGGCTGTCAAAACGCTGTTCCCCCTCTTTGGTGCTCCATACACGGATTCCGTTTTTTACAAACCACTCCACCACAAAAGGGGTCTCGTCCGCAATACGGCCAATGCGGTCAAACATGAATACAAGGAGAATATCAAATTTCTTTTGCTTGGCGGCCTCCTTGATAATCTGGAGTTTATCACGGTTTTCCGCTCTCACCTTATGCCCGGAGACGCCTTCCTCCTGTTCCTCATGGAGGATCGCCCAGCCCATCTTTTCCGCAAAGCGGTGGCAGGCTTTCCTCTGCATAGGAATATCGGCCTCATTCTTTTCATCGTGGTCTACCTGCTGATTGGTCGAAACACGATATAGGCACCAAACCCGTTTTCCTACCAACAGGCTGTCAACTCCATAATCCGGGGTAATGTCACTGATACTGTCAGGTAACTTACTCAGTACGCTGTACGGGATCACACTCGTTTTATTCATATCAATCTGTCCTCCCAGGAAAAATTGTGCGGTATGAGATGGCAGATTGATATATCCGCTATGAAATTTTCAAGGTACACAGCAAGTTTCCTTGTTGTATATATTATCTCATAAACCGCAAAAAGTGTCAAAAAATGTGCGTTTCAGCATGGTTTTTGTCCATATAGGTGTTGACTAAAATCCGCTTGAGGTGTTGGTAAATATCGGAGTTATCCCCGGTTGGGAATATGCCGACTACCTTGCGGCCCTGGACCGTAAACTCCACTTCCGTTTCTTCCTTGTCGCACCGGGTAATATAATTCATCACCATACTTGAGCCTCCCCATAATATGACAAAAACCGCTCCCTCATGCAGGCGCGGTTCTTGGTATCGTGATAGTGATGTGGACGGATTTCAGGAACACACTGGGCGGCGCTGGCGCGCCTTACACGGGAATTTCACCCCCTGCGGGTCTCGCAGGTTGCCCTCTTTGCCTGCGACGGCTCACGGCCCCTTTAGACCGCTTCAACGCTCGGACTGAGACTGGACAATCGTATCTCCCCGATATGCGGATCATCGCCTCCAAGCCAGCCACGGCCTGTTTGTGCGCGGACGGCTGCTCTCCCTATACCTCCCTTCTTAAAGTGGGGTCATGGCCTGCTCATTCCCGCACGGCTTTCCTCTCGGACGCATATCGGACGTACCCAGTGGACCTATTCAATTACCGGACTGTCGCCAGCCCGCACAGGCCCGCCGGAAGGGCGGCGGGCTTGTGCCGATTGGCGTCGGTGTCGAAAGTCCCCTCATTTTGAGGGGACTTTTAGGAGCGGCCCGCTGGAAGGGCGGGCGCGTCTGTGCCGGTTGCGGCTGGTGTCGAAACTTCCCTCATTTTGAGGGAAGTTTTTAGGGCGGCCCGGCTGGACAAGCCAGCCGGGCCAGGCCCTTAAAAGTCCTCTCACCTATCGCCGTTTTTAAGAGGGTTTCGCAGGGTGTTTTTCAAAAAATTTTTTAATTTTTTCTTTTGCTGTCTGTAAACACTCAGAGATGCTTTGATGGCGCTTTTGCTCCATTCCTGCAATCTCCTTAACCGTCATTCCCTCCACGCAGTACATCCACAGTCTGCGGCGCTGGGCGGGTGTCAGGCGGGTCTCCAGACCGGTCTCCAGACGGCGGTACAATTCCTCCTGCTCCTGCCTACTGAATACCTCCATCAATTCATCCTCCGGGGAAATCACGGTGATAGAGACCTCCACTAGCTTGTCCGATGAAACGGTATGGTTGGAATACACATGATCCGCCTTCTCCGTATTGTGGTAGTCCTCGTCGGACCAATGCTTCCATTTTTCAAATTCCTCCGGGCTGGAAAAGTCCAGCCGGGTCAGGCGGATATGTACGCCGGTGCTGCTCTTGCAGACAATGGAATCCGGGTCCTGCTTGTTGAGCACATAGTCGCTCCTGCGGTCAAACATAATCGGCTCCTCCTTTGATTTTCGTTGTTGCGTGGGGAAACAACGAAAATCGGGAGGACCCCGGCAGGAATTTCTTTTCCCGCCAAAATATAAAAATTTCTCTAATTTTTCAGCCGAACTCCCCAGTCTGGGCTTCGGAGCCGAACATACGCTGTGATCTCTCGACGGTATTTCCAAATATTCCCTAAAATTTGGTAGGGAATACTTGGAGATGCTGTCGAGGAAAAAAAGAGCCGCAAACAGGCTAGAGCCCGTTTGCGGTATAAAAGAATTGTGATGTTCTAATATGGAGCGTGGTCGGTTCGGCGGCGGGTCAAAAGGGACAAAAATACAAACTTATTCCCCATTTCTTTTCTTTCGTCGCGGTTGGTCGATGGTTTCTCTCCAACCTGTTTATTTGACAAATTTCGCAAACAAAGGGAGGGTGGAACGGTTTTTCCGTCCCGCCCTCCCTTTGCTTACTGCTATCTTAGATTACAATTCTCACATAATCCTCACAGCACAGCAGTGTTTCGACACTATAACAAGCTGAAATCTCACAAATCTGTGACAATTAGAAAAGCCGAGGGGAAAATTCCCCTCGGCTCTGTCTAATTATTTACTCCGAAGTCCTCAGCCGTTCCACCACAGTTCCCTTGTTAAAGAAGTGGAGAACGATCAGCGGAATAACCGCAGCCAGCAGCAGATAAAG
>JAXWVI010000120.1:0-44467 GCA_037245165.1 bacterium
TTCGCCCTACGGGGCGACCCACTTTGCCCACGGCGGCAAAGTGGGCAAAGCGCCGCTGGGGGTTGACGGCGGGGAAAACATTCGGCTGCGCCTCGGTGTTTTCAGCCGTCTGCCCCCCAGACCCCCGTTTACGGGAGCGCACAAGAGGGAGTCTGGCAGTCGAATCCGGCGCGGGTGGAAATTTGACCTGGATTTGCGTCGCCGCCCGCTGCCGCTCCGGTCCTGAATTTTGATGGCCTTGCGTCCTGCTTGTTTGTAAACGCGCCTGGCCGCCGCCCCGGCGGGGCGGGAGGCGCGGCGGCGAAGCATTTCCCGCCCAAATGGCGAAACCTTACCCCGCCGCCACCTGAAGGCCGCTCTCATAGGCCTGCTGCTCCACAAAACAGGTATACTGGGCCTTGCGCGCGTCGTCGTAGTAGCGCTCCACATACGCATCCCACAGGGTGTACTCCCACTGGTTGATGGCGTTGAGCTGCTGGGGCCCGCCCATGGGGTTGTCATAGACCCAGCAGTTCTCCACCCCGTCCTTACTGGCCTCCAAAATGGCCCGGTACTCAATATCTCCTATGGTAAGGGTAAACTCAAACTGATAGACGGGCACACCGTCGAATGATTCGCTGCACTGATAGGCAGCGGCATATCCGCCCCAGTGGTAGCGGTAGCCGGACAGGCCCCCCATCTCCGTATAGCCCTGGGCGGCGGCCACAAAGGTGTCGGTCACGTCCCGGTCAAAGTTTGCCATCTCTTCCTCCGTAAACCAACTGAAGAGATACCGCTCCCGGACATCCTCCCGGTTCATGTACTGTGCCGCTCCCTCGTAGTCCCCGGCCTTCATCTTGCCCAGGAAGGCATTGGCCAGGTAAAATTCATGGAGATTGGTGTAGCACAGGCCAAATCCCCTCGCCTGGTTGATGCCCATGAGCACAAGAGGCACCAGAACCACCGCCGCGATAAGGGAGGCGATCCACCGGCGGCGGATCTTCCTCATCCCTTTGCGAAAGCTTTTCCCTTTCTTCTCCTCCATGACCTCTGGGGCGGAAGGCGTTTCCGGTTCGGGCTGGGGCGGTTCCGGGGCGGGCAGGTCCCCGGTCATCTCGCTGAAAACCTTCTGACAGGCGGGGCAGGTTTTCAGATGCGCCTCCACCAGCTCCCGGCTGCCCGGGTGGCAGCAGGAATCTATGTACAGGGGAAGCAGGTCCTGGATAATGTCGCAGTCCTTGTTTGTCATAGCAATCCCTCCAATTCTTGTCTGAGCAGCTGTCTGGCCCGGTAATAGGTGACCCTGGCCCAGCTCTGGGACTTGCCCTTTAAGGCGGAAATCTCCTTGAGCGGGATGTCCCCGTAGATGTGGAGAATAACCACATCCCGCAAATCCCCGGGCAGGGCGGCGACGGCCCGCTGAAGGGCCAGGCGGGTCTCCCGGCGGGAGAGGGCCTCCTCCGGTCCGGGCTGGGGGTCGGGGGCCAGGGGGTCGGGAGGCTTCTTCCGGCACTGGCTGAGCCACAGGTTTTTCCCAATGGCGCACAGCCAGGTGAACATCTGCCCGCGTTCCTCGTACCGGCCGATGTGGAGCAGCGCCCGGTAAAAGGCCTCCTGGGTCAGGTCCTCCGCCTGGTGGGGGTCGCCGGTCAGGGAGAGCAGGAAGCGGTAGACCCGGTCATAATACTCCCCGCACACGGCGGCAAAGTCCGGCTCCATCTCCATCCCCCCTTCAGGCTTGTTCTGTCTGTTAAACCCAAAATAAGGCAAAAGGTTACACAAGTCAAAAAATTTCGGAAAAGCGGCAGAAAAAAGCCCTCCCGCAGGGGGCAAAAGAGAGTAAAATTTGTCCTTTCCCAGGCGTGTACCTGGGAAAGGACACTTCTGGCAAAGATCCCCCCGACCAGTTCAGCGAAATGGAGGGGGATCTTTGTACGGCTTCCTCAATCAAACAGCGGTGCTGTTTGGTTGAAACGATTACATCTCCAGGGCGTTGGCCAGGTTGTCCACCGCCTGGTTGACCTTCTTGGCGGCCTTGTTGACGGTGTGCTTGATCTGGCGGCTGGAGGGCGCCATGGTGGCGCCCAGGGCGGCCCCGGCCACCATACCGGCCATGGCGCCGGCCATAAAGACGCCCATGCCCATTCCGTTATGCTGCATAAAAAACTCCTCCTTGTGGGATGAAAAAATCTGGATGTTCCGCCCTGTTATTCTTTCCCGAAATTCTGAAAAACGCATTGCTAATTCCTGCGTGTTCCGCTATAATTTAGTATTAGGATATTATGGGCTGGCTGGAAACGGCCGGCGGAAAAAACTGAAAAAACGGACAAAAATTGGGAGGATGCCCATGAAACTCTTGATTAAAAACGGCCGTGTGGTCCATCCGGTGACCAGCGCGGTGGTGCTGCAGGATATTTTGGCCGACAACGGTGTGCTGGCCATGATGGAGCGGGGCCTGGACGTGGAGTGCGACCGGGTCATCGACGCCAAGGGGCTTGTGGTGGCCCCCGGCCTTGTGGATATGCACGTCCACTTCCGGGACCCGGGCCTTACCTATAAGGAGGACATTATCACCGGCTGCGCCGCGGCGGCCCGGGGGGGCGTGACCTCGGTGGCCTGTATGGCCAACACCAGCCCCGCTATCGACTGCCCCGAGCAGGTTCAGTATGTGCTGGGCCGGGCAAAGGAGGCCTGCGGCGTCCAGGTCCACCCCATCGCCGCTTTGTCCAAGGGCCTGCGGGGGGAGGAGCCCACCGACGCCGAGGAGCTGAAGGCCGCCGGGGCGGTGGCCCTGTCCGACGACGGGAACAACGTGGACAACGCCAACCTTATGCGGGATGTGCTCATCAAGGTGCGGGGGATGAAGATGCCGGTGCTGTGCCACTGTGAGGACACCACCATGGTGGCCGGCCGGGCGGTGAACGAGGGCAGCGTCTCCCGCCAGCTGTGGCTGGAGGGCCGGCCCGCCATCGCCGAGGAGCTGATGGTCATGCGGGACGCCATGCTCTCGGAGGAGACGGGGGCTCCGGTACACATCTGCCATGTATCCACCGCCAAGAGTGTGGACATCATTCGGAAGATGAAGAAAAAAGGGGTCCACATCACCTGCGAGACCTGTCCCCAGTACTTTACCCTCACCGAGGACGAGGTGCTCACCCAGGGCTCCATGGCCCGGGTGAACCCGCCCCTGCGCACCAAAACCGACGTGGCCGGGATCATCGCCGGGCTGAAGGACGGCACCATCGACGTTATCGCCACCGACCACGCCCCCCACTCCGCCGAGGAGAAGGCCCGCACCCTGACCCGGGCCCCCAGCGGCATGATCGGTCTGGAGACCTCTCTGGCCATCACGTTGACCCAGCTCTACCACACCAAGAAGATGGACCTGCCTAACATCATCAAGCGCATGTCCACCAACCCCGCCGACATTCTGGGATTGTCCCGGGGCCACATGTCCCTGGGGGCGGCGGCGGACCTGGTCATCTTCGACCCGGATGAGGAGTGGACCGTGGACCCGGAGCAGTTTGCCTCCAAGGCCCGGAACACCCCCTTCGCCGGCTGGAAGGTGAAGGGCAAGGTCAAATACACCATCGCCGGGGGCAAGGTGATCTACGAGGACCGGGGATAAGAGGGATCGGAATGAAACGGAAATATCAGATCGTATATGGGGCCGGAATCCTCCTTGTGCTGGCCGCGGGAGGGGCGCTGTACCTGCTGGAGCTGCTGCCGGTGGAGAGCGTGGTCATGTTCCTGCTGGGGCTGGCCCTGTCCTGGCACGGGGTGGCGTCCATGGTGCCCCAGATGAGGCAGGTGCTGGGAGAAAAGCACACCCTGTCCTTTCAGCGGGTATACGGGGCCGTCTTCCTGTTTTTGGGCTGCGCCTGGGTGAGCCTGTCCATGCTGCCCAAGGACAGCGTGGCGGCGGGGATGTTCTTCACCCTGGCCATGGCCCTGGGGGCGGTGTTCGCGGTGTGGATGCTGGAACAGAAGCAAAAGGGACAAACTTGAGGGCGTTTGCCCTTTGAATGCCGGAAAAAATTAATATTTTGGAACCGAAGGGAAAAAATCAGAGAAAAGGAATGATCCATATGTCGTTTGACGTTCTCCAGGACAAAATCCGTGAGAAGAAAAACCCCACCGTGGCCGGGCTGGACGCCCGCATTGAGTATGTGCCCGAGTATATCCGCAAGGCCGCCTTTGAGGAGTACGGCGTGGGGCTGAAGGGGGCCGCGGAGGCCATCTGGCAGTTCAACGTGGGCCTCATTGACGCGCTGTGCGACATTGTCCCCGCCGTCAAGCCCCAGAGCGCCTACTATGAGAACCTGGGCTGGCAGGGCATGGAGATGCTGGAGCGCACCATCCGCTACGCCAAGGAGAAGGGCCTGTTTGTCATCGCCGACATCAAGCGGGGAGACATCGGCTCCACCGCCTCCGCCTACGCCGAGGGGTGGCTGTCCGGGGCCAAGATCGAGGGGCAGGTCTTCAAGTCCTTTGACGCAGACTGCGTCACCCTCAACGGCTATATGGGCTCCGACTCCATCAACCCCTTCCTGGAGGCCGCCAAGGCAGAGGACAAGTGCGCCTTTGTGCTGGTGAAGACCTCCAACCCCGGCTCCGGGGAGCTTCAGGACATTGTGGCCGGGGACCGGCTGGTCTACCAGGTGATGGGCGACCTCAATGAGCGCATCGCCGCCGGCACCGAGGGCAAGTACGGCTACACCATCGCCGGGGCGGTCACCGGGGCCACCTATCCCGAGGATATCAAGGACCTGCGCCGCCGCCTGGAGCACACCTTCTTCCTGGTGCCCGGCTACGGAGCCCAGGGGGGCACCGCCGCCGACGTGGCCAACGCCTTTGACAGGTACGGCCACGGGGCCATCGTCAACTCCTCCCGGGGCATTATGTGCGCCTGGAAGAAGACCGGCGGGGACGGCCACGACTTCAAGGAGGCCGCCCGTGCCGCCGCTGTTGCCATGAAAGAGGATATCGCCCAGTTTGTGACGGTGCTGTAAGCAACTTCAGCGCAGATACCGAAAGGCGGCGGCAGCCCGCGGGAGCGGGCCGCGGCGAGTGCCGCGTAAAATCGAAGCCGAAAGGCGGAGATTTGCGCAGGGCGAATTCACTTCGCCCGAGCATTGAAAGAAAAGGGCCCCCGCTGGGGCTGTGGCCCCAGTGGGAACGCGAGGATATCGCCCAGTTTGTGACGGTGCTGTAATAAGCGCAGTAAAAAACACCAGGACCATAAAAAGGAGGGCTGACCCATGGCTCAGAAGTGCGTGTTTTGCGGCAAAGAGATCGGCCTGTTCAGCAGGGAAAACACCATATGCGGCGGTGTGGAACAGCCCACCTGCCTGGAGTGCTATAAGCTTCTGCGGGACTTAAGCCAGGAGGAGCGGGGCGAGCGGGCCCTGGCCACCGGCCGGGCGGTGGACCCGGAAAAGATCATGTCCAACCTGGAGCAGGCGAAACAGAAGGCCAAGGAGGACCGGGAGCGGCAGGAAAAGGCCCGCCAGACCCTGCGCACGGGGGCGAAGTGCCTGCGCTGCGGCGGCCCCATGGAGCGGTACGGCCGCAAGCTCCTCCACCTGGGGGAGGAGGGCCTGTTCGGCCCGGTGGCCCGGGACGGGCTGTTCGCCGCCTGGCTGGAGGTGGACGTGCAGCGGTGCGCCCAGTGCGGCTGGGCGGAGTTCTATCTGCCCCAGCCCCCGGAACTGCCCGCCGAGCTGGCGGAGGAGGAGCAGGTCACCTGCCCGGTGTGCGGGGCCAGGCACAGCCCGGAAATCGGCTGTCCCCGGTGCGCCATGAACCGGGGGCAGGAGCGCCGGAGCGCCGCCGCCCAGGAGCAGCCGAAAAAGCCCTCCCGTAAGCCGCCCTGGGAAAAATAAACTGCCGGATAAAGGTGTGACAAGATGAAAGTAGAACGCAAGTGTAAAATCGTCTCCAAGGAACAAATGGGGGACGCTGTCTATATGACCCTGGAGGTGGGGGATATGGTCCGCACCTCCTTCAAGGCTCCGGGTCAGTTCGTCCATGTCAAGTGCGGGGAAGGGCTGCTTCTGCGCCGCCCCATCTCCGTGTGCTCCTGCCAGGAGGACGAGCCCCAGGACCTGCTCTCCATCGCCTTTGAGGTCCGGGGGGAGGGGACCCAGTGGCTGGCAAACCGCCCGGCGGGCCACACCCTGGATGTGATGGGCCTTTTGGGCAACGGCTTTGCCATGAAGCCGGAGGGCCGGTACCTGCTGGTGGGGGGCGGCATCGGCATCCCCCCCATGGTGGGCTGTGCCCAGTATACCCAGGGCCGCTCCACCGCCATTCTGGGCGGCCGGTCCAAGGAGAAAATTATTTTGAAAGACCGCTTTGAGGACGAGTGCGCCAAGGTGCTCATCGCCACCGACGACGGCTCCCTGGGCCATCACGGCTTTGTAGACGCCCTGGTGCGTCAGGAGCTGAGCGAGGACAAAAACTACGACGCCGTCCTCTGCTGTGGTCCCAGGCCCATGCTGCGAAACGTGGCAAAGGCGGCCCAGGAGTTTGGGGTGCCCTGCCAGGTGTCCATGGAGGAGCGGATGGGCTGCGGCATTGGGGCGTGCCTGGTGTGCGTGTGCGACATGACCGACGGCAGCCGCAAGCATGTGTGCAAGGACGGTCCCGTCTTTGATTCCAAGGAGGTGGACTGGGATGTCTAAGGTGGATATGAGCGTCACCCTGGCGGGGATGACCATGAAAAACCCCGTGTGCGTGGCCTCGGGGACCTTCGGCTTCGGGCGGGAGTACAGCCAGTTTTTTGACCTCTCAGAGCTTGGCGGCATCTGCGCCAAGGGCCTGACCCTTCACCCCAGGGAGGGCAACCCCGGCCCCCGCATTGCCGAGACGCCCATGGGTATTTTAAACTCCGTGGGCCTTCAAAACCCCGGCGTGGACGCCTTTATCGAACATGAGCTTCCCTACCTTCGGCAGTTTGACGTGAAGGTCATCGCCAACATCTCGGGCAACACCCCCGAGGAGTACGGCATCATGTGCGAAAAGCTCGCCGGGGCCGGGGTGGACATGATCGAGGTGAACATCTCCTGCCCCAACGTAAAGGCGGGGGGGCTGGCCTACGGCACCCGGCCCGAGCTGGCCGCCGAGGTGACCCAGGTGGCCAAGGCCCACGCCGGGAACGTCCCCGTGATGGTCAAGCTCTCCCCCAATGTCACCGACATTAACGAGATCGCCCGGGCCGTGGAGGGGGCGGGAGCGGACGCGTTGTCCCTCATCAACACCATTCGGGGCATGCGCATTGACGTGAACACCCGCCGTCCCATTTTGAAGATGAACACCGGCGGCCTGTCCGGCCCCGCCGTGCTGCCCGTGGCGGTGCGGATGGTCTGGGAGGTCGCCCAGTGCGTGAAGGCGCCCATCCTGGGCATGGGCGGCGTGGCCAAGGGGGAGGACGCGGCCCAGATGATGCTGGCCGGAGCCGGCGCCGTGGCGGTGGGCACCGCCCTGTTTGCCGACCCCTTTGCACCCATCAAGGTGCGGGACGGCCTGCGTGAAATCGCGGAACGACAGGGCCTTGCCGCCGTCCGGGAGCTGACCGGGGGCGTGCGCCCCTGGAGCTGAGCAGTCTGAAAACAGGAGGAAACGTCCGGTGCTGGAAGAATTCATCGCCCTGATTCTGCCCCCGATCATCTCCATATGCGAGCTGATGGGCATTTTCGTGGTGGCTGTGTCCGCCCTCCGGGCCTTTTGGAACTACTGCAAGGGGTTTGTGACCCATGTGCCCATGGACGTGAAGTTCGACCTGGCCAACGGCCTTGCCACCAGTCTGGAATTCAAGATGGCGGCGGAAATTTTGAAGACCGTGCTGGTCCGGGACCTAAACGAGCTGATCGTCCTGGGGGCGGTGGTGCTGCTGCGGGCGCTGCTGTCCCTGCTGATCCATTTTGAAATGAAATCTCACCGCTGATGAAAGCAGAAAGAGTTGGAAGCTGATGACAACCATTTATCTTGTACGCCACGCCGAAGCGGAGGGCAACCTCTACCGTCGGATTCACGGCTGGTATAACGCCCTCATCACCGAAAATGGCTACGCCCAGATGAAGTGTCTGGAGGAACGCTTCCGGGACATTCCGGTGGATGTGGTCTGGTCCAGCGACCTGTACCGCACCATGACCACCGCCCGGACGGTCTATGTGCCCAAGGGCCTGGAGCTGCACACCGACCCCAAGCTCCGGGAGCTGAACTTCGGCGCCTGGGAGGACCGGACCTGGGGGGAGGTCTACCGGGAGGAGCCGGAACAGATTGCCCTCTTCAATGCCACCTCCCCTCTTTGGCGGGCCCCGGAGGGGGAAAACCTGGCCGAGGCCGGGGAGCGGCTGCGGGGGGCGGTCACCCGCATTGCCCGGGAAAATCCGGGAAAGACGGTGGCCATCTTCTCCCACGGCACCGCCATCCGTCAGCTTTTGGCCAATGTTCAGGGCCTCAGCCCGGAGGAGTGGAAGCACCTGAGGCACAGCGAGAACACGGCGGTGACCTGCCTGGAGTATGAGAACGGCCAATTCACCATCCGTTTCCAGAACGACGCCTCCCACCTGCCCCAGGAGCTGACCACCCTGGGCAAGCAGGTGTGGTGGAAGAAGGAGGGCAAGGCCCGGGATGTGAATCTGTGGTACCGGCCCATCCGCTGGGAGGAGGAAGCGGACATTTATCTGGCCGCCCGGCACGAGGCCTGGGTGTCCACCCACGGCCCGGATGTGCCCTTTGACGGGGAGAGCTTCCTCGCCGCTGCCCGGGAGCACCTGGACCACACCCCCTGGGGGGTGACCCTGGCCATGGCCGACGAGGAGGTGGCGGGGGTGCTGGAGCTGGATGTGGAGCGGTATGCCCCTGACAACGCCGGCTACATCGCCTTCTGCTACATGGACCCCAGCCGCCGGGAGCAGAGTCTGGGCGTCCAGCTCATCGGCCAGGCGGTGGCCTTCTACCGCCCCCTGGGCCGGGACAAGCTGCGCCTGCGGTGCGCCCCCTATAACGACCGGGCCCAGCACTTTTACAAGAAGTACGGCTTTACCAAGATCGGCGACGAGGTGGGGGGCCGGGTGCCCCTGGAAATTTTGGAAAAGTACATCGGGTATGAGCGGTGAGCTTCACAGGCTCAGGGCCCGGATGAGCTCCTCCCGCAGCCCCAGACCAAAGGCGTAGTAGGCGAGGACTTCATAGTTGGTGTAGGTGAGAAACTGGTCTTCCAGGCGGCTGAACAGCTCCGGCCCCGCCTTCTCCCGCACCTGTTCCGCGATGGCGTAAAAGTCCCGCTGGGCGGCCTGATAGGCGGGGAGGGTGCGGAGGAATTTGGAGATGGATTCCAGGACCTCCGGGCTGCGGCAGAGGAGATCAAGGACGACGTCTTGCATTTTTTTCACCTTCCTGTATGATAATAACACGCGGATTATTTGCATATTTATAATATACGCGAATTATTTGCATGTCAAGCCTTGGAGGTAAAGATGTCAACTTTTGCACAGCGCATGAAAGAATTGCGCAAGGAAAGAAAACTGAAACAGCAACAGCTTGCGGATCAGTTTTCGGTTAAGCTGCGTACCTATCAGGGCTATGAATATGGAGAATCTTATCCGGAAGTGGCAAAACTCATTGCCATTGCGGATTATTTTGATGTGAGCCTGGACTACCTGGTGGGGCGGTCGGATGTGAGAGAGAGAAGGTAGGGTTTCGCCCTGCGGGCGGGACGGGGAATGGAGTGGTTTCGCCGCTGCTGCGGGGAGGGGATATTTCGCCCAGCGGGGCGAGTACCTTTCTGAACGATCAGAAAGGTACGAAAGAATCGCCGGGGGTCGGTGTCAGGAAAACATTCGGCTATGCCTCGGTGTTTTCGGTCACCTTGCCCCCGGACCCCCATTTACGAGGGCGCACGGGACGGAGTCTGGCAAACGAAACCGGCGCGGGTTGAAATTTGACTTGGCTCTGAACTTTTGTGCTGCCGCCGCGGTCCTAAATTAGAAAAATTGCTGTTCTACCTGTTTGTAAACACGCCTGGCCTGTGCCATGGCGGGGTGCGGTGCGGGACGGTTTACGCAAGAAGGTTTGTACCAAGGGCCCCAGGGGATGGTGCGCTCCCCGCGGGAAGTCGTTGCTGGGGCCCAATGGGAGGGAGGAGAATCTCCGGCCTTGTGGGGACTGTCTGTCTTCGCTATACAGCCCTCCTGTGTTGAAGCAGAGCACACTGTGTTTTGTACGTTCCCGGTCTTCGCTTTGACAGGCCCCACCTGGGGCCCCTTGCGGAGGAAAATTTCCGTTGGGGCCTTCGGCAGAGACTGCTTTCGTCGGCTGGCTGCCAGGTCCCTACGCGCCCGGCGCGCATAGTGCCAGCGCAATATCCCAAACCGAAGCCCAGCGAAGCGGGTTCGGTTTGGAAAGGAGGAGCAAGGGAGTGGAGCGAGAAATTCCCGTCAGGGGGTTTTGAGCGGAACGGACTTTGCGACGACGCGCGGCAGCGGCGCAAGGGGCAATTCACTCCCAATTTGACGCGCCGGCGAAAGACGGGAGAACCCCGGAGGCGGCGTGAGGTTACCGCTGGGATTTCAGAAGAAGAACAGACTTCCCGCCGTGGAAAACCGATCATCAACCATTCACGCCAGAAGGAAAGGCGTTCAATCTCCACCCACCCCAGGGGGTATATCCAATAGGGGGACCGCAGTCCCCCTGATTGGTCGCTGTGGGGTGGAGGTTCTCAGGGGGAGGGGGGAGTCGAAACACCCCTCCCCTTGAGCGGCCTTTTGGTGACTTTTCCGCCGTGGGAAAAGTCACTCGCCCCGGGGGGCGAAACCCCTTTTCACTGTTGGCAAAGTGGGTCGCTCCGGGGGGCGAAACTCCCCCCAAAGATGAAAAAACGAAAGAAAAGAGGCCAGCCATGAGCTTTGACCGCGACTTATTTTTACCTGTCTCCAAAGAGGACATGCTCCGCCGGGGGTGGGAGGACTATGACTTCCTCCTCATCACCGGCGACGCCTATGTGGACCACCCCTCCTTCGGCCCCACCATCATCGGCCGGGTGCTGGAGGCCAAGGGCTACCGGGTGGCCATCCTGGCCCAGCCCGACTGGCACAGCGCCGAGAGTTTCAAGGTCCTGGGCCGTCCAAGGCTTGGTGTGATGATCTCGGCGGGGAACATCGACTCCATGGTGGCCCACTATACCGCCGCGAAAAAGCGCCGTCACGACGACGCCTACTCCCCGGGGCGGAAGGCGGGACTGCGCCCCGACCACGCCACCGTGGTCTACTCCAACCGGGTGCGGGAGGCCTTTGGGGACATCCCCATCATCATCGGCGGGCTGGAGGCCAGCCTGCGCCGCTTCGCCCACTACGACTACTGGGAGGACAAGGTCCGCCGATCCATCCTCTTTGACGCCCAGGCGGACATCCTCACCTACGGCATGGGGGAGAAGGCGTCCATAGAGATTGCCGCACGCCTGGCCAGCGGCACCCCGGTAAGCGAAATTACCGACGTGCGGGGCACCTGCGTGGCGGCCAAATATCCCGACGTGTGTGCCTACCCCAAGGTAGAAGTCCCCTCCTTTGAGGAGGTATCCCAGAGCAAGGAGGCCTACGCCCGGGCCAACATGACCGAGTATCTGGAACACGACGCGGTGACGGGCAAGGCCATCATCCAAAAGCACGGCCGGGAATTTCTCATCGCCAACCCGCCGGCCTCCCCTCTGACCACCCAGGAGATGGATTGGGTGGCGGAGCTGCCCTATGTGCGGGAGCCCCACCCCATGTACGACTCTATGGGGGGCGTGCCCGCCATTGAGGAGGTGCGCTTCTCGGTGACCCACAACCGGGGGTGCTTCGGGGCCTGCAACTTCTGCTCCCTGGCCTTCCACCAGGGGCGGACCATCTCCTGCCGCAGCCACGAGTCCGTCATCCGGGAAGTAAAGGCCCTCACCCAGCACCCGGGCTTCAAGGGCTATATCCACGACGTGGGCGGCCCCTCGGCCACCTTCCGCCGGCCCTCCTGCCAAAAGCAGCTTAAGGCAGGCATGTGCCGAAACCGGGCCTGTCTGGCCCCGGAGGCCTGCCCCAATCTGGACGCGGACCACACCGACTATATGATGCTCCTGCGCAAGCTCCGGGAGATTCCCAAGGTGAAAAAGGTGTTCATCCGCTCAGGGATTCGCTTTGACTATCTGATGAAGGACCCCAGCGGGGAGTTTTTCACCGACCTCATTCAGCACCACATCTCGGGGCAGCTGAAGGTGGCCCCGGAGCACTGTGTGGCCCACACCCTGGACTATATGGGCAAGCCTCACATCGAGGTCTATGAGAAATTCCGGGAGAAGTATTTCAAGCTCAACCGCCGCTACGGCAAGGACCAGTACCTGGTGCCCTACCTTATCTCCTCCCACCCGGGGTGTACCCTGGAGGATGCGGTGGAGCTGGCGGTGTGGCTCAACAAGCAGGGCCACATGCCCGAGCAGGTCCAGGACTTCTATCCCACTCCCGGTACCCTGGCCACCTGTATGTGGTATACAGGAATCGATCCCCGGACCATGAAGCCGGTGTTTGTGCCCAAAACGCCCCACGACAAGGCCCTCCAGCGGGCCCTTATGCAGTGGAGAAAGCCCCAGAACCGGGCGCTGGTGCTGGAGGCCCTCCACAAGACGGGGCGGGAGGACCTCATCGGCTATGGCAAGCACTGTCTCATCCGCCCGGGGAAGGGCCAGAGCGCCGGGACACCCCAGGGGAAGGACCAGCGCCCTGCCCCCAAGGGGAAGAAGGCCGCCGCCCCCGCCCGGGGCGGGAAGAGGAAGGCCCCCGGCGACCCGAGAAAGGAGCGCTTTGACGGCCGCCACGCCGTGGAGAAAAAGAGCGCCCCGGGAAGGCCCGTGCGCAAGGCGGGCTGGGCCAAGCCGAAGAAGAAAAAATGAGGAAAAGCGAGGCGGGATTTCCCCGCCTCGCTTTTCCTTAATATTTGCCGGTCATGTCCTTGCCCATGTCGTTTACCGCGTTGCCCACACCGTTTCCGATGTCCTGGACAGCGTCGCCCACGCCCCGGCCCACGTCGCCGATGGCGTCGCCGGTTCCCCGGACGATGTCCCGGGCGCCCTGAGTCAGGTCCCGGGTGACGGTGTTGCCGTCGCCGCCGTAGACTTTGCCGTTGGAGCCGGCGGAATACCGGGCGTCGTCCAGAAAGTCCCGGGCCTTGCCCGTGGTGGTTTGATCATAGCGCCGGGACACCTGCCCGGAGGAGACCCGGTCTGTGGAGTTGGAGCCGGTGTACATAGGCTCTTTTTTGGCGCAGGACGTGAGCGTCCCCGCCAGCACAAGCGCCAAAGCTGTGGCAGTCACAAACTTGTTCATCCTATTTCCTCCCGCTGAACACAATGAATGTGGAGGTTCCATCCGAGGAATAGTATGTCCCTGTTTCCCGTAACATTGGCCGGAAAAGAGCGGGAAAAATAGAAAAAATTAAGTTTTCCGATAAAAGGACGGGGAAATGTCCTGTTTTTGGAAAAAAGTTCTCCGTCCCTCTTGCATTTGAACGGAGGGTATGGTATAGTATACCCAGAATGAAGGTAGTATTGGTAAGAGTGGGGTCAAGGCTCCGCTCTTTTTGATTGAAAAAAACCAGAAAACTCCGGAATTTGAGGGAGGTTTTGACCATGGCAAAGGTGACCGATACCGTGGCCGCTCTGGCCGGGCCCATTGTGGAAAAGGCGGGCTGCACCCTTTGGGATGTGGAGTATGTGAAAGAGGCGGGGGAGTGGTTCCTCCGGGTGTATATCGACAAGGACGGCGGGGTGTCCATCGACGACTGCGAGGCCGTCTCCCGGCCCCTGTCCGACCTGCTGGACGAGTGTGACCCCATCGAGGGCAGCTACACCTTTGAGGTGTCCTCCGCCGGGGCCGACCGGGTGCTGAAAAAGCCCGAACACTTCCGGCAGTTCCTGGGCGCCGAGGTGGAGGTCCGGCTCTACCGCCCCCGGGAGGGAAGAAAGGAATATGTGGGCCTGCTGAAAAGCTATGAGGACGACGGGTCGGTACAGCTGGAGGCGGGAGGAGAAACCCTGTCCTTCCCCAAGCAGGAGCTGGCCCTGGTACGGCTCTACCCCAGATTTTAAAAAATGCGGTTTCCCCCTCTGGGGGCGCTTTAGGAGGAAAAGACTGTGGCGAAACGAGTGACAAAGAAAAAGGTCAACAGCAATGAGATGGACGGCAAGGAGTTTTTCGAGGCCATCCATCAGATTGAGCAGGAGAAGGGCATTAAGCCCGGCTACATGATGGAGAAGGTGACCCAGGCGCTGCTGTCCGCCTACCGGCGGGACCACGACGGCGTGGGGGAGAACCTGGTCATGGAGGCCGACGAGGAGAAGGGCACCGTGCGCCTGTTTTTGAAGAAGGAAATTGTGGAGGTGGTGGACAACCCCGCCACCGAGATCAGCCTGGAGGAGGCCCGGTCCGTGCTGCCCCAGGCCGAGCTGGGAGACGTGGTGCGCATGGAGGTCAAGGCCAAGAGCTTCGGCCGCATCGCCGCCCAGACCGCCCGCCAGGTCATCATCCAGGGCATTCGGGAGGCCGAGCAGGGGATGGTCTATGACGAGTTCTCCAGCAAGGAGCACGAGCTTTTGACCGGCGTGGTCACCCGCATCGACCCCCGGAACGGGGCGGTGGCTCTGCGTCTGCACTCCGGGTCTGAGTTTACCGACGCCTACCTGGGCGCCGGGGAGCAGATCAAGGGGGAGCACTATGTGGAGGGCCAGCGTCTGAAGGTCTATGTGGTAGAGGTCCGCAAGGCCACCAAGGGCCCTCAGGTGCTGATCTCCCGGTCCCACCCGGGGCTGGTGAAGCGGCTGTTCGAGCTGGAGGTGCCGGAAATTTACGACGGCACCGTGGAAATCAAGTCCGTGGCCCGGGAGGCCGGGTCCCGCACCAAGCTGGCCGTCTGGTCCGCCGACCCCAACGTGGACGCCCTGGGCGCCTGCATCGGCCCCCGGCACCAGCGGATTGACAATGTGCTCTCTGAGCTGAAGGGGGAGAAGGTGGACCTCATTCAATACTCCGAGGACCCCGCCAAGTATATCGCCGCCGCCCTGTCTCCCGCCGACGTCATCAGCGTGGAGGAGCTGCCCGACGCCAAGAGCTGCCGGGTAGTGGTTCCCGACGACCAGCTGTCCCTGGCCATCGGCAAGGAGGGCCAGAACGCCCGACTGGCCGCCAAGCTCACCGGCTATAAGATCGACATCAAGCCCGCCTCCGCCCCCCTGGAGCCCATCGAGGAGATGGAGAGCGCTCCCGCGGAGGAGGCGGCTGAGGAAGAGGCCGCTGTGGAGAGCGTGGAGGAGTAAGAGAGACTTCGCCCCAATCGTTCCTGGCGTGGTGACACTTGTGAATAACTGCGGTATGAGTTTGCTTGCCCACGCGGCTCCCTGTGGCACCCCGCCGGGGCACAGGCCAGGCGCGTTTACAAATAAGTAGGACGCAAACGTATCCGATTTAGAGCTGAGCGGCAGCGGGCGGTGGTTAGGGTCAAGTCAAATTTGCACCCGCGCCGGATTCGATTGCCAGGCTCTGTTTCGTGGACTCCCGTAAATGGGGGTCCGGGGACGGCGCGGCAGCACAATGTTAATTGTGCGTGCGCTGCCCCCGGTGATTCTTTGGTAACTTTCTGATCATTCAGAAAGTTACTCGCCCCGGGGGGCGAAATTCCCCCAACCATAAACTGATACCAAAATGAGGGTGGTGCGAATCGTGCCCAAGAAAATACCCATGCGCCAATGCCTTGGCTGCCGGGAGATGAAACCGAAAATGGAGCTCATTCGGGTGGTCCGCTCACCCGAGGGGGCTGTGTCCCTGGACTTTAAGGGCAAGCTCCCCGGCCGGGGGGCCTATGTGTGCCCTAACCCGGCGTGCCTTGCTAAGGCCCGGAAGAGCCGGGCCCTGGAGCGGGCCTTCTCCGCGCCCCTGCCCGACCAGGTGTGGGCCGCGCTGGAGGAGCAGATGAAGGAGGTGCCCCAGGATGGCTCATGATCCGATTCTCCACCTGCTGGGCCTGGCCAAAAAGGCCGGTCGGCTGGAGGTGGGGGAGGAGCCGGTGGGCGCTGCCTGCCGCTCCCGCCAGGCGAGAGTGGTGCTTCTGGCTGCCGACGCCGCCCCCAACACCTACCGCCGGGCCGCCCACTTTGGTGAGGCGGGCAATGTGCTCTGGCTGGAGCTGCCCTTTACCAAGGAGGAGCTGGGCTTCAGTCTGGGCCGAAGTTCCTGCGCCATGCTGGCCCTCACTGACGCGGGGTTTGCCGCGGCGGTGAGCGAAAAGCTCCGCGCCCGGGACCCGGAGAAGTACGAGGCCGCCGCCTCCCAGCTGCGGCAGAAGGCGGACAAGGTGCTGCGCCGGCAGAAGGAGCAGCGCCAGCATGAGAAAAACCTGCGGGAGGGGAAGGGGAAGAAACACCCCTGGGCCCCGCCTCCCGCCAAGCAAGATGGGGAGGAACCCACCTCCCGTCCCAAAGGGGCCAAGGGCCGCTCCGCCCCCAAGGGGGCAAAGCCCCAGGCCCATCGCCCCAGGCCTGCCCGAACCCAGGACCAGGCGTCCAAAGCGCCCGGCCCCGGTCGCCGGCGGCTGACCGGAACGTTCCGGAAACCCTAAGAAACGAGGTGGCTTCCCTATATGATGATCAAATATCCCATCCACAAGGTGGCCAAGGATTTTAAGAAGGGCGGCAAAGAACTGCCCTCCAAGGAGGTCATGGACATCCTGACCCAGTACGGCCATCCCCCCAAGAACCACATGCAGCCTCTCACCGACGAGGAGCTGTCCATTGTCTTTGAATATCTCACCCAGCACAACCAGATCGACTCCATCGAGTCGGTCTATGCCGATACCTACCACGAGCCCCAGGCCAAGCAGGAGCCCGCCAAGCAGGCCCCCAAGGCCGCGGAGAAGAAGCCGGAGCCCCAGGAGAAGAAGGCGGCCCCCGCCTCCCAGCAGGAGGAGAAGGCTGCCCCCGCCCCCCAGAAGCCCCAGGTGGAGACGGTGCAGCGCCCCACCAGCCGTGTGCCTGCCAAGAAGGTGGTGGACACCCGGGGCGGCCCGGCGGTGAACCTGGACAAGTACGACGAGCGCCTGGAGTCCTTTACCTCTGAGCGCCAGACCCAGGGCGGCGGCAAGCAGAAGTTCCAGGGCCGCAACGCCCAGCGCCAGCGGGGCGGCAAGCAGGGCGGCAACTTCGGCAACAAGCGCAAGCAGGAGGAGCAGGACCGTATGCGCCGGCTCCAGCTGGAGATTGCCAAGAAGGCCCCCGTCAAGGTGCTCATCCCCGATGAGATCTCGGTGGGCGAGCTGGCCTCCCGGATGAAGAAGACCGGGGCCGAGGTGGTCAAGTGCCTGATGAAGAACGGGGTCATGGCCTCTCTCAGCGAGATCATCGACTTCGACACCGCCGCCATCATCGCCGAGGAGATGGGCTGCAAGGTGGAGAAGGAGGTCATCGTCACCATCGAGGAGAAGCTCATCGACACCGCCGAGGACAAGGAGGAGGATCTCCAGCCCCGCGCCCCCGTGGTGGTGGTCATGGGCCATGTAGACCACGGCAAGACCTCTCTGCTGGACTATATCCGCCATGCCAACGTGGCCTCCGGCGAGGCCGGCGGCATCACCCAGCACATCGGCGCCTACCAGGTGGAGGTGGGCGGCAAGCCCGTCACCTTCCTGGACACCCCCGGCCACGAGGCCTTTACCGCCATGCGGGCCCGGGGCGCCATGATTACCGACGTGGCCATCCTGGTGGTGGCCGCCGACGACGGCATCATGCCCCAGACCGTGGAGTCCATCAACCACGCCAAGGCCGCGGATATCCCCATCATCGTGGCCATCAACAAAATGGATAAACCCACCGCCAACCCCGACCGGATCATGCAGCAGCTCACCGAGTATGAGCTGGTGCCCGAGGAGTGGGGCGGCGACACCATCATCTGCCCCATCTCCGCCAAGACGGGCATGGGCATTGACAACCTGCTGGATATGGTGGTCCTCACCGCCGAGATGCGGGAGCTGAAGGCCAACCCCAACCGCTCCGCCCACGGCGCCGTCATCGAGGCCCGGCTGGACAAGGGCCGCGGCCCCGTGGCCACCCTGCTGGTCCAGAACGGCACCCTCCATCAGGGCGACGTGATCATCGCCGGCACCGCCGTGGGCCGTGTCCGCGCCATGACCAACGCCCAGGGCAAGAAGGTCACAGAGGCCGGACCCTCCGTCCCCGTGGAGATCATCGGCATGAGCGAGGTGCCCGGAGCGGGCGACGACTTCCACGCCGTGGCCGACGAGCGGATGGCCCGTGAGCTGGTGGAGCAGCGCAAGCACGAGCAGAAGAACGCCATCGGCAACAACGTGGGCAAGGTCACGCTGGACGACCTGTTCAGCCAGATCCAGGCCGGTGAGATGAAGAACCTGAACATCATCGTCAAGGCCGACGTCCAGGGCTCCGCCGAGGCGGTGAAGGCCTCTCTGGAGAAGCTCAGCAACGAGGAGGTCCGGGTCCGGGTCATCCACTGCGCCGTGGGCGCCATCAACGAGAGCGACGTTATGCTGGCCGCCACCTCCGGGGCCATCATCGTGGGCTTCAATGTCCGCCCCGACTCCAACGCCAAGGAGTCCGCGCCCCGGATGAATGTGGATATGCGGATGTACCGGGTCATCTATGACGCCATCAACGAGATTGAGGCGGCCATGAAGGGTATGCTGGCTCCCAAGTTCAAGGAAGTGGAGCTGGGCCGGGCCGAGGTGCGCAACGTCTTCCGGATTACCGGCGTGGGCATGGTGGCCGGCTGCTATGTGCTGGACGGCAAGATGCAGCGGGGCGCTCAGATGCGGCTGCTGCGGGACAACATCGTCATTTACGACGGCGCCATCGCCTCCCTCCAGCGCTTCAAGGACAGCGTGAAGGAGGTCGCCTCCGGCTACGAGTGCGGCATCACCTTCGAGAAGTTCCAGGACATCAAAGAGGGCGACATCATCGAGGCCTACGTCATGGAGCAGATTGAGGTGTGATCGTATCCCTCAGATTTGGGAATGTTTCCATGTCGCCCTCTGGGGCCCCATCTTGGATGGGGCGGCGCTGCGCGCCGTAAATTCGCAGCCTCTGGCGGAGAATTTGCGCAGGCGGAATTCATTTCCGCCGAGCATTTTAAAAGCAAGGGGTTCCCATCGACCTAAGGTCGATGGGGCGGGCGACATCATCGAGGCCTACGTCATGGAGCAGATTGAAGTCTGAAATCTGAGAATTTGATACACCCTAAAGCACAGGGCGGGCGTTTTCGCCCGCCCTGTTTTGCTTATTCAATTTTGCTCAGCCTGTCGTGGTCCAGGGACAAAAAGAGCAGGCTGACAGCCAGCTTGAAGCCCTCCTCAAAGGCGAACTGGCCGTAGGAGCGGACCGGGTCGCTGCGCTTGTAGTCGGGAAATTGGTCCGGATCGTAGGAGGGGCACCAGGCGTTGTAAAGAAGCTCAAACAGGACCGTCATAAGAAGCACCTCACAAATAAAGTTTGCTATTTTAGAACTCTGAAACCATTATAGTTCTAAAATAGCAAACTGTCAAGGGAGGAGTCTATGTTTTCACAAGAAAAATTTGGAGAACGACTCAAAGAGGTTCGCCGCCTCCATGGAGAAAAGCAATCTGAACTTGGGGAAATCATTGGCATTGGAAAGGCCCAGGTCAGTGAAATGGAAAGCGGGAAAAAGAGCACCACGATTGAGAAGTTTGCCCTGATCTGTGAACACTACCAGGTGTCGGCGGACTACCTGCTGGGCTTTCAGGACGAGATGTAAGGGAGTTTTGCGCCTGCCGGCGGGACGAGGAATGGAGTGGTTTCGCCGCTGCTGCGGGGAGGGGATATTTCGCCCTGCGGGGCGAGTACCTTTCTGAACGATCAGAAAGGTACGAAAGAATCGCCGGGGGTCGGTGTCAGGAAAACATTCGGCTACGCCTCGGTGTTTTCGGCCACCTTGCCCCCGGACCCCCATTTACGGGGGCGCACGGGACGGAGTCTGGCAAACGAAACCGGCGCGGGAGGAAATTTGACTTGGCAGAGCGCCGCCGCCCGCTGCCGCTCTCGGTCCAAATTTAGCAGTTTTGTGTCCTACTCGCTTGTAAACGCGCCTGGCCTGTGCCATGGCGGGGTGCGGCGGAGAACCGCCTGCGGGCGGGACGAGGAATGGAGTGGTTTCGCCCCCCGGGGCGAGTGACTTTGCCAACAGCGGCAAAGTCACCAAAACGCCGTTTGGAAACCAAGGTTTCCAAAACCTTCCTTTGCCTGTTTTGGCGGTTCTCCCGGCTTTTGCCGGCGCGTCATGGTGGGACGCCGCTCAAACCCGCGCCGCTGCCGCTGATGTGGCGGTGGTCGAGGGCTGTCGTGTTGGAGCAATGCGCGCCGGGGCTGCGCTGACTTTGGAGTGCCCACGCAAGGAAGCCCGGCAGTTGAATCCGGCGCGGGTTGAAATTTGACTTGGCTGTGGGCCGCCGCCCGCTGCCGCTCTTGGTCCAAATTTAGCAGTTTTGTGTCCTACTCGCTTGTAAACGCGCCTGGCCTGTGCCATGGCGGGGTGCGGCGGAGAACCGCCCACGCGGGGAGGCCAGTACCGGGGGCCCCAGGGGATGGTGCGCTCCCCGTGGGAAGTCGTTGCTGGGGCCCATGGGAGGGAGGAGAATCTCCGGTCTTGTGGGGACTGTCTGTCTTCGCTATACAGCCCTCTTGTGTTCAAGCAGAGCACACTGTGTTTTGTACGTTCCCGGTCTTCGCTTTGACAGGCCCCACCTGGGGCCCCTTGCGGAGGAAAATTTCCGTTGGGGCCTTCGGCAGAGACTGCTTTCGTCGGCTGGCTGCCAGGTCCCTACGCGCCTGGCGCGCATTGCGCCAGCGCAGGGACTAAAACACGGGGAAACTCAGCGGCAGCGGCGCAAGGGGCAATTGACTCTTAATGTGACGCGCCGGCGAAAGACGGGAGAACCCCGGAGGCGGCGTGAGGTTACCGCTGGGATTTCAGAAGAAGAACAGACTTCCCGCCGTGGAAAACCGATCATCAACCATTCACGCCAGAAGGAAAGACTTTCCAATCTCCACCCACCCCAGGGGGTACATCCAATAGGGGGACCGCAGTCCCCCTGATTGGTCGCTGAAGAGGGGGCTTTTTAAGGGGGAGATGAATCGAAACATCTCCCCCTTGAACGGCGTTTTGGCAACTTTGCCGCTGTTGGCAAAGTTACTCGCCGCCGGGGCGGCGAAACCCTCTCCGCTATGCCTGTCTGGCCATCTGTGCCAGCTTCTCCAGCTTTCGGTGATATTCCTCGGGGCTTTCCTGGCGCACCTCGCGGCCCGGGTCGGGGACCATTCCGGGAACCTTTTTCCGGGCGTAGGAAGGGGCGGGCTGGGCTTGCTTGCGCTGATCCCAATAGTCCCGCTGACTGAGCCACCGCTGGGTGTCCCGGAGAATGGCCGCCCCCATGAAGCGGCAGGCCATCACCGCCTCGTTGGACAGCTGGGGGAACTGGTCCAGAATCTCATCCAGGGTGACGCTTTGGTCGCGCCACACCCGGTCGGCGTAGACGCACAGCAGGGTGATGAGAAGCCCCCGCTGCTCCAAAGGCAGGGAGGTCAGGACGGGGTAGTTGTCAAAGTGGAAAATAAATCCCGATTTGTTGGCTGGCATATCATCATCTCCTTACCCCTGGGGGGAGAGGAGGAAAAGTTGTACGGTTGTGTCCAACTAGGGGAATGTTAATGTTATTGATATTGACATTGTCAATGTCATGAAAATGAAAATGATACTGCTCCTGCCATGTCAGTGTGCGCCGCAGGCGCGCCGGCAGAGGAGAGAAAAAAGGAGGATTTTTTATGGCGAGCAATCGGATGGGCCGGATCAACGAGGAAATCCAGCGGGAGCTGGCGGCGCTGATCCCTTCCGTGAAAGATCCCCGGGTCACCGGGATGATCTCCGTCACCGGGGTGGACACCACCCCCGATTTGAAGTATGCCAAGGTCTATGTGTCCATTCTGGACAAGGGGGACTGCGACCAGGTCATTAAGGGGCTGAAGTCGGCCTCCGGCTGGCTGCGCCGGGAGCTGGGTCATACCCTCAATCTGCGCAATACCCCGGAGCTGACCTTCATCCGGGACGACTCCATCGACAAGGGCGCCCATATTCTGGAAATGCTCCGGAACCCGGAGGTGGTCAAGCCCGCCAACCCGGCCAACGAGCACATCATTCTGGACGAAGACTGAGGCTGTGACAGGAGGAAAAACCATGACCCCAAAGGAAACCGCTGCATTTTTAAAGGCCCATGACCGCTATCTCATTCTGACCCATGTGCGCCCAGACGGGGACACCATCGGCTGCGCGGCCGGGCTGTGCCGGGCGCTGCGCCTGGCGGGGAAGGAGGCTTTCGTGCTGAAAAACCCGGAGGCCACCTCCCTGTTTACCCCCTATCTGGAGGGGCTGCTGGCCCCGGAGGGCTATGAGCCGGGCACCGTGGTGTCAGTGGACATGGCCGCCCGGGGGCTGTTCCCGGACAACGCCAAGCAGTATCTGGAGCGGGTGGACCTGGCCATCGACCACCACCCCTCCCAGGAGTTTTTTGCCCAGCATACCTGCCTGGACGCGGGGCGTGCGGCCTGCGGGGAATTGATGTACGACATCGTGCAACTTTTGGGGGAGATCACCCCAGAGATAGGAGAGGCTTTGTATGTGGCCGTGTCCACCGACTGCGGCTGCTTTGTATACAGCAACACCACACCCGCCACCCACCGGGTGGCCGCGGCGCTGATGGAGTCGGGCTTCGACCCCTACCCGGTCAACCGCCGCCACTTCCGCACCAAGTCCTTCAAACGCCTGAAGATTGAGGGCCTGCTGGCTTCCGGCATGGAGCTGCGGGACGGGGGCGAGACGGCTCTGGTGTTCCTGACCCTGGATATGCTCGCCCAGGTGGGGGCCGACGAGCGGGACATCGACGACATCTCCGCCTTTGTGGGCCAGGTGGAGGGGGTCAAGACCGGCGTGACCCTCCGGGAGCTGCGGCCTGGGGTGTGCAAGCTGTCCCTGCGCACCGACCCCGGCGACCTGAACGCCAGCGCCGTGTGCGGCCTGCTGGGGGGCGGAGGCCACGCCGCCGCCGCCGGGGCCACCGTGGAGGGCACCATGGCCCAGGCCCGGAAAGCGGTGCTGGAGGCCATCGAGAAGGTCCGCAAGGGCTGAGGGAGGACCTTATGCCAAACGGAATTATCGTCATTGACAAGCAACCCGGCTGGACCAGCATGGATGTGTGCGCCAAGCTCCGGGGGATTTTCCGGGAAAAGCGCATCGGCCACGCCGGGACCCTGGACCCCATGGCCACCGGGGTGCTGCCCGTGTTTGTGGGCCGGGCCACCCGGGCGGTGGAGTTTGCCGGGGAGGGGGACAAGGAGTATGTGGCCGGGCTGCGGCTGGGCCTTGTGACCAACACCCAGGACACCAGCGGCGAAGTGCTTCAGGAGCATCCCGTCTCGGTGACCCAGGAGGCGCTGGAGCGGGTGCTGGAGGGCTTCCGGGGGGAGATCAGCCAGGTGCCCCCCATGTACTCCGCCATCAAAATAAACGGCAAGAAGCTCTATGAGCTGGCCCGGAAGGGCCGGGAGGTGGAGCGGCCGGCCCGGAAGGTGACCATCCGCTCCCTGTCCGTGGAGAGCCGGGAGGGGGAGGCGGACTTCACCCTCCGGGTGCGCTGTTCCAAGGGCACCTATGTGCGCACCCTGTGCCACGACATCGGGCAGGCCCTGGGCTGCGGAGGGTGCATGAGCAGCTTAAGGCGCACCATGGCCGCGGGCTTCACCCTGGCCGACGCGGTCACCCTGGACCAGGTCCAGGGGGCGGAGGACCCGGCGGCGCTGCTGCTGGGGGTGGACGCCTACTTTGCCGGGCGGCCCGTCCTCATTTTGAAGCCGGAGCTGGAGAAGAAGGTGCGAAACGGAATGACCGTCATCCTGCCCCAGACGGCGGGCTTTGACGGGGAGTGCCGGGTCTATGGGGAGAGCCGGGAATTTCTGGCCCTGGGCCGGGTGACCGGGCGGAAGCTGGAGACGGTGAAGAGCTTTTTCGCCGTGTGAGGGGAATTTCGCCCAGCGGGGCGAGTCCCTTTCTGAACGATCAGAAAGGGACCAAAGAATCGCCGGGGGCCGGTGACAGGAAAACATTCGGCTTCGCCTCGGTGTTTTCGGCCACCTTGCCCCCGGACCCCCATTTACGGGGGCGCACGAGAGGGAGTCTGGCAGACGAAACCGGCGCGGGAGGAAATCTGACTTGGCTCTAAACTTTTGTGCTGCCGCCGCAGTCCTAAATTTGAAAGATTGCTGTTCTACTCGCTTGTAAACGCGCCTGGCCGAGCGGCAAATTTTCTTTCTGCCATGAGAAAAGTTACCCGCTCCCGGAGGGGCGAAACATCCCACAAAAATCAATAAACAGGAGAGAAACCATGCCAAACAAACCCAAACGTGTGATCGCCCTGGGCTTTTTTGACGGGGTCCACCTGGGCCACGGGGCGCTGCTGCGGGCGGTGACCACCGCCGCCGACCGGCTGGGCGCCGCCGCCTGCGCCTTCACCTTTGACCGCCACCCCGGCGGGGCCATCACCGGAGAGAAGGTGCCCCTGCTCAGCTCGGTGGAGGATCGAATCTGGCTCATGCGCCGGTGGTACAACATCCAGGAGGTGATCGTGGCCTCCTTCGACGCCATGCAGCGCATGGATTGGGAGGATTTTATCGTCCACTACCTGGCCGAGGAGCTGGGGGCGGTCCATGTGGTGGCCGGCCACGACTTCCACTTCGGCTACATGGGCAAGGGCAACCCCAAAAGGCTCCAGGAGAAGTGCGCCCAGTTAGGCATCGGCTGTGAGATCATCGGAAAGGTGGAGCAGGACGGCATCACCATCTCCTCCACCTACATCCGCACCCTCATCGCCCAGGGGGAGATGGACCGGGCCAACCAGTTTCTGGGCCATCCCCACATCCTTACCCAGCGGGTGACCCACGGGAAGAAGATCGGCTCGTCCACCCTGGGCTTTCCCACCGTCAATCTGCGCATCCCCGAGGGGGTCATCGTCCCCGCCTACGGGGTGTACGCCACCCGAGTGTGGTTTGACGGGGAGTGCCGCAGCGCGGTGACCAACGTGGGGGTGCGGCCCACGGTGGAGCAAAACGACGGCCAGGTGACGGTGGAGGGGTTCATCCTGGACTTTTCCGGGGACCTGTACGGCCACCAGGTGCGCATGGAGTTCTACCACCGCATCCGGGGGGAGCGGAAGTTCCCCACCATGGAGGCCCTGGCCGACGAGATTCGCCGCAACGCCCAGCAGACAAGAGAATATTTCAAACGGCGGGCCTGAGAGAGAGCCTGCCCAACCATCTTGCCAGGAGGAGAGAGCGCCTATGCCAAACCGAGAGTTGTTCCATCTGCTGCACCATGATCAGCACGCCCGCTATGACAGGATGTTTCCCTTCCTGTGGCTTTTTGTGGCCCTCACCCTTGTGACCGGCTTTGCGCTGGATACCCCGGAAAACATCCTGAAGGGCCTGGTGCGGATCGTGATGGTGGAGGACGCCCTCATCACCGACTACGTCCTGGTGGCCGGGCCGGGGGCCGCACTGGTCAACTCCGCCCTGGTCACCGCCGTGACCATCTGCGTGCTCTACCTGGCCCGGGACGTGCTCAACGGCATGACCCTGGTGGAGATCGGCCTGATGTCCGGCTTCTCCCTGTTCGGGAAAAACCTGGTGAACATCTGGCCCATCCTCATCGGCTCCTGGCTGTACGCCAAGGTCAAGCGGGAGCCGGCGGCCAGCTACGCCGGCATCGGCCTGATGGCCACCGCCCTGGCCCCCATCGTCAGCTACATCGGCCTGGATAACGGCTGGGGCAACCCCTTCTGGGGGGCGCTGGTGGGGCTGGTCATCGGCTTTGTCATGCCCCCTCTGGCCCGATATACTTACCGCATCCAAAACGGCATGAACCTCTACAACGTGGGCTTTGCCTGCGGCCTGCTGGCCTTTATCTGCGTGCCCCTGATGACCTCCCTGGGGGCGGACCCCACCCTCCACTACCGCTGGGCCAACGGCTATAACCGGCTGTTTGCCACGACGCTGGGAATCTTCTGCGTGGGGCTGATCATCGCCGGGCTGTTTTTCAGCGGCAAGCCCCTGTGGGCCGCCTGGGCGGGCTACCGTCGGCTGCTGCTCACCAGCGGCCGGGCCCCCAGCGACTACCTGCGTATGTTCGGACCCGCCCCGGTGCTGGTCAATATGGGGGTCAACGGTCTGATCGGCATGGCTTTCATCCTTTTGGGGGGCGGCGACCTGAACGGCCCCACGGTGGGAGGAATCCTCACCATCATGGGCTTTTCCGCCTTCGGCAAGCACGCGGGCAACATCATCCCGGTGATGGCCGGGGTGTTTTTGGGCAGTTTGGTCATGCACTGGGAGCTCAGCGACCCGGCGGTACAGCTGGCCTGCCTGTTCTGTACCACCCTGGCCCCTGTGTCCGGGTACTTCGGCTGGCCCTACGGGGTGCTGGCCGGGTTCCTCCACTCCTCGGTGGTGCTGTACACCAGCTCCCCGGTGGCGGGGATGAACCTCTACAACAACGGCTTTTCCGGCGGGATGGTGGCCATCGTCCTCTACCCCACCATCATGGCCATCGCCCAGCACCGCAAGCCGGTGCTCCAGGACGAGGACTACTTCGACCAGCTGGAGCACGACGAGCCGGTGGTGGCCCCGGAGCCCAGGGAGATCACCGAGGAACTGGAAAAATAATCGAACAAGCGGCCTTGCCACTTGTTCGAGGAGGATTGCACGAAAGATTCGTCTCGATTTTTTCAAAATTGTCGGCAAATCTTTCGTGAGAAGTGTCATTTCCGACGCGCATGTCGCCGGAAATGACGGATTAAAATTTTTTCCGCCGCCTGCGGGCGCCGGAACTCCTTGCAGGAGGGCTTATTTGATAAGCACAAGCGCCTGCCCTTTCTGATAGTTCCCACAGGTACACTTTTTGAACCTATTAAATTGTTAGGCATACAGGCGGACAGCGGAAGCTGTCCGCCTGTTGTGTTTTATGCCAGCAATCGCTTGATTTCTTCAATATCTGTAATCTGTTTTGTAATATGCGGTGTGTGCTCTCCCTCCTGCATAGGGCTGTCCACTCTGCCGATGTCCCGGTACACGATCCTGACACTCTGTCCCGCGGAACGGGAATACTTTTGGCTCCGCTCGCCCACTTCGATCCGCTGGATAAAGAGCCGCAGCAGCTCCGGCATCAGTTCGTCAATGGTGGTGTACCGCTTGGCCTTCTCAATGAAGGCATCCACATTAGCGGCTGAAGCTTTCAGCTTTTCCAACTGCTTTTCTTTCTCTGGAATAGAGGCAGACAAATTTTTTTGCTCAGCGTTGTAGTCTGCGGAGAGCATCCGGAACTGTTCATCGCTCACTCGCCCCAGAACATTGTCCTCATAGAGTCGCTTGAATAGAGCAGACAACTCATCGTATCTCCGATGCATGGAATCCAGTTCCCTCTGCAGGCGGTTGATTTCCCGGCGCAGTTCTGCGGTGTTCCTCTGGTTGATGTACTGGGCGAACTGCCGCTCCTTCATCCGTGCGAAGTGCGTGACCCTGCGCAGGTCGTCCAGCACGATGGCCTTCAGGTCCGCCTCCCGGATCTGGTGGGGTGAGCAAGCGGTTTTTCCGCGCTTGCCGTAAGTGTAGCACCGGAAATAGTATTGATCTTCCCGCATCTTTTCCGTCCGGCAGAGCACCATGTATTTGCCGCAGTCGGCGCAGTAGACCAATCCAGAGAACAGATTCGGCTCGTCCATATACTTGGGTGGTCGCCGCTTGTGCTTCCGCACGTCCTGCACGATCTCCCATACCTCCATGGAGATGAGCGGTTCATGGGTGTTCTCCACAAGGATCTGCTCACTTTCCGGTTTCTGGATCTGCTTTTTGTTTTTGTAGGAGATCGTTGTTTTCCTCATGTTAAGCGTGTGTCCGATGTAAACCTTATTTTCCAGGATTTTGGCCACGGTTCTGCCAGACCAGGCGTAGGGCCGGGTAGTATCCAGGTTGGTGTAAGTAGCTCCGGTGGCCTGGTAGTACTGGTTAGTCGGATTCAGCACCTGCTCTTGAGTCAAAATTCTGGCGATCTGGCTTGGACCTTTCCCCGCAGCGCACAGGTCAAAGATCCGACGCACGATGGGGGCGGTTTCTTCATCAGGGATGATCTCTTTGGAGTCCTTATCCTTCTTCTTGTAGCCGTAGGGCGGTTTGCCTCCCAGCCGTTCTCCGCGCTCCGCCTGCATCTTCTTGATGGCGCGCACCTTCTTGCTGGTATCCTTGGCGTGGAGTTCGTTGGCCCAGTTACGGATCGGATTGAAGTCGTTGCTGCTCTCCACCAGGGAATCCACGCCGTCGTTGACCGCAATGAAGCGGACACCTTTCTCCGGGAAGTAGATCTCCGTGTACTGTCCTACCTGGAGGTATTCTCGTCCCAGGCGGCTGAGATCCTTGACGATGATGGTCTCCACCTCGTCCCGTTCCACCATTTCTATAGCCTTCTTCCAGGCCGGACGGTCAAAGTTTGTACCGGAGTAGCCATCGTCCGCCAGGAACAGCGTGTTTTCAAATCCATGATCCGCCGCGTACTGTTCCAGGAAGAGTTTCTGGTTATGGATGGAGTTGGACTCTTTCTGCCTGTCATCCCTCTGCCGCTCATCCTCCTGACTGAGTCTTCCGTATAAAATATTGTATTTTTGGCTTGCCATATATCTGTAACCTCCTTTTACTGGGGCAAGCCGGTATGGGGTACGGACAGTATACCCCACCGGCCTGCACAAGTCCAAGGAAACTTTACGCGCTGTGGGTTTCCTTTTTTAGATCTGTATCAATGAGTGAGAGCAGCTTGTCCGTGGGTGTTGCTGTGGCATCCACCTGGAACACAGAGGTCACATGGAAGACCTTCCCTCCAATGAGCATCTCCCTCTGATTGATCATGTGATCGTCCTGGTGCTGGTAGCAGGTGTCACGAAAGCTGGTTAGCACCTCTCCGTTTTTTGTCTTCTGCAGCATTGCCCTGTCGGGATCGTATCTGCCCAGCATTCCGGTCTCTCGGTATTCCTCGTATTCTGTTCTCATAGAACTCCTTTCCTCCGGATAGAATCCGGATCATAAGCAGGCCGTCACATGGTCTGCTGCCAGGTTGGTTCGTCTGCGTGATCGTCCTCTTTGTGACCGAGGGCGATTTTCTTTTGCCGCTGCTGGCGGAGCGTTTTCTTGTCTGTGTGATGGTGTGTGGTGGTTGCGTCCCTTACGGGATCAGAATCTTGACCGCGCTCCAGAGAGCGGATAAGCCGGACCAGATCGTCTGCAGGACCACCATCCCCACCATCGTCCCCAGCAAGATCAGCGCCAGCCATATCATGACCGACATCGCTGTCTCCAGACTGGGAGGAGAAACAGAAATCTCTTTCTTCTTCCCAGCCTGTCGCAACAGCGTCTGTAGTTCCGCCACATCCCGCGCCAGGGCCTCCATCTGAGCCTGGGCGGGGCACGGCTCCCTCCGGTTGGAAACCTCCCGCAGAAGGGCTGTGTGGGCTGTGGTATGCTGGTTCAGGTTCTCCAGCGTGCCGCTCTGCTCTGTTGTAACCCGATACAATGCGCTGATCATCAGCAGCAGATTTTCCCACTCCTCTTTGCTGGGACAGTTCTGCTGTGTCATAGATGGCAGAGCGTTCCTCCGCTTTAACTCCTCCATGGGCAATCGCTGCTCGGATTCTGAACTCATGTTCCATGGCCTCCTTTGTGTACTTTTCCTCGTGGAGCCGGTCGTCCCGGCACTTCATTCCCGTGGGCGTGGTGTAGGTGATGTTCTTCCGGTTGTCCGTCCAGCGCACCTGATACCCCTCGCTCTCCATCAGGGAAATAAATTCCTCCTTGGAAGAAGCGTACCTCATGCACTGGTCGATGGTGTTCATGAGGCGGAACTTCCAACTTTCACCCTTTGCGGCGGAGCGGTACTCTCTGGTGCTCATCCGCTTTTGCTTCACCTGCTTCTGTGGCGGCGGAAGAATCTCCAAGCCATGAGACGCACATATTTTATCGTTGGCCATCCTATGGGCCTGCAGGTCGGCGGCACTTTGGTGGAGCTTCTTACCATCCTGAAAGCTCACACTGTTCACCACCAGGTGATTGTGGAAATGCTCTGTGTCCACATGGGTGGCCACCAGGACCTCGAAGTTAGGAAATTCATGCTGGGCTAGTTCCAGCCCTATAGTGTGAACCTCCTGTGGGGACAGGTCATCCTGCTTGTCAAAGGACTGCACGAAATGATAGTACTGTCGGCCATCTGTCTTATCGAACTGCTCCTTGGTAAGACGCATCTCATCGTAGACGGACTGGGAAGTACAGTTCCATCCGAATACAAGCCGACGATCTTCCCATGTGGTTTTCTCCTCCTGCTGGACATAGTGCAGCACACCACCCAGAGCACCGCTGCCGCCACCACGGTTCTTGATTGCGGTGAAGGTCGCCATCTCGTCGACACCTCCTCCGTATCATTCGCTTCCAGCCTGATTGGCTGAAAGCTCACCCGTTCCAGGGTGTCTCCTCGTCCCGCTTGTCTCCTGCAGCAGTTCCCGGAGCTGTTTATAAATTTTTCCGTAGTTTTCTGCCAGCGTGTCACCTTTCACAACTGTTACCCGCCCCATGTTGGCCAGGGTAGTGAGCTGATTCAGATTTCGCCCCTGGGCTTTCAGTTCAGACAACACCTGCTCCAGCCGTTCCACCCGCACGATCTCTTTTGCCAATCCGCTGTAGCACAGATAGTCGGTGACCGTCAGGCCAGCGGCTTTTGCACGCTCCCGGATGGTTTCCTTGGTACGAGGTGTCACCCGCAGCATGATGATTTCACTCTTTTTTATTCTCAAAATTTGTGCCTCCTTCCATCCTTCGTCTCAGCCAAACGAAAGCCCAGCACAGCGGGTTTCGTTTGGAGAGGAGACGCAGTGTCGCGAGTGAACCCTGCCGTTGGCGGCGGGGTGAACGATACGAAACTTGCGTCGACGACGGGGTACGGGGCAGCGCCCCGAAACAGTGCATGGCGTATAGCCGGGCGCGATGCTTGCCCTCGTCCCCCCCAACTCCGTGCCTTGCGCCGCCCACACCCGCGCCCGCTCACCGCATCGCTGGATTTTGCCGGGGTTCCGGTCAGGACGAGGATTTTCTCGCGGCAAAACCAGGCGCACCATCTTCGACAGTTTTGTCAACAGGGTCGATAGGGACGATATTTCTGGTAGGGGAATCATCGACCCTATCGACCCTACGCAGGCAGATGAGGCGCTCGCCATTGCTCTTGCGGAAGGTCACCGAAATGCCGCTGCGCCTTAGAGCGGCAACGCTTTTGCGAATCTGACGGGAAACGCTGATAGGGGAAAATCCCTCGATGCCGTCAGGGTCGATCTTTTCCAGCAGCCCCTTGGCAGGGACGCAGATTTCAGACTGCTCCCGCATCAGTGTAGAGAGAAGAAAGATGATCCGTCCTGCTGGCTGCCCTGCCTGCTCACCGTCATCTGAGAGCAGGTTCCAGACATGGGTTTCACTGCTGAACTCCAGAGACAGTTCCCGGTAGGCGATGTCCCTGCCGGTGCAGTAGAGCGTAGCGGTATTCTCTCTGCGCTTACTCTTGCGGAGTACAAAGTTGGAATCCGTCGCGCCGCTTAAGCCTGTGGTACCCGAGATCATGTTCATGGGATCGTCGTCGTTCATTTTTCGCAGATGATGGACCAGCAGTACCGCAATGCGGTGCCGGTCTGCCAGTGCCTTCAGAACACCAATGTCCCGATAATCGTTGGCGTAAGGGTTTGCCTCATTCCCAGTGAATCGGATACGCTGGAGTGTGTCGATGACCACCAGGCCGGTGGCAGGATGTGCTTTGAGAAACTGTTCCATCTGATCGACCAACCCATTGTGAAGCTGCTCGGACATCACCGCGAAGTGCAGCGTCGACGGCGCATCCTCGGTGAGATCAAAGAGCCTGCTTTGAATACGCTGGAAGCTGTCCTCCAGGCAGAGATAGAGGACTTCACACGGGTGAGTAGAGAAGTTCCAGAGCGGTTTCCCTTGAGCTACCTGGAGGCACAGCCACAGCGCCAGCCAGGACTTGCCGATCTTTGGTGCTCCCGCCAGCAGGTGCAGACCCGGAGGCAGCAGATCCTCCACAAGAAAGGAAATCGGTTCGTAGTCAACGGACTGCAAGGTATTGGCATCAATGGTACATAATTTTTTCACACTATCTCCTCCTCCCGATATGTAGTGCGGCACAGTCATATTGAATACCTGATTGATTCATGATATAATCATCGGGTACAAGCACAGTATAACAGATCCAAATCCCGTTGCAAGGGCTTGGAGCACAGTTTCAGCTCCGCAAACGCAAGATGGGTAAAAGTTGAAAACTATATCGGGTACATAGGGATGTGACAGATGATGTACTACATGAATCATGACGCTGTGGATTATTTTCGAGTGGATTTCACACCGGACGATAGTATTGTAGGCGGGAAATATTATCCCCTGGGAACCTTCGCGGCGGAGGCGTTGGAGTGTGGGTGGAACGCCTCCGAGGAGATTCACCGGAGACTAAAACGCTTCCAGGAGGAGTTCCAGGTCTTCCGGGCGGCCAGAGATCCATCCAGCGCGGCTACGGCGCTCCATGCCATGCGGCAGCTGTGGACGGTGCTGGAGGAGCTGCCTTTGTATAACAAGCTGCTGGCAGGTGATCACCGGATGGCCGCGCTGATTCCCT
Organism: bacterium; assembly: GCA_037245165.1. Classification (GTDB taxonomy): domain Bacteria; phylum Bacillota; class Clostridia; order Oscillospirales; family Oscillospiraceae; genus Lawsonibacter. The sequence continues at coordinate 32,838 of JAXWVI010000120.1, forward strand.
ATCTGCGCAGACACCCGGATATTTTGGATGAGATGCTGACACCGGGGACGCCTCGCAATGAGGCGTACACCCGGTGGATGGAAAAGCTGGAACGGCTGGAAGATGACCTGCGTGCCTTTGTCAGAAATACGAAGTGGATGTTGGAGGAGTTCTTTCAAGAACTTCCCACTCGGAGACGGCAGGACTACATCAAGGCCTATGCTGGTTACCGAAAAGTCATGGAAGAGGCTATGAACCAAAAGAAGGACAGAGAAGACGAGGGAGAAGAGTGGGAGGACGGTACTGTGGATCTGGATACGGTTACCTTTGATTACCCTGTGAACATTTCTCTGGTACCGGTTAAGGAATCCAAGTCCCACCGTCTGACGCTGGCAGAACAGATGACCTTTGAGAGTCTCACCAGCTTTTTGTACATGGATCTGTACAAGGGAATGGCTGCCGGAAATCTGCCCCGCCGCTGTGCCCATTGCCGCAGGTGGTTTCTGGCGGTAGGAGGATACGATACCCGATACTGTGAACGGGTGGTACCGGGAACCGGCGGCAAGACCTGCCGGAAGGTGGGTGCTCACGAGCGCGAGAAGGAAAAACAAAAGACCGAAACCGCTGCCCGGGAGTATAGTCGGATCTACAACCGACTGAAGGCCCGTAAGCGGCGGGGCCGGATCACCACGGATGAGTGGAACCGACAGGTAGTCCAGGCTCAAGAGCTGAAGGACGATTTTCTGGCCAAGCAGATTACCCAGCAGGAGTATGTACGAAAATTGGATGAGCTATAAAAAGCAGAGGGACCGGAATATTCCGGTCCCTCTGCTTCGCTGCAATGCTGTTTTAATCAAGCTAGTTATTCTGCTGTTGAGTAAGCTGCTCAAGTGGCAGCCTTCCACACCTCTGTGCTGCCATCTCTGGTATAGGTGTGGGTGTTGGTAGCTTCCATGATCGCATAGTAGGCCCAGTGGCCATCGGTCAGATCGGTAAAGCTGACCTGCTCATCACCGTTGCGGTCGATGAAACGCTTATCCGCGTCACGGCCCAGCATGTTGTTCACGATCACCGACACCTCGGCGCGGGTGATCTTGTTGTTGGGCCGGAAGCTGCCATCGGGATAGCCGCCGATCCAGCCGTACGTGCTGGCCTGGGCCGCGTACTGGTAGAACCAGTCATTTCGGTTCACATCGGTGAAGGAGCAGGAATCGCCGCTGCCGCCGTCGGTAAAGGCCAGAGCCACCACGGCAAACTCCGCACGGGTGATGGTGCGGTCAGGCTGGAAGGTGCCGTCAGGGTAGCCACCCAGCATCCCCAGGCTGGCCAGGGTGTTGACCGCATCAGCGTACCAGGCATCAGCGGGCACATCAGTGAAGGTCTTGGTAATCTTCACGTCCTTGTCCAGCAGCAGGGCGTAGAACATCTGGGCCACCTCGGCACGGGTCATGTTCCGGTCAGGGCCGAAGGTTCCGTCGGGGTAGCCGCTGAGGAATGCTTTGTGATGGATGGTATCCAACCAGTTGGAAACACCAGTCAGATCGGAAGCGTCTTTTTCCTCTGTCCACTTGGCATAGAGTACCACAACAGGGCTATCCACTTTTACATCGCTCCGTACAGGATCGGTCAACCGGAAGTCCCAGTACCACCCCTCAAAACTATACCCTTCACGGACGGGAACAGGTAGTTCCTCGTAGGCCTTGGTCCAAACATAACTTTCTGATTCAACGGACAGATACTTTCCGCCATTGGTCCGATAATGCAGCTCAAATTCACTCTGTGTGGAATTTCCACCGTCCGAACCACCATGACCACTATCGTTATTCTTGATCCACTGGGCATACAAATCCATGTCGCCGTTCACATGGATGGTGCTGCTGGGCATGTATGTCGTGCCGGTGCCGTCTGGTTTGCTGTTCCAGCTGTCAAAGGTATAGTCGAGCCGAGTAAACAAGCCATTCTTTACCGTAACCACGGGATCTGTGTAGTAATAGGTGAGCTTATCCTCAGAACTGTCGTTGGCGTGGTAGGTAAGTTTTACGGTGGGAACGGGAGGAACATTCAGGGGTTCCCATACCAGTACAAAGGGAGAGAACGACTTGGCGTTAAATGTTACATATTCCGTTCCATTCACTGTGACAAGCTGGGCTGCTAAGAGATCGGGGGTATTCTGGGATAGCTCGGTCTCCAGCTTGTCATAATTCCGGTCCAGAGCGTCAAAGTGTACAACATAGAATGGTTTGTCGCGGTCAAACCCATCGGGAACCTTCCAGTAAATTGTAAGACTGTCCTCCTCACCCATGGTCAGATATGCGTTGCCATTCTTTGTGTCCACCAGATCAAGATACCGAGAGGCGATTCAGAAGTCCAGAGAACGTTGCTGCTCAAAATGGAGAAGATCAGAGATGAAAAGATTGCAATATGCCAAAAGAGTTGTTTGTCTGACCGCATAAAAATCAGGCATCTCTCTCCGCTTCTTCAGTTGGAAAGGAGTGCCTGTCCGTTTCAAGGTGATTCAGTTCATATGCCAGTTCCCATGCTAATTTGAATCCACAGAAGAAACTATCCATGGATCGCTCTTCCGCAATCAGGCTCTGGTTATCCATGATCCGCAGCACCAACTTTCTTTCTGGTCTCTCCAATCTCTCGATGAGCTGTGTGTGACAAGATTCAATTTCCTTCTCAGACCCCGTCATGGGCAGTGGCGCGTAAAGTTTATTGTAGAGTAGTTTCAGAGTGTCGTTCATGTGTCATACCTCCTTGCAGCAAGACACCATACCACAGGCCATCTAAAAAAGCCACTACAATATTTGCTTTTCTGTAATTATCCAAACTCGAAGTTTTGAATGTTATTTGAAATGGTTTATGAGCAAAAACAGGGGATGTGGTGTTCCACATCCCCTGTTTCCCCCATACACAGCATTAAGCCCCATAGGTCCACATTGTGTACCTATGGGGCTTATCAGTTTGGGTGGGCGCTTTTTCCGGTTTTTTCCGCTAAAACAGCAGCCGCACCGCCCAGGCTGCCGCCCAGAACCCCACAAAGTCGGCGCACAGGGCGGCGGGCACCGCGTACCGGGTGCGGGAGATGCCCACCGCCCCGAAGTAGACGGCGATGGTGTAGAAGGTCGTCTCGGTGGAGCCCAGCATGACCGCCGCCGTCCGGCCCAGCCGGGAGTCGGGGCCGTAGGTGCGGATGAGCTCCGAGCCCACCCCCAGAGCGGCCGAGCCGCTCACCGGCCGGACCAGCATAAGGGGCAGCAGCTCCGGGTCAAGGCCCAGGCGCTCCATCCACGGGCCCAGCGCCCCGGCCAGCAGCTCCAGGGCCCCGGAGGCCCGGAGCATATAGACCGCCGTCATCAGTCCCACCAGGGCGGGGACAATGCGCACCAGCGTCTCCAGACCCGAGGCCGCCCCCGTACAAAGCGCCGAGTACACGTCCACCCGCCGCCCTGCGGCGTAGAGGGCCACCCCCGCCAGGATCAGAGGGACCAGCATTTGAAAAAACAAATCCATCTTCAGCGCCTCCACAGCCGGGAAAAAATTTTGCAGGCCAGCACCCCCACCCCCACCGACAGCGAGGAGGCCAGCCACACGGCGGGCAGAATGTCAAAGGGGGCGGCGCTCCCCGCCGCCGCGCGCACCGAGGCCACGGTGGTGGGGATGAGCTGAAGGGATGCGGTGTTGCACACCACCAGCATACAAAGGCTGTCCGAGGCCGTCCCCCGGCTTTTCCGGGCCATGCGCCGGGCGGCCTCCAGCCCCAGGGGGGTGGCGGCGTTGCCCAGCCCCAGCAGATTGGCCGACACGTTGGCGGCTATGCTGTCCATGATCTCCCGGTCCCCGGCCACCTGGGGGAACAGCGCCCGCAGCACCGGCCGGAGCAGCCCCGACAGCTTTTCCGCCAGCCCCGACTGCCGCATGACCTCCATGACCCCCGACCACAGGCACAGCATGCCCGCAATGGACAGCGACAGCTCCACCGCCGCCGACGCCCCCTCCACCGCCGCCGAGGCCACCTGGGGCCCGTGGCCCGTCAAAAGGCCGCATACCACTGAGATGACTGCCATTCCGGTCCAGATGATGGTCATCGTCACGAAAATCCTCCTCCTTCCCTTGTCCATTTATACGGAAATTCCTGGAAAACCATGACGGGAAAGCAACCAAAAATTTACAAAAAAATCCAGCTCAATCCCCTTTTTGCGAGAAATATTTACATTTTTCTTCCCGTTTTGACCTACATTTACTGTTGACATGATATTTGTTTATTTGTACAATAAGGGTGTAAAAAACCACGCCCAAGCTGACCGGTTTCCACCGGGGTCAATGGACAGCTTGCAAACAGAGAGAAGGAGGCGTCATAATATGAAATCCACTGGTATTGTCCGCAAAGTGGACGAACTGGGACGCATTGTATTGCCTATTGAACTGCGCCGCACCCTGGATATTGAAGAAAAGGACTCCCTGGAGATCTACATGGACGGGTCGTCTATTGTGCTGAAGAAATTTCAGCCGGCCTGCATCTTCTGCGACAGCGAGAAGGACATTATAGAGTTCCGGGGGAAGAACATCTGCCCCAGATGTTTTCAGGAGATGGGAGGACTGTTCCGCAAATAAGCTGTCTCATGCTCCGGCGTAGGCGTAAGGGGAGCCATTGGGCGCTGTCGGCGCTGAATGGAAAAAGTGAGAGACCCGGAGCTTACTTTGAGCATAAAAATAAGCTATGGAGGATGGTTTCATCCTCCATAGCTTTTCTATTGCGCAGGGAGCGGGTCACAGCTCCTCCCGGAGCAGATCGGCGTATTTGGTGAGCAGCCGCACGCAGTCCAGCCGCTCCTCCCCGGTCATTTTTTTCCAGCGCCCGCTGCTCGGCGGCGTAGATCTTGCTGATGATCCGGTCCCCGAAGGCCCGCCCCTCTCCGGTCAGACGGATGACCTTCTTGTTCCGGGTGCCCGGGATGACCTCCAGCTCCACATAGCCCCGGCGCACCATGCCCGCCACTACCGAGTTTACCGTCTGCTTGGGCAGGGACCACATCTCGCAGATGCTCTGCTGGGTCTGTTCCCCGGGCAGGACCAGCAGGGCGTACCACACCCAGAACTCGTTGCCGGAGATGCTGTACCGGCTGGCCGCCCGGTGATACAGGGCGCTGAGCTCCTTGATCTGCTGGTTCAGGCTTTCCAGGACGGCGATGATGTTTTCCTCCATGGCGGCGCTCCTCCCGTGGTGGTCATTACAGCAAGAGTATAGTCCGAAATCGGAAACTTGTCAAGGGAGGAGAAAAAGGAAGCGGAACGGCAATTTCTTGCCGTTCCGCCGGAGGAATTCAGGGCAGTAGCCCGGAGATTACTTCATGGTAAAGCCGGTGATGGCGTAGCCGAACATATTGTCCCGGCTCTGGAGGGTGGCCTCAAAGGTTCCCAGGTCGGAGCCGTCGGCCAGGTAGACCAGGGCGCCGGACAGGGTGACGGTGTCGCCCCGGGTGACGCTCTGACGGATTTCAAAGCGGGCCTGATCGTTGTTGCCGCAGACCACCTGATAGCTGTCGGAGGCGGCGTCGTAGGTAAGGCGGTCGCTCAGGTCCTTGGGCAGGGGGCCCAGGTCGTCAAAGCTGCAGTTCAGGGCGGCGGCATAGTCCCGCACCGTCTCGGACAGCAGCAGCAGCGTGTCGCTGTTTTGATATTCAGAGCGGTTGTCCAGCTGTCCGTAGAGGGAGAGCATATTGTATAAACTCTCCCAGGCCACGGCCTGGTTGTCCGGATCGAATGAGGTGAGGTTGTGGTTCATCATGGCCAGCAGCACGCCGTGAAGGGCGGGGGCCATGGACTGCTCTGCGTTGACCTGGGCGGGGACGCCGCCGGGGATGTACTCCTGGACGGACTGAGCGGTCTCAGTGGGGGCCTCCTCATGGTCGGCCAGGGCCACGGTGCCCAGAGGGAGCACCAGCAGGGTAACAATCAGAGCGGTTGACAGGAATTTTTTCATAAGAAGACCTCCTTTCCTGTTTGTACCATCAGTATAGCACATGGGGGCTGTAACCATCGTATCTGAGACGTTACGACTTGATGAAAAAATGGTTACAAATCAGTTGCAAACGCCCTCCTCCTACCATATCCTGTGGGAGGGGGAGGCGGGAGGGACGAGCGCTTGCATTTTTCCGGGAAATGGAGTATACTCAAACCTCTAAGAGAGGAGGAAAGCGTATGCTGTTTCGACTGTTTGGAATGCTGGTGAGCGGCGCCCTGGTGGGCTGGATCGCCGGAGGCCTGATGGGGGAGCGCAACGGCCTGATGGGCAATATCATCATCGGGATCATCGGCTCGGTGGTGGGCGGCGTGCTCTTCGGCCTGCTGGGCTTTTACGCCTACGGCTTTTTCGCCAATCTGGTGGTGTCGGTGGTGGGGGCCTGCGTGTTTCTCTGGCTGGGCCGGAGGCTGTTCCGCTGACAGGCTGTCCACACCCATATTGTATGCGCGCCCATGGAACGATATCACGAAACCGCCGGGAAAATTTCCGGCGGTGCTTTTTTCTCCTTTTGTTGACCTGCGTCCCCCGTTCCGATACAATAGAGAAAACCAATGATAAAAGATAAAGGATGTTTTGATATGCTTGACCAGCAACAGCAGCAGAGATTTGTCAAAGCCCGCCGGGAGGCCATTGCCCGGGAGTTTGCCGGGCTCAACCCGGAGCAGCGCAAGGCCGTCATGGCCACGGAGGGCCCCCTGCTGCTGCTGGCGGGGGCGGGCAGCGGCAAGACCACGGTGCTCATCCACCGCATCGCCAACCTGATGAAGTACGGCCGTGGCTCGGACAGCCCGGAGGCGCCCGACTTTGTCACCGGGGACGACCTGGAGTTTCTGGAGCGGTACGCCGAGACGGGGGAGGGGGACAAGCTCCGGCAGGAGCGGCTGTGCCGCCTGGACCCCGCACCCCCCTGGACCATCCTGGCCATCACCTTTACCAACAAGGCCGCCGGGGAGCTGAAGGACCGGCTCAGCAACATGCTGGGCCCCGCCGCCAATGACGTGTGGGCCAGCACCTTCCACTCCGCCTGCGTGCGCATCCTCCGCCGGGACATTGACAAGCTGGGCTTCTCCACCTCCTTTACCATCTACGACACCGACGACTCCCTGCGGGTGATCAAGGACTGCCTGAAGGACCTTCAGATGGACGAGAAGCAGTTTGCCCCCCGGTCGGTGCTGGGGTACATCTCCCGGGCCAAGGACCAGATGCTCCTGGCCCAGGACTACCAGCGCCAGTGCGAGAAGTCCGGGGACTACCGCCTTGCCAAGATCGCCAAGGTCTATGTGGAGTACCAGCGGCGGCTGTGGGAGGCCAGCGCCCTGGACTTTGACGACATCATCCTCCACACCGTGCGCCTGCTGCTGGGCTTTGAGGAGGTGCGCAGCTACTACCAGAAAAAGTTCCGCTATGTCCTCATTGACGAGTATCAGGACACCAACAATTTGCAGTACCGCCTGGCCTCCACCCTGGCGGGAGGCTATGAGAACTTCTGCGTGGTGGGAGACGACGACCAGTCCATCTACCGCTTCCGGGGGGCCACCATTGAAAATATCCTCTCCTTTGAGGAGCAGTACAAGGGGGCCAGGGTCATCCGCCTGGAGGAAAACTACCGCTCCACCGGCCACATCCTGGACGCGGCCAACGCCGTCATCCGCAACAACCAGGGCCGAAAGGGCAAGAAGCTGTGGACGAAGGCCGGGGCGGGGGAGAAGCTGAAGCTCTACTCGGCCATGAACGAGAGCGACGAGGGGGAGTATGTGGCCGCCCGGATTCTGGAAAACTTCTCCAAGGGCCGCTCCTGGAAGGACCACGCCGTCCTCTACCGGATGAACGCCCAGTCCAACCAGCTGGAGCAGGCCTTCAAGCGCAACGGCGTCCCCTACCGGATCATCGGGGGCACCCGGTTCTTTGACCGGGCCGAGGTGAAGGACATGATCGCCTATCTGGCCGTGCTCAATAACCCCGAGGACGATTTGCGCTTACAGCGGATCATCAACAATCCCCCCCGTGGCATTGGAAACACCACCGTGGAGCGGGCCATGCAGATCGCCCGGCGGGAGGGGGCCAGCCTCTACGCCGTCATCGACAACGCCGGGATGTACCCGGAGCTGGAGCGAGCGGCCAAGAAGCTGGGGGAGTTTACCGCCCTCATCCGGGGCCTTCACGCTCTGCTGGAGGAAAATACCCTCTCCCTGGCCGACTTCTATGAGGAGCTGCTCATCCGCACCGGCTACGCCGTTATGCTGGAGAGCAAGAACACCGTAGAGGACCGGACAAGGCTGGAGAACGTGCGGGAGCTGCTCACCTCGGTCAGCGGCTATCTGGAGAACCGGGAGGACCAGGAGGAGAGCCTCTCCGACGCCCTCCACGGCTTTCTGGATGAGATCGCCCTGTACACCGACCTGGACAGCCACGACCCCAACCAGGACTGCGTGGTGATGATGACCATGCACGCGGCCAAGGGCCTGGAGTTCCCGGTGGTCTTTGTGGTGGGCTGCGAGGAGGGGATTTTCCCCGGCATCCGGGCCATCGGGGAGACGGAGGAGATGGAGGAGGAGCGCAGGCTCTGCTATGTGGCCATGACCAGGGCCAAGGAGGAGCTCTATCTCACCTGCGCCAACCAGCGTATGCTCTTCGGCCGCACCAGCGCCAACCGCCCCTCCCGGTTTACCGAGGAAATCCCCACGGAGGACCTGGAGCGCTCGGGCCGCAGCTACCTGTCTCCCGACCGGGACACGGACTGGGGGGGAATGCCCAGCCGCGCCTCGGGCTACTCGGGCTATGGGGACACGGGCAGACGGGACTACGGCGGCTTTGACCGCCGCCCGGCCTCCTACGGGGGCTTTGAGCGCTCCGCCGCCGGCCGCCCCGCCTACGGAGCCGGCCGCTCCGCCGCCGGGAGCGCCGCCAAGTCCTACGGGGCGGGAATGGGAAAGAGCGCCGCCCCCGCATTGTCCATCAAGAAGGGGGACCAGGTGCGCCACAAGGCATTCGGAGACGGGATGGTGCTGTCGGTCCAGCCCACCGGGGGGGACACCCTGGTGGAGATCGCCTTTGACAACGTGGGCACCAAGCGGCTTATGCTCAAGTTCGCCGCCGCCCAGATGGAAAAAATTTAGAAAAAACTGCCAGAAGCCGGAACCTTGCTCCGGCTTCTGCGTCTAAATGGATAAAACCCACCCTGCCGCAGGGAAGCACGCCGGCATTTTACACAAAAAATACTTTACATATTTGTGGAAGATTTTGAATTGGGCCCCGAACTTCAGAATTTTAAGGGGATAATTAAGAGAATCTTAAACAATTTGTAACCAGCCGGTGGTTGCTTCTTGAAAGGGGACTGCCCTATAATGGGTGATGATGGATCATCCTGTCAGTCCGGGCCGGCTCCCTGGGAAAAGGGAGGGCCGGACCATCAATTTAGGAGGAAGTCAAAATGCCAGAAATGGAAGTGAAGGTACCTCAGCAGGAGACGCCCGCCGGCGCCCAGCCCCCCGCCGCCGCCCCGGCGAAAAAGCCCCCTGCCAAAAAGCGCAGTCCCAGAAAGACACGAAATATGATTATCGCCCTGGTTGTGGTGGCGGCCCTGGCCGTGGGCGGTGTGTTCCTCTATCGGTTTTTGACCAAGCAGCAGAAGGTCAACAGCGAGATTCAGACCTCCCCCGTCTCCTACGGCTCCATCCAGAGCAAGGTCAGCGGCAGCGGCAACGCCATGGCCAAGGAGTCGGCCGCCATCACCCTCACCGCCGGCGGCACGGTGGAGGAGGTATTTGTGACGGCGGGAGACACGGTCACCGCCGGCCAGCCTCTGTACACCATCAGCAGCAAGGAGGCCCAGGATAAGCTGGACAACCTGAACAACGAGATGAAGACCCTGCTGGAGGAGGCCAATAATCTGACCGTCCGGGCCCCCTTCGCCGGCAAGCTCCAGAATGTGAAGGAATTCCAGCCCGACCAGGATGTGGCCAAGGGGACCGAGGTGGCCACCCTGGTCAACGACAAGAAGCTGAAGCTCTCCCTCTACTTCAGCTACGCCTATGAAAACGAGATCTCCGTGGGCCAGTCGGTCCAGGTGTCCGTCCCCGCGGTGATGCAGTCCTATCCCGGCACGGTGGAGAAGATCAACAAGGTCAGCTTCATCTCCCCCGAGGGGGCCGTCCACTTTGAGGCGGTCATCGTCTTTGACAACCCCGGCACCCTCACCGCCGACATGGACGCCTCCGCCGTGCTCAAGGCCGCCGACGGCAGCGACATCTACCCCTATCAGAACGGCAAGACGGAGTTTTATGAGATCCGCACCATCACTGCCAAGGCCGACGGCCCGGTGACCGGGTTGGGCAATCTCATGGACTATGCCAACGTCTCCGCCGGAGAGGCCCTTTTGTACTTAGGCTCGGACACCATCGACGACAAGATCAAAGCCAAGCAGGAGGAGCTGAACACCGCCCAGAAGGAGTTTGACAACTTCCACGCCGTCTCCCCCATCAACGGTACCGTCACCTCCTGCACCCTGACCCCCGGGGCCGAGGTGAAGAGCGGCGACACCGTCATCACCATCTCCAACACCACCAACATGGTGGTGGAGATCACCGTGGACGACCGGAACATCTCCTTCGTCCAGCCCGGGCTGGAGGTGGAGCTGAAGGACTGGAACGGCAACATCTTCATCGGCACCGTCTCCTCCATCAATATGGGCAAGGCGGAGAGCAGCAACGGCATGACCAACTACCCCGTCACCCTGACGGTGGACAATGCCGACGGGAGTCTGCTGGCGGGCATGTACCTGGACTACTCCTTCGTGGCCAGCCAGTCCGACAACTGTATGATGGTGCCCATGCAGAGCGTGAAGTACGTCAGCGGCTCTGAGGGGGAGACCTACTCGGTGGTCTTCATCCGCGCCGACCAGAAGCCTGAAAACGCCGTGGACCTGGAGATCCCCGAGACCATGCCCGGCGAGACGCCCAAGTACCCCTCTCCCGACCAGGGCTTCTACCCGGTGAAGGTGGAGACCGGCCTCAACGACGACTACAATGTGGAGATCAAGAGCGGCCTCAACGGGGACGAGGAGGTCTTTGTAAACTTCCTGGTCGAGCAGGCCTACGGCTAAGGCGGGGTGACGCCATGCTCATTGAGATCAAAGACATCTATAAAATCTACAACGAGGGCAAAGAGAGCGAGGTCCGGGCCCTGGACGGGGTGTCCCTGCACATCGACTGGGGGGAGTTTGTGGCCATCATCGGCGCCTCCGGCTCGGGCAAGTCCACCTTGATGAATATTCTGGGCTGTCTGGACGTGCCCACCTACGGGGACTACATCCTGGACGGTACCGACGTCACCGACCGCTCCGACCGGCAGCTGGCCCGGATTCGGAACAAGGAGATCGGCTTTATCTTCCAGGGCTACAACCTGATCCCCGCCCTCACTGCCTATGAAAATGTGGAGCTGCCCCTCATCTACCAGGGGGTCCCCCTGTGGAAGCGGGAGGAGCTGGTGATGGAGGCCCTGGAGAAGGTGGCCATGGCCGACCGCTGGAAGCACAAGCCATCGGAAATGTCCGGCGGCCAGCAGCAGCGTGTGGCCATCGCCCGGGCCATCGCCACCCATCCCCCCATCATCATGGCCGACGAGC
>JAXWVI010000121.1:0-2942 GCA_037245165.1 bacterium
CTCACCGCCCTGCTGGAGGACAGGGAAAAAACATTGCTGCTCCGGCTCATCAACGCGGAGAATGAGATCGGCAGCACCATGGCCCTGGAGAACTTCGTCCTGGGGTTTCCGCCTGGGAGTACGCATGATCCTGGAGGCCCTGGACGAGGACGACGGCAGTCTGCTCGACCCAAATAAGGAGGAATAGCCTATGGCAAAACGCAGGCCGTCCGGCGACGGCATGGTCCGAAAGCGGGAGGACGGCCGCTGGGAGGGCCGCATCGTGGTGGGCCACAAGCAAAACGGCGAGCCCATCTTCCGGTATGTCCTGGCGAAAACCCAGAAGGAACTGCTGGACAAGCTCCACCGGGATCTGGAGGCCTTTCAGGACGTGGAGCTCACCGAGGACAGCCGCATGACTCTGGGCGAGTGGCTGAACCGGTGGATGGAGGACTACGGCGCCGCCACCCTGCGGCCCAACACCCTGCGGAGTTATGAGCAGTTCATCCGGTGCTACATCAAGCCCTACCTGGGGAATAAGATCGTCTCCCGGGTGACCCGCATGGACATCCAGAAGCTGTACCGAAAGCTGAAACACGAGGGCCGTGTCCGCGAGCACCCGGAACACGGGCATGAGCTGTCGGACACCATGGTGCTCCGCATCCACGCCATGCTCCACCGGTGCCTGAAGGACGCGGAGGCTGCCCATGTGATCGCCCGGAACCCCACCGACGGGGCCGTGGTGCCCAAGGCCAACCATCGTCCCAAGCAGATCCTCACGAAGGAGCAGATGGAGACATTTCTGGCTGCAGTGGAGCGCAACGAGATCTGGCGGGACTTCTTCTACACGGAGCTGACCACCGGTCTCCGCCGGGGCGAGATCTGCGGCCTCATGTGGCAGGACTTCGACGAGAAGGCCGGGACGCTGAAGATCCTCCGGTCGGTGAACGTCCCCAAGGCCGGAGAGCTGGAGATCGGCGAAACGAAGACCAGCCAGGGCCGGCGGACCATCCGCCTGCCGCCCAGTACCGTCCAGCGGCTGCGGGAGCGGAAACAGCACGCCGTCAGCCAGTGGATCTTCCCGGAACCTCTGGCTCCGGAGAAGCCGGTACGCCCCAGCGCCGCCTACTACTGGATGAAGCGGATCTTAAGAGAGGCGGGGCTGCCTACGATCCGATTCCACGATTTAAGGCACACTTTTGCCACCCACGCCCTCACCAGCGGCGTGGACGCCAAGACCCTGTCCGGTATCCTGGGCCACACCAACGCCAGCTTCACCCTGGACACCTACACCCACGTGACGCCGGACATGCAGCAGGAGGCCAGCCACATCGTGGGCGGCTTTCTGGAAGATCTCCTGGGGGAAGACCTGAAACCGTGGCAAAGAGACAGGCCGGAGGGAGGTGCCCGCCATGGGTAAGCGACGTAAAAAGGGCGAGGGCTCCGTCCGCCAGCGGAACGACGGCCGCTGGGAGGGCCGGGTGGTCATCGGCTACGACGAGAAGGGCCTGCCCAGGACAAAAAACGTCCTGGCCAAAACGAAACGGGAGTGTCAGGAAAAACTGAAACAGCTCCGGGAGACGATGACCGGCTCCAAGACGGAGAAGGTCCGGCCGGAGATGCCCTTCGGGGAGTGGCTGGACTTCTGGTACCAGAACTATGTGAAGCCCCAGATCCGTCCCACCACCCAGGCCAACTATGAGGCGAAGATCTATCAGCATATCATCCCGGAGCTGGGGAAGATCCCCTTGAACCAGCTGGCCCAGAAGGACCTCCAGCAGTTCTATGCCCGGATGAAAACGGCCGGGCGGCTCATCCGCACGGAGCAGTTCGGCAAGGGCCTGTCCGACTCCATGGTGCGCGGTCTCCACGCCGCCTGCCGGTCCGCACTGGAGAAGGCGGTGCAGGAGGGGCTCATCCGCACCAACCCGGCGGTGGGCTGCAAGCTGCCGCCCAAGCGGGGGCGAGAAATGCAGGTACTGGGCCGGGAGGAGCTCCAGCGGTTCCTCATCCAGGCCCAGGCGGAGGGATACTTTGAGTTGTTCCTTCTGGACTTATGCACCGGCCTGCGCCGGGGCGAACTGCTGGCCCTCCAGTGGGACGACCTGGACTTCAGGACCGGGGCCCTGACCGTGAACAAGCAGGTCTACGAGGTGAAGGGGCGGCTCCAGGTGAGCGTCCCCAAGACACGCGCCTCCATCCGCAGGCTGGTCCTGCCACCCGGCGTGGTGGAGGTGCTGCGGGCGTATCGGGAGACGGTGGACTCCCGATGGATGTTCCCCTCCCCGGTCAAAGAGGACGTGCCCATGACGCCGGGAGCGGTGCGACGGCGTCTCCAGATCATTCTGGAGCGGGCCGGGTGTAAGAGAATTAGATTTCATGATTTACGCCACACATTCGCCACCCTGTCCCTGGAAAACGGCATGGATGTGAAAACCCTCTCCGCCATGCTGGGCCACGTGTCTGCGGCCACCACCCTGGACATCTACACCCACGTCACTGGGTATATGCAAACCGATGCGGCGGCCAAGATCGACCGGGGGCTGGGCAACGAGGTGCGGGAGGAATCCGCTCAGGAAGATCAGGGTCCGGTCGAAGACTTCCAGCCGGTGCTGAGAAAGACCCGAAAGCCTGGCACCGGGTGCATCACTCAGATCAATGACCACCTGTTCGAAGGCCGCTACTCCCCCACCTGGCCGGACGGCACCAAACACTCCAAATGCGTCTACGCCCACACCCGGGAGGAATGCGAGGCAAAGCTGAAGGTGCTGATCCAGCAGATGAACACAGAGCGGCAGGCCCTACGGGACAAAGCACGGGGCGTCACTCCGCCGGATAAACTCACCAAAACCCAGAAGAAGATCTGGACGTACATGAGGTTCCACCCCGATGTGACCAGCTTCCGAGCCATCGCCAGAGGCGCCGGAGTGACCCGGCACACGGCGGCCAAATGGTATGAGATG
>JAXWVI010000122.1:0-3618 GCA_037245165.1 bacterium
AGGGAAAAAGCAACCGGTCCTCCTTTCGGTAGGAGAATACCCCGGCGGGCGTGACATAGGGCAGGAGACTACGTTTCAGGGAGGCGAACCGCTTCTCGTCGTCAAGTGCGGCACGTGTGCGCTCGGTCCGATCCCGTAGCCATTCATTGGCGCTGATATAGGCATGTAATTGGATGATACTGACAACCCCGTTCGGCACCTGATTGGTGATGGGGGCGTTGAAAAAAGACATGATGGATTCTTTCATCGTGTTGTTGTTTTTAAGTTTGAGTTTAAACTTCGATGATCCTAGGCTTTCGCTTCGGATCGCCGGTAAAGATAGGGTCTCTTTATTTGTGGGTGGTGCACCCATGAGTGCGCCATTTTAAGAGATTATTTATGTAAATTAGTATTTCTTCAAGGTCTAAGCGTTTCACCATGGGGAGATTTTCCCTCTTGAGACGTAATGATCGAACCACCCAGCCCGGATCCCAACCCTTGGATTCGTGTGGCGGCCTTAGAGGTACATATAATCTTGAACCGTTGGGGTCTTTTCTCCCTGAGGGAAGCCTCGGGGTTCCTAGGCATCAACCGCCGCACGCTCTCCAAGCTGAACCCGAGCCGTCCGGACGGCAGTCTGCGGCTGGAGTCGGTGGATCATGTCTACGCCATCTTCCTGCATCTGGTCCCTTTTTACTTCCCGGAGAGGGAACGTGAGGCCGAGCGAAGGAAACTCCAATGCTCCCGCTGCCGGATACTGGAACTGAGCTATCGGCTTCCGGAGAAGGTGCGGGAGAGGGTGGAGAAAGAGAATTTATGAATTATGATTTGTGATGCGAGGGGAGATTGATTTCGCTTGTGGAAATGAATCGTATGGAAGGATTAGGCAGAGTTAGAAATAAAAGATAGATAAAGTGATGAATGCAAAAGAAATGAGAATGAAAGAAAGATTGGATATTTTGATCCAGTTAGGGCTGGAGGAAGATGATGCCTTGGAGCTGTTGAAGTCTGTTTACGTAGAAGGTGCTCTTATCGGATTTGCGATGGCCACGTTTGGTGGTGACAAAAGTGTTTTCCATAAAACGGTGGATAGCGTATTCGATAATAGCTTGAAGATTTAGAGGGAATCGACTTGGAGAATTATTCGGAATGCTTCGCCTTTTGCGGCTATTAATTTTTAACATCACTCAGTCAAGGAGACTACGAAGTGCCTTAGTTAAAGGGTATGTCCTAAATCAAGTGCTTATTACTCATGTCGCAACCTTCTATAAAGAAAAACTTCGCTTATAAAAGCGTACTGACTCTTTCCACTTATTTGATTAATTTCATTACGTTTCCATACGTGGCTCGGGTGCTAGGTGTTGAACGTATCGGTTTGGTTAATTTTGTGGATAATACGGTGAATTATTTCTTATTGTTCGCTACAATGGGGGTTGGGCTCCTAGGCGTTCGAGAGATAGCGGCGGTAAAAGAGGATAAGAAACGTAGAGATCAAGTGTATTCGAGCATGTTAGCCTTGAATCTGTTATTCACCTTGGTATCGTTGGGTATATATCTACTTTGTATATCTACAATACCTAAGCTGTGTCAATATGACGAGTTGTTTTATATAGGAACGGCAAAGATACTTTTTACCGTATTTCTAGTGGAATGGTTTTTTACGGGAGTAGAGAATTTCCGGTATATTACGTTGAGAAGTATCCTTATAAAAGTTCTTTATATAATCAGTGTTTTCCTATTCGTAAGAGATACGTCAGACTATCGACTTTATTTTATACTCACGGTAGGAGTGGTTGTGTTGAACGCTCTTATCAATCAATTATATATTCGAAAATTCGTACGGGTTAGATGGAATAATATTCAATTATTCAAGTATCTTAAACAGAACGTGACATTGGGTATTTATACGTTGATGACCTCGATGTATCTCACCTTTAATGTGATGTATTTGGGACTGGTGTCTAATAACACGGAGGTAGGTTATTATACAACAGCGTTTAAGTTGTACTCCGTGATCTTGGGCTTTTTTACCGCATTCACGAATGTCATGTTGCCTCGGATGAGTTCCTTGCTGGCGAATGGAGAGAAGGATCGTTTCCAAGAATTGGTGAATCGTTCGTTCTCTGTGATGGCGACTTGCTGCATCCCCTTGATCCTCTGTAGTATGATAATGGCCCCTCAGATTGTTTATATCCTATCCGGTCCCGGCTATGAGGGAGCGATATTACCCATGCGGATTATCATGCCAGCGGCGTTCGCCGTAGGTGTGGCTCAGGTATTGGCAATACAGGTATTGATGCCGATGAAGAAGGATAAGGTACTATTGATAGCATCAATCATAGGAGCGGTTGTCAGCTTGTTGATTAATTTGCTGGTGGTTCCTTCTGTGAAAAGCGTGGGCTCAGCAGTCGTATTACTGTGTTCAGAAATGGGGGTGACCGGAATGTATGTGTGGTATGTGCTATCGCAAGAATTAATCTTGATTCCTATCAAGGCAATAGGAAAAAATGTGTTGTTCTCTTTGCCTAGTGTAGTAATTTGTTTGGGCTGTGGACGATGGATTGATAATGAATTGCTAGGGGTGGGATGTGCGGTGGTATTAGCTGGTATTTTGTGGATGTTATTGCAAATAATAATAAGATCTTTAGTTGGAGAACGAATTAAGAATTTATTCTTTAAAATATAGATTTTGATAATGTTTCAAATAAAAGAGAAAATAATGTGTCTATTTATTATATATGACAGAAAATAAATCAAAATATAACAGACTGTTTTGCATTTGTAAAATGTACTTATGAATATGGATGTTTCTATTATAATAGTGAATTATAAAACTGTGTCCTTGATATTGAAATGTTTGAATTCTATACAACGGTTAACACGGAAAATTAGTTATGAGATAATAGTTGTTGACAATAATTCTAATGATGATTTTGCGACTTATATACAACAACAATATCCTAAAGTAAAATGTGTTTCTTTACCTGAAAATATGGGTTTTGGAAGGGCTAATAATGAGGGAGTTAAACTTGCGAAAGGACGAAATATTTTATTTTTGAACCCAGATACTATTTTGCTTAATGATGCTATTTCTATATTGTCTCAATATTTAGATTCTCATTTGTCTGTTGGTGCTTGTGGCGGAAATCTATATAATATAGATCTTCAACCATGTCATTCGTTTCGCCGTTGGTTCCCCGGTATCCGATGGGAGTTGAATAACTTACTGCATGATTATATAGCACGTACTTTATGGGGATGCAATAGAGAGCATAATTTTACCGACAAAGCAATACCTGTTAGTTATATCACTGGTGCTGATTTGATGATGCCTCAGTGTGTGTTTAATCAATTGGGCGGTTTTTCTCCTAAGTTTTTTATGTATTATGAAGAAACAGAATTATGTTATCGTCTTAATTGTAAAGGTTTGGAAGTACATTCTGTTCCCCAAGCATGTATCCAACATCTAGTAGGTGGTAGTTTCGAGAATCATATCAGTGATTGGAAAATACAATATGAGGAACATGGACATGTCACTTATTATAAACTTACTTCTAATATTTTAAGAACTTATATAGCCTTATTTTTATATTGTATAACATTGTTGTCTCGTATGTTTTTTTATTTTTTGAGTAGCAG
>JAXWVI010000123.1:0-2725 GCA_037245165.1 bacterium
AAGGTTCCGCCTTATACAGGTACACTATCCCGTTGCCGTCCCGCTCCACCAGGTGCACCGCTTCCTGTGAGGTGGCGGCCAGCTCATCCAGGTGGGGTTTGGCCGCGGAGAGCAGGTTCCACACGCTGGAAACCCGGCTGCCAATTTCAAAAGTCCGCAGTGTCAGGCGATATTTGCCGCTGGAGGAATCCTTGAGGGCATATCCGTGCTCGGTCAGAACATTCACCAACCGGTGGGTGGTGCTGATATGCAGCCCTGTGGCTGCAGCGAGGTCGGATAGAGACATGCCGAGCGGTGCGGTGGAAAGGGTCTCCAGAATCTCCAGAACGCGGTCTATGGATTGTACGGAACCGGGGGTGGAACGCATAAGCAGACTCTCCTTTTTCACGATGTGATATTTTCACTAGAATAGCATAGATTTAGTTTTCCTGCAATCATCAAATTGCCCAGAAGATATGGATAAAATTTGGAAAGGTCCAAAATTACAGTGGGTGCAAAACGCTGTATAAATAGAGTATAATATCATAATTTGATAAATGTTTTCGTATTATGAAAAATGAGGAGCGTTATGCGCGAAGAGGTCATTGCGAAGATTCTGGAGGAGAAGATCATCGCCATTGTGCGCGGCGTGGGTGCTGAAGAGTGCATGAAGGTGGCAAAGGCCCTGTATGAAGGCGGCATTCGGCTGATGGAGATTACCTTTGACCAGAAGAATCCTGCATCCTTCCAGGCGACGGCAGGGGCCATCCGGGCCATCGGCGAGGCCTATGCGGGAAAGATGATGGTGGGTGCCGGAACGGTCACCACGCCGGAGCTGGTGGAGCTGGCGGCATCTGCCGGCGCACAGTACATCATCTCTCCGGATGTCAACGTGGATGTGATCCACCGGACCCGGGAGCTGGGACTGGTGTCCCTGCCCGGTGCCATGACTCCCACGGAGGTCATGACCGCCCATCTGGCCGGAGCGGACTTTGTCAAGCTGTTCCCGGCGGGAAATCTGGGCATTTCCTATGTCAAGGCCATCCGGGCGCCCATCAGCCACGTAAAGCTGCTGGCTGTCGGCGGCGTCAACGAGGACAACGTGGCAGACTTCCTGCATGCGGGTATGGTTGGCGCCGGTGTGGGCGGCAATCTGGCCAACAAGAAGTGGATTGAAGCCGGGGAGTACGATAAGATTACCCAGACGGCCCGCAAACTGCTGGATGCTGTAAAAAATGCCTGAATCAGAAAGGATTGGAACCATGAAACGAATCATTACCTTTGGCGAGATTATGATGCGCCTGAATCCGGAGGGCTATCTCCGTTTTGTTCAGGCAGATAAATTTGAAGCGACCTATGCCGGCGGCGAGGCCAACGTGGCGGTGTCCCTGGCCAACTACGGCATGGATGCGGCGTTTGTCACAAAGCTTCCTCCCCATGAGATCGGCCAGTGCGTCGTCAACGAGCTGCGCCGCTTTGGCGTGGATACCCGCTCCATCGTCCGGGGCGGAGAGCGTCTGGGCCTGTACTTCGTGGAAAAGGGTGCGTCTCAGAGAGCATCCAAGGTGATTTATGACCGGGCGGGTTCCGCCATTGCCAAGGCCGTGCCCGAGGACTTCGACTGGGCCAAGATTTTTGAGGGCGCCGACTGGTTCCACTTCACCGGCATTACCCCCGCTCTGGGCGGTGCGCTCCCCGAGATCTGCCTGGAGGCCTGCAAGCAGGCCAAGGCCCAGGGCCTGCGGGTGAGCTGCGACCTCAACTACCGCAAGAAGCTGTGGAGCCGGGAAGAGGCCGGCCGGGTCATGGCGGGCCTGATGCCCTATGTGGACGTGTGCATCGCCAACGAGGAGGACGCTAAGGATGTGTTTGGTTTCAAGAAGGTGGCCATCACTCTCCGGGGCAGCATTTCCGCCTCTGACAACGATTGGGCCGGTATGCTGTACAGCGACAGCAAGGCTTGCTTCTCTCCCACCTACCGCGTGCACATTGTGGACCGCGTGGGCGGCGGCGACAGCTTCGGCGGCGGCCTGATTTATGCCCTGCTCTCCGACTATGACGATCAGAAGGCCATCAACTTCGCTGTGGCGGCTTCCTGCCTCAAGCACAGCTTGGAGCATGACTTCAACCTCGTGTCTGTGGCAGAAGTGGAGTCCCTGGCCGGCGGAAACGCCTCCGGCCGTGTCCAGAGATAATCTTCAGAAAACCGATGCGCGCCGCTCCGGAAGGAGCGGCGCGCTTTGCTGTATAGCCCAAGTTTTCCGGAGGGTCACTCCAGCACGATCCAGCTGTCCTCCCGTGCGGTGACATAGCCGATGCAGGCGGCGGAGGGAATGGCATCCCGCAGCTGGGCAAGACAGTCCCGGGCCGCTGTCTCCGGCAGGGCGATCAGCAGGCCGCCACTGGTCTGGGGATCGAAAAACAGGTCCATCAGAGGACGGGGAATCTCCCGGCGGCAGGTGACGCCTGCTTTCTGCATAGGAGCGGTTGCGGTAGGCACCGGCGGGCAGAAATCCCATATCCGCCAGTTCCAGCGTTTCCGGATGATAGGAAACCTGATCTGCCGTGAGATGGATGGTGCAGCTGCTGCCCTGGTCCATCTCAAAGCTGTGGCCCAGCAGGCCGAAGCCGGTGACCGCCAGGCCGTAAATGGGCCCAGCGCCATGAATGGTATGTCCGCCGGCAATGACGGCGCCTGCCTCATAAACCTTGTCGTAGCCGCCCCGCAGCAGCTCCCGGACCGTGT
>JAXWVI010000124.1:0-7099 GCA_037245165.1 bacterium
TTGTTTTTCAAGAGCTTCTCGTTCTGCTTGCCGTCTCCGCGCTCTCTCGGCTTCCTGCTGTTTCCTCTGGCGTTCTTTTTCCTCGGCCTCTGCCTTGGCTGCTGCTCGGGCTGCTCTTTCCATGTGGAACCGCTGTCGGGCGGCATGAATGCCTTGTTGCTGCCGCTCCAGACTGGCAAGCTCCTTTCTCTCCGCCTGTTGCTCCTGAACAGTCTTGGCTCGGTTAAGATTGCCGCGTTCCGTCTGGATGCCTCGGCGCTCCATCGCGGTGACCACTGGCCCAAGGTGACTTGTCGGTTCGCGGTTAATCCCTTGCGCCTCTAAGCTTTTATGGCTAACGCGGGCTTCATGCCCGGTACGTTCCAGGGTGCGGTTACACCTGGTCGCCCAGTCTGCCCGTAATGCCTCTATCTGCTTACGGCCTGAAGGCTTACCTTGCGCTCGTAGAGCCTTGTCTTCGCGCTCTAGGTCTGTTTTCTCTCCCAAGCCCTGCACGGATATTTTTCGGGTTGTGATGAGAATATGCGCATGGTGATTCCGCTGGTCGCCCTTCCGGCTCGGCTCATGGATGGCAACATCAGCGGCAACGCCGTACCTATCCACAAGGTTTTTTGCAAAATTTGTTGCCAGTTCCCTGCGTTGTTTCGGCGTCAACTCGGCTGGCAAGGCAAGCTCAAACTCACGGGCCACCCGTGCGTCTTTCCGTTTCTCGGCATTTTCGGCAGCGTTCCAAAGTTGCTCACGGTTAAAGCTCACACCTTCCGGCAAGACAAGCTCGGTATAGTCCACTCCCTTCTTGCGGGTATAGTCGTGTACCTCGCCTGTCCTTTCGTCTGCGATACACACCCCCGCCCGATACGCTGCGGCTGCTGTGCTGCTTCTTCCGTTACCACGGCTTACAGGCTTTATGCTGCAATGGTAGCTTGCCATTTTTTCTTAGCCCTCGGTAGAGCGCACGAGAGTTACGAAGTAACTCGTAAGTGCGCCCTTCGGTATTTTTCTTTTGTTGCTATAGGCGTAGCATTTGGATATATTTCTGTCAAACTTGAGGGGAATTATGGAAGAAAAAAAACATCTTACAACTGAAGAAAAGCGACTTCAGCGTATCGCTCAGCTTAAGGCAAGACTCCAAAAAGAAGAAGCCAAACTTGCCGATAGCGAGAGAAAAAAACGCACGGGTCAGCTTGTCTCATGGGGAGTCATGGTAGAGGAGATTTTTAAGAGCGCAGATGAAACAGGGCGGCAAAGACTGGTTGAATCTGCAAAAAAACATCTCAAAGACAGAAACTTGCAGAGGGCTTTGGAAGGATTTTCAAGGCTGGGCGGCGGTGGTGTGTCTTGAAATTCTTTGGGGCATAACATAGCTTGCTTTTGGGGCCGTCCTCCGAAAGGAGGGTATCCCCATGAAGCACTTCCTCCGGGATGTGCTGGCCGGATTTTTGGCCAGCCTTCTCGCGGCGCTAGCGGCCCACTTGTTGGACTTCTAACAGCCGCGCCCCGGTAGGACGTGCATCCTACCGGGGCGCAAACTTGTGAAACACTTCCTAGTGATTCGCGGGGGACGTGCCCCATGGGGCAGGGTGTGTTAGACCCTGCCCCTCTTTTTTAATTCCTTTCCCCTATGGCGTCAAATGCTTTTAAAACATCTTCGAGGGCGTTTTAAGGCTCGATTGGGCTTCAAGAGTATTCCCCCTGCCTTTTTGCTTTTCTTCCCTCTAGTCGGCGCCGTAGGCGCAAAAAAGCCTATGTGTGAGGCTGTCCGCCATCGAGTGGGCGGGAGCATTCCCCGCCCACGAGGGAAAGCCCTTGTGCCTCCTGCCTTTTGCGGCGCGCCGTTATAGTGTCGCGAGCGCCACCGCTTTCGACACAGACGCTGTGGTTGAAGAGACTACACAACGAGGTATGAAAGTTGTAATTCCTCCGAAAAAAATTCGTAAAAAGAAACGAGAATACGACAGATATTTGTATAAAGTACGCCACCTTGTTGAGAATGCCTTTTTACATCTCAAAAGGTGGCGTGGAATTGCAACCCGTTATGTAAAAAGAAGCGATTTTTTTCTTGCTTCCGTCCAAATCAGATATATGTCATTATGGGCTGCAATAATTTGACGACACTATATAACATTATTATCGAATAAATAGTGATATTTTTTGTTTTACTTCAAATTGTTCATCTGTATTTAATTGTGAAAATTTACTATAAAAATCAAAATTATTCGTATAAGGTGTATTCATTGCTTTGCTTATTTCTTCAACTATAGCATTTTGTGCCCATTCACGAAATAATGTTTCCGATTTTTGATAATAGAATGGATTTTTAATAATAAAATCTTCTATACCTAAAAGTGCCAAAGTTAGAGCTGTTTCGCTATCTTTATGTGCTTGTTCTACAGAATCACTAGTCATATCATTAGGGGTAATTAAATCATAATATCCCAACTGCATAGTTGTGTTAATAGCGCTTACGGGTATTTTTTTATATACAAAATTACTAGTGTCAGTGCCTCTTTCTACAGAAAAGAGTTGATTTGTATCAAATAGGTACGTCTGTATTGACATATCAGGTTTTGGTGATTGAAATTTTATATGCTTCAATATAGTCTTTTCTAAATCCTGTTCATTAATAACATCATATTCTTCATTGTAATCGCCAGTTTTACTGCTGGTAACAGCATATATTTTTCCTTGTGAAATAACCCTGATCGCAAATTTTTTTCTTTCTATTCGAGTATATGGTTCTTTATAAAAAAGAACATGAGGACTAAATAAAAACGTATTCATTCTCGCATATGCATAGTACGAGTATGAATTAGTATATTGTACCAACTCTGAATTACCATTAAAATGTTTTTTATAATCTTGTATACAATATTTAGCAATATAATTTGACAATTGACTACATTGATCTTCATAAAGTTTATCTGTAACTAAGGTTTCCTTTGATCCAGAAACATCATATTTTGATTGAATTAAATCATATGAAAAACATCCTTGGATGATACAACATAAAAAAAATACAAAAACAATCCTTTTGTACATAATAATCCTCCATTAATAACTAGTCGAGCCTGAAAAAGTCCTATAAGGTGTAGTAGTTTAGACTTGATCTGACAGCACTCTCCGTTTTGATATCTCCTCTTGTCCGATTAGTTGAGCTGTCCGACCTTTTCCTTCCAGAGCTGTTTGCCCTCAAGGGGTTTTGTGGAAGCGTTCGCAGATGCCGTTTGTCTGCGGGTGACGCGCTCGGGTCAATGTCCTCCATAGACTTTGCTTCTATGACCAATGCGAACAACGAGAACGACAATTCTTTCTTCCTGAATTTCAGCAATCACTCGAAAATCTCCGATGCGGTATTTCCAGAGGCCAGCCAAATTTTCCGTTAAACCTTCACCGAATCGTCGCGGATTTTTATCCGTGGCGATTCGCTCCTCAAGGAATCGCAAAATTCTGTCCGCTGCGGTTTTGTCCAGCTTCGCGAGTTCTTTTTTGGCAGACTTTTGGATTTCAATTGTCCAAGCCAAGTTCAGCTCTCACTTCTTCTGTGGTGTACGTGCGAGACCGCCCAGCACGAAGGTCGGCTAATCGCTGCTCGGCAATGTAGATATCTTCCAAGTCATCAAGGTGTTCTCTGATTGCTTCGAGGATATAGAAAGTCTTGGAGCGTCCGGTTCTCTCGGCAAGCTCTGTCAGCCTGTGGCCGATGTCATCAGGGAGACGGAGAGAAGTAGCGTACATAGGGAATCTCCTTTTATGCGCTATATGTAGCGCATGTTTAAAAACACGTCAAATTTGTTTCCCACGCGCCAGATGTGATTTTTTGACCTTCTCCCTGTCTCGCCCTACTTTTTCCTTGGAGGCAGCGCCGTAGGCGCAAAAAAGCCTATGCGCGACCGTTCCTGGCATCGAGTGGGCGGGAGTATTCCCCGCCCACGAGTGCAAACCCTTGTGTCGCGTGCCTTTTGCGGCGCGCCGGTAGGCGCAATCTAGCCGCACCGATTCCCCCGTAGGGGGGTGCCTTTGAGGAAAATTTAAAAATTTTCCTTTTTTTTTCTTTTTTTCTTTTTTTCTTTTTAGGCGGCTGGAAATCAGCGCCAAAAGCCAAGATCTGGACGTAAATGGGAGAAAAAACCCGTCTAGCTGGGAGAAAAAACCCGTCTAGCTGGGAGAAAAAACCCGTTTTTTATTGGATGAAATATTTACATTTTATCTAAATTGCTATAACATACTAAAAAAACAGCCCTAAAAAATTTCCGAGATTTTTTAGGGCCTAACCACTCTGACCGTTAGGGGGTCTAAAATGGGTACGCAGCAACTAACCTTGCCGGGCGAAATCGTCAAGAAGCACAATGAACTTGTGCGCTCCAAAATTGACATTGATAGTGTACAAGGCTCAAAAGTT
The DNA here is from genome assembly GCA_037245165.1 of bacterium. Lineage (GTDB taxonomy): Bacteria > Bacillota > Clostridia > Oscillospirales > Oscillospiraceae > Lawsonibacter. Next base: position 4,400 of record JAXWVI010000124.1, read on the forward strand.
CTTGCTTGCCTCATAGCTTGCATCAATAACAATGACATTGAATTTAAAAGCATCTATCGTATAGCCGTAAAAGATGTTTTGCCTGACCTTGGAGGAGGTAGTTATCGACAGATTAAAAATATTTGTACTGAGCTGCGTAAATCTGGTGTAGATTTTGAAATTAGAGATCCTTCTGGAGAACATGCTTTTATCACTGTTTCTTTCTTCTCACGCATTGAATATCATAAAGGAATTATAGAGGCACGTTTTAACACATCAGATCCATTAATTGCAAATTGTCTTCTCAATCTTCGAGACAATTTTACAAAATACAATCTCATTGATTATCTTAGACTTCCTAGTATTTATAGTCAAAGATTGTTTGAAATTCTCAAATCTTGGAACAATATGCCTGAAGTAATCATAAAAATAGATAAACTACATCAAATGCTGAACACTCCGCCGTCTTTTCGGTCTAACTTTAAAGCTCTTCGTATTTATGTACTGGAAAAAGCCCACAAGGATATTACAGAAAAGACCCCCTTCCGGTTCGAGTGGGAGCCCATAAAGGCCGGGCGAAGCGTCGAGGCCATTCGCTTCATTTTTTCGGCCAAACGGCAAGCCCTTGCGCAAGAGGTGCAGGAGGATGCCAAGGAAGACAAGCGCCGCCGCTTGCAAGCCCAGAGGATGCGGAGGGCCTTGGAATGCGCCAAAGCCAAACAGGGAGATTGCAGCGTGATGGATAACAAGCCTATCGTCTGCAAGGCATGCAGACAGTTCGGCTTCTGTGAAGAACTGCGCCGGAAACCAAGCTAGGGTTTGATAACTATGGCCTCTCGGCCATCCTTGATTTGCCCGGAACGCACAAATTTAACGCCCTTTGGGAAGATGATGCTACATTCATTATCCCATTTCACAAATTTAAGTCCTCACTTAGCTCTACGAAGAAATACACAACAAAAAATAAGGGCTAGTTTCCTAGCCCAGCCGAAAATAATGTGCTTGCAAAAAATAGAAAGAAAAATAATAATTTCGTAGTTTCAAAAAAATGTCACACGAACCCACTTTTGTCAAGAAGAGCACACCAATGTGCCAGTATGATAATTTTTTTGATTTTGCCTATGCCCCTAACTTTGACGGCACTGTGCAGTATCTAGCATCTTTAGCTCAAGATGAGCCATGGTCTTTTGACCCAGCACAAGGTGACTATAAAGTATTAAAAAATTATATTTTTCATACATACAAAAGGCTAAAATCAGAAAATAAAATTGCTATAGATGGTGAATATGCATGTTTAAATACTGGACTATTTTCAAAGTCTAACAATGAAATATACTTTCTATTCTCTAAAAATAAAAACATCGGAAGACAACCATGGTTTTTATCAGGCATCAAAGAAAAGGCAGATATAAGCCTTTCTTCATTTATAAATCTTCCTGCGCGTGCAGAATATATAACAATTAATGATGAGCATATATACAATATAAATAAAGAGCTTCGTGTAAACATTAAACATATACTTGATGAAACAGAAGACAATATTAATAGAATACCTCTATCAATACGTGATAAACCATTTCTAAAAATTCTATTTCTAGGTGCTATTGAAGATGCAAAAATGCGTATTGCACAAAATTATAGAACTGCAATATTTCAATTTTATGAAGAAAGACTTCAATACTTAATACCTTTAAGGTTAACTGGGAGGGAAACTCCAGATATTGCCCTTGCTGTATCTATACAAAATGACTTTTATATAGGACACACATGTTTAACACTTCAAATGGCATACAATAATGCACGGCTAATATGTAAACCCATGAGTGATTGGCTTGTAATATAAATCATGACTACTACTTTAAGAGGAGCTTATGATTTTAATAGCCATAAATTATCATGAATAGCTCCCCATTTTGTGTCTTTCCATAACGTCCAGCCCTTTCATCCACGCGGATACAAATGCGTCCTTGTTCTCCACAGTAGGAAAGAACGGCGTTCCCGGCTTTCCTACTGAATTCATTTGCCTTTGCCTCTAGGAACGTAACCTCGGCCCGAAGCTTTGCGGCCTCATCCCGAAGGCTCGACGTACTCCACCAAACGCCAGCCACAGCAACGGCAGCACCTACCACCCCCACAGCCAACACGAACAAAGCCCCTAGCAGCCCCGTAGAGCGTATTTTTTGTCCGGCCTGCTCAACGGCAAGGGGAAGAGCTGAAAACGCCTCCTGAGCCTCATTTTGGAGCTTGGCGGCATGGTTCTGCAAATCCTCGGCCTGAGCCATCAGCTCAAAAAGTTTTTCTTCCATGTGCTACCTCCCCATCGACATACCGCTTCTCTGGCGTTCATGCGTTCGGACGTACTCTCTGGCCTCCTGCTCCATTCGCTCCCGGCGCTCCGGCGTAGCGCTGTCCCACTCTTTGAGCATGGTATCCCTCACTTTCTGCCTGCCACTGATGGAGGTATCACGGCTTACCAGTTTCGCCCATGAATAGAAAAGCTCCTGAGCCTCATAGCGTTGCTCCGCATGACGTAACTCCTTCACCATCTCGGCGCGTTGCTCTGACGTGGCGGCCTGTAGCCTGTCCAGATATCGTCCGTACTCAGTACGGCTACGGGCGGCGGATAAAGACTGCGGACAGACGAGCATACACACGGCTTGCCCGTATTGTTTTTCAAGAGCTTCTCGTTCTGCTTGCCGTCTCCGCGCTCTCTCGGCTTCC
>JAXWVI010000125.1:0-2916 GCA_037245165.1 bacterium
GGAAATGGCTCAGACGGAAGAACGCGGTGGCGCGTCTATTGAACGTGACGTTCACCAAACTTAACCAGATCATCTGAGGATGGATAAACTACTTCCAAATTGGCAGCATGAAAGGACTTCTTGAGAAGTTCTCGCAATGGATGCGGCACAAAGTGCGAGTAGTCATCCTGAAACAATGGAAGAAGCCGAGGACGATATACAGAAACCTGATGAAGCTGAACAAGTACACCCATGCGAACCTGAGTGACGAAAGTATATTCAATGTTGCCAATTCTCGCCTGGGGTGGTACAGAAGGTGCGGGGGAGATGTGGTAAATTATCTGCTGTCCCCAAAAGTTCTGGCCATAGCACAAAAGGACCGACCGGGGCTGGTCGATCCTCTTGCCTATTATCTGAGTAGGATGCAGTAACATCTGCAATTACATAGCGCCGTATACGAGACCCATACGTACGATGCAATGGGAGGTGCGGGGGGCTAACGCCCCCATCTTCCCTATTTGCAGTTCAGACCTGGGCCACACCGGAGTCGTAGGCGGCCTGCTTCACGGCAGCGGCCACGGCGTCCTTCACCCGAGGGTCGAAGGCGGCGGGGATGATGTAGTCTGCGCTGAGCTCCTCATCGGAAATCAGACTTGCCAGCGCGTTAGCGGCGGCGATCTTCATCTCGTCGTTGATATCGCTGGCCCGTGCGTCCAAAGCGCCCCGGAAGATGCCGGGGAAGGCCAGGACGTTGTTGATTTGGTTGGGGTAGTCGCTGCGGCCTGTGGAGACCACCGCCGCGCCGCCGGCCTTGGCGTCGTCGGGGAAGATCTCCGGCGTGGGGTTGGCGCAAGCGAAGATGATGGCATCCCGGTTCATGGTCTTTACCATCTCGGTGGTGACGGAGCCGGGGGCGGAGACACCGATAAACACGTCGGCACCCACCAGCATATCCGCCAGGGTACCGGCCTTCTTGCCCAGATTCGTCACCTTGGCCATCTCCTCCTTGATGGGGTTCATACCCTTGCCGCGTCCCTCGTACACCGCACCGTTACGGTCGCAGAGAGTCAGGTCCTTCACACCCGCAGAGAGCAGCAGCTTGGAGATGGCGATGGCGGCGGCACCGGCGCCGTTCATGACCACTTTGATCTCGTCCATCTTCTTGCCCACAACTTTCAGGGCGTTGGTCAGGCCCGCCAGGGTGATGACGGCGGTGCCGTGCTGGTCGTCGTGGAAGATGGGGATGTCGCAGCGCTCCTTCAGCTTTCGCTCAATCTCAAAGCACCGGGGAGCGGCGATGTCCTCCAGATTCACGCCGCCGAAGGACCCTGCCAGCAGAGCCACAGTGTTGACGATCTCGTCCACATCCTTGCTCCGCACGCACAGAGGGATCGCGTCCACATCGCCAAAGGCCTTAAACAGGACGCATTTGCCCTCCATCACGGGCATGCCGGCCTCGGGGCCAATATCGCCCAGACCCAGCACGGCGGTGCCATCGGTGACCACCGCCACGGTGTTCCACCGGCGGGTCAGCTCATAGCTCTTGTTGATATCCTTCTGAATTTCCAAGCAGGGTTGGGCCACGCCGGGGGTGTAGGCCAGAGACAGGGCATCCTTGCTGTCCACCGCCGCCCGGGGCATCACCTCCAGCTTGCCCTTCCATTCATAGTGCAGCCGCAGGGATTCTTTCGCGTAATCCATTTCCTTTTTCCTCCTGTGTATGTATTTGTCTTTCTGAGGAAATCACTCATGGACCCAGGGCAGCGTGGAGCCGCCGTAGGGCATGGAGAGAACAGTGGCATGTTCTCCACATTTCCGGATAGCCGCGTCGTAGGCGGCCTGGACGCTGTGGAAGGGCTTCATGAACAGCCGTTCCACCAGAGTGTCCTCCAGATCGGACACCAGATAAATATCCGCGTTTTCCAGCACCATAGCGATAGCGGCGGCTTTGTGGCCGCCCAGCCGGAATTCCCGCTGGATGCGTTCGATCAAAGAATGGGCGGTAGGGGCAGTGGTCATCCACTCCTCGAAGGTCTTCTCTCCCAGGCCCTCCTTGCAGGAGCCCACCAGCACCACGACGCCGCCTTTTTTTACCGCATGCTTGGCGTTGTCCAGGGCTTTCTGGGTCTGATACAGGTTCAGGTCCTTGGGCGCTCCGCCCTGGGACACCAGTACGATATCCGCCCGGGCGGGGATCGCCTTGCGGTACAAGGTATCCAGGAAGGCGCAGCCCTCCCGGTGGGCTGCCACCAGGTCTCCGGCCACGGCCTTGATGATCTCCTTGTGGGCGTCCAGCACCACGTTCACGATGAAGTCCACCTCCACCATGGCAGCGGCCTCCTCAATATCCTCCCGGACGGGGTTGCCCTCCAGCTTTCCGGCGCAGGCGGCATCTTCCACCATCCGGCTGTGGTTGGCCTGGATGGCCGCCCGGGTGGAGACGCCAGGCATGATGGCCTTGGCGCCGCCGGAGTAGCCGGCAAAATAATGGTACTCAATGTTGCCCAGGCAGATGCGCCGATCCGCCTCCGCCACCCGGCGGTCAATGTCCACCGGGGTGCCCCGGGAGGTGGTCCCGATATGGACGCAATCTTCCAAGTTCAGGTCCACGCAGGTGATCTCTCGCCAGGCCCGTGCTCCGGCCAGATGGGCCTGTTCCTCCTCCGTGTGGCCCCGGTGGCTGCCCAAGGCAAACACCAGGGTGATGTCCTCCGGTACGGCGCCGGCATCATACAACTCGTCCAGCAGAGCAGGCATCACGTTCCAGGTGGGCATGGGGCGGGTGATGTCGCTGGTAACGATGGCAATCTTTTCGCCGGGATGGACGTTATCCCTTAGCCGGGGCGTGCCGATGGGCTCCGCCAGCGCCCGGCGGACGGCGGCCTCGCCGGTGAGTTCCACCCGGACTTCGTTTGGCTCCAGGATGCCCATCAGGTT
>JAXWVI010000126.1:0-1745 GCA_037245165.1 bacterium
CCAATATCCTTCATGCTCATGCCATAGACGAAAAACATTTCCATATACTTCCTCTGTGTATCCGTCAGTTCTTCGTCCATCGCCACCCGCAAGGCGTTTAGCGTATGGGCATGGAAATCCGCTTCTTCAGCAAACTCCCCTTGCAGCCACGCCGCATACTGGCTCTTGTCTCCCCAAAACTCAAACAATGACACACAGCGCTCAGAACTCCCGCTTGGCATTCACGCTCACCTCCATTGCCATGGCTTCACCAAAGTTCTCCTATCTTTAGCATAGCAACCCCCTCCAATAGGGTTTTTGCACACACGTTTCACCTACCGCCTACCAGCACGTCACCTACCGACCGCCTGCGCCCCGCCCGCGCCGCGCAACCTAAGTACGTATTCCCCACATAAGCGAAGCGTTTTTATAAAATTTTTTTTGGACCCCTTTTTGACTTTTCCGTTTTTTGCCCCCGGTTTTCTAAACTACCCCCCTTAAAGGGGGAAGAAAAGGACACGGGTGAGAGAACATGGGGGGAGGGGGAAGAGTTGTGGAGAGATTCTGCGCCGATCCGGTGGCCAGGTCTGTAAACCACCCCCCACCCAGCCGGGGCCGTGGTCAGCTGGTCAGCTGGTCAGCCGGTGCCATTGGAGCGGAACGGGGGCCGCTGGGCGGGCCTCGGGGACGGTCAAAACCTGTTGCAAATGCCTAAACTGTTGCCATAATAAGCAATTATGGCAACAGTTACCGCCTTTTTTGGTGGTAAATGCAACAACAGCCAGTGCCGCCCTTGTGCAACCTGACGAAAGGCGGCGGGAGCCGGGGCCGCAGGCGGTTCTCTGGCCCTCGGTGCCGGTGGTGGTGGCCGTCCTCCGATGGTCGGCGGCTGGTCCGCTGACGGTTCCCGGTCTGGCATGGTCAGCGGTGGCCGTGGTGGCCGATCCGATGCAATCAGCCGGAACAGACCGCCGCGGGTGACTCCTCCACCCCTTCCCCTTTTTCTCTTGTCCATTGCTTCCGAGCCTGCGGGAGTGCTCCGCTCTTTTCTTCATCCGGGTAAAGTGTCCGGGGCTTTACGGGGGTACGTTTTAGGGTAGTCTAATCAAGCGCGCCCGCAATAAACGCGCCCGCGCGCATAGGGGTTAAAAATAGCCGCCTTGGGCGGCGTAGGATGCAAGCGGCTGCGCGGCGTGGGTCTGCGGTGCGGTGCTGGGCGGTATTGCTCAGAGGGCACGAGAAAAGCCCGCGGGGGCTTCCCTGCGGGCTGTGGTGTATGGTATAGGGGGCGGCGGAGATCACACAAGAAACAGTTCGCCGTTGATCTCAAGGCTGACGGCCTCTTGTTTCATCTCGCGTTTGATCTTCTGGCAGATGGCGACGATCTCGGCGCCGTGGCGCTCGATGTCCTCCGCTGCCGCGTTGCTGTAAACGATGGTGACGGCCTCGCCAACGAGTCCGGCGGACTGGCTCACCCAGTAGCCGCGGGCCTCGGTGGCGGTGGCTCCGCCAAACATGGCGGACAGCTTCGCGGCGACTTCCTCCACCTGGCGCCGGTTGTCGGTGGGGTGGTCGGTGTCGGTGGTGCTGGGCACGTAGATAGCAACGCGGGAGTCCAGGCGGACGACGCCGGGGATCGTATCAAAAAAACTCTTTTTCATTTCGTGTTCCTCCTAAAATCTTTTTGCGGTGGTGGGGGTCGGCGGGGCCGGTGCCCCTCCGGCCTGTCGGCCTCCGGGGTGTTGTCTTGTTCTTTATGGTTCTAT
>JAXWVI010000127.1:0-2684 GCA_037245165.1 bacterium
ATTGAGCAGATTGAGCCTCCGTTTTATGCGGTGCGTTTTGCTCAATCTCCTGAGTCCGGAATCCCTGTGCAGCCGATTACCGAAATCACACCGCGTACCGTGTATTCCGGCAATCTCGCAACTTTGACAGGCATCCAGGCCGGGACAGAAATCAATAAAGCCAAACTCGAATTTGCACAGGTAGATGCAAAAATTCAAAAACTTCAACAAGAAATGAGTCCTACCGTTGCTCCTGTCGCACTTCCGGCTCTTCCCAATTTACCGAGCCAACCTGCGGGAGAGCAGCCCTCCAGTTCTCCTCGAATTGTTGTGCTGTCCGTGCGGGGGGCTGGTGGCGTGCTCAGCGCCACGCTCCGCACAAAATCCGGGACGCACACTGTGCGTGTTGGCGATGCCATTTCCGGCTTCGGAAAAATCCAAAGCATCACCCGTGATCAAGTCATCCTGAATGGTTCAGCCATTCCGTGGAAATAATTATGGATACGTTCGTCCCCACCGTACCTCTTTCTCTTTCTGAGCGTCTTATTTGGCGTGACGACTCGTTTCATGCGTCAGCGGAACTGAAAGGCAATATTGAACTTGATCTACTGTTCAGCCAAACAGCTAAAAGATTAGGAAGAATTGTTCCATGTCGCTGGTACACGCCTAAAGATTTTGAAAGCAGGTTCGGTATCCGTTTTGCGACACAGGATTCGCAGCGTGAGAATGCGGTTATTGAATCCATCATTGATCTATTGCATACAGCGCAACAGCAAAAAGTAAGTGATATTCATATCACCTACTATGGACCGTACACAACCATAGCCTTTCGCAAGCTCGGACTTTTGGGAGACTACAAAACGCTCAACGGACAGGAAGGTCTTGAACTGATTACGGGGCTATTCCAGTCGTATATTTCTCAAACAGAATCAAATTTTAGCAGATATTCTCGGTATGACGGTCGTATTGCAGATAGAAAATTTCTTCCAGATGGTCTTTTTGCTGTTCGTCTTCACTCTGAACCTATTCAGAGTCCCTTAATTCCCGAACCTGGTGTTTCTGTCGCCATGCGACTGCTCTGCGATGCAACATCTGCTCATGGCCCTCTGAAAGAACGAGCCGCATCATTAGGTTTTACCTCGAAACAACAAGATATGCTCCAATGGCTAACAGAGCGTTCGGGGTTAACCATAATTGCTGGTGCAACAGGGCATGGAAAATCTACCTTGTTGAAAAATGTCATGGAGGCAATGGCGGAATATTGTCCTACGAAAAACTATTGGTCGATGGAAGATCCGCCTGAATACGCCATGCGTGGCGTCAAGCAAGCTCTATTTATTTCAAAATGTTCGACTGAAGGAGAAAGGCTAAAGGTGATTTTAGACGCATTAGCTGGACTTCTGCGTTCTGATCTCGATGTGGGGATGGTTGGTGAAATCAGATATCCGGAAGTGGCACAGGCCGCAATCAGTGCAGCCATTACTGGTCACACTATCTGGTCGACTCTTCATGCATCTAGCGCAATCGGCATCATCGCTCGGTTGCGTGAGATGGGTATTTCGATGAGCTCGATTTGTAATGACGGTGTGCTCAACGGCCTTGTGTATCAACGTCTCATGCCGATTCTGTGTCCCGAGTGTAAACAACCCCTCGTCAAAAATCCAAAAGCGATTTCAGAACAACTCTGGAACCGTCTCCAAAAGGCATATCAGCACGGCGAGATTGACAATATTTTTGTGCGAAATAGAGCTGGCTGCTCAAGCTGTTCGGGTATGGGAATTGTCGGACTTAAAGTGGCCGCTGAAGTTATTCCGGTCAATAATGATTTGATTACACGCATAAAGCGAAATGATTTGCGTGCAGCCACACGTTTCTGGATAGCGGAGATGGGCGGCATGACGCATGTTGCCCATGCACGCCATACGATCGCCGCTGGAGAAGTTGATCCTGCACTTGCAGAAGAACGGATGGGATTGACCTTAGATCATGACCTTCAGCTTATGAAGGAGGCGTCATGATCAATCTCAACGCAGAGATCCGACTCCCCGCAAGGGCCGAACGGTATCTAGCTCGGCTTTCTTTCAGCTCCAAGGTGCGGGAACGGTTTTGGCGCAAGCTGGCCTCACAGCAGCGGCACAACATGCCGCTTGATGAGAGTCTGTTGCTTTTTGCCAAGCAAGCCCGCGCTCGAAAGTCCCTCCATGAGCGTTGCTATCTCGACATACGGGATCGGCTGGCTCTCGGAAAAGACATTGGAAATGCCCTGTACGGCTATGCCTCTGCGGAAGAAATCCTGCTGATAAGTTCCAGCCAGAAAGGAGGCAATCTTCCCGAGGGGCTGATGCTGGCCTCCGAACTCATTGTGGCCAAGAGAAAAATCATAGGTGCTGTCGTCAATGCGCTGGCCTACCCTGCTGTGCTGGTAGGCGTGTTGGTGGCGTTTTTGTACGTCATCGGCACGGTCGTGATGCCTCAGTTGACCGCAATTACCGACCCCACACGCTGGCAGGGGCCAGCTCTCGTCTTATATCGGGTATCGCAACTGGCCAACTCCCCCTACGGCATAGTTTGCCTCGCTGGTTTTCTGACGTCTATTTTTCTGGCCGTGTTCTCTTTTCCCCGTTGGACAGGGCAAGGCCGTTATTGGGCGGATAAATGCCCGCCTTGGTCGATCTACCGCCTGTTGGTCGGTGTGTCATGGCTCC
>JAXWVI010000128.1:0-2640 GCA_037245165.1 bacterium
GCAACTTTTTACTCATATTTATCAACTTAAATTAATTCCGCCAACGGGTATAAATTAGAAACTCTTATTATGCCAAAAACAGTTACCAAGATAGAGACCAACGCTTTTTTTGACACAAATATTAAATCAATAACATTGCCAGAAAGTCTCGAATCATTAGAATGCGATATTCCATCATGGTATATAACTGATTTGATTATATCTGAAACTAATCAGTATTTTAAGGTTGTTGATAGAGTCCTGTATTCACACGATATGAAGACTTTATACCGTTGTCCTACTAATTATGCTAATTCTATCTTTCAAATTCCTGAGGGTGTTGAGTATATTTATAATTCAGCATTTAATTACTGCAAAAACATAAAAGAAATCAAGACTCCGTCTACATTAAAAAAGTTTGGATACAAATCATGCGGTTGGCTGTCTCTAGATAAATTTGTTTTAGAACCTAATGTAGAGTATTCTTCTATTGGAGATTTCACAAATATCCAAGAAGTAATTATCCCTGGAACTTATAAAGAACTTGACCCATCATTTTTTGGCTCTACCAGCTATGATTACGCAGAATGGAATGGAACTAAAGTACATAATGTAAAGGTATATAGTGAAACGCCTCCTACTTTAATATCACAATTCAATCGAGCAACCTTGGCTGGGAATCTATTTGTTCCGAAAGGCACCTATTCTGCATTCTATATTGCTTTTCGTTGGGGGGATTTTTCTCATATTTACGAAATGGACAACGATGAAAATGAAAAGAAATGTGCTAGACCAACTATTAGTTACTCAAATGGCAAGTTATTATTCAACTGTGAGACTGATGGAGTAACATACAGATCAACTATAACTGACACAGACATTTCATCGCATAATAGCAACGAAGTGCAACTCTGTGTAACCTACATTATCAACGTATATGCGGTTAAACAAGGGTATGAAAATTCGGATGTTGCTAGCGCTACACTTTGTTGGATTGATGTAGCTCCTAAAACAGAGGGTATTATCAACAACATTGAACAAGTTCGAGCCAATGCCGTGTTAATTCATACAGCCAATGGTCAGATAAACATTTCTGGGGCAGAGGATGGCTCTATCATCAGTGTATATGAAGTAAATGGACTCCAAATTGGCTCAACCATTAGTCATAATGGGTATGCCAATATTAATACCAATTTACAATCAGGCAGTATCGCAATAGTAAAGATTGGTAACAAAAATATAAAAGTCACTATCAAATAATGCTTTCGTAAGGGCGCATCTTTCTAATTATATCGGGCAATTAACATGCTAACAAAAGACGAATATTTAGAACTCAAAGAGTTTTTTCGACATAGAGTTTGTGAGATAAATCGATCTGAAAATATTGATCGAGAAAATCAACGAGAAAAAAATACAAGGTATAGCCTTCCAAATACAAATGCTTTTGGTTGGATGCCTGCAATAACTATTTGTTATAGTTTTGACATAGGCAATAAGCAGATAATGTACATGATTCCCTTCTTGCCATTTTATCGTTATCTCACAGAATTCTTACCTCAAGCACTTTACAACAGTCCTAATTTGTTCGGAACGAAAGATGCCCAAGATGTTATAGATGCACTATATGGTGTTTCTGGATACGACAAAATTGGAACTATCAATGAATATCAGCAATATCTAATAGATAATGCTTACTGTTATTTTCTCTTACGAAATGGCGATGGTAAGCTATGTAACAAACTTTTTCGTTTGGACCTATTCCGACATGTCTTACCTAATGACAAGAATGGTTACGATTTTGACGGTGGTCTTATGCATGCATTCCGTCACTGTTCATGGAACAGCATGAAATTATCATCAGGAAGCGGAGAATCCGAATTGAATAATTTGTGGGATTTGCCCCTAATGATAGGGAAGGCCATATTGATTGATAAGAATTCTGATATTAAATCTTCTACAATCTTTGCTGACAGCGGAAGAACATGGCATATCCACTATCACATTGATCCTGACACCAAAGTCTACTATCTAAAGACTGCATTCGTAAAATAGGAACTAACATCTCTTCATAATAATGGAAAGCGAGGACGTTCTTTTAGAATACCCTTGAAATTTACGATTCGTACAGTTCTCATTCTTTTCGTCGTTCTCACAGCTCGCATAGCTCACACTCGTCTCACTATTCAAGTCGTTACTAAGGATAGTGATTCGCAAGATCATTGCGAGTTGTAAAATAATTTGGGAGGGCGCGTTCTAAATGCGCTCCTCCCTTAATATTTTATCTACTCAAGCCTTTCCTCTTCATAGGCTTCATCATCTTTGTCGCCTGTTGCAAACATCGTCTTATCCATTCAAACTCATCTTCGTCCTTCTCACGTCCCCAGTTTTTAGTATCGCTACCGCTGCCACCTTGGCTTTCAGCGAAGTTGGTAGCCTCGTTGATGTAGCCGACGTACAAGTACATAGCACAATAGATAATTTTGTCATCGTAATTGATGAAGTCCATTGCAAAGCTATCGTCAAATAGGCTGCTGTCGTGAATGCTCGTCATACGTAGATAGATGTCTGCTATCTCTGCCAACGCCTTCATGCCAGCCTGCACCCAAATCTTATTGATCATCTGTTGCTGGTATGAAACAGCTGTTTTTTCAAAATCGGCTT
>JAXWVI010000129.1:0-2438 GCA_037245165.1 bacterium
GTTGTCACCTTGACCTTTATTGCCTACCAAGTAGTGCCATTCTTCTTCGGTGATTTCGATAAAACCGCTATCAAGTTTTGACTGCTTTTCTTCTTTACTCATGCCTGCGGTGTCATAAGTTTCACCACGGGTTCCGTTTTCATCGAATTTGCATAAGTAGGTGAGAATAAAATTTTCTTCCATGCTATTTCCCTTTCTTTCGTTATTTCCACGAACCAATCATGAGCCAATTACAATAGTATACTGGTGGGTTGTAGTCATTGATAAAGTTATGAACGTATAGCTTTATGTACGTTAAATCCGATTCTGCCTGTACTGATGATACCCTGTCAGTATTAGGATAGCCAAGTGTTGCTTGTAAACTATATGTTTTTGTAAAGCTAATCGGCAAAGTTTTCTGGTACATCTTAGTTCCTGAGTATCCCTGTACTTCCATCATACCGAATTGCACAAGTAGTCCATTCGCGTACTTAATATAGCTTGCGTCTTGACCTAACTGTTGCGATACTATACCTGCTCCCGCAAGGTCGGCTATAACGCCTTTGTCATCAGTCCAGGTCAGTTTAGGATTAGAGTATTTATAAGCAGAGGTCGAGTAATCTATTGAACCTACCAGTTCGGGTATCACCGCTGGTGAATCATCAACCTGTTGCGACATCGGTCTAAGTCTAAATAAAAATCCGTTTGAATCATCAGCTCCAGTCAGTGTTAAATTAGCACCATCGGCATTCCAATACCCCATACGACCGTACAACTCTATTCTAGTAGCGGAATCTGGGCTCCCACCCGAGAATCCGTTGTCCGGATAGATATAGTTGTAATTTTTCTGATTAGTTTCGTCCTTTTTTTGTTCATATTGAAGCGGCAAGTTGCTTCGGGTTGGTATTTTATTAATTATGTCTTGGTAGTGATGCCCGTCTAATTTGTCACTGTCATCAGCTGTTACCGCGCTTGCTGCTTTTTCGGTCTTGCCAAGTTTTTCCGCTAATGCGTTATTAACTGTGGCTGCATAATCTTTGTCATTATTAAGTGCTTTAGATAGTTCTTGTAGCGTGTCAAGCTGTTCCGGTGCCCCGTTTACCAAATCTGCTATTTTTTTATCTACATACGTTTTATCTGCTTTACTGTCATTTAAGTTTTTGTCGTTACTAAGCAGCTGACGGTTAATCAAATTAAACACGTCTGCGCTGGCAGGGTCTTTATTAATAAGCTGCGGAAAGTCTGTACTATAAGGCATGTCCGGATTAAGGTTTTCAGCTGGACGCTGCTGACCTTTTACCGTGTCCGGCAGTATGGAATTAATGAGTGTATCTCGTTCTTCATTTGTCATTTACTGTGTCACCTCCGTACTAACCTTTATAGGTATAAACCATACTTGACAGCCGTCGTCTTCTATACTTGCAACTTGGAAAGATGTTCCTTTAGCTATCGGAATTATCGGAGAAGCGTAACCATTATACTGCGTAGCAACCGAAACTGCTATAATTTTAGCCCCTACATGTACTGTTGCTGCCCCATAATCACTGTTAAAATTACCAGTTATTGCGGATTGTCCTAATCCTATAGCTGTAACCCCTGGATATACATCCTCAACTAATTGTCTAGAAGCGATGTCCTGATTTCTATTACCGTCCCATATGTATATCCAGCCATTCCCTGGTGCTGTAAATTGTCTATTACCTTTGTTCCACGATTCTAATACGTAAGCCTTATCATAATCCGGAAATGGCATCATTTGAGCGATTTTATTAATTATGTCTTGGTAGTGATACCCGTCTAATTTATCGCTATTAGCCGCAATATCAGCTGAACCTGCTGTAGTAGCTTTACCTTTGATGTTAATATCCCACGTACCGCTGGCACCTGTGCCCGCTCTTGTAGGAGCACCGATGTTACCCGGTGTTACTGTTTGCCAAGTGTTATCGTTTCGCAAAAATCGGGAGTTGTTGGCGGATTCCAATTTCGGTACATGGTTGCCGTGCACCAAGGGCGCTGCGTCGATTATGCCGTAGCCTTGCAGCGTGTTTGGATTAGATCCGCCCGTGACGTGACCTTGCGCATTAACCGACACCTGCTTATAACTGCCAGCCTTAACCCCGCTGTTCGGATGCACATAGTTGTTAGCTCTGTCAGCTATACCGTCAAGCTTCTTTTTATCCTCAGTGCTCATCAAGCCGTTATGCGCTGGTGTGACTATAGCTAAGTCGTTGCTAGCTAGCCGGTTATCTATGGCGTCAATCAGGGCTTTTAGCTTTTTGTCTCCTGACTCTAGTAAAGCTTTGATGTACTTGTCGTTACTAAGCAGCTGACGAATGATTAAGTTTGTCAGCGTATAAATAACTTCGTCTTTAGCTATAAATTGCGGAAAGTGTTCACTATATGGAAAGTCCGTAGGTACATCACCAGGGCGTTTATAGCCGAGCACCGTATCGGGAAAA
>JAXWVI010000130.1:0-2384 GCA_037245165.1 bacterium
AAAGTCCCCATATAACATAAGAGCCGACTGCTCCTGCTCCAAGTACTGCCACTGATTGTATCTTCATAAATATTCCTCTCAATCTTTGCAATTTCTTCAAATATATATACACTTCTATTCTTCCCGCGTCAAATAATTTTGTTCTCAAATATTTCTATCTTCCCGCAATATCTCCGTCTTCAAAATCATATGTCAGCTTCTTTCCATATACCTTGACATATGCAGCGCATTTCTGCTCATAGTCCGTATGCTGCATCCTTAAACTCGCTGTTCTCTCATCAAGCTGTCTGTCCGGATATATTACAGGAAGAACATGCACTTTGAATGTGTGCAAATGTGTACTCTTAACCAGCTGCTCAACAAACAGTGAAATCACTGGCACATTAAACTTTACGGCATACAGATATGCACCTCTCTTGCACGGGCGGGGTTTTCTGTAATTAAACCACATTTCCTGCTCAGGATATATAAGCACAAGTCTGTTATTATCAAGCGCATTCTTAATCTGATTAGGGAATTCCGTCTCCATAAACCATTTCAGGCTGCTTACGGGCATTGTATCTGCATACCTCTGCATATACCCTACAAATCCTTTCATTGCAAGGTTAGAATCCTGATTAACAATACTTATGCGTGTAAATCCTGCCTTTCTCATGGCAAACCTGACAATTGCAGGATCTAAAGAGCTTAAATGATTGCTTGTTACAATCGCAGGACCTTTAACTCCTGAAAGATTCTCAAGTCCACTGACTTGTGTTATAAGTCCGACTGCCGAAGTTCCTGCATAAAATATGGCTTCTGCTATATACTTTTTCACGCAAAAACCATATGCTGTCCTATAATCAATATAATGTCTTAACAATGCTTCTTTATCTTCACGTAACAGCTTTGGATCTCCCGGCTCAACCTTTGAATTCAACTGATTAAGGCTTACAGCCGTCTTGATATTTTCATAGACCTGCTCCCTGTCACCAATCATATATCCTCCGAAACCACTCATTTTACAGCATCACTGCTATCCCTCACGAAATCACTATCTCTTACAAAATCACTGTTCTCAACAAATCTGTTTCCCACAACATCAGAAAACTTAACGCCGTCGCCGTCTGCAATATTCTCTGCCCTTGCAAGAAGCTTCTTTAAATTCTCACGGTCAGCACTCCTTTCACTGTCCCCATACTGCTCACGCTGTTTAATCAGCAGCGGATAAAAGCCTGACTCCGCTGCATACTGCCAGAAATACTCCTCATACGGAATCTCACTGTAATGCCACGGCTTGTCAAACAGGTTAAAATGTATCAGCTTCGGTCTTGCCATATACTCCCCGCCCTTATTGGGCATGACATTCCACTCCTTATCAAGAAAATAAATGTCTTTTGCACAGATGGCATTAATATAATCCTGATCGGGTGCAACGCTGTCAAAATGATACTCTGCCATAAGTTTTAAGAATATGTCTGCCAGATGAGTACGCCTCATTTTGTCAAGATTCATAACCAGCACTCCCGAATTGACGTATTCATTTCGTTCTATCCCCACTACATTTTCAATATAATGAGCCAGTATAGTATTCTTTCCTGCAAATGTATCTCTTACTGCGCCAAACATTGCATCGCCCATGTCAACCGAATAAAGCTTTGCAATGTCATCATTTATTACCGTGTCCGAATCAATATATACAGCCTTATCTAATTCAGGAAAAAGCTCTGCAATAAATAACCTGAAATATATTGTCAACGTAAACTCGCCTGAATAAAGCCTGTTTTCCTGCCTGTCTGTAACGGTCTGTCCAAAGCTTTCTGAAAATTCATGCATTTTCTTTCTTATATCAACGAATTCAATGTCTATGTTTTCATAGTCCTTTATTACATTGCGAAGCTGAATCATAGTAATATTCTTCACATTATCGCACATAACAATAATGCGGTAACGCTCATCCACAGCCACATGTACAGCCAGAGATTTAAGACACACAGCCAGATACGGTGCATACTTTTCATTAATAGAGAAAACCACCGGAATACGCGAAACGGCCTTGTATTCCTCATATTCTCTGTTATAAGATTCAAGAAGTGCATCATATTCATGAAGCCCAAGTACATTATGCATTTTGTCAATCTCCCACGGTTTGACCGCAACAGTTCTTATTACCGGAAATACACGGAACGTAGTTGTAAAATGCTGAAAAACAGTGTTGCCATGCAGTCGCCTCTGGTCATTAAACCTGTGTCCACACAGATTGACTCTTGTTGCAAATGTATTAATAGCCGTCTGGTCAGGCATAAACATTTCCTTTCTTATGCATTGTTCACGACATTTTTCCAAAAGTCCATTCTCCCGTATCATATTCATATTCATAAGCATTACACCGGAATTAATGTAAC